>JAJDBV010000023.1 GCA_029261165.1 Nitrospirota bacterium | reverse complement strand
ACCATGCTTATGGAATATTTCTTTTGTAACCTTCAAAAGTTTCAACGCCCTTTGAGACCTTTTTGATTCCAGATAACAAATAACTAGAGCAATGATGTGGGGGATTAATGCCATACCATCTCTTACCATCTTTCCGAGTGCTTTCTGGCTCGGCTTTAGATCGAACTTAAAGTGTCGTGCTGTCGCCCACGCAATAGCACCATAGTTGGTCCGATCATCTTCTAGAATCTTCTGGCAGCATGTGATGGCTTCTTCTTGACGGTCTGGGTCATTTGCGATGCAGGCTAAGCTCCATAACTCAAGCCTTTGTCGTTCTTCATTTTTCTTGTCAGGAAGTTCCACAAGATCCCGGAATATTTTTGAAGCTTCTTGTAGACGGATAAGGCTTTCATCGTCGCGCTTAATTAAGGCCCAATCGACTGGTTCTGGCCATAAGACTGCACCGTCCGGTAAGGCAGCTGGAGATAAAGAGCTGAAATAGTCGATTAAAGCGGTCGAGAATTGGATGCACTCCCAACGCGGCTCACGCTCCATTGCTTTCTGGATTTCAAGTCGCGCTCGTGGTATGTCCTTTGTCGCTAGGGATGAAAGTGCCTTAAGCCGAAAAGTTTCAGCGTTCGGTTTAAGACCATTACCTTCAAGATTGAGGGCGGTCCTACTTTCCTCTACCCTTCCCATATCAAGGAGCAGAGCCGCTTTGAGGTTCAGGCTATCAAGATCTTCCTCACCCCCGAGATAGGTTATAGCTGCTTCCGGACCAGATTCATAATAGGCAAGTAAGGCCCGGAGTCTTGATTGATTGTCAGAAGGGAATAGAGCCTGCGCTTGATCAGCCAGCTCTTTGCACCGGTTAACTTTACCACTCGAGTCTAACCCAAGCCTGGCCTCAAAACACAAAACCTTGGCTTTACTTTCGGGAGGAATAACCGACCACAGCTTATTATTACTTTTAAGATTCTTCACCCATCCGATTGCTTCAGCCTTGCGTCCTTCCCGCCAGGCTTTACGCATGAGTTCAAGACGTTCCATGGTCTCACCAGACACATACCCAGCAAGATGATCAAATTGATTAGATAACACCAAGAATGATGCTCGTTCCTGAATATCATGGCTCAGAGGTGAAGTCCCTTGGATTGATGCTAAGGCTCTGGCTTCCGCTGATAACTTCCATTCTGTGAGTACCTCTGCCGAATATCCTTTTGGATCATTGTCTACAAGTTTCGCGCAGTTCTGGCAGAACCAAACTCCATTTCCTTCCGATTTCCTTTCACTATCAGAAAGTCTTTGGTCATACCGTGGACCTCCAAGAGACGCAGCAGTGATGTGTGCTGCAACACCTATATTCAACCGTTTTCCCCGATCAGTGCTTGGACCACTTGTAGGGTGCAGACAATCAGGTTTAGAGCAACGAGAGCCAACTCGATTTTCGAGTAGTCGTTTTATTCTTTCCGAAAAGTCATCACGCATGGTTTACTAAAAAACCCCGTGTTTATATTTGCTTAAACTACCATCGCTTACACTGCATTTGGCACACAATTGGAAAACATTGGTTGTTCGGGTATATCTGTATTCAAAAACCTTCCTTAAATGTTTTGTCCAGTATTGAAGGCAAAAGGGCGTCAAGTTCGGCGGCGGTTTCCGCTTGCAAATTCTTCAGCACTTCCACTTGTCGAAACAGTGCATCAAAACGCTGCTGCTCTTCATAGGATGGGATGGGAATCAAAATCTTCATTAAGCCTTTGGCACTCAAAGTCCGATTCCGATCTGCGCTACCAGGGGAAGCTTCCCCCAGTTCATGAAGGCCTTCGGCCGTGAGGAGGTAGAAACAGACAAACAGCGCAGTTGCGACTTTTTGAACTGGCACGCACGTTAGGTATCGATGTGAGCCAAACCGACCGTTATCTACTTCTGTGGCAACAGCTACAGCCCCCTCCCACGCTTTGATGTTACTGATCAGAATATCCCCACTCTTAACAAGATAAGGTTTTTGCCACGTTATCTCAGCACCTAGCAGGACGGGTTGGTGGAATGTCCCTCTACCAAAGGATCGTACAGCTATTTGAGGATATTCTTTTTCGTAATCGACGCTGATTGGGCGTCTGGACAGGGGTGCCACCTCATTCATCGGGAGACGCTGTGTCCCGGCAGTTATTTGATGAAATACAGAAAGCAACATCCGATGCTCGTCATTCTCAACCGATTTACGGAAGGTTCGGACTTCCTCGATTTTCTTCGCCAATTCCTCTATCCGTTCCACAATCCACCGTTGTTCTGAAAGTGGAGGAAGCGGAATTTCCGTTTCAAGGAACCGATCTTCTTTTAGTCGAACACGATTGGTCGTGCCTTCACTTGCTTTTCGACATAGATCAACAAATCTTTCTGTTTTGCTCATCCACTCGATGAAGCGTGGGATAATTCGTGAACGATTCATGTTAAAGACGGGAAAATCATTGCTAACGATTGCCCCGTCAAGGTGTTCTGGGATCAGCCCAAACGCTCCATTCCGGGCATCAATGCGTGAGACGATAAACTGCTTTGATCGCACCACCCGCCTTCTCGTCGCAGAAATTTCCACACCAGCCACCTCACGGCGCTGGACAACCCCCTTACCCCAAAGCCGCACGGTAACTTCTTTGTATCGCTCATCCGGCTCGATGTCGATCCATTCATCAGACTTGGAGAGGATTTCTCCCAGCGGCACCCTCGGCCACGACTTACTCATGTTTTATCCCCTCAGACAATACCCTTTTTATTTCCCCCATAATGACCAAAATGCGCTCTTCCTTCTTCACGATATCCTCAACCAATTGTTCCGGTGGCAGATGCTCAAAATCTTTTTTCCCCCGTGGGTTCTTGATGTCCAGGTTGCAGCCATTGTCCAAGATATCCGAAGCTTGCACCTTCCATACGTGTTCATTTTCTTCGCGTTTGTTCCACCATTCCAGGCAGGGCGTAAATTCTTCATACTGGAGAGGCTTCGTCTTCGTATACTGCTTTCGGCCCTCCGGAAGCGGATGCTCGTAGTACCAAACCGCCTTCGTCGGACCGGAACGGTCGAAAAAGAGGAGGTTTGTCGGAATGGACGTATACGGAGCGAAGACCCCGTTGGGCAGGCGGACAATGGTATGGAGGTTGAATTCCTTCAAGAGCGTTTCCTTGATCCGCGCGCAGACGCCATCCCCAAAGAGCGTTCCGTTCGGCACAACCACACCAGCGCGGCCCGGCTTCGATCCCCGGCACAGCTTCCGCATGATGAGTTGTAAAAAAAGCAGGGCTGTTTCAGAGGTCCGCTTATCTTCGGGGAAGTTGGAAAGGATGCCCCGTTCTTCTTCACCGCCAAAAGGGGGATTGGTCAGGATGATATCAACCCGCTCTTTCTTCCCGATTTCATGAAGGGGAAAACGAAGGCTGTTTCCGGGATCGATCTGAGGGGACTCCAAACCATGCAGAAGCAGGTTCACTTGCGCGAGAAGATAGGGAAGGGGTTTGGCCTCGCCGCCGAAGATACTTTTTGTTTGAAGAACCGTTCTGTCTTCGACGGTCTTGCATTGCTTTTCCAGATGGTTAAAGGATTCGACCAGAAAACCGCCGGTACCACAGGCCGGATCAAGCACACTCTCGCCGAGACGGGGGTCGGTCACGGCGACCATGAAACGGACGACGGAACGGGGCGTGTAAAACTCGCCGGAATCCCCGGCCGAGTCCCGCATCTCCTTGAGCATCGATTCATAGAGGTGCCCCAGGATGTGGATCTCTTCACTTGATGTAAAGTGGATACTGTTTACTTTGTTGATGACATCTCTCAGGAGATAGCCGTTGATCATCCGGTTGATCGTCCCCTTGAAAACCGTTGCGATGACGTCGCGGCGGTCTCCGCCATTTGCCCCCTGAAGACTTCGCAGATAGGCAAACAGGCCCGCTCCTCGTGATCCATCGGGGCGTACCGCCTCTTCGTTATTGATGAAGGAGATCAGTTCGTCCCCCGTGATCCCTTCTGGCTTTTCCGCCCAATCACGCCAACGATAAGGCGGTGCAATGGCAGGGCGAAACCGCTTTCCTCCGATGGCGGCCTCCTGCTCCCGCATCCTCTCCAGATCATCCAGAAATTTGAGGAACATGATCCAGGTCAACATCGGCAGGCGGTCGAGATCGCCATTCAAGCCTTTATCTTTCCGCATGATATCCCGTGACGACTTAATCACGCTGCCGAGTTGCTGTGCGGTGGTCAGCGGCTGGTCTTTTCTTTTTGTCCGTCTCATATGATTTGGTCTTCCTCTACGAAGATGAAGGTTGTTGCTCCACAGAAATGTTTAATTTGCTCCAATAGGCCGAAAGACACGCGTAGGCGGCCTCAACTGTGTTTACGCTCAAACCATATTCATCCGCGAGTGCAGCGTAGGGTAAGCGCCAGCTCTCGGGTGGCCGGTCCAATTGCGATGTCAGGGGATGTGTTGCCCGGCGGTCGAAGGTTGCGGAGAGCGCATGAAGCACACGCTCAATTGGAGGAAGGCCTTGCTCAATTAGGAGAACCAGATCGATCAAATCCCGCACTCTGGAATTTTCCCGCTCACGCGGAAGGGTATATGCGTGTATTTTCTCGGCGAATTGCTGACCCAGCGGCAAGACAGCGATGTGGGCGGGAGAGATTCCGGCAAAGCTCAAGAGTTCGTGACCGGTAATCCATTCCGGCTCAGTGACGACGGCATCTCCTATACCCACATCGATATTGAACCGCGTAAAGAGTCGATGGTCCAATTGCACCTCAACGGGGAAACGTTCCCCACCCAAGGGTGCACCAGCTAAAGGAGAGGACGCCTCTCCCAAAATAAAATGAAACCAATCGCCCAGGTCGCTGTCGAGATCATCCTGGAGCCGATCCCGGATCATTTGGATCTGGTTTTTCCCGGCAAGATGGTCGCTGCTCAGATCAGGGGCTGAGAGATCGATATCTTTTGTTGCCCGCGCCAGATTCTGAAAACGAAGCTCGATGGCATAGCCCCCTTTCAACAGCCAGCGTGGCTTTGAATCGGTAAAAAGACGCGCGAGCAGGCGTTCAAACGCCACACGACGACGCAAGCGCGCCAGATCAACACCGCGGTCTTTGGAGGTCTGGTTTAGACGGCTCTCAAGCGATTGTCGGAACGCACCCGCAGTCTTGTACCGGGATTCAGGCACGCACGATCTCCACTCGCTCAGAAACTTCCACAGAAGTACGAAGCCTTTTTTGGGCTTCTTTTGGAAGCTCAGCAGAAAGAAGCTGTTTGGCCCGTACGATTCCTCGCCTGAGTGCATCCCGAACAGCGCCATCGAGAAGATCCTGACTAAGCGGGCTGCCCGCCGCATCAAGAAGCGTCCGCAGGGGGGTCGTTACATTAAAACCATGATGGTGTTCAATGTCATAGGAATCAAGACCCGCCGTGTGGAGGATACATCCGCCAGGGGCCTTTTTACGAAAGCCGGACGACACGGTGAGATGAACCCTGCCCGGCATGACATCGCCCAGATCGTGAATCGCCAGGGCGGTGTCATGAGAGACGGTTGCCTGAAATTCACCACATCGGTTGCGGCTCCAAAATGACCAGCGGATCAGGTCTTCATGTTCGCCTTCCGGGTAGTTGCGGAGCCGGTAGAGGCCATGGTCAATATAGAGCCAGTTGCCCCGGTTCTTGTGATAATTCTGCTGGCGGTAGGTGTAGCCGACCGAGAGGGCCTGAGCAGCGGTGAAATAGCCGCCTTGTTCTCCCGCAATCTCCATCAGCGCTCTTTCTGTTTCTCTCGGGTCACTCTTCATTTAACAAAATCCTTACATTAACTGTAAGTATTTTGCAATATATCTTAGATGATGTCAAGGGTTTTTATGCATATACCTTACACTTAATGTAAGGTATATGTCATGCAGACTCGTAACGCTTCAGGTTGCCACTATTTTTCTTCGTGGCAAGACGCGAGGAGCGGAAAACCGGAGCATATGTGTCCATACGTGAGGATTCGAGCACCACAGCAACGACGCCACGGAGGAAAAGACGGGTGAGATGAATCGTTACGCAGCGTACAGCAATGTTTGCAACTGATGCACCGCCTCCCGAAGCTTGTCCGGCCCTCCAAAGAAACCGGCGATCTCAAGGACGTTTCCATGAGCGGATATCGGCGGTATCTTGAGAACATCAGGGAAGACGAACTGAGCCGTGCCATGTTCTGCGTATTTTTCCAAAAGCGCATCGAGAATGGTCCTGGCCTGCAACCCATATTGATCGAAGAAATCGTTTTTCTCCTTCCGTAAGCGGTCCGCCCGTTCCAGCCTGGTCCGGAGCGGCGCGTTGAAAGCCAGATGACAAAGCAGGTCAAAGGGGTCGGCATCGGGTTGATTCGCCGCCGTTGCGAGTTCTCCGAAATCGATTCCGCACTCAGCCAGTTGATCGATAATCTCCGAGCGTTTTTCAGGGTTTGCCCAGTCGGTTCTCAGCTCAGCGGCGGAGCGGTAAAGTGTTCTGACCTTTTCAGCCGTATAGTCTGTAAATTGGATCACTCGAAGCTGTTTTCCCTCCGGGTCAAGCTCGTAAACCAGATGTGCCGCAATCTCAACATGACCCCCATCAAAGTAATATTTACGTCGCTCCTCTTCCTTCCCTTCTGCAATGATGGGCCTTTCTTCCGCTCGTACATACTCGGCATCGGGTACCGATTCTGTTGCTTCAAGCTTTTCAGTTCCAGGGATCGCCGCTCCCTCATCATCGATCTGGATCTCTGTAATTCCAACCGGATCTCCATCAAACTCAGGGTCGGCAAAGAGCCGTGTCGCACTCCCGGTATAGTCCAGGATATTGAAGAAGTGTTTTCCATAGTCATCGCGAACCCGCGTTCCTCGCCCAATCATCTGTTTAAATTCCGTCATGGACCCAACGACGCGGACCAGAACAATATTTTTACAGGTCGGGATATCGACACCGGTGGTCAATAACCGCGATGTCGTCAGAATCACAGGAGATGTGGTCTCCACATCCTGGAACCGGCCCAGGTGTCCCCTGCCGATGGCACCCTCTTCAGAGGTCACGCGGCACACGTAATCCGAATATTTTTGAACCAGATCGGTGTTGAGATTGTTCAATGCCCGGCGGATTTCATCCGCATGTTCCTGATCGACACAAAAAATGATTGTCTTCGCAAATCGGTCTGTTTTCCTCATAAACTCGGACAAATGATGTGCAATCGCCTTCGTCCGGGTACGCAGGGCGACAATCCGCTCAAAATCCTTCGTATAATACTCTTCGTCTGGAATCTCGCGGCCATACCGGTCAAGATCGCCCTGGCTCGGTCTCCAGCCCGCCGCATCATAAGAGGTGATGACCCGATGCACCCGATACGGTGCGAGGAAGCCGTCGTCGATTCCCTGCCTCAGGCTGTACTGGTATATCGGTTGACCGAAGTATCGATAAGTGTCCCGATTATCTTCTCTTAAGGGTGTCGCCGTCATCCCCAACTGGCAGGCAGGCTCAAAGTATTCCAGGATTTCACGCCAGTTGCTTTCGTCCCGTGCGCTGCCGCGGTGACACTCATCGACGATAATGAGGTCAAAGAAATCACGCGCATACTCTTTATATAAGCCCGGACGGCGCTCATCTTTCGCAATGGATTGGTAGGTTGCAAAATAGATCTCCCGGCCTTTGTTTGCGTCACCCTTTTCGATTTTCCACCGGGCATCGCCAAACGGGGCAAAATCCTTATCCTTGGGGTCGTCTACCAAAATGTTCCGATCCGCAAGAAACAGAATTTTCGGTCGTCTGTAGGCATCCGCTTGATTCCATCGGGTGTTCCAGAGTTTCCAACAGATCTGGAAAGCGACAACCGTCTTCCCCGTTCCGGTTGCCATGGTGAGCAAAATCCGCCGTTTTCCCTGGAGAATCGCTTGCACGGCGCGGTTCACGACAATTTCCTGATAATAACGCGGGATTTTTCCGGAGGTGTGATTAAAGGGGGCTAAGAGGCGCTGAACCTCCTTCTGATCATTCAGGCCTTGGGATTCGCAGAGCCGGGACCAAAGTGCGGATGGAGATGGGAAAGAATCGACTTGTCGCTCTTTCCCGGTCAGATAATCGAACTCGATAATTCCGTGACCATTCGTGGCGTAGGCGAATTTCAGGCCAAGGATCTCGGCATATTCCTTGGCCTGCTGCAACCCATCACCCGGCGACTTATGTTCTGCTTTGGCCTCAACGACTGCAATCGTGAAGTCCCTTGTATAACGCAAAAGGTAATCTGCACGCTTTTGGGGGCGGCGACGGACCTTATTCCCGAGCAGGACAATACGGCCGTCGGTAAAGGTCCTCTGTTCCGTGAAGGAATGCGGTTCATTATCCCAACCCGCCTGGATGAGTTTTGGGAGAACATATTTCCTACAGGTATCTGCTTCAGTGTTCATGCGACGGCCACCATATCGTTGACTCAGATGCCATTACCATGTACGAATACATGGATAGATTCCGAAAGTATAATCTTAAGATAAAAAATTCTCAATGTTTTTAAGTTATTGGCACAAAATGGTTAATGTCAGGATCATTGGGAGGGGGCGCTTATTTGCACGCTGTTCCGACCGCAGGACAGGGTGTAAGCGAGGGGAGCCCCTTGGGGCAGACGGGCTTGGCACTCTGCTGTAGCAGTGTGCCGGGTGGCGGGGCAGCCAATTTCCTGTTGCCGCCTTATTCTCAACACTTATTCAGAGGTTCCTTTATGATACCATTCATTTAAATGTATTTCTCAAAGGAAACGGCAAGGAATGACATGAGCCGCGACATATTCACCACAGAACTTGTGGAATCAGGTTCCCCCGCAGGCAATGAGTTGCAGCAGTTGCGGAAAGAAAACACACACCTCAAGACTCTGCTGACCAAGCACGGCATTCGGTGGAAAGAAGAATCTGCTCCAGCGGAAGAATCGATCCAAGGAACTTCAGAATCATCCAGCGCGCCGCTTTCCACCAAAGAAAAAGTCGCTCTCTTCCGCCGCCTATTCCAGGGTCGCACCGATGTTTATCCTCTGCGCTGGGAATCGGCCAAAGGCAAGTCGGGCTATTCCCCGGCCTGTGGCAACGAGTGGAAACCTGGCGTGTGCAACAAACCGCAAATCAAGTGCGGCGACTGCGACCAGCGGCTCCTGTTGCCGGTCACAGATCAGGTCATCCATGGCCACTTGGCCGGTCAGCATACGGTCGGCGTTTATCCGCTCTTATCCGACGATACTTGTTATTTTCTGGCCGCCGATTTCGATGAAGCCGACTGGCGCGAGGATGCCCTGGCCTTTATACAATCGTGCCGAGAGCTGGACATCCCTGCTGCACTGGAAATCTCCCGATCCGGAAAGGGGGCACATGTCTGGATCTTCTTTGCCGACCCGGTTCCCGCTCGCGAGGCGCGACAACTCGGCGCGGCCCTGATCAGCCACACTTGTGACCGTACACGGCAGCTCACACTCTCCAGCTATGATCGGATGTTTCCCAACCAGGACACGCAGCCCAAGGGTGGTTTCGGCAACCTGATCGCGCTTCCTTTACAGAAACAACCTCGAGAGCAGGGATACAGCGTGTTTGTTGATGTGAACTTTTCTCCCTACCCGGATCAATGGGCTTTTCTGGCGTCTGTCCGGCTCATGTCTCGGCCTGAACTCGAAAGTGCCGTCCTGAGGGCCACGGGTGGAAGACATCCGCTTGATGTGGCCTTTGTTGCCGAAGAGGACGAACGTAAGCCGTGGCAACGACCTTTGCCTGTTTCCAGCCGGATTTCAGGGCCGTCGCCAGAATCTCTACCGCTGATTTTAGCCAACCAGATCTTTATTGCCAAGGCCGATCTGCCTCAGCCATTGACGAACCGACTGATCCGCCTGGCCGCCTTCCAGAATCCCGAATTCTACAAAGCGCAGGCCATGCGTCTACCGGTCTGGAACAAGCCACGCATCATCGGCTGCGCCGAGAACTTCCCGCAACACATCGGCCTGCCACGGGGATGCCTGGATGCGGTGCTGGAACTGCTGAAACAAAACAACATTCAAGCGGAGGTTCAAGATGAGCGTCTGTCTGGCTGCAAAGTCGCCGTCAAGTTCATTGGCAAGCTTAGAAAAGATCAAAAAGCAGCACTCAGAACGATGCTGACTTACCAGGTTGGCGTTCTAAGTGCTCCAACCGCTTCCGGCAAGACGGTCATCGCCGCTGCGCTGATCGCACGGCGCAAGGTGAGTACCCTGATCCTTGTGCATCGCACCGAACTGCTCCGGCAGTGGCAGGAACGATTGACGACCTTCCTTGATCTGCCCAAGGGGACCCTAGGCGTAATCGGTGGCGGGAAGAAGAAACTCACCGGTAAGATCGATATCGCTGTTATGCAGTCGCTGTCACGACGCGAAGATCTCGCGGAACTTCTCGATGGGTACGGGCAAATTATCATTGACGAATGTCATCACCTCTCGGCCTTTTCTTTCGAGGCAATCCTCAAGCAGGCCAAGGCCAGGAATGTCATTGGCCTGACGGCCACGCCAATCCGCAGAGACGGTCATCAACCGATCATCTTCATGCAGTGCGGCCCAATCCGTCATATCGCCGCACAACCCAAAAGTGCTCCGACTCAACTCGAGGTTTGGCCACAACACCTGCTGGCGCCGGAGATCCCCCCGGAATCCGGGATTCAGGATGTTTTCCGCATCCTCGCAAACGATGCCGGTCGAAACCGACGCATCACACAAAATATTCTGACCGCATATCAGGAAGGCCGGAAAATTCTGGTTCTGACAGAACGGACGGTGCATCTGGAATTGCTGCGTGAAGCCCTTGGTGATGAAATCGAGTACTGCTTTGTCCTACACGGACGACTTTCAAAGAAGCAGCGTACAATCATACGCGCAAAGCTTTCCGAACTGGATGACTTCGCTCCTCGCGTACTCCTCGCTACAGGCCGTTTGATTGGTGAAGGCTTTGACCATCCGCCGCTTGACACCTTGGTTCTGGCCATGCCGATTTCATGGAAAGGAACACTCCAGCAATATACCGGTCGCCTTCACCGGGAACATACCGACAAACAAAATGTCCGCATTTATGATTACATCGAGTACGACCAGCGGCAACTTGCCCGGATGTGGGACAAACGTCAGCGTGGTTATCGAGCCATGGGATATCAGATCCTGTCACAGAAATGACGGGATATTAGGGAATTTTTTAACGAACCTCATAAAAGTTGAGTCAGAATTTTCTTTATTGCTTGCTTCGCCTCAGGTTAAATAGCATTTTCTCATTTATTTTTTTGCGAAAGTGAAGCTGTTTGATTGAAAGATTTCGCTTCCTCATCGTATTGAGTGAGAAAGCGTACTCCCAATCATCAATCCAGCCTTTCTCGTAGGCATAACTTATGGTTTCTTTATTCAACGATTTCTTTTTATCTTTTCGAACCTTTTTGACGGCCTGAAATATCTTATCCGAGGGAAGCCCGATAAATTTCTTAACACAGCAATTCCCTACGGCAGTTGATCGATGATTCAACCTGTTTCTTAGAACACAGATTTCCTTAATGGGGAAGTGCCCGCATAAGCAGCTTTCAGGCTGATCCGCTTTGTATATGATACTCAGATCCCATTCTAATTTAGCAGTCTCCCAACGATCTGATTGAGAGCGCCGGATGATTTCAGCTTTCAGTCTGTATTCTGGCATTATCTTCTCGTTCCATCACCTTGCCTTCATCCACTTCTCGATCTTGTTTTGAGTCCGAATCCTTCTCAGGATAATCCAGGGTGCTGGTCTTTGCCTGCTCGCGTGAGACTTGTTCTTTAAGATCTTCTTTTGAATCGGTGAAAACCATTGCATCGTTTCGCGCCCGCGTGATCGAGACATAAAATGAGTTGGCGGTGTTCATCTCCTGAAAGGTGTCTTTCGCCTGGGCATGCCAGAGAACGGCATCCACCGTTTGCCCCTGAGATTTATATTCCGTAAGCGCGTAGGCATGGGTGAGATAGGGATACGATCTTGGACCTCTTTCCAGATGGAATCGGATTTCCCGACCCTCCAGGGTCTTCACTTGTAGATTTCCACGGTCATCCAGTCTTTCGATCTTTCCCACCATCCCGTTCTGAATTCCGATGAGACGGTCATTCTTTAAGAACACAACCCGATCCCTCTCCGAAAAGTTTCTCTCCGCTGTCTGATATACAGAAAGCTTCTTGCTAAATTGCCCCGGATCAATCTCCACCCGGCGCTTGGAACCGTTCTTTTCCGTGACCTGAGCGATCAAGGTATTTTGTTCAGGATTGATCCCCACCACCTCCATCCGGGTCCCGGCCTTCAGCTCCCCGATCTTTCCGGTGGTCACAATCACCTGCCCCGGTGTGTAGGCATCGGCCTGTGTCGCCCATGCGGGGTGAATGTTGGTTGTTTCAAGTACCTGAAAGGGACGCCCTTCCAAAAGATCCCCACGGGATACCCGTTGGGATCGGATCTCGTGATTTAAGGCCGTTCTGTCTTGATTCAAGGCAGTAAGAACCAGAGCGGTCTTGCCCCGATCCAGAAATTTTATGTATTCCTGGGCCACCGTTTTCAGACGTTCATCACGGTCTGAAATCTCCACCAGTCGCCCTTCCCTTTCAAGCAGCTCAAAGGACCGGCCGATCTCTCTGAGACTGACCGCACGAGCCGTCTCTCGCAGCCCCGCATCTTTCTGTCGAATGGTCTCTGTCATCTTGACCGTCTGGACATGACCTTTCTCCTGAAGTATCGAAAACATCCTCCCCGCATCAATCGCCTGAAACTGCTTTCGATCCCCGATTAGGACCACTTTTACTTGGCCTTTTTCCGCAAGTCCAAGGAGCCTATAGAGATCCTTTGAC
Source organism: Nitrospirota bacterium (assembly GCA_029261165.1). Classification (GTDB taxonomy): domain Bacteria; phylum Nitrospirota; class Nitrospiria; order SBBL01; family JAADHI01; genus DUAG01. The sequence continues at coordinate 65,420 of JAJDBV010000023.1, read as the reverse complement.
CCAATCATGGAGGCCTCATCCACAACCCAGAGTTCCTGGCCTTTCGGATTTTCTGGTTGGTTTAAAAAACTTGCGATGGTTATCCCTTCAATCCCGCTACCCCGTTGAAGCTCCGCAGCCGCTTTTCCGGTAAAGGCAAGGCCACGGGTTGACCACCCTTCACGTTCCATCAGGGTTTTCACGTGGGCCATGGCCGCTGTCTTTCCGGTCCCGGCATCCCCTTGGATCAGGACAACGGCGTCGCTTGACTTGGCAATCGTCCGGACGGCCTCTTTTTGATCTCTGGTGAGATGGGTCCCTTGTGATTGGAGTCCCTGAAGGTAAGCTTGAACCTTTTGGGGATTCACCCCTTCCAGTGTTCCTTGTCCCTTGCGAACATCGGCCAGGATCGCCCTTTCAATCTTGAGCATCTCCTTTGTGGTAAAAACCTCCCGGCCTTCATGATCCCAGCCCAGACGCTTAATCTCTTTGTCTTTTACCAATCCCCGATAGTCTCCCTCCAACTCCCTAATCCCCTTCTCTCCCAGCGAAAGTTTTAACCCAATCTTGAGAATAGCCTCCCGGTAAAAGACGGCCTCCCGCTCGGTCACCGCACCGGCCGCTTGCCGCACAACTTCTTTCCCATCCGGTTCTTTCTCCTCCTTCCCTACCTTGGCCGCCTCCTTCAACGCATGTTCTTTTAGCCCCTCCAGGGACAATCCCTTTTCTTGGAGGGCCTGATTCCATCGCGCCAATAGCACTTCTCGGCTGACCTCCTCTTTTCCCCTACGCGATCCCAGGGCGGCGATCTCATAAATCCGGGCCTCCCGGGCCTTGACATACTCCCCGGATCCCTTCAGCGCCTTTACCTGCGAGATCACCTGCTCGCGACGTTTTGAAAAGTGATCCAAGAGTCCTTGAGAGATCCCCCGGATCTCGAAAAACCCCTGGGCACGATTAGTGACGGTCACGGCATAGCCCAACCCTTGAACCTCCTTCGCCAATTCAGAGCGGTAGATCTGTCCCAAGAATAGCTGTTGCTGAAAGAGAGCATCGTTTCGAAGTGCCCGCCACGCTTTATCCGCACGTTGTGTAAGGTTGAACACGAGACAATGGGTATGAAGCTGGGGATCGAGTTCCCGAGAGGTGATATGGTCAAATTTCGCGATGGCCAGCTTTCCGGTCGTTACAGGACGGGTGACCCCATTTTCGGTGGCCCGGGCCTGGGCATAGCGTGATTCGATGTAGTCGAGCGTGCGGGTCACCGCATTCTGATGGGCTTCTATAAACCGCTTGTCGGCGAGACTTAAGATGGAAACCGACTTGGGGGCCGAGAAGGTAAGATCGATGCCCGATCGGTGCTCGCCTCCGGGGCCAGGGGCAATGAGGCGTTCTCCGGTCTTGGGATGCATCCCCTCCGCCACGGCCTTGAACTCCTCTCTTTGAACCGGTCCGGCTAAGCCTAAAGCCTTAGCGGCCCTACCCTGCCAGGTTCCCTGACTGTTTAAGTAATAATCATCTCTTGAGAAGTATTGTTCGGCATGGCCTGCCGTCATCGGCCGGGAGATTGATAGCACGGTTTAACGCTCCTCGATCTTGAGTTCATATGGTTTTTTCGTCTTATCGATGATTTCCTTCTTCACGCCTGTGACCGCTTCGGCCTCGGCCCGGATGGCCTTGTGCTCGGCCATGATCCGGTCAAGTTCCAGGTCCGGACGGAAATGAAGTGCATCGGCAATCACGGTATAGGGGTTCCATGCCAGGTTCGTCCGGGTCAGACCGTAGTTGGGAATCTGAAGATAAAGCTCCAGATCTTTAAGCTGCATGATCTCCGAGGGGAGGATGAGTGGCTCCACCTTTCGTCTTCGCATGAGAGAAAGGCCATCCCGGTGATCGTCCACCCCCATGCTGTAGGTCTCCTCCGTCTCTAAAAACTCCGTCTCACCGATCTTGGTACTCAAGAACTTGGCAGTCTTTGGATCAGACACAGAGAAGATGGCCGCCGTCCCACAGGCATTTACGATGGCTTGTCGTAGCGGCTCCCCATAGATCTTGTCGATCTGCCCCAGATCCTGAATCCCAAGCCAGACGCTTCCCCCTTTGGAGCGGGAGAGGGTCAAGAGCCGGACAATCGTGGAGAGCGATTGCAGGGTTCCAAACTCATCTAAGATAAAGAAGATTCTTCGACCATAATCCTCTGATAAGGCCAGGAGCCTTCGGCCGATGAGGTCAACAAAGAGGGAGATCATTGGCCGGAGGGTTTCCGATGTCTCGGCATCGTTGGTCACAAAGAGCCACCCGGTCCCTTTCTCAAGCCACTCGCTGATCCGAAAGTCCCCATCGATCTTGGAAAGAAGCTCAAAGCACTTCACATACTGCATCATGACCGCTAAGAGCGACATGGCCTGCCTGCTGGTGGGGTCCTCCACATAACGGTATCCGCGCGCGCCTCCCGGAATGTTTTTCAACCAGCTCGAAATATCTCTGGCCGGGGCGGATACCGCTTTCCAGATTTCGGCATTCGTTTTTAAATTTCTATGATAAAGGCTGTAAAGCAGGCCTGCAAAGATATCCCGTGCGCCATCGTTCCAGAAGGGATCGCTCAAATGTGCGGATGGGATGAGGGAGTGGGCGACGGCATCGACATCGGTGAATGTTTTGATCTCATTGAAGATATTCCAGGCGATACACCTTTCATCGACCGGATTAAAGATCAGATCACGTTCCGGGCGGTAAAAGCGTTCCACATAGTCCCCTTTAAAGTCGTAGATTACGCCTTTCTCCCCACGGTCGATGAGCTTCTCTAAGTACTGAGACAACAGTACGGTTTTACCTGCACCGGGGCGGCCCAAGACCAGCGCATGTTTGACCTCTATTGAGCGGGGAAAGAAGACCTCCCCGATCTGAAAGTCCCGCTTTTCTCTGTTTCGCTTCATCTGTCGATTTAGGTCATCAGGTGTCTGGAGTTTTGCGCCTCGAAGGTGTAAGGTCCGTCCCTGCTTCTGGGCGCGACGCTTAAAAAAGTAGAGTGCCATCGGGTAGAAAAGCCAGATGATGGAAGTGATGCCTGAAATATATGAGATGCGGCCGCGCAACCATGAGAAATAGGCATCGACGTATTCCCTATCCGGGAACCTGAGATGGGCAAGCGCGGCCATGACGACCCAGAAAAACTGGGACAGGTGCTCCCCATGCCACCTGATGATGAAGAAGAGGATCAGGCCGAGGTGCGCAAAAAAAACCCAAAGAAAGATGTTGAAGATCATTTTCAGCGACATCCGGATTGCATTGTGGAAGGTCTCATGGCCTTTATATGCAGAGGTCTTTTTCATTGATAATCTCCCCGCTCTTTTTCCTTTCGTAAGGTGTCGTCCGATTTTTTTACCAGGGCCTCCAGAATCTCTTGAGCGGCATCGTCTTCTTTTGCTATGAACCGGATCAATTCCGCTATTCCGGCATAGGCCCGGTAGGCGGCGATCTGGGCGCGCCGAGTGCGCTTATCAATGATCGAAAGCTGGTGGACGATGCTTTCTATCTGCGTGCCGGTCATCCCAAGGCCCTGTCGGATCAGCTCCCTCCCGGCTGAGGAAACGGTCAGCCTCCGTTCCTTGGCAAGGGCCTTCAATGCTTCGCATTCTCCCGGCTCTAACTTGAAACTCATTCGCCGCTTTACCATTACAACCTCCCTAAAAAGGTCAACCTGATAAACATCTTGTGTGTCATGGAGTTGCATCCCAATCTTGCGATGTCCGGTCTACCCAAGGTGGACCCAAGAACGACTAAAAAAGTGAATCAACTCCACCGCTTAGATAACTTAGGTCTACCGGCAAGCCCGCGCGAGGTTGCGTGGGGTGTGACAGAAAAAAGAGGGGTCTCGCAAGATACCCAACCTCTTTCACGCCTTGATTCGATTAACGGAATTCCACCCCTTCTTACGATCTTTTAATCAGTTGCTATTGATCCTACCTGAAAAACCGTAAAAATAAGTGTCGTGTTTATGAGACATTTATTTTTACGGTTTTGGTGCTAAAACTATAGTGGACGACAGAGTTGGCTTAAGAGGGAAATAATGAGTTGAGGGGCAGTGTGCCTGATTTTCTTTACAGTACGACCCGGATACGCAAACAATGAGTGAGCAAGAACGGAACAAAACACCTTACTTCGATATCAAAGCCCTATCGGCCTATCTACAGATTAAAGTCTCCACGCTCTATGCGTGGAGTGCTCAAAGCAAGATCCCATCGATCAAGATTCATGGTGTGATTCGGTTCCGAAAAGAAGAGATTGACGCCTGGGTGGAAGGGTTTCGCAATGAAAAACCGAAGGCGATAATGCTGAGGTTTAAAGACAAAGGGTGTGACATCGACTCCTTGATTGCCAAGGCAAAGCGGAATGTCTATAATGACACTCGCGGGGAAACCAGACCTGAATCAGCCCAAAGAAAGGAGAAATAAGATGGGGCTGTATAAACGAGGTAAGGTCTGGTGGATGGCAATATCGTACCAGGGAAAACAGGTCAGACGGCCAACCGGCACGGCAAATCGAAGGTTGGCTGAGTCAATTCTAGCAAAGGTCACGGTCAAGATCGTTGAGGGACGCTTCTTTGACACCCTTGAGGAAAAGGAGCGGACGCTTGCGGAAATGATGGAAAGGTACATGAGGGAACACATTGTCAAAAAGGCAAGCCGGGAATCGCATCACTATTACTCGAAAAACCTTCTTTCCTTTTTTGGTCCGTATACTCTGGCTGAAGTCACCCCAAAGCTCATTGTCCAGTACAAGAGTGAACGGTATGCTAAGGGGGTAACGCCAGCGACGATCAACAGGGAATTAGGTGCCATGAAGGCCGCCTTTAATCTTGCAATCCGGGAATGGGAATGGTGCAGAGACAACCCGGTGAGCAGGGTTTCAATGGAGAAGGAGAATAACAAGCGGGATCGGTGGTTATCTTTCGAAGAGGAGGAACAACTCCTGAAGGCCTGTCCATCCTGGTTGAAGAAGATTCTTGTTTTTGCCCTCAATACCGGAATGAGAAGGGGGGAGATCCTTGCGCTTACCTGGAAGGGGGTGGACTTGTTTCGTAGAACCGTCACCGTCTTCCGCTCCAAGAACGGGGAGAGAAGGACCATCCCGATTAACCAAACAGTACTGTCCCTTCTCAAGGAGAAGTCGAAGGTAAGATCGCTCAATACGAATCTTGTGTTTCACAGCGGGGCTTACACTGGGATGAATGCCCATAACCTTCGACGTGCCTTCCTTTCGGGGCTCACAAAGGCCGTGATTGAAGATTTTCGCTTCCATGATCTCAGGCATACCTTCGCCACACGGCTTGTCCAGGCGGGGGTGGACCTCTACAAAGTGCAGCGATTGTTGGGCCATAAATCGCCTACAATGACCCAACGATATGCACATCACTACCCGGAAAGCCTGAGGGACGGGGTGGAAATCCTGGATCGGAAGGAAAAATCTATCACAATTTTATCACAATCTGGATCTGAGGCAGGCGGTGGATCTTCATAACTCATTGAAAAGACTGGTGCGCCCAGAGGGATTCGAACCCCCGACCCCTTGGTTCGAAGCCAAGTGCTCTATCCAGCTGAGCTATGGGCGCGTGAATGGATACTTACGTTATCGGAGGGCTCGCACACTCCGGTCCTCCTTCTTCGGTTTCTTGTGGATGGTTGGGGTAATAAAGATCAAGAGCTCGTTCTGAATTTCGTTCTTGATCTCTTTCTTGAAAAGCCATCCCACGAACGGAACCTTTGACAGCCACGGAACTCCCTTTTCCGCTGTTGATTCCCGCCGTGTGTAGATACCTCCGATCGCAATCGTTTCACGGTTCCCCACCAGGAGGTCTGTTTCAGCGGTTCGGGTAAGCAGGGGGGGAATGCCTTGGACCTGCTGACTGAAATCGGGATCTTTTTTATCTGTCTTGACATGGAGGAGAATCTGATTGTCGGGCGTAATGTGAGGGACGACGGTAAGTTCAAGTTTTGCGTCAATGGTCGTGACGCCTGTCGTTGCCTCCGTTCCGGTGACCGATGTTCCCCCGCCGCCACCCGTTTGTGCCCCTGTTGATAAAATCGCGGCCGTCGGGATCAGAATCTCCGTTCCGCTTGAGATAACGGCCTTCTTGTTGTTCAGGGTCAAAACCCGGGGATTAGAGAGGATCTTCCCCCGCCCCGTGTCCTCCATCGCAGATAGCTGGAGGTCGAGCTGCCTGGCCGACCCAATACTTCCGACCAGTAATCCGATGGCCCCGCCTGATCCGGAACCGACTGTGGCCGGAAGGTTGACCAGGAAATTATTTCCGGAAAGACCGGTCCCACCCGTCAAACTCGTCCCCGTCGCCTGAAAAAATTTATTCGAACCGGCTTCGATCCTTCCTCCCCACTGAATTCCCAACTCCCGGGTAAAATTGGAGTTTACCTCAACGATACGTGCTTCAATCATGACTTGTGGGGTTTCGCTGTCGAGGGTCTCGACGACCATGGAAATCTTTTGTATGTTCCCAGGATCATCCCTGACAATCAGCGAATTGGTACGAACATCGATTGAGACACTCCCCTTGTTGGTCAACAACTCCTTGATGATGGCCTGCGTTTCCTGGGCGTCCGCATATGAGACCGGGAGAATCCGTGTCTCCAGATCCGTTTCACCTTCACCAAAAGGAGACTTTATCACACGGACAATATTCCCCTCGCGAAAAGAGACAAGGTTATTGACCTTCAGAATGGCCTCCAACGCCTCTTTAAAAACAACCTCCCGAAAACTGAGGGTGACCTTCCCGGTTACCCCTTCACCGACAATGATGTTCAACTGGTTTTCCTGACCGAGGGCACGGAGAACATCTTTTAAATCGGCATCTCGGAATTCCATGGAGAGCAGGGATGGTCCCTTCTCCAGCCCATTTGCGTTCCGGGGTCCTGCTCCAGCCTCACCGAAACTGATCATAAAAACAAGAAAAAGGGATAAAAGAAAGAGAGTGATCCGTGCAATTCTGTCTTTTATTTTATTTTTTTTATTTGGCTGCATTCGATACCCTCCTTCCAGACACACTTATTTCATTGTAATCGGATCGACCCTTAACTCCAAAATGTCAGGCCCATTTTTCAGAATAACGCGGTCCGGTTGAATATCATGGACCGCCATCCCACCGATATGGTCCCCCCTCCGGGTAATCTGATTATTGATAATGGCCGCCCCGCTCCCATTTTTATAAATGATCGCGTTCAACCAAAACCGTTTTTCTTTATCAACCACCAATCCATTTTTGGTCACGGGAGGCAGGAGAAACGGGTCTCTTCCCCATTCGTCGACCGTTTTTTTCTGCCGAAGAAAATGAAGGTTGATATCAACAAGAGACCGTGATTCCTTTTTTACATCGGGACCTGAGTCTTCAGAAAAGGCCGGGACTGAATCAAGGGATATCATGGAAAACAGAAAAAGCAACATAAGCGCAAACGCTTGTTTTTTACTCATGCTTCTCCTCTCCTGTAAATGTGAAGGGTCAACTCTGCAACAACCTCAGGGTTGGTTTCGAGATCAGATCGGATGATAATCCGGTCGATCACGACCGGATCGGAAAATCCCTCCAAGGAGAGGAGGTACAAGCCGAGGTCTCGAAAACGGGAACGGGCCTTTAACTCCAAAGGGAGAATCCGATAGGAGGCCTTGTTTTCAAGCACTTTCTGTTTTATCTCCAGAATTTCAACCCCCTGTCCCCTCGCCTGCTTGTGTATCTTGTGTAGCAACTTTGAGAGCCTGGAACCTGAGTCGATCAGATCCGCATCCTGAATCTGAGTCATTGCTCCCGACCTTGGGGTTCTTTTGCGCAAGACCCCCAAGGTCGCAGTGAGGCGGGTTATTTCCATACGAAGGCTTTCTTCCTGGCTGCTCAGTCTTTTGCGTTCCGCCACTCTCGGTAGATAAAGGGATACAAAGAACAAATAGCAGACCGCCCCTAGCGTCACTCCGCACAAAACCTTTTCACGCAATGAAAGTTTAGACCACCACTTCGGCTGGCTTGCAAGCGTCATCCGTCCTCCAAGCTCTGAGAATGTTCCCTGCTTACGCCGGAATGGATCGCAAAATCGAATCGGCCCTCTCTCAGGTTTTGCTTCGAGAATTCAAGAGTCACATCTTGGAAAAACCGGGAAGTTTCCATGAACGACATCATCTCAGTCACCTTTTTGTGTGATGGGGCGAAACCCAGAATCCGAACCCCTTCTCCAGACGCATTCTCTAATTCAGTAATCCAGGTCCCCTTCGGAATCACCAAGCTGAACTCTCTCAGAATATGTGACCAGGGGATTCTCTCTTCCAGAATCATGTCGATCCTGACCGGGTCAAGCCGGGAAGAAACCCCCTTAACGACGGACTTCGTCACAGCTGGAACCTTCTCGATCTGATGGAGGAGCTCATCGCGTTGCCGCCGAATGCTCTCCACTTCAGTAAAAAGCTGAGCCCCTCTCTTTTGATCCTGAATGTAAAACCCAACGAAGACCAGAACAATCACTGTGATCGCAGCCGGGAACAGGCCCTTTTTGGCAAAAACACCTACCCCGGACTGATTCTCAAGGAGGTCGGGCTGAAGGAGATTAATGTGTCTATCCATATCCTGTTCTTCCTGGGTGAAACGCCATGTGGAAAAGATCTTAGAAACGACTCTTTAACAATTCCCTCTGAGCGCGAGACCAATTCCCGTAGAAAATCGAGGGGAAATCATTTTGACGTCGCTTAGCGATTCTGCCCCGGAGATTGCTATAAAAGGATCATCCAGCATGACATCCGAATCAAAATAACCTGAGAAATAGTCTGCGAAGCCGGGGAGGAGCGCCCCGCCACCCATCAATATAATCTTGGAAAACACTGTTTCCCTGAACTGCGCGCGGTAGTAGTCGACCGAGCGTTGAACCTCCACAATGAATCGGTCAATCTCTTCCTTTAAGAAGGTCTGGATCGCCTCTTCAGCCGCCATTCCCTTTTCACATTTCATCCGCTCCGCCTGATCATAAGAAACATTCAATTCCGTTTCCAGGCGCCGGGTAATCTGCTCCCCTCCCATTTCCAGGCGCCGTGTAAAGCGTAAAACCCCCTCCTTTAATATCGCAATGTCCGTTTTGGCCGCACCGATGTCGAGGTAGATGAGATTTCCCTTTAGATCATTTGGATGGTTGAAGCGAACCGCACTCAAGAGAGAGAGTGGATTGACGTCGATCGCCAGCAGGTCCAGTCCAATTTTATTCATCATGGCCCACTGCTTTTGCACGATATTTTTTTCCACAACGACCAGGACCAGTTCGTAACGCTTAATGTCCTGACTCTGATCTTCAGCGGCAATAAAGTAATCAAGAAGCATCTCCTCCATCGGGAAAGAAACCAACTTCTTGGCCTCCCATTTGACCGCCTCTGCAAGTTCATCTTTTGGCATGACCGGTAGGCTGAGGTAACGAATTAACGGGGTCTTTCCTGAAAAATTAACAACGGCCTTCGGCCTTTTTTTATCATGGATCAATGCATCCAGAGCCTCTGCCAAGGCCTCAGATAGATTCTCCGGGTGGAAATCCTCACCCATCGGAAGGTTCTTCATTCCGATATCAAGCAGTTGCATTCCCTTCCGGATGGGCTCGAGGCGGACAGCCTTCACCGAGCTCGCCCCGATATCAATCCCCCAAAACGGTTTATGAAAAGAGAGCCAAGACACTTTTATCCCTCAAAACCTAAGTCTTCCATTGCTTTACGGTAGGCAATTTTATGCTTGAACCCGCTCGCCAGATATTTCCAGATCAATCTAATCTTGGTGACATCCTCCTGACTATACTCTCTGGCCTCCAGATCTCCCATCGGTATCCTGTTGGGGGCAACATACCCTTTTTGTTCCAAATAGTAAAGTTTGTGTCGAGGGATGTCGATTTCTCTAAGAATTTCAGACGTTTTCATCCTTTTTCTCCCAATAGAAAATAGTTATAAATATATTTTTCTATAGTTCTTCCCAAAAACCTAGCCCCCCACACAGGTGATCTCCCATGCACTTATTAATAAACCTCTCGCCAATCGATCCCTCCCAGGGTGAAGAGACTCGGGGCTACCGCCCAGTAAAGAGTCTGCCGGGCGGTCGCATCTGCCGTTGTCCAATCCAAAGTAAAGCCGTCGGGGTCAAACTGCACAAAATCGGCCCGGGCGTCGACCGTACTCGGCCCGGTCGCCAGGGTCAGGGTGTCCGAGGTGGCCGTATACATATTCGCCTCGGACGGGTCGGCGTCGCTCCGGTCCTGAAACCAGATCCCCCCTCTAGCCGTCGAAGACGCCGCCGCACCGAGCGAAATTGCGCCACCGCCTGAAAGAGCTGTCGTTGCGGCCAGATTAAAACTGGCCAGGATCAATTGTTCCGGTTGAAACCCGACCCCCGTTGTCGATTGGTTCCCGGTTGTGGTTGCTTGATCAAAGGCCCCAACGCTGTGACGCCCCCCTTTTAATGCCAGGTAAAAGATAGGGGTGTCATTCTTCGGCGGATCTGATTTATTTACTGTAAAGCCATCCGCATCCATCGAAACAAAATCAACAACGGCATCTTGGTCCGGCGGAGACCGCTCTGGATCCAATATTAATATAGTGGCATCGGTCCGCTGCTGCCACCTTTTTTCTGTATTCGTATCATTATCTTTTGCCGCATAAACCATCCCCCCTTGGGCCGCCGCGCTCTCCGCAAAACCGATGCCGATCTCAGACCCGCGTTCGCTGACATCGACATCCGTTGTAAAACTCCAGAGAAACATGACAGAGTCGGGCTGAAACCCGACACCGGTCACCGCTTGATTCCCGGTGACATCCGTTAAGGTAAACGTACTGGCCAGGGCATTTGTAATATCTCCTCCGAGGGCGATATAGTGGATCCGATATGCGTTGGCATCATTCGTTGTCCAATTGATCGTAAAACCATCTGCGTCGAACGAGGTCAACTCCGCCTGAGCCTCCAGCGTCGGATCGGTGCCCCCGGAAAGCAGAAGGATCATATTCGATTCCGAACGCCGTCGACCGGTATCTGAATTACCTTGGTTGTCAAGAGAGGTGACCGACACGGCGCGTTCATTGGCAGGGCCGGAGGCAAAGCCGACACCGGCATTGAGGTCGGCGGCAAAGCCTTCAGCGGTTTGCCGCGTCCAAAGGAAAATCACCGCCTTCGGCTGAAAACCGACGCCCGTGACCACATCACTCACTGGCGCTCCCCCAGTTGCTTTCGTAAAACTTCCATATTTTGTGCTGGTGGAACCACCTCCTCCCCCTCCTCCAACCTGGATGGCCTCTATTACACGCTGCGTATTCACAATGGGGCCGTTGACCGTTCCAGTCGCAGAAATAAAGCATTGATTCTGTGTCGCCAATTTTCCGCTCAGGTGTCCGGCGGCCGCCGTGCCACCAACCCCTCTTTGGACCCCGGTAAAAGAAGTTGCTGTCTTGGAGGCGTATGCGATCTCTTCCGATTCAATTTTGACCCTTCCCCAGGCGGCATAGCTGGCGGTCGCATCGACAGGAATGGTCGTGTCGGTATTTGATATCGTGGCTGACAGGATGGCGGTGGAGAGATTATAGGGGATCGCAGTCGTTGAAATACTCCCTGTCCCCAAAGTATCTGACCCGGCGAGGGCACTACAGCCGGTCCCGTTCTTGAGCCGATACAAGCCCTTTTCTATCCCTGCCCTTGTCACGTAGTCCGCCTCTGCTGCGGCTTGTTGATGCATCGCGTTGAAACTCTCTGTATTGACCATCGAAATCATCCCGGCAATCGCCATTCCCAGAACCAAAATCATGACAACGACCACGATGAGGGAGGCCCCTTGTTGCCCCCCGATCTTACGAGATACGGGGGAAGCCGAGTTCTGGTGAATCTCTAAGTGTTTCATCTGCAACGGTCCTGCAAACACTAAAGATTGATCGGGTGGAGCTGAGACCGAAACTGCATCGTCTCCGCCCCCGACTGTGTCGTCAGATCAATATTGATCGACCAGATATTTGTCGCGGCGCAGGTGGCGGAGCAGGGCGTCCCACAAACCGTCGGGCTCGGAATCCCAACGGCAGGTTCGGCGTTGTCATAATATGTAAAGGTCAGGTTGCTCACCTTCTCGACAAAAATATCGGCGTTTCGCATGAGGGGATCCCCCGATGTTCCAGACCAACTGAAGGTGATCGTCTCGGCGTTTGTATCGACAAAAGTCAAAGTGTTCACCGTGGCGCTTGAAACACATCGATCGCTCCGGAGATTTCGAATCTCCCGGACCATTCGGCTCGCCGCCATCCGTCCTTCCTGTGCCGCCTCCCGGACCGCGTTACCAGTCAGAATACTTTTGCTGGAAGTGACAAAGGCATCGGTAATGACCACTGCGATGATCCCGATGATCACAATTGATAGAACAAGCTCTATGAGTGTTGCACCTCGTTCGTTCATTTAATAATTTGCCAGGACAGTATCGAGGACGGCGTCGGGAACACTTGGCCCAACGCCGATATCCCGGACCGTCACCGTGATTTTTTTATAACCTTGGTCAGACCCCACCGCGTTAAAAGAGGCATCAACATAGGCCACATCAGTTTTCTTTTCATAGTTTGAAAACCCGGTGACCGGCGCAAAGGTGCCCATCCCCACCGTGAGGTTGGCGTAGCCGCAGTCAGCGCATGAAGACACTTTCCTGGCGATCATCTCTTCCATCCTTTCCTGCGACAGATACGACGCCGTCGACGATCCAAGCGGGTTCACCTGCGCCTTCGTGATAAAACTGAGGGCTGAAATCAGGCCGGGGATCGACACGCCCATCAAAACAACAATCATGATGATCTCAATCAGGGTAAAACCGCGGTTCCCCATGCCGCCTCCTTAATTTCCGATCTGCCCCGTATTGGGAGTAATCGTAATCGTCTGATTTGAGGCGCCACTCTTGGTCAGGACGAGTGGCACACTGCAAAGCGGTGTCCCGGCCGTATCGGTCGGGACACCCAGACTGGTAAATTCGACTGTATTGCCACAGGTTACGCATCCGGGTGGTCCGGTACAGAACGGCGTCGTTGAATCAAAGCGCACGCCCTGTAATTGATTCTGCTGATAGGTATCAAAGTCCACCACAAAGTCCTGGGCCAGATCGGTCGGATCTTTGATGTCGGTATCGGTCCCCCCGGTATCGCGATGGACCGAGTAGACCTGCACCGAATCAATCGTCAGGCCATGCCGCCCCTGTGTGGTGGTCGCCAACTGCTGCACATAGCGCAGATCGGCGACCACCTTACCAGAGGCGGTATTGAGCTTGACGGTATTGAGGCTGTTCAAACCGATCCCCACGCCCACCGCCAGGATTCCGACAATGACAATGATCAGAACCATCTCGATCAGCGTAAAGCCCGATTCTCCGAGAGGCCTAGGAACCACAGGCCGCGGGAGCTGTGATCGCCAACGCACCCGTCCCTGCTGTGTACGAAACTTGCACAAACTTATCTGATGTAGAACCACAAGCGGAAACAGTCGGGCTTCCGGTTGTACCGGCAAGTACGCAAGGGCCAGCTGCGGAAAGAGTACAAATTGCAAATCGATCATCAGCTCCAATATATGCACTCTTCGAAATATTACTCCCACTAATCGTCAGCTTGGCATGGACCTCGTCCCCAAATGTCCCCGCTCCAGTGCCTGTTGATGGTAGTGCCTTTAGCGTATTCACTGCGAGGGCAAGCTGGGCGTTCACTGACCCCGCTGCACCTTCCACCGCTGCATCTTTTGAATCGCCAATAACAGACCCAAATTGCATTGTCGCCACTGCGGATAAAACCCCCAGCACGACAATGATCAATACCAATTCGATCAAGGTAAAGCCTTTTTCGTTTTTGAGCATTTTCATTTGATCTTCTCCTTTTGTTGGGTTTCAGTGTAATGCATTGATATTTATTTTGATCTTAAATCTCTTTTCTCTTACATCTGCATCGGCATTTCTTTCGAAAATCTTTACATCTTTCCCCCCTCCTACCACGCTTCATATCCCTCTTCCACTGAAGAGACCGCCCCTCCCCTGGGATCATAGCGGTACCGCTTTCCAAAGGGATCAAGAAGAGCGCCTTCAGAATCGGTCGCCTGGGTGCTTAAATATTCCCCCTTAAAGGAAGTGTCGTTCCGCAGTGGAATCACATATTGCGTCTCGATCAGATCCCCAAGATCGCCCGGGAGCCTTCCCTGAAGGACGGAATAGAGTGTGACCGCCTTGCGAATAAGACCCAGCTCTTCTCTTAGTGCCACCTCTTTTGCCTCCTGTGTTACTTCCTGAAAATAAGAGGTGCCGATCCCGGCCAAGAGGCCCACCAGGATACAGACAATGAGCGTCTCGAGGGCCGACATCCCTTTCTCGTTTTTTGCTTGTGCCAAACCAATCGTCGATCTACCCCCCGCCCTTGAAGACATTGATCATGTTCCACCAAGGCATGAAGATCGCCAGCGCCATGAAAAGCACCACGCCGCCGATACACGCGAGGAGGATCGGCTCCAGGTTGCTCGAGAGATTGCGGATGGCGTATTCAACATCCCGGTCGTAATATTCCGAGACCTTGGACATCATCTCTTCCATCTTTCCACTCTCTTCCCCCACAGCGACCATCTGAATGACAATCGGTGGGAAGACCCGGCTGACCCGCATCGGCTCAACGATGCCCCGTCCCTGTCTGGCCGAATCACGGACGGTATCGACAACACGACTGATCACGACATTTCCGACCGTGGTGGAGACAATATCAAGTGTCTTCAAGATCGGCATGCCTGAACGCGTCAGTGCCCCGAAAACGCGCGCAAAGCGGGAAAGCGCCGTCTTTGTATAGATGACCCCGAAGATGGGAACCTTGAGCTTAAAACCGTCCAACCAAAGCTCTCCTCTCTTTGTTTTTGTATATTTTTTAAAACCAATGTAAACCAGGGCCAGGACCACCACGACAACGAGACCATATTGTTGAACAGCCTGATTGGTCCAGACCATGATGCGTGTCGGGAGTGGTAAGGCGGCATCAAAGTTGTCATACATGCCCGCAAAACGTGGAATAACAAATTTAACCAGGACGCCAAAGGCGACAGCGAGAGCACCGATTACAATTTTTGGATAACGGGTTGCCGCCTTGATCCGGGCCTGGGTCTCGGCATCATGTTCCGCCAATATCGCAAGCCGATCGAGGATTTCATCAAGCACCCCCGCCTCTTCCCCCGCACGCACCATGTTGACGTAAAGGGGACTGAATATTTTAGGGTGCTTCGCAAGGGCACCGGCAAAAGTCTCTCCTGATTCGATATCGCTTCGTACATTTGAGATCACCGTTTTTAGAATTGGATTTTCTGTCTGCTCTTCCAAGGCGGCAAAGCTGTCCACTATGGGAATGCTCGCGTTGATAAGGGTCGACAATTGCCTGGAGAAAATGATCAGGTCATTGGGCGAAACCCTTTCAAATTTCAGAGAAAACTGCGAAAAAGAAATGCGAGGTCGTTCTTCCTCAATCAAAACGGGGTAATAACCCAAGCCATCAAGATGACCGGCTACGGCCTCTTTACCGCTGCTTTCGAAGGTTCCGACAAAGAGCGCGCCAAACTTATCTCTTGCTTTGTACCGATATTGGGACATCTGGCTTCTCTAAGGTTAGAATTCTCCTAATAAAAAGCAAATTGTATGCCTTTTATGAACCTGGAGGGGTTTATAGGATAAAGATCTATAAATTCAATTGGTTATGTAATTAATCCAGAAAGGAGAGAGGAACTATAGAGGTTTAAACTTATGTAGTCTGTCACCCAAGGGGCCGTTTTTTGTCAGTTTTTGATATTTCCTGGAGTCTGTCGGAGGGAAGGGTAGAAAGATTTTTAACGATTCAATAGGCCACTATTTATCTTCAGAGAAAGGCGAGGGGCGCACGGAACCACAGCGGACCCGTATACGTGAGGATTCGAGCACCACAGCAACATCTCCCTGGAAGAATGGGTCTCGCGAAGCCAAAGAAGGGTGTGTTGAATCGCACCATTTGCCTTAATCGAACTCCTGCGTGACCCGCAGGACTTCTTCAATGGTGGTGATCCCTTGAATCGCCTTCCGAAGGCCTTCACTTTGAAGTGACCTGAACTTTTGACCAGATGCCTTCTTTCGAATTTCTGTCGATGGGGCTCGGCTGATGATCAGGCTCCGGATCGTATCGTCTGCAATGAGGAGTTCGTATATACCAACACGGCCGGAATACCCAATCCCCCTGCATTCCGCACATCCTGTTCCCCGAACGAGCTGGATTTCCTTTCCTCCTTCAACAAGTTCACCCAGGCTGAGTTCAGCCACAAGATCGGAAGGCGCGGGATAGGTCTCTTTGCAGTGCTTGCAGACTTTTCGAAGAAGACGCTGTGAGACGATCCCGACAAGCGATGAAGCAATCAGGAAGGGTTCAACCCCAATGTCGATGAGCCGCGCAATCGCCCCTGCCGAATCATTGGTGTGGAGGGTCGATAGAACGAAATGTCCGGTGAGGGCGGCTTGAATCGCAATCACGGCGGTTTCCCGGTCGCGCACCTCTCCGACCATGACGATGTCAGGGTCCTGTCGAAGAGTCGATCTCAGGCCGCTTGCAAACGTAACCCCCGACTTCACATTGACGGGAACCTGGGTAATGCGTTTGATTTGGTACTCAACCGGATCCTCAATGGTCACGATATTTTTCTCCACCGAGTTAAGCTCCGTCAAGGCCGAGTAGAGTGTGGTTGTCTTTCCGCTCCCGGTGGGGCCGGTAACCAACATCATGCCATAAGGGCGATGGATGACTTTGAGTATACTTTTTAGCGTCTCATCTGCAAAACCCAGATCGTCCAAACCGAGCATCACGCTGCTCTTGTCCAAAAGACGCATCACGGCCTTCTCGCCATGTACTGTCGGGAGGGTCGACAAGCGGAGATCAAACTCCTTTTCCCCCACCTTCATCTCAATACGGCCATCCTGGGGAACCCGCTTTTCAGAAATATCAAGGCTTGCCATAATCTTAATACGCGAGATGACCCCCTGCTGAAGGTGCTTCGGAGGCGCCGTCACCTCACGGAGAATCCCATCAATACGGAACCGGATCCTCAACACATCCGAGTCCGGTTCAATGTGGATATCACTGGCCCCTTCTCGTACCGCCTGCGCGATGACCGTATTTACAAGCTTGATCACGGGGGCATCTTCCGCGATCGTTTCCAGGTTGCCCTCTTCCACCCCATCCCCGACCTCAGTCCCCCTGGGGTCGATGAGGTATTGACCCTGGGTGGCACGTCTATCTCCCAGGCGGCGGTCGGGTTCCACCCGCTGTTCGTCGAAACTCCGAACAACCTCTTCCATGGTTCCGCTCATGCCGTAGCAGCGGTCAATCGCCTTCATCATGTCGGCCTCTTTGGCCATCATGGGCTCGACTTCACATCCGGACACCCGCTTCACGTCGTCAATGGCGAACACATTGAGGGGGTCGGCCATCGCCAGGGTGAGCCTGTTTTCCTTCTTAAAAAGAGGGACGACACTGTGGCGGCGGGCCAATATTTCAGGGACCTCTTTGACCACCTCCGAATCGATGAGCATGCTCGAAAGATCAACATATCCGATCCCCATCTGCCGCCCGAGGGCCTTGATGATGTCATCCTCCGTTACAAATCCGAGATCTTTCAAGAGCATTCCAATCCGCCCACCATGCGTGCGCTGTTCGGTCAGGGTCCGGTCCAACTGCTCTTCCGAAAGGAGCCCTTCCGCAATGAGCATTTCGCCCAGCCTCTTTCTCTTTTGAAACGATTTCGGCATACTCAGACCCTCCCTCTATTCGGAAACCATGGCGCCTGGAGTCCTTCTCTCAATTGATTTTTGACCATTGCTTATGATAGATTTCTTTCCAGGTTGAGCGACCTCGCCTCAAAGGGCAAAACGCCTCCTGATCAGAATGAAGCAAGCTCTCTGTTCTTCTATTCCCGCGCGCACCGACGTAGAGGGACGGGGATTGCAGGCCTTATGCGTACTCAATGGAAAAAGTGATGGGAAAAACCTTTTATTATATTGCAAAAACCGTTCAGGTCACCGGAATTGTGTTGGTATTGCACTCACTCGTTGTGTCGGCGGCCCTCGGTAAAGATATGGGCTTTCTCTACACATTTACCATCGTCGGCATGGGAATTTTTATGGCCGGCTGGTTGCTCCAGAAAATCGCTTGAGAAAGCGTGTCTCATGGATTTCTTCCTGCCCCTAGTTTTCTTCCAGGCGTCTGATTTTAACCCGTAACTCAAGCGGCATTCCCTTACGGATCAGGGCAAGCGAAACCGTCTTTCCGACAAGGGTTTCCGCAACCAGGGACGGGAGATCGTGCATCTTTCCGACCTCTTTTCCATCAAACCTCATAATGACATCCCCACGGAGGACCCCGGCCTGCTCCGCCGGACTTTCTTTCATAACCTGAGAAACCAATGCCCCCCGCTCACCTTCCAATTGAAAGGCCCTGGCCAGATCGCGGGTCAGCGACTGTATCATGACCCCTAACCACCCCCGTGTCACCTTTCCCTCTTTCTCCAGTGACGAGAGAATCTTTTTCAGCATATTAATCGGCGTGGCAAACCCGATGCCCTGCGCAGAAGAACGCACCGCGGCATTCATCCCGACAACCTTTCCATGAAGGTTCAACAATGGCCCACCGGAATTTCCGGCATGGATTCCGGCATCGGTCTGGATAAAATGGTCATAGGGACCGGCACCGAGCACTCTGCCCGTTCCGCTGACCACACCGACCGTCACCGAAGTTTCAATACCAAAGGGATTGCCAACCGCCATGACCCATTCTCCAATTTCAAGATGGGCCGAATCCCCAAGGGTCGCCGAGGGGAAGGGCCTTTCCCCTTCAATCCTCAGGAGGGCGACATTCAGTTTTTCATCTGTTCCGATCACCCGTGCCGGGAACTCCCTCCCATCAGATAGCCGAGCAGTGATCCCGCCCGCAACCCGGTTCCAGGGCTGCGGCGCAACAACATGGTAATTGGTAAGAACCAACCCTGCGGGATCGATGATAAAACCCGTCCCCAGGCTTCCCGCTTTCACCTCCGCATCGAGGAAGTCGCCCAGACGAAAGAAATCTTTAAGTGGCCCCCCGCCCTCTTCTCCGACTTCTGAGGAACGGATATTGACGACAGATCGATTTCCGATCTCAGCGAGGGCAGAAAAGGTGTACGGACGAGGAAGGTCTTCAGCGGATAGAACCGGAAAAGAAAAAAAAGCAAAGGCCAGGAGTGTACTAAGCGTTAGCCGCATTCACAGGCCCTCAAAACCAGGTAAGAAAGACGGGGTTCAGCGCTTCCTTTACTGCCCGATCGTCCATCCAAAGCCAATTTCTGTAAAGAACGACGTCAGAAGGGTAAGAGAGTTCGTAAAGATCAGAAACCCCACGGCGACCAAGACTGCACCACTCGTCCCGGAAACAAACCGCATATATCGTGCCGTCTTTTTAAAATATAACAAGAAGGACTGGACTCCAATGGCGGAAATCAGGAGAGGAAGTCCAAGTCCGATAGAATACACGGAAAGGAGCTGAATCCCTGTAAAAACAGAGCCGGTCGTACTGGCATAGAGGAGAATCGATCCGAGGATGGGACCGACGCAAGGGGTCCAGCCCGCTCCGAAAGCAATCCCGACAAGGTAAGAACCAAAGTAGCCGGCGGGCTTATTCTTGAAATGAAAACGGGCATCTCTTCCCATCAGCAAAGGCTTAATCAATCCCATAACATATAATCCAAAAAACATAATGAGGGCGCCGCCAAAACGGCGGAGGATCACCTGGTTCGACAGAAAGACCTTACCGAGGAAGGTCGCCGATGCGCCGAAAAGAATAAAAATAGTTGAAAAACCCAGGATAAACATCAGGGAGTTTTTCAACGCGATCTCGCGGGCCCGCCCCTTCCCCTCCTCCGAGGTCAGTTCATCAAGGGACAAACCGGTAATAAAGGAAACATAAGAAGGGACAATCGGAAGGACACAAGGGGAGACAAACGAGAGGAATCCCGCTGAAAAAGCGATGAAAAATGACATGTTGCCCGTTGGCTGCATATGGTCACGCTTGTAACAGTCCAGCACACCCCCCTTTGGCTTCGCGAAGCCAAAATAGTGGCATGCTGAATCGTTACATCCCTTTACCCTTTCTTGTTAGCACCTACGCCTGATTGACTGATTTGTTCATGAGGGCGCTGGATCAACTCCTTCACAAACGCCTGCGCGTCCGGATCGTTCCAGTCCTTTGCTCCCAACAAACGATCCGTCACCACCCCATTGCGGTCGATGACAATGCTGGTCGGCACAACCCGGACCTGGAAAAGATCGTTGACGTCAAATTGGCTATCGAGCAGGATTGGAAATGTAAAACCAAAATCTTCCACGAATGAGCGAACCGGGGTCTCGTCTCCGAGATCAATCGAAACGGCCAGAATCTCGAAGTCGTCTCTCCCATGGCTTCGATAAAGTGCCTCCATCGACGGCATTTCTGCCTTGCAGGGTCCGCACCAGGTTGCCCAGAAATTAACAAGAACAACCTTTCCCCGATAGTCCGAGAGCGATGCGCTCCCCCCCCCCAGGTTCTTGATATTAAAATCCGGGGCAAGATTGCCGACCTCTATGCCCGTCTTCAAGGGTACCGCTTTCTTCTCCGGCTCAAACTTCTTCTCGGTGCAGGCGGCCTGGAACGAGGATATCAGAATAATGAGAAAACAGTAGGCAAACCTGAGGAAGAACCCCACCGAAGCTCGCCGGGAAGGTAATTCAATCACTCTTGGACCTCTCTATGACGAGGGAAATTTCCCCGCCCGGAGATTCTGCAAGGCCTTCTTGACCGTCTCCGATTCTTCTGTCCCCTGGGGAATATATTGAAAGGCCTCCGTCCAGATTTCGTCCGCCTCAAAGGTTCGACCCAGGGCGACCAGAGACCAGCCCTTTAACCAGAGAACACTGGCATCCTGAGGGGTCACGATAAGCGCCTTATCAATGTGAAACAGTGCCTCTTCCGCATCACGGGGATCGGTAAGGGCCGAGGTCCGGAGCAGGATTTCTCCCATCTGAAAATGTGCTATATAATGCCTTGGGTCGAGTTCAAGGACCTTCCGCCATGCGGCTTTTGCATCTTCCCAACGTTCCAATGCCCCATAGGACCGGCCGATCATCACCTGTCCTTGAAGATCATCCGGATTTTCCTTAAGGCGCTTTTCGAGACGCGCAACCATAGCCACCGGATCAATCGGGGGCATTTGTTGGGACGCCGGAACACCTCCGCCTGAGGTCGCGTCTCGGTCAAATTTCCAATAAACCAGCTCATAGATCCCGGGCGAACCGGCCGCGACAAGGAGTCCGATCATCCCAATGGCGAGCCAATGTCCTTTATTGGAGGAAGGCCCTCGGGACTTCTTCTTTTTTTGAGTAATTTTACCCGTCCGGGAAAATGCATCCAAACGGTCAAGAATGTTTACAAGGCGATGCTCATAGCCCAGTTTCAGGCGTTCATAGTCACCGAGAGAGACCTTTCCCTGTGAGTAATTGACCTCTAGTTCTGAAAGCGTTCGAAGAAGGGTCTGCCGCTCGATGTCCAGATTCACCCGTTCTTCGTCAATATCGGCCTCATTGCCCACAAGCAGCGGGTTCGCCGATCTTCGGATTAGGGGCATGGCGAGCATCGCGACAACCCCCAGAAGCATGAATGTAATTATAGCAGGGAACATCTCTTATCGTGACCTATTCATTATAAGAACGCAACTCTTCTTCGATCCGTCTTCGGTGGGCATCATCAATGGGAGAGAATGCCACAGGCTCAGTTCGTGCAGGTTTTGACGCCCATCGGCGCAAGGTTTTGTAAAGAAAAAACCCTCCAAAGGACAAGAGAATAAAAGGGCCAAACCAAAGGAGCCGGTTCAGGCCGCGCACTCTGGGTTTTAGTAGGATATAGTCGCCATACCGACCGACAAAGTAGGCCCGAATTTCTTCTGGAGATTCTCCGGCAATGAGCCGCTCCCGGACGATCTTACGCATCTGAATCGCGAGTGTGGCATTCGATTCCCAGACCGATTCCGACTGGCAGACCGCGCAGCGAAGCGTCTTTGAAACCTCCTTGATCCGGCCCTGTAAAACCTCGTCATCCTGTGGCTCCGCGAAAGAGACGCCGGAAAAAGCAATCAAGAAAAATAGGATCAGTACAAAGGACTTTCTCATGATGAAGACACCGTCCCAACAATCCCCGCCGTCCCATTGAGCAGAGGATCGATGACCTTCTCAATCATATCTGAATAGACATCTCCGATAATCGGCCCGATCTGTTTGTGGCGGATAATCCCTTCCTGGTCGATGACAAAGGTTTCCGGCACACCATACACACCAAAATCAATGGATATCCTGCCGTCAAGATCCCGGATATGATCGAAATTGTTTCCATGAACCTGAAGATAGTCCTTAGCCAGATGATCCTTATCCTGGTAATTGATGCCAAACATGGCGAAATTCGGATCATCCTCATAATGCTTCTTGATGGCAAGGAGCGATTTGTGCTCCAGTTTGCATTCCTGACACCACGATGCCCAGAAATTAACGAGAATCACCTTCCCTCTAAAATCGCTGAGGGAAACGGCGGTCCCCTTGTAGAGGTCGGGCCCCGTTACTTCGGGGGCCGGTGTCTCTACGATCACCGGCGGGATGAAGTTTGGATTTCCCCACAATCCCTGGTAGAAAATAGCCAAAAGGCCCAGAGTCCCCACAAGAAGGAGGACATGCCACCCTTTAAACGCAGCCATCTCTTAGCTCTCCGAACGCTGTGCCACGATCCCGTCTCTCCCCGATGCCAGGGAAGGGGCGGTCTTGGCGGTGACACCGGACGCGACAGAAACAACGGACCGCTTTCGATCCCTCCGGAAGATGTTTAAAAAGCCCCCGATGCCCATAATCCCGCCACCGTACCAGACCAGAAGAACCAGGGGGTTGTGCAAGACACGGACGCGCGCCCAGGTGCCGTCAGGGGAAACTTCGGGTATCGTCACGAAAAGGTGACCCATATTGGTCTGATAAATGGCGGTCTCCGTGGTGGGTGTCTGAGAAACCGTATAAAACCGCTTCTGGGGGCGCATCTGGGTGACAATTCGGTCCTCCTGGTAGATATCAAAGAGGGCCTCCTTGCCCTCCCAATTGACCCCTTCCGCACCATGTAGTGTTGCCATGCGCAGCTGAAAAGATTTGAGGCTCACCTCATCCCCCGGCTTCATGATGAGTATCTTTTCCGTCTGGTAGAGCGACGAGAAGGTAATACCGACTATCATGACCAGGACACCGACATGAGTAATCAGCCCCGCGATCCGTCTGGGGTTCCTTCTGTATGCCGAAAGAAATCCAAGAAAAGGATTGACCCGATCCCGCTTCCCCCAAAATAACGCGATCTTCCTGAAATCAATAAAAATCGCGGCAGCGACAAAAGCAACAACCGTCATGCTGGCCAGGGCGTACTCCTCCCGGATCCCGAAGATAAACAAAAGGACTCCCGCCCCGAATGCGAGCATGAGGGGAAGACCGAACAATTCTTTGATGTTTTTGGCCGTTGTTTTTCGCCAGGGGATATAGGGGCCGATCCCCATCAGGAAGATCAGACCCAGGGCCACCGGCATGAAGACCGCATTGTAGTAGGGGGGACCGACGGAAACCTTGTTAAACTGCAAGACCTCCATTAAGAGGGGATACAGCGTTCCGATAAAAACCGTCACCAGAGCCACAAGGAAAAAGAGGTTATTAAACAGGAAAATTGCCTCCCGGGAAACGACTGATTCTATCGTGACCGAACTCTTCAGCTTGGCCGATCTAAGGATGAGGGTCCCGAAAGAGAGAAGGAGCATAAACGCAACAAACCCAAGGATAAAGACTCCCCTTCCCGGGTCGGCCGCGAAGGAATGGACCGATGAGAGGATACCGCTTCGAACCAGGAAGGTCCCGATAAGCGACAGCGAAAATGCCAATATAATGAGAAAAAGATTCCAGACCTTGAACATCTTCCGGGTCTCTTGAACCATGACCGAATGGAGAAAAGCGGTCGCGACCAACCACGGCATAAAGGCTGCATTTTCGACCGGATCCCATCCCCAGTAGCCTCCCCAGCCCAGTTCATAGTAAGCCCAATATCCCCCCATCAGAATACCGGCGGTCAGGCAAATCCAGGCAAAGAGGGTCCATCGCTGGGTCACCTTGACCCATTCCTCCCCCAGCCGTCCGGAAAAAAGGGCGGCCATCGCAAAAGAGAATGGGATGGACAGACCAACATACCCCAAATAAAGCAAAGGGGGATGAACGACCATCGCGGGGTCCTGCAGGAGGGGGTTTAAATCCTTGCCGTCGAGTGGCGCCGGGAATATTCGCTCAAAGGGATTCGAGAGAAAGAGGATGAGGAGCAAAAACCCACACAGCACAATCGATTCCATCAGGATGAGATAAGGCATCACTACGGGCTGTGTTTTCCAATGGAGCGTTGCCGCAGCCATGGAATAGAAGGCAAGAATCCACGCCCAGAGAAGCAGAGAGCCTTCATGACCTCCCCAGAGACCTGCAATCTTGTAGAAGATCGGGAGCTTGCTGTTGGAAGTGGCATAGACATATTTGACGGAGTAGTCCTCGGTCAGATAGGAATAAATCATGGCGACCATTCCGACCGTGATCAGGACGAAGGTGAGGATAAGGGCCCGTTGACCAACCTGGACCCAGGCCGCGTTCTTTCTCTTCAGACCGATAATCGGTGCGGCAACCCCGAGCATAGATAAAAGCAATGCCGTCACCACGGCATAATGTCCAATTTCAACAATCATGCTGATCCCTTTTTTTTACCAGCCCTAAACACACCGCAGCCATGATGTCGACCAGGGGTAGGGAGGGGGTGGATATAAACTATTTTACCTGTAAGGTCTTGATGATGCCTTTCGTCGGGAGTGTCATTCCCGCGTTTTTCATCTCAATCGGCATATAGTCTTCTTCATGCTTTGCCATGATCATGTGAGAGTGAAAAACACCGTCCGCGTCCCAGAAACCTTCAACAACGGCCCCGGTCCCTTCTTTGAACAGGTCGGGAGGCACGCCTTCAAAAGCCACCGGGATGGTCTCTGCGCCATCCGTCAGGTCAAAGGTAATCTTCAAGGTGTTCGGAACGACCTTTAAACTGGCCTGAACCACCATACCGGCCACCCGGATCTTCCTGCCGTAGCGATCCGATTCGAAAGTCACCACCTCTGAGGGGGTAACAAAATAGACGAGGTTCTTCCCAAAATTACCATAGGCCAGATATCCAAGACCGAAGACAATCAAGGAGATACTAAAGACGATCCCTGTTTTCCTTCCCAACCTCAAGCGCTTTCCTCCGACTGATAAACCTTCTCTTCTTTTATCATAATATACAGCAAAGCAACCTTTCTTTCCATATTAAAGAGAAAGAGGGTCATCGGGATGAGCGTCACCAGATAAGCCCAGCTTACAAAGCCGTAATTGGGGACGCCCAAGATTGTCTCCGACTCTATCCGCTGCTCCTCAGGATTCCATCGTCCGTAAATAACCAGCTTTTTGAGCTCTCTCAAGTTTTCCGGGTCCTCTCCCTGATAATAGACGGGAACCTGCGCCCCTGTACCGGAAAGTGTGAATTGAATCGGTTCTCCAGCCCCCCCCCGGTTCAGACTTCCGCCCACAACCATTCCCAGAACGCGCACGGCCCGAGTCGGCTTCTCATCCAGAAACTTTTCAATCGGAATGTGACTGACCTCCCTTTGATATCGCGCCAGGCCAAAGAGACAAATGATAACACCTATGACCAACACGCCTCCCCAGCGCAGGTAGAATCGTTTCATTGCCTCACTCTCATAAACGGGTCTCGCTGAGCAGACGGCCCTGCTTTGCTTCCAGCAGACGCTCCAGATAGAGCATCTGGGTCCGCACCATGAGCATATAAGAAAAGAGCAGGGAAGAACCGATTGACATCAGGATGAGGGGAGTGAGCATCTCGGGTGCGAAACTGATTCCCCGGACCGACATCGACATCGGCTGGTGCAAGGTCCGCCACCATTCCACGGAGAAATAGACGATGGGAAGATCGATGAAGCCGATGATTGCCAGTATCGCCGCAAAGGTCGCTTCTTTTTCCTTATCGTCCAGGAAGGTTCTAAGCATCAGGTATCCGACCAGGGTTAAAAACAAGATGGCAAAGGAGGTCAGGCGCGGATCCCAGGTCCACCAGGTATTCCAGGTGGGCTTGGCCCAGATCGAGCCGGTGAGCAAGGCCGTTCCCACATAAAAAAGAGCGATCCCGGCGGTGGCATGACACATGTTGTCGATGACCGGATCTCGTTTCCAGAGATACCAGATACTTCCGATAAAGAGAACCAGATAGGCAAACAGGGAGGTTTTCGCAGAAGGGACATGGACATACATGATCCGCACAACCTCGCCCTGATAATAATCGGGGGGAGAGGTTACCAGGCCCATGTAGAGCCCAATGCCGATGCAAAGCGCCGCGCCCCCGCCAAACCATCCTTCATAACGTCCGAGCCATCGGATGAAACGGTTTAGAATCATATTCAAAAATCCAATATAAACTCAAAGATCCAAAAAGAAACAATCACAAAGATGACATCAAAAACCACCAATAACTGAATCCAGTGGCTGTAGAGCGCGAAAGCGTCACCATTGAAAACACCCCGGGTCGCCTCGACTGCGCCGATAAAGATCGGGACCGCCATCGGCAACAGGAGTATCGGGAACATGACTTCTCGCGCCCGGACTTGAACCGTCAGGGCAGAGAATAGCGTACCCAGTGCCGACAGCCCAACCGTTGCAACCCCGAATATTAACAGAAATTGTGGAAATTTTTCAAGCACATCCAGATTAAAGAAGAGGACAAAAAGAGGGAACAGTATGGTTTCGACAATCAGCATGAAAAGTACGTTGCCGATAAATTTCCCAAGATAAATGGCCCCCTTCGGAACCGGCAACATCTGAAAATATTCCATACAGTCATTATGCACCTCTGCTAGAAAGGACTTTCCCAGGCCGATAATCGCCGTAAAACCAAAGGCAACCCAGATAATCCCCGGCATCACCTCCTGTACTGTTCTCGGGTCCAGAGAAAAACTGAAACTAAAGATAAAAATAACAATGAGGGCAAAGAAAAACATCGAGGAAATATTCTCTCGATTTCGAACCTCGCTGAGGAGATCTTTCCATGCGATCCAACGGATCGTGTTAAAAAAGTGCATCTGCCGCCAACATCTCTTGAATGGTTATTTCCTGCAGTACGCTTTGCTGTATCACCCCGGCCCGGTGCGCCACCTCTGCCGTCCTGGATCGGTCATGTGTGGTCATCAGGATAGCCGACCCCTCCTTCGCAAACTCGCGGATGCAATCATTCAGCATCACAACGCCCCGTTCATCAAGGGAGGCATAGGCTTCATCAAGGAGGAGGATCTTCGGGCGGATCAGGAGGGTTTTCGCGATCGAGAGCCGTTTTTTCATCCCAGCCGACAAATGACGGCTTTTTAATTTTCTAAACGCGCCGATCCCCACCCGGTCGAGTGCAAGCTTGATCTCATGATCCGTCGGATGTCCTCCGCGAACGCCGAGCGCAAACTGAATATTTTCAACGACACTCAAATCGTCATACAGGTATGATCCGTGGCCGATCAGGAAGAGGTCTTCGCGAATCTTCGCCCTGTCCCCGAGACCATCCCGACCGAGGATCTCAAATCGTCCGGAAGAGGGGCGGTGTAATGTCGCGAATATCCTCAGGAGGGTTGTTTTTCCGGCGCCGTTCGGCCCAAAAAGCGCATAACACTCCCCCTCTTTTACCTCCAGGGAAATCTCATTGAGTACCTGATGATAATGAAAGGACTTCGAAAGCGCTATTCCGCGAATGGCCACCATCAAAAACAGACGAAATTCGGTCCTCAGAAACAACAATAACAAAGGGTTTCAAGTCAAGTGGTGGAGCATATCATGTGGACATAGGGGCGGTCAAGAAAAGTCAGGAGGGGAGACCCTCAGGGCTGAGACTGCGAAAGTGCTTCCAGATGGCTTTGGACGGATCTTGCCAGGGCATTGAGGTGGTAGCCCCCCTCCAGACAGGAGACAATCCTTCCATGACAATGCTGATTCGCAAGTGACATGACCCTCTTTGTCAGTTCAAAAAAACCGCTCTCGGTCACCTCCAGGCCGGCCAGGGGGTCATCTTTGTGCGCATCGAAGCCCGCCGAGATGAGGATAAAGTCAGGGTCAAAAGCCTTGACGGCAGGGATGAGTTTCTTTTCAAATGCGGTATGGATCTCCAGATCCCCCGATCCGGCCACAAGGGGGCTGTTGACCGTGAAGCCTTCTCCCTCTTTTTCTCCCCTTTCCTGATCAGATCCTGTTCCGGGATAGAAGGGATATTGATGCGTGCTAAAATAAAAAATCGTCGGATCGGAATAAAAGCTGTTTTGGGTCCCATTCCCGTGATGGACGTCCCAATCAATAATGAGGATGCGTTTCAGACCGTACTTCAACTGAAGATACCTTGCCCCAACAGCCACATTGTTAAAGAGGCAAAACCCCATCGCGCGGTCCGGCTCCGCATGGTGTCCCGGCGGCCTCAAAGCGCAAAATGCATTGGAAACAGATCCATCCATGACCCGATCAATCGCCGTCAAAACACCCGAGACCGCCATCTCTGCAGCCGCAAGAGATTCGGAAGAACAAGGGGTATCCGGGTCAAGGTAAATGTGGCCTTGTTCCGGGATCTGGTCTTTCAGAGATTGATAGTATGATGGATGATG
Organism: Nitrospirota bacterium; assembly: GCA_029261165.1. GTDB lineage: Bacteria > Nitrospirota > Nitrospiria > SBBL01 > JAADHI01 > DUAG01. The sequence continues at coordinate 36,610 of JAJDBV010000023.1, read as the reverse complement.
ATTCTCTGTGATCCAACGGGAGAGCTCTGGATGAGACGAGGGGGAGAGTCGCATCAATCGCGTACGAAGCTCCTTCGTATCATCCGGTCCCCCTGCACCCTGTCTAAAAAGGCGTTTCCCTATGGCGGTGAGTCGGCGGGCTGTTTCAGGATGTCCTCGTCCCGTATCATGTTGAAGAAAAAAGGGATGAGTCACAAAGCCCGTCTTCTTCATTCGTATCGATCCATACCGCTATGGGTAATCATACTAAAAAAGGATTCCCTTCTCTCTCTCTTCCCACTGTGGTCTTTGGGCCGTGTCCAGGGTAGACGCTTGTCTCCCCGGGAAAGGTGAGGAGCTTTTTTTGAATCGAATGGATCAATGTCGGATGGGATCCTCCCCAGAGGTCGGTCCGGCCAATACCGCCGGCGAAGAGAGTATCCCCCGTGACCAAACCAAAACCAGAGATATAAAAGGTGAGACTTCCCGGCGTGTGACCCGGGGTATGAAGGACTTCAACTGAATGTTGGCCGAACGAAAGGACATCTCCATCATGCAAAAATTGATCGATACGTGGCGTAGTCGGCGACGGCAGACCGAAGAAAGAGGCCTGGAGCTGAAGCTTTTCACAGAGGTCCATATCGTCTTCATGGAGACAGGTCAGACCTCCCGCCTTTTTTTGAACCCCGTCTGTTCCGCTGATATGGTCCAGATGCGCATGAGTATGAAACAGATAAACAGTTTTCAGGCTCAGCTCTGAAAGGCGTTTAAGGATCCTCTCCGATTCTTCGCCGGGATCGATGACCAGTGCCGCCTGTGTTTCTTCACACCCCAGGATGATGCAATTACATTGAAAAGGGCCGACAGGGAAGGACTCGACAATCATGGCGTGCAATCCGTCTCACACCTATGTACAGGGTCTGTCGTTTTGAAGAACCCCGCCCTGGAAGGCCGAGGATGATGTTCGCTATGCGTGGTCATCTTGTAGAGTGGTTCTGCGATGGCTCAGAGGACATGGGCAACGACGTGCCTGCCCCCGTCGCAGTCCCCTGTGCGACCGGTGGACGCAAAGGAATGTGGACTTTTCTATCGGAGACCTCACTCCCGCATCTCACTTCAATGACCTGCTCTGTGGAGATGCCTCTTTTTGCGTAAGCCGCGATGCGCATTCCGACTTCATCGTACAAATTTGAGGACTTTCTACCACTTAAGACGGCCACCGGCGCCGGGAAACGGGGTTTAAAGAAAACCATTCTCCCCGCTTCAACCTCCAGCCGGGAGGTCTCCCATAGGCTGGCATTTTCTTCCTGGTCCCGCCCGATCACCACATGGGCGCCATCGGCCAGATCAAAGTGACGACCGTATCGAAGAAGACGCGCTTCAGCCATCGTCGGGTCTGCATTGTGTTCAAAAAAATTCGAGAGGCGCTTAGAGAAATTCTTATCCGTAAGCAGGCATCCGCCCGCCGGGGCACTGTATTCCTTCAGGTCCAGGTCCTTGGCCCATTGCAATTGCTCAACCCGACCGCGGCCAGAAATATTCAGGAGTTTTTCCCGACTGACCCAGCCTTCTATTTCAGGATACGTCGGTGGAAAATGTTGCGCTGACAGTGGACGAAGCACCAGACCTTTCATCCCGCTGTCGCGGTCGATAATATCCATCGCCTCACGCCGCTGGGACATGGGACGCTGTCCCAGGACTTCACCCGTGAAAATAAAATCGGCACCCAGGTCGTCCATCACCTTTTTAGCAAGGTGAAACATATAAATCCTGCAATCCACGCAGGGGTTCATGTTTTTCCCATAGCCATATTTTGGGTTGCGGATCAGGTCGATATAGGCCTTTCCCTTGTCGACGATCTTCAGGGGAATGCCCAGGGCATCAGCAACCTTTCGAACATCTTCTTGACAGCCAAAAGGACTCTCCAGAAAAAGGCCGATCACCTCAATCCCCTGGTCCAGGACCAGCTTCGTTGCCAGGGTGCTGTCAAGCCCTCCCGACATCAAAGAAATCGCCTTTCTCGGGCGTTTTTTATCAATCGTATTCATGCTTTTTCCCTCATGACAGGCATCATATCAACCACCCTCCCGCCTGTCAACTCAGGCTTCTTCCAATAGAATAGGCGTCTGACCGTGGGGCTTCTCCTTTTTTCTCCATAACTTTTCTGCTATACTCCCTGATATCATTCATGTTTTCCAGGTAAAACCTTGGAGGAGTTGGACTTAGAAAAAGATCCGCCTGGTGGTGAGGTTTTATCGAAGGGCAAGGAACGCGCGCTCTCAATCACCGACCCCCTCCAGCGGTATCTCGCAGAGGTTCGCAGGTATCCCTTCCTCAGCCGAGAGGAAGAACACGCGCTCTCAATCCGGTTTCGTGAAAAGGGCGACCTCGATGCAGTCACAGGATTAATCCTGTCCCATCTTCGCCTGGCCGTCTCCATCGCGATGGAATATAAAAACCTCCCTTTCAATGTCATGGATCTGATACAGGAAGGTAACGTCGGCTTGATGCATGCCGTAAAGAAATTTGACCCCTACAAGAAGGTCAGGGTGTCTACCTATGCCACTTGGTGGATCCGTGCTTACATCCTGAAATATATCCTCCAGAATTGGCGCCTGGTTCGAATTGGCACCACTGAAACACAACGCAAGCTATTCTTTCAGCTCTCCAAAGAGCGGGAACGACTGGAAAAATTAGGAGTGAAAGCCGGCCCCAAACTGCTCGCGAATCGATTGGATGTAAAAGAAAAAGACGTCATCGAAATGTCACAACGCCTGGGAGGGTCTGAACTCTCCCTCGATGCACCCGCAGGCACTCTTTCAGATGAACCTCTTTCCAGTGTCCTTCCATCCGAACAAGTGGGGGTCGATGACGCTTTGGCCGATAAACAACTGGCCCTGCTGTTTCGGTCAAAGTTAAAGGAATTCTCAAAAACATTAAAACCGAGAGAGATAGAAATATTGTCGGAGAGGATCCTGTCCGAAAAACCAAAGACCCTCGAGACATTTGCAACAAAATTCCAGATCTCAAAAGAACGGGTTCGACAGATCGAAAACAATATCAAAAAAAAGCTGCAGAAATTCATGAAAGAAGAGATCAAGGATTTTTCAGAAGAAGATCGGTGATCTGAATGGTTGTCCTATTCTTTAATTTATCCCTTTGTCATGCTATATAATGCTATTAATCTTGAGGAAATGCTGTGCCCGGATTTCGCCACCTGTTTGTCTGTACCGGTCCGAACTGTCGGCAGGATGGAGCAGAAGAAACATTGCAGGCCCTCCAGAGGTCGCTTGAGGGAAAGAACTTAACGAAGAAAGTTCGCGTCACGCTCTGCCTTTGCCTCGGGCAGTGCGGCAATGGCCCCAACATGGTCATCTATCCTGAAGGGACCTGGTATGCCGGCCTGAGTGAAAAGGAGGTCGAGGCCCTGGTACAGGAACACCTCATTGAGGGAAAACCCCTTTCTTGTCTTCTCAGAAGTCCTTCCGATGGATAAGCTGACGATTTACCAGATAGAATTTCACGGCCATTGTGGCATAACGGATGCGGAACGTTTGATAGGACAGCGCCTTTCGGTTGATGTCATTTTGACTTATGACTTCAGGAAAGCTGCTGAGACCGACCGTCTTAAAGAGACGATCGATTATGACCGGCTGAGTGCTGAAATTGCGACGCTGGGAAGAGGGCTCAAGGTGCATCTGATTGAAACACTGGCTGAAAGAATCTCGGAGAAGGTTCTCGAAGACAGAAAGGTACATTCAGTTCACATTCGTCTAAAAAAAATATCCCCACCCTGCGAAGCGATCCGGGGGAGCGTCGTTGTTGAATGCCATAGGATACGTTCGTAACGATTCAGCACGTTCCTCTTTTCTTCTCTGGCGGCGTTGCTGCCGCACTCGAATCCTCACGTACGAACATTACGCTCCGGTTCTGCGCTCCCCGCGCCTTGCCATACGAGAAAAATAGTGGCATCCTGAATCGTCACGACAAAACCGCTATTCCCATAGGAATCTGGTCATAAAGCCAAAACGGTTATACTGCCGATTTATTCTTTTTCGGGGAGAGGTCCGCCTCGATCTGTTCTTTTAAAAATTTCCGGATGGATTCGATCTTTTCCGGATCCGTCAACTTTTTCTCATCTGAATCGGTCACATAAAAAATATCGACCACTTGGTCTAAGCGTGTCGCAATCTTTGCAGCGCAAACGGTCAAGCCCGCATCAAAAATCGACTTGGTGATCACGTAGAGGAGCCCTCGTCGATCAGGGGCAAAGAGATCAATCACGGTGTAGGTTTGTGAACTGTTATTGTCCAGTTCGACGCGAACCGGTTGAGGCAAGGGGACAGGTCTCTTTTTACGCTGGAAACGATCATTTTTTGCAAGAAGCATTTCGACCTCTTCGCTTCCGCCCAAGACCTTCTTGATATCTTCCAGGATCGCCGAAGACCGATCCCCTGGGACCAAACCGGGAAAATCCGGATCAACAACCTGAAAAGTATCGACGATCATCCCGTTTGCCAAGGTATAAACCTGGGCCGCCAGGATTTTCAATCCTTTGGCCGTGAGAACGCCTGTTATCTTTGAGAAGATGCCGTATGAGATCTTACGATGCGTGTACAGGGTATATTCTGTGACCCCGCGACTGGGAAAATCCCGCGCATCAATCCGGACGGAGTCCTTCCCAAGTTGCTTGAGGGAGGACAAGTCGATCAGGATTTTCTCCATGGGGGTTTTTAACAAATAACGGGGTGGCAATTGGGGGAGAATTTCTTCCAGCCATTCCACCGGAAATTGGCCTTGCGCAGACTCCGGGATGAGCCCCCGAATTGATGCAACTTTTTTTTGCTTTGTTTCTTTTTCTTCCCCTGTCAACAGGACCAAGGCCTCACGATAAAGCTTGGTCAGGAGGTCTCCTTTCCAACTCGTCCACCTTCCCGGCCCAACAGCTCTAATATCTGCAACGGTTAAGATAAAAAGATGTCGCAGGGTGCGTGGAGAGGCAACCTCCTTGGTGAATTTCAGGAGGACAGGTTCGTTTGAAAAGTCACGGTAGAGAGCAACCTCTGAGAAAATGAGATGCCGCCGGACGAGAAAAAGAAGCAAGGCCTTCTCTTTTCCGTCGTAGCCGAGAAGCGTCGCAGCCTCCTCAGCAATCTCTTCACCCGCACGGCTGTGGTCCACCCCTTTTCCTTTACCAATATCATGGAGAAGGGTCGCGAGGTGCAGGATATCTTTCTTCCGAATGTCGATATAGGTGTCATGGAGAAAACCTTTCTCTCCGAGAAGGCCTTCCGCCTCCTCCAAGGCGCGAATACTATGCTCATCTACCGTGAAGGCATGTGATGGACTCTCTTGTACCAGGCAATGGACCCTGGAAAATTCCGGAATAATTCTCCACAAAAACCGCGTGCGGTGCATGATTCTTAAGGTCTCGGCAATATTCCCCGGTTTTGATAGCAGTTTTCGAAACAGAGGTATGGCATCGGATGAAAGGGGAACGCCCTTCTTTTTCTCAGTAACCTCGTGGATAACCTCCAGAAGCGGGTCGGCAATCCGAGCCGAATATTCCTTCGCGTAAAGAAAGACTTGCAGCACATTGCTGTCTTCCTCCATAAAATGGAAGGGTTTGGGTGACTGAATCGAGATTTCCTCGGAGACCAACTGAAATCCAGGCGCGATAAGACGCGTCTTCCAGCCTCGGCGCCATCTTTGATACCGGCTCATAGGCGAGGCTTCCCGGATAAATCGCTTCGATATCTCGAAGATTCTTCCCGTTTCAATGTAATAACGACGCATGAATTCACGACGGTCTTTAAAATGAAAAAATGGGGCGACGTTCTCTTGTATGTCAATCGCCAGATGATCGGACGCTTTCCCATCAATAAAATGGAGATGATTTCTAATCTTCCAGAGAAAGTCTTGCGCCGTTTTCAGACTGGCATACTCGATGTTTGAGAGGTGTCCCCACTGATGGATTTGGGGAAGGTTGTCCGTTCGGTAGCGTGCGGAGGCAACCCATCTCAGGGCATGGATATCTCGCAATCCTCCAGGACTCTCCTTGAGATTGGGTTCGATGAGAAAAGGGGTCTGCCCGTACTTGGTATACCTTGATTCCCTATCCAAACTCAATTGATGTAGAAACATCTTAAGGTTTTTATCAACCACCTTTGAGAAAAACTGCTCACGGAAGTGTTTAAAAAGGACACGGTTCCCTAAAAGGCGCCTTGAGTCCAGTAGAGAATTCGCAATCACCTGATCCTTGCGCGCAAGAGTGATACACTCCTCAAGAGTCCTGAAACTATGCCCAACCTTATATCCCAGGTCCCAAAGGAGACAGAGGAACTTGGATGCTAGAGGTTCAGCCTCCTTCCTGTCTTCGACGGGGCAAAGAAACATCAGGTCGATATCAGAACCGGGTGAGAGTTCGGCACGGCCATAGCCTCCGATGGCGATCAAGGCCCCGTTCCACTCCTCCGACAAGCCCTGGTCGATCGATTGGACCGCCCTTAAAACAATAGTGTCCGCCAGATTTGAGAGGGCGCTCCCGGTCTGACTTCCTCCACCGCCTTGATCATGATAATCCTGGATCTCTTTGTACTTACCGTCGAAGAACCTTCGAAGCTCGGTGAGTATTTTGCTCTGGGTCTGTTCCATGAGTTTCTATATGCCCTGCTTCTACGTTGCAAATCTTGAACACGCCTAGCGAGCGGACGGAGTTAGCGAGTGAATAAAGAAAATCGTCTTTCTTCATCTCGGGTCGAAGAATCCTCCCTCTTTTTTGGGGTGGTTCTTCCAAATTGCGGGCTACTTCCTGTCATTCATACCTTGAATGGAAACATTTTCTCTTCTGAAAAACCAAACCAAACCAAACTTAATCGAAGATTCCTTAAGGAAAATATTCTGCAAATCCCCATATTCGTTCTTCTTCGGGTCCATCTTTCATGACGCCTTCGACCGCCATAAGATAATAACCCCCGAATATCCAGTGCTTTGATATCTTGAGCCGTGACCAGACGAAGAATGTCCCTAATGTGGGGACCTCAACACGCCACCGTTGTGGAACAGTGTAGAAGGCAAAGGGAGGCGTGACTCTCTTTAGTGTTGTGAGTGGAATCGGCGCCTTGAATGCATGCGTGATCTTATTCCCCGACAAGATCACGCCTCCTTCGTTTTGTAGTGTTTCTGAAAGATTATATTCTTTCTTAAACTGACCGCGATCTGCCTTATTTTGGTGAAAATAGATCTGCCGTCCCTTCACCGTGGTCATATAAAATCCCTGATATTCCTTGTAGAGTCCCTTATACCTTTTTAAGCCGTTGAATCCCTTCCACACCAAAGGTTCGTGGAGAAGCTCTCCCCAATATTCGGTTCCCTTCAGGGTAACAACCGCTTCCGAAAAACCGACACTTCTTTTGAGATTCGTCCCCTTGTCGGAGGCATAAAGAGGGGAAATCTGGCCACTGGAGATGTTGATTGTAAAGTCACCTCCATCATACTGAAGTTTAAATCCAGATACCGGAGACCCCTCGACCTTTGCAAAATATGAGGGTTGGATCTCCTCCAGATCGTTTCCCCGATAGAAATACTTGTCATTTCCTTCAAGAAAAGACCACCGATTTTTATAGAACACGGCCCCAAAAAATTCTCCCCAAAGGCGCGATTCCTTGCTCCCACGGCCGAAGGTAAGGATAATGAGAAGAAAATTATCCACATCACTCCCCCGGAAGATAAATCGGTCGGAATGATAGCTGGTCTCTCCTTCACCCTTCAGGGTGGGTGGATCGGAATCGGCAAAGGCATTGGGAGCAACGTGCGGGCAAGCAACGATCAGAAGCAAGGCAAGCAGACATCCCTTGATCATGTTCTTTAGGATCATTCTAGGATGTTGACAGATACAACAGAGACTGTCAACTTCCCGAAGATCCAGGATGTAGGCCTAAAATACGCGGTCAAGCCGAATGACAGACCAAGTGAAACTGGGGCTCGTTTGATGTGAGAAGGAAAAAGATTATTCCATGAACGGACTCCGTCGACCTGGAAGCGGGTGGAGTCCACCCCTCATAGTACGTATGCAATCCTCTGGTCCCGGCCGACTATCTTTCTCCTGTCTTCCCCGCACCTTCTTTCCAGACCACTACGAAGGTCTGGCCCTCTGAAATTCGGATCTTTGAATTTCCGACGGTCTAGCCCTGTCCTCAATTGTTTCCCGGAACGACGCTCCTTGGATTCCATAGAACCTCCCTCTTTTTCATGACAAGAGATTTAATAACCGATGCCGTATCTTCTAATCTATTGTGTTGCTTCTTCCATGATCTCCATCATTCTTTTGACATATGCATTTTTGGAAACCAGTTCATCATCAATGAGTTGCGCACTTTCGAAAAGCCCGAGGATGCATTTGGAGATCATGGGATCTTTGTCGTTTGCGATATAGCGTTTCGATAAATTCCGGACCACAGGATGGTCTGCATTTACTTCCAAAATACGCTTGGATTGAGGAACATCCTGGCCCATCATTTTCATTAACTGTTCAGTATGTTTATCCGCACCATCGGCACCTGCAACTAAGGTCACTGCCGAATCGACAAGACGTTTTGAAACCCGAACCTCTTGCGCCCGGTCTTTGAGTGTTTCTTTAAAAAGATCAATCAGTGCGTTAGAGAGCTGATTCTTTTCTTTCTCTCCCTCTTTTTCATCGCTTTTTAAATCAAGATCACCTTTGTCGATGGCTTTAACCGGTTTTTTATCATACTCTGGAATAGATGGAATGATAAAAGCATCCACAGGGTCGATCAAGTACAAGACTTCAGTCTCATGCTTCTTAAAATATTCCATATTCGGATTACTTTCAACTTGACCGCGGCTCTCACCCGATAAATAATAAATCTCCTTTTGATCTTCCTTCATGCGAGCAACATAGTCTTTAAAAGAGGACAGAACGCCCTCGTCTTTCCGTGAGGTTTCATAGCGCAGCAGCTCAACAATTTTCTCCTTGTTCGAAAAATCGCTATTCACACCGTACTTAAAGAGTTTGCCAAACGTCCTGTAGAATTCAGCATATTTCTCAGTGTCCTTTGTCGCCATTTTATCGATCCATGCAAGAACTTTATTGGTAATCGTCGTTTTTATTTTTTGCATCACGGGCGAAGACTGGACCATTTCTCTTGAAACGTTGAGTGGCAGATCTTCCGTGTCCACAACCCCCCTCATAAACTGGAGGTACTCCGGTAATAAGTCTTTGCAATCTTCCATAATCATGACGCGATTGGAATAAAGCTGCAAGGTCTTATGTTCCTGCGTCCTCATGAGTTCAAAAGGCGCATTTTTAGGGATAAACAGCAAGGCCTTGAATGTTGCGCCGACCCCCTCAAGAGACAGGGCTAAATAATCCAGGGGATCTTCCCAGTCATTGGCAATAAATTTGTAAAACTCGTTGAGTTCCTCCGCCTTAAGATCTTTTGCTTTTTGGGTCCAGAGGGGTGCAATAGTATTCACCTTTTCTTTTCCGACATAAATAGGAAAATCGGCAAAGTTCGAATATTTTTTAATCGTACTTTTTATTCTTAGTTCTGTTGAAAACTCTTTAAATTCATCCTTTAACCGAAAGGAAATCTTTGTGCCGCGTTGCTCCCGTTCAATCTCTTCGATGGTGTAATTCCCGCCGACAGCCGATGTCCACCGAAGACCGACGCCCTCTTTTCCAGCATGACGGGTTTCAATGACGATTTCATCCGTTACCATGAAGGCCGAATAAAATCCAACACCAAATTGCCCAATCAGGTCACCTAACTTTTCTTTCTCTTCCTTGGCTTGCTCTAAAAACTTCAACGTGCCTGAAGAGGCGATCTTTCCGATGTTATTGATTAAATCTTCACGCGACATGCCAATTCCGGTATCTTCAATTGAAAAATGCTGCGCCTTTTCATCGACCTCTATTTTAATCGTCAAGTCTTTATTACGATCTAAAATCGTATCATCCGTGATCTGCAGATAACGGACCTTATTCGAAGCATCCGAAGCATTTGAAATGAGTTCTCTTAAAAATATCTCGGGATGCGTATATAAGGAATGGACGATTAGATTTAAAAGTTGGTTCATTTCTGCTTTATATTCAAAAGTCTCTTTCTTGCTACTATCCACGCTCATCTTCGTTGCTCCTTTTTATTGTTGTCCATCATTTTACCGCACTTTCAATATTTAAAGCATCTTTGAATAAGTCATAACACATTCTTCTAAAGGGGGAAATCGTCTGTGATGCAGCCTCATATCGAGACCGGGAGGTTTAATCGAGGTATTTAAAAAGTAGAGTGAAAAAGTTTGTAGCGGCGGAGGGACTTGAACCCCCGACCGAGTGATTATGATTCACCTGCTCTACCGCCTGAGCTACGCCGCCAAATGCCAACCTGTTGCCAACTTGTAATGAAAATAAATTTGTAGGCCGTATCCGATGTGGACCGGACCGGGACTAGGTTATAGCATCATCTCTTCTTCGGCGTCAATTGTCTGTCACGGTCACTTCAAATTTCGAGGATCAATCCCCTCCAGCTGATCCGAACGCCCCCCTAGAGTATTCGCCATCGTCCGGAGGTTCTCCAACATCATCCCGATATAGCTGTGTTCCGGGGCACTCGCTGATCCGGGAAGATCATCGTCCCGAAGAGTTGAGATAAATTCGACACCGGCTTCTCTCCCAATCTGGTTCAGGATCTTGCTCGGAAAAACCTCTGATCCGAAGATGGCCGGTACTTTTTCCGCCCTGAGTTGGTCGATGAGGCGGGCCATTTCTTTGGGAGGGGGGTCGGAGAAACTCGAAGGCTGAATCGCCCCGATGACGGTACACCCATAGCGCGGGCAGAAATAGGCCCAGGAATCATGATAGGTGACCAGCTTTCTGTTTTTTTCCGGGATGCTTGCGATAACCTTTTCCGCTGCTTCATCCAGCTGCCTTAACCTCGCAAGATAGGTGCTGGTCCTTTGCTCATAAAACCCCTTGTTTTCAGGGTCAAGCGTGACCAGGGCATCGCGGACCAGTTCAGCGTAGCGCATGGCATGGGCGACGTTGAGCCACAAGTGAGGGTTGGGACTTCCCTCCGATTCCGGAAAACTGAAATCAAAACGCCATTCTTTCTTCGATATCGTATGATCCCCCAGTTTAAGTCTCCTGGAGTCGGGCTTCATACTGGCCTTCGCCAGTTTCTCCGTCGGGACTTCCAGATGGAGGCCATTGAAGATCAGCAGGTCGGCCCCGGCAAGATATTTAATATCGGAGGGCGCCGGTTCAAAAGTATGAGAGTTGGTTCCCTCCGGGACAATCCCGTGAAGATCAATCCGGTCTCCCCCGATATTTAGGACAATATTTGTGATGGGCGCAACCGTCGTCACCACTTTCAGTTTCTCCGATGCCGCCTCAGTGACCCCGCTAAAAAACAACACGATGAGTAGGTGTCGAATCAAGAACTTGAACATACAAACCTCCCTTAGAAATAAGCTTGGGTTCTCAGGCCGACCAGGGTGAATGCGTCCTGACGGGGGTCCCCCCCGGGGTTGATCACAACTTGAATATCCGGTGAGATCTCCAGTGTGCCCGGAATTGCAACAAAACGATAATAAAGCTCGGCATAGTGCTCATTCGCGGTTCGGCCAGAAAACGCCCTGAAGTCTTCGCTGATGATTGTAAGGCCATACGCCAGACCCAGAACATCGTCGGCCCGACCAAAGATCTTGTTCCTGGCCCGAATGCCGAGTGAAAATGAAAGGTCAAATTGTGCCACATCGGCTTTTTGGGTTCCGAAGCGCCCCCAGAGACCGATTGCATCACTTAATTCCTGGTTAAAGCTGAGGCCGACGCCTCTGTTTTTTTCCCGGCCTGCGGTCGGATCACACACCCCATTTATTTGAACGGAGACCACAGGACAGCGAGAGGCATTCTGTTGCCAGAAATAGAGACGGTAATGGCCCGCATGATGGCCGATGGTCGGTTTCAACCCGATTTCCGTCGCCAACCAGGGATCATTCGGGACTTCATTGTAATCGCCATCCCCCGCAAACATCCCTCCGATTGCCCATGTCACAGACTCTGAAGGGGTATAAGCGAGGACCAGGCCCGGCCCAAGGGCATTCTCCGTTCCGCCCCAATCGATCGTGACATTGTTTGTAAAGATCGGGGCGATAAACTGATCCATCTCCGAATTGGCGTAATGATTCGTATCAAAATAGGCAGTCAGGTCTATATGGCCGAAATCGACCTGAAGGGAACCGTCTAAAAAATGTCCATGAAAACGGGCCTCATTCAGATGGATTTCATCAGGGTTGTCCCAGGACTCAATATCGCTGTTTGTGCCGGTCGTACTCCCATTGGGGTTCGTAAAGAGGGACGGGATGTTGGTTAATCCGTTTCCCTGTTGGACATCAAATCGGAGGAGGAATGTCCCATGTCCACCAAGGGGTGATTCGATGAAGAGATCGGCCGACATTGTCGCGCCACCCTCATCAGTTCCCAATTCCTGGGATCTTTGATAGATCATGGTTAATCCACCCGAGAACTTTGCACCAAGCGTGGTGTGAATCGGATGGAGTTTATGTCCGATCTCTGCATGATCAGAGACATCCACTTCCGACCGCTTATTTTCCAGGAGATCGACTCGCTTCTTCAGTTGCGTAATTTCATCCTCCAATGAGATCGACCCTGACTGGTGTTTGCTTTCCTGGGAGGTATCTTTTTTTTTCGACGGGGTTTCCTTTGCAAAAACAGGGCGTATCGTTGGGCTTGTCAATATAAATAACAGGAAAACCACCGGGATGAGTCCCCGATAAAAGACATTCTTCGCAGAGTTTCGATCGATCATGTTATCCTTTCTGGTAGTACGATTACAGTAATGTTATTTGGTTAATGCCATTAATCACAACAAGGTAGCACATATTAAGGAATAGTCAAGGATAAAAATGCGGAAAAGAATGGTTCTTAAGCAGCCATTTGGAGAAATGCAAGAAAGAGCATTCGTGTAACAGGGGATTCGGGGACAGGATCTCCCCCGATGGCCGAGATAACATATACCTGGTTTATTGAAACCTGAATCAGGGGCCTTGGAAGGAGAGCTTCAGGATATATTCGCTATTTGCATCGAGGGTCAGTTGATAGTCCCCTTCCGTACCCAGTCCGCTCGTCGATTCAATGGGCTGAGGAGGTGGATCTGTTCCCAACACGTCGATCTGGACCGTCCCGACCGGGCGGCCTGCCGGAGGGGGCCCCACGGGATCAAAGGTGACCCCATTTACGGTGACTTCAATCGGATTCAGGGCTGTGGTCCTGACCGTTGCAAACGAAACGCTGTCCGCAAATGTGTTGATGATACTATTTCCTGCGGCGCACTGAACAGGGCATGTCCCGGTGGGAAAGTCCTTCGCATTTTTTGCCCGAACCACAGTCAAGGCAGGTGGAGCGGGTAAGCCGGGTGGGACAGGTGGCGCATCGAGATTGAGGATAACAAAACGACCGCTTTTATCTTCATCCGGGGAAGCACAGGATATGGTCGCTTGCAATGTCGTGCTCACCAGCCCCGCACAGTCAAGATAGCGCGTATTCCCTCCTGCAGGGAGGCCTGCCATATCTCTTGCTTCGACAGAGATTCCACCGACGGCCTTCTCGCTTCCGAGAAGGCTTCCGATCTTGGAACCGACCACGATGAGATCGATCAGGTTGTTGTTATCCAGGTTGGCTGACAAAATCTGATCTGGGATAATCCCTGGAGCCGGTGTTGTGGCCAGCAATGGAATAGGAGCAGAAAATGTCCCATCTCCAATCCCAAAGAGGACATAGACCTGGTCGTTTTCCGTAGCATTCCCTTTATCCGAAACCGCCAGATCAACCCGATTATCTCCATTGAACTCACCGAATGTGATGTTAGAGATGCCAAAACCCACAGAGATATTTGGAACAACGATATCGTCCACATCCTTAAGTTGATCGAAAGTTCCGCTCGCGTTACCGGTGAAAATAGCAATCTCACTATTTCCGGATACAACCGCCAGATCAAGATCCCCGTCTGAGTTCAGGTCAACCGTGACCATAGCTCTGGGATCGGCTACGGTGATCGGGTTTGTTATGAGCGTTCCATCGCTGTTTGGCTGCTGAAACGTACCATCCGCGATATTGCCATGTAGAACCAAAAGGCTATCCACCATTGTCGTGGTATTTGTCGTCGCAATCGCCAGATCAAGCTGGTCCAGGGTATCTTTGTTAAAATTACGTGCCAGAATCGCCGTCGGCGTGCCCCCAACCAAATTTGAGATCAGATTCCCGTTATTCTGATCGACATTCGGGCGAAAGGTACCATCACCATTCCCCAACAAAACAAAAACGGAGTTATCCCCGGAATTGACAACGGCAATATCAAGGTCTGTGCCCGGGTCAAAGAGACCCACGGCCAATGCAACAGGACTGTTGACTGGAGAGGGGACGCCGGGAACACCGATAACAGGAGGCGTTACGGTGAGATCTTCTACAATCTCTAAAGTGGGGAGAACATTCTTGTTCTCATCAAGCAGCGGATTGGACACCAAAGTGAATTGTCCATTCTGGTCACCCAGGAGAATCGAGATGCCCGCGTCTATCGTGGGATCATCCCCTTGATTCGCGACCGCCAGGTCAGAACTGCCGTCTCCGTCAAAATCTCCAAGGGCAACCGCGACAGGATTTTTTCCGACGCTGACCATATCTTGTGCAGAGGGTGTGCTAAAACCACCACTCCCATCTCCAAACAATATGCTCACCCTGTCCGAAGGGGAAGGGCCGGAGCAGTTTGTAATCGCAATATCCAGGTTGGTATCCTGATCAAAAAATCCGGCCGCGAGTCCATGAGCGGTGGTACTGTCGCAAGTTGTGGCCGAGGAGACGAGGTCAAAGCGGTTTTCAACCGTCTTCCCGACAATAATCCCGTTTAACGGATCGGGCGTCCCGCCCGCGATTGTTGTCATTTCACTTCGAGAGATTGAAAAAAGATTCAGTCCAACCGCATCCACAATGCCCGTCTTTGGGAAGAAATTGTAGGTATCAAATCCTGCATTGGGCGCCTTGATGACAAATCGGCTGTTCGTGTCGAGTTTAAGGGTGCCTGCCTCCAGTTGCGTTGAAGAGACGGTGCCCGACCGGCCAAGAACTTTCAAACTTGACACAACATCATTTCCCGCCAGATCTTTCACGGTCCCTTTCGCATTTATCTCCGCCGGAATGACTTTGACCATAGGAAATTTCACGAAGGAAACCCCCTGATCGTACACACGGACCACCATATTGCCCGAATCATCACCTGAGATCACTTGGAGATTCACCAGGCCGGGCGCAAGACCGGAGATCGTAAACTGGCCATCTACAGAAAATACCTCCCCGCCACCCAAGAACGCGCCGCTTAAGTCTGTAATCTTCAATCTTACGTTTTTCGCCAACCGCCCGGTTCCCTGATTGAGCAGCATACCGTGAATTTCCCCCTGACCGGGAGAGGGAGGCGAGGCATTCGATATCACCAGGTCCTGACTGGTCGCTGAATTGACCATCCTGACGGCCTGATAGGTATCGGCAGCGCCTGCCTTTGATGTCTTGAGGCGATAAGGTGTTCCAGCAACCAATG
The DNA here is from genome assembly GCA_029261165.1 of Nitrospirota bacterium. Lineage (GTDB taxonomy): Bacteria > Nitrospirota > Nitrospiria > SBBL01 > JAADHI01 > DUAG01. The sequence goes on along the minus strand of JAJDBV010000023.1, from coordinate 21,008 downwards.
GATAAGGAGGATCTTCTGCAGCAACATTTTCCGGAATCAAATAGTCGCCGGTTGCCGTATCGCTCTTCACCAAAGCAAGATTGAAGGTGCTGTTGTAAATTCCCGGTGTGATCCCCAGGATATCGATATCCACGTCCGGAGAAAAAACATTCCCCTCGTCGCTTACCCGTCCTGAAAGCTCCTGGGAAGCCCCGTTTCCCGAATTGAAGAGATCCAGATCAAAGACCACTCCTGGAAAAGCGGAGGCGATCGCCCCGCCGCTGAGTAAATTCACCGCAGACCCGGATTGGAGCTTTGCCACAAATCGAATAAAAACCTCTCCAGGAGGGAGATTAAGTATAATGAACTGCCCGCTCGAGGATGTTTGGTTCGGATCCGAGATTATTTTATCCGGATCGTTCGGATCTTTGCGCGTACAGTCCGGCCTGTCATTGCCTGGATAGGCGATTCTTACACCATCATTCAAAAGGTTCTTCCCGGTTCGATCCGTGACGGTCAACTGGGCACAATGCTGCGGCGTCCCGTCACCTTTCTGGACACGACCTGCAATAATTCCTTTTGTTTTAAGACCCGGGAGTGGAACCCCCGCCGTTGTGGCTATATCATCGATGTAAGTATTTGGATAGAGCTTCGCATCCAGGTTGACCGTCGGAATATTGGCCTCTCCTTGAAACGGCGCAGTATTAAGGTTCTGATAAGTTGTCCAGAAATCCGTTTTCCTAGACTCCATTATAAAGTGGCTGTTGGCCCCGATGGAGGGGAAGATATAATTTCCTTCCTCTCCGCTGCTGGTCGCCAAGGTCGGATTACTTCCTAGAATCGTTATTGTCGCGTTCGAAACACGGGAACTGACTGTTTTAGAAACGTCAACCGTATTACCGTCAACGTCTGTCGTGGCAATTGGAATAGGAAAAACCTGAATATCTCCAACAGAAATCCTGTCTGAAAAAATCGTGATACGCATGTTTCCCCTTGCCGCACGAGAGGCCCAGAGATAGACGTCTCCTACGGGAACGTTGAAAATCGTAAACGAGCCCGCCTCAGACGTTCCCTTATTGTTTGAAAAATCGGGGATCCCGCCGGGACTATTGTAATAGATGCTTCCCTGAGGGGTCTTGCTGACGCAAAGGGTATCGGAGATAAAAGCGGCAGGACAGAAGGTTCCGTCCGGAAGAAGCAATTGGCCACCGGTTTGTTTCTCTCCTTCTATCCGGATGGCAAGAATATCTCCGTTGGCATCCGTCACCTTCAGGGCGACATCCTGGACTGCGGCTCCATTAAAGAGAACCTGTCCGCTCACCATGCCAAGATTTTGATCCAGAAGTTGTTGATCTTGTGCCGCTGAAAGTAGGGTCGCGAGGTCGGCATGAGATACGATCTGAAGGTTTCCTGCCGGATTTCCTTTTGAGATATCTCCAACGCCGGTCTTGAAGTTAAAGAGGAATGTTTCGCTGAACGAGACATCTCTATCCCCAGTCGGATCACAGCAACCAGGAAAATCTTGAGCGCTACATCCGGCAAGCAACAGCAATAGGGTCAGACCCAGATAAAGGCGTAGTGTTTTCATCATCAAAAGCTGTAGGTGATATCCCAAAAAAGTCGATCGTTATTGTCAAAAAACCCGATGAAATTAAATTCTCCCGGCTGGCCAGTACCAATCTTTCCTTCAAAAAGATCCAGTCCGAAAGAAAGTCTGACCCGGTCGGTCACGTTATAGTTGGTCCGAGGGCGGATCAGCCAGTTGTTGTCATTTTGAAACCAGAGCAGAAGCAGGTTTCCCGACCAGACATTGTGAACAAATTCCTTACGGAGGAACAAAGCACTGACAATATCGACAACATCCTGAATAATGGGTTTTTCATAACCAATAATATATTGCAGGATCAGCGCGGGCGAAACGTCGACGCCCAGGACATAGGCATCAAACCCGATTGCACCCTTCACAAAATCCCTTTGGATCTCCCCCCGCTCCGATACGGGTCGGTCTTGGAGCCGGGTTCCAAAAAACTTCCCATCAACATATACGGCCTCGGCATTGAGGACAAAGCTGGGAAAGGTCTTGGAGAACGTGGTCCCCAGTATTGTAAGCCGATTGTGGCGGGGTTGAAAATTGACGGTGACCTCACCTCCAAAAATGCTCGCCTCCTGAATGCTTCGAAAAGAGGACGGGAAATCATCCCAGGTATAAAAATAACTGAAAGAAAGCTCCTGCCCGGTAAAAACGCGCGTATATTTCAAGGCATACTCGCCGTTATCGATATTCTCTTTGAATTGATCCGAGTCTGAAAAAATATCCTGGAAGGCATGCTTCGGCTTGACATGTCCCGGTAGAAGCTGAAACTGCTGCCACTCACTCCCCCGTGGTGCGGGCCGGTGGCCCTGGACTTCAGGGATCCAGATCGCTTCAAAGGAGTTGGCTCCCAGATAGAGATTGCCCTTGACCATGAAGAGGGGAATATAGCGATCATCAATATCCCTCAGAATCAACTCGTAAAAATCGAGTGGGTTTATCTCGTCGGTTACCCGGGATCCTTCTACAACACCCCATCGGACGATCTGTCTGCCAATCCGGAGATCGAAGTTTTCCAGGTTAACGTCGAGGTAGAGTTCCTTGAACTTGGTTCGGTGATCCACGATCTCAATATCGCAGATATTGTCTGGGTTAGCCGTGTTCGGGTTCACAACATCCGGACAGGGGACAGCAGGCCCCTTGCGAGGACTGACCGTGCTAATACTTTCCACATCATAAGCCGCATCATAGAAGGCCCAAAAGCGCCCGGAAAGGCTAAACCTCGGTGCAAGGCGGTAACGGCCTTCGAGTTGGATGATATTGAGGACTTTATCAAAACCGGTTGGATCCACAATTCGAAAGGCCGTCTCATTCCGGAGGTACCCACCCCAGGTCAAATCACGGCTGATGCGGTTCATTAATCGGTCAAGCACAGAAGGGGGAGGCTTGGGCGCTTCCTCCTTCGGCGGGGCTTCTTTCTTTACTTCTTTCTTTGGCTCGGGGGTAACAATACTCGGGAAGATGTCTTCCACATCGATCTGTGCCCAAGCAAACCCGGCATGGAGTAAAAAGAGCAGCGTGATGGCCAATCGGGCAAAAAAGAACCTTTGAGGCCTCCCACGGGAAGGCCTTCTGGACATCTTGATTCTATAAGAGGCAAATAGCATTCTTTCTCAAATTTTGGCGAAAAGGTCTAATTTAGAACGTTATCCACAAGATGTCAATAGATGCTTCATCCCAAATTATGCCAATTTTCCTGAACACCCAGAACAAGCACACCCCCTCTCAAGGGCGAGGTCCGTCCAAGTACCTTGCTATCAGCTAAGTGAACCCATTCCGGGACGAATCAACATATCTTACCAGAATGACAAAACGGTCTGACTTAGAAAGACCAGTTCGCCCTTAGATTGAGCAGTCGTTGATCATAGTTTCCCAGGGAGGCCGCCTGCCCTGAAAGACGTTGCTCTACCGTAACAGCACCCGAGGGAAGGTTGGAACGATTACGTTGCTCAGTAAAGCCCAAACTGAAGGCCAGGCCTTTCTGCAGCACGTAAGAGGTGGTCAGGCTGAGACTCCTGAAAGTATTTTTCCGATGGACATTCGCTCGCGAATCCGGATTAATGAATTGAATGGTTTCGTGATTGTAGGAAACACTCGCCCTGATCTTTTCTGAGAGGGTCCTGCTGTATGAGATGCCAATCCCGTTCGTCTGGGAGGCCTGATCGTTCAGATTGGCATTATTGTCAGAAAAGCGGTATGAAAGTGTTGCGCTGTCCCCCCCCCACCTTTGCGTCAAATTCAGCCGAATATTTTGCCGGATGGCATCAAAGTTTTCACTGCTGATTGAAGTGAAGGTGTTGTAACTATAATCCAGGCCGATCATCGAAGGGATGGCCCCTGACCAGGTCAGGCTCATATTTCCGATGTGGTCCGTCCCTGTCACCCCGTCCTTCGCCAGACCCAGCCGAAGTTTGTAGCCGGCGGAATACGAATAGGGTGAGCGCAAACCTGTTGCAGAAAGGGAAAAGCTCTCACTGCTGAAATAAGCGTTCGACTGAAAGAAAAATGTGTTGTGCGTGCCAACCGCGATTGGGATCTGAAGACGTCGGTCCTTTCTAATGTAGTAGGTCAGATCAATGCCGAGATTTGAAGAAAGGTCTCCCTTGGGATCTGAAGATCCCGCCGGGTTACTGTTATAGCTCAAAACCACATGATTAACGGAGACAACCAGACGTTTTTCAAGCGGGGTTAAGCGGCTTTTTACCCAAACTGCCTCAGAGGAATCTTCTCCACTGAAAAGAGGCAGTGTCTCTCGGTAGATACGGATGGCCTTTTCATTCTTCCCTTCCGTCTCATGGATGAATCCGAGTCGTTGGCGCGCCTGAACATGCCGGGAATCGAGGGCCAGAACCTTTTCATAGAAACGGGTCGCCTTCTTGTAATCACTGACGTTCTCATAGGAGTATCCCGTCTGATAGAGACTCCTTAGGTGAGAGGGGTAGATCCCAAGCACCTTTTCGTATGATTCTATGGCCGCGACATAATCGTGGGTCGAGAAAAACCGGTCGCCCCGCTGAAGATTACGCTGCGCGCGTTGCTCATTCCCCAGTATGGTTAAGGACCGCGTCAGGGCAGTTTCAGCCTTTTTACGATAATGCTCTGAAAGTCCCTCCCATTGGAGCATCTCATGGAATATTCTTTCTGCGTCCCGCCACTGCCCCGCAGAAAAATAAAGTTCCCCCAGGCGATATTTTGCCTGCTCGTGCTTCTGGTCCAGTAATAAAATGGCATTGAGTTCAGCATAGGCGGAAGTCACGTCCTCTGTCTCCGCATAAAGACCTCCAAGTTTTAAGCGGATTAAAGTATGGTCCGGTGCGAGGCGAAGCGCCTTTTGCAGTAATTCGATCGCAGCCGTCTTTCTGTCTGTCTCGGCTTCTTCGCTTGCCCGCTTGATCAGGGGAGATGTCTTTTTTTCTGTCTCAATCAGCTTTTGCGTCAAGCGTTTCAGGCCCTGCTTGTTTTGACCAGAGGGTTGGATCGCGTCGGCCAGTTTTAATTCTTTCACCGCCTGATAAAAATATCCTCTTTTCTCAAGAAGGTGTGCGAGGTGTTGATGGGCCTGGGCCAGACTCGGATGAAACGCCAGTGCCCCACGCATTTCGTTCGACGCCAAATCAATTTCACCTTTTTGTTCATAGAGGACGCCCAATCGAAAATGGTGTTCCGAATTTTCCGGATCGAAAAAGACTGCCCGTTCCATAAACGAGATCGCTTTCTCAAGATCACCGCCATCAAGCTCTTCCTGTGATCGCTGAAAAGCGAATTCAGACGACACCCTGGCCTTCTCCATCTCTTTGTCGCTTTGAATGATTAACCCTTTCAACCCGCCACTCATTGGTTCAAGCTTTCCCCCCGGGGTCTCTAAGGCCGCTTCGTATTGTCGCTTCGCCCGACCAAAAGAACGCATGAGCCCATAGACTTGCCCTAAGCGTTGATATGCCTCCGTGTAGGCTGGGACATGCTCAATTGCTTTTTTGAAGTGAAACTCGGCCAAATCGAGACGGTTTTTCTGTGCCCAAAGGTTTCCAAGGTTAAAATAAGCCAGAGCATGTACCGGATCGATCTTCAAGATCTCCTGGAGCGTTGCAATCGCGACATCGATCCGCTCGCCTGCAATCTCATTTGAACTCCGATCAAAAAACCCCTTCAATTCGATTTGATTCTCGACATCTTTCAACTTCTCACCAAGAGATTGGGCAAGTGGACCATCTCCGTCTTCCAGAAAAAAGAGTCCCGTTTCCAGTTCCGATCTCGCGTCAGTCAGCCTTCCCCCCGACTGATAAAGCTCGGCCAGACGCGTTCTGGAGTCGATCAATTCCGGCTTAATTCGGAGTAAAGCCTCAAACTGTTCGATAGCCTCCCCGAATCGGTTTTGAATCCCGAGAGAAAGACCAAGGAAATGGGATGCCTGCACATTTTCCGGTTGAATCGCCAGGACAGACCGAAACGCCTCTTCCGCTCGCCCGGTATTCCCTGCCCGCAACAGGGTGATTCCCCGTTCGAACCTTGTCTTTACTTCGAGTTTGTTTCGCAGGTGCGTCAGGCGCAGGGACAGGGTTTTTGCCCCAGGAGATTTCTCATCCGTCAGACCCGTATAGACTTCTTGAACCGTTCTGATCGCCTCAGACAAGTTACCTTGTTTTTCATAGATATCGGCCAGACGGAGATAGGCACGCAAAAGATCAGGCTTTGAGGTGATGGCACGATTCAGGACGGACAATGCCAGATCATCCCGATTGGTTGCAAAATAAATGGACCCGAGGTGGAGGTTGGCAAACGGATGGTTCGGATCGGCGTCCAAGACCTTCAGAAATTCAGCCTCTGCACTTTTGAGATCTCCTCTCTGAAGCGCATCAATCCCTTTTTCCATCGGTGAGCGTTCCGAGGGGAGGTCACAAGGTGCGACCTTCCAGTCATAACGCCCATAAATACGTAACATGATAAACTCAGAAACCGGGAGGCGGTTCATCACCTTGTCAGAAAAGCACAAAGAACCGGTGCGTTGCTGCTCTGGCCAAGCATGATTTTGAAATATGAAGACGAGGAGAAGAGAGAGGAAAAATATCGTTCGAAAACGAGGGCGGGTTCGTCTGTTCAAATCTCCATCCAACGAAGAACCTTCAGGAAGATGGCCATCCGTTCACACAGTCGAGACCAACCCCTGTCTTGTAGGCCGACAATCAGTCAAACGATCGGCATCAAAAAATTTCTGAAAGGTGTTCCATTCAGTCAACATCCGCATCATACAAACCCATGAAGGACCACTAAAGAGGGAACCTCAACTGGGGGTCCCCTTAGCCTCCCGGCTTGGATAAATCCGGCCCACAGGCTAACGGTAATGGATGAAAAAGTCAATGAAAAAGAGTCCCCACATTCTGGGATTTTAAAATAAAGATGATCCTATCGTACTGATAATACAGCATTTTAGTTAAAAATACATATTGAGGGCCGAGTGAGATTGTCTCATCTACGACGGTCCCTGGCGATGGTCTCTGGCGGTCCCTTGTCCGTTCTGTTGTTTTATGTTATCTTTACGGTGTGAGGTGTCATCTATATGCTGTTTGAATTTACGCTGATCTTTCTCCTTATTTTGGCGAACGGTTTTTTTTCTTCGGCGGAAATTGCAGTCATCGCCGCTCGAAAAAGCAACATTAAAAAGTTGGCCGAAAAGGGGAATCGTCATGCTGGGTATGTGCAGCAGCTCCAAGCCAATCCAGAGCCTTTTTTAGCGACGGTTCAGATCGGAGTCACCCTCCTTGGGTCGGCGGCCGCGGCCATCGGTGGTGTCACTGCCGTCGGATCAATTAAGCCCTTAATCGACAAGATCCCTCTCTTACAATCGTCCGGTGAGTTTTTTTCAGTCTTTCTGGTCGTCATCGGAATTTCTTACTTCTCTCTCGTTCTAGGCGAACTGGTTCCCAAGTCCCTGGCCCTGAAATATCCTGACCAGATTGCCTTGGCACTCGCCAAACCGGTGAACCTTCTTGCCAAAGTATTGCGCCCCTTTGTCCGGGTGCTGACGGCTTCAACCCGGATCTTTTTAGGGGCAGAGGGAGGAAGGATCGTCTCTGGAAGTTTTATCTCGGAAGAAGAGATCAAGCTGATGTTAAAAGAAGGCAGAGAGAAAGGGGTCTTTGATGAGACCGAACAAGAGTTGATTCATAGTGTATTTGAATTTACGGATACCTCAGTCAAGGAGGTCATGGTTCCAAGACCGAAGATTTTTGCCCTCCAGATCGACACACCCTCTCAGGAAGTGCTGAAGTACGTCACGGAGAATAACTTTTCGAGATACCCCGTATTCAAAACCAACCTCAACGAAATTTCCGGCATTCTTTATTTTAAAGACTTACTCGATATTTTGCACCGCGCCGAACCTGTTATAGTGAAAGACCTTCTCCACCCGCCCTATTTTGTTCCGGAGACAATGCAGGTCAGCGTCCTTCTTAAAGAGATGCAGCGGAGGAGAACCCAGCTTGCGATTGTCATTAATGAATATGGGAGCGTCGAAGGATTAATCACAATGGAAGATATCATCGAAGAGATTGTCGGAGAGATTCAGGACGAATATGATACGGAAGATCGTCCTGTCGAGCGCATGAAAGATGGTTCATGGGTCGTCGATGCCTCTCTGAATGTGAGAGATCTGAAGAGCGAATATGGTTTTCCCGTGCCGGAATCCGCCGACTACGAGACCTTGGGTGGATTTGTTCTTTCTCTGCTTCAGGGCATCCCAAAGGGGGGAGAGAATATTCGGCATGGTGAGTACAAATTTACGATTGTCGATATGGACGGTCGGCGTATTTCGAAGTTGAAGGTTGAAAAGAAGCCGGTCAGGGTGAAGGTGTCCCCCAAGTCTTAACCAGAAACTTCCCTCCGTCCCCTGTCGCGACCAAGGCCTTGAAGGCCTGGTGGAGTTTAATGGTCATCCCTCCCGGTAAGCCTGTTCCGATCTTCTTCCCGTTGACCCCCGTCAAGGGCATCAGTTCTAGGCCCGTGTTCGTCAAGAAGGCCTCCTCGGCGTCAAGAAGGTCTTCAGGGGGGTAATTGCCTTCTTTTAGAGAAATCCCCATCCCTTTCGCCAACCCGATCACGACACCGCGCGTGATCCCTTCTAATATAGAGGACTTGACCGAAGGGGTCTTGATCACGCCATCCCGGACCCAAAAGAGATTACTCGTTGTTCCTTCCGAGAGGCACCCCTCCAGGCTGAGAAATATTCCTTCAAAGGCCCCCCTCTTCTTTGCCTCCATCTTTGCCATGACGTTGTTTAGAAAGCTCAAGGATTTCAGTGCGGGGTCCAATGCGTCGGGTGCGTTCCGGCGTACAGATACGATGGACGCGGTCACCCCATTCTCGTAATAATCCGCCGGATGGCCGTCAAACAAGCGGGGCGTAATGACCATCGTTGTCCTGGTCTTTGGGTCGGAATCAGGGACGAGCCCTCCCCTTGCCTCTCCCCGGGTGATCGTGAGGCGAAGAACAGCATTTTTTAAGTGGTTTCGTCTGAGTGTCTCGTACAGGAGTGTTTCAAGCGACGCGGGAGGGGGCAGCGGAATCTCCAGACGGTCCGCGGAGCGCGACAGTCTGTCCATGTGTTCTGGCAAGGCAAAGATTCGCCCCGAGTAGGCCCGAACCGTTTCAAACAGACCGTCCCCGTAGAGAAATCCATGATCAAAGATGGAGATCTTTGCCTCTTCTTCCGGGACAAAGTGATCGTTAAGGTAAACCCACATCTCTCTTGGTCCTTATTCACAGGCTGTTAAAAAAACAGGTGTTTTGCGTTTAGCCGTCATTCCCGCACTGGCGGGAATCCATAAGGTCTTGATTTTAGTATTTTGGATTCCCGATTAAATTTTTCGGGAATGACAGATTATCGGGTTTTAACATCCTATCAGGCCGGTTTTATGGCCTTCATCAAGGCCGCTGCCTTCTGAAGTGTCTCCTGATATTCTCGTTCGGGAATCGAGTCCGCGACAATCCCCGCACCGACCTGCATGGACATCTGATCTTTCGTCCGGACCCAGGTGCGAATTGCAATGTTCAGGTCCATCTCTCCCCCAAATCCGATGTAGCCGATCGCGCCGGTATAAATTCCCCTCGCTTGGCTTTCCAGTTCATAAATGATTTCCATGCACCGGATCTTGGGAACCCCTGTAATGGTTCCTCCCGGAAAAAGGGCTTTCAGGACTTGAAGCGGTGTGGTTCCCGGAACCAAGCTTCCCCTGATATTGGATACGAGATGAAAGACATGGGAGTATTTCTCCAGGGCCATCATCTCGTCGACAGAGACCGAACCGTACCGGCAGATTTTCCCGAGATCGTTCCGCGCCAGGTCGATCAACATCAAGTGTTCCGCGCGTTCCTTTTCACTGCCGTAGAGCGCCTTGACCATCTGTTCGTCCTGAAGGGGGGTCCCGCCGCGGGGCCGCGTTCCTGCAATGGGCCGGGTTTCGACAATATCATCATGAGGCGTTTTCCTGATCCGCACCAGCCTCTCCGGAGACCCTGAAGCGATCTGAATCTTTCCCAGATCAAGGTAGGCTGAAAACGGGGAAGGGTTTATTTGCCAGAGTCGTCTGTACACCTCAAAAATGGAGGACCGTGAGGCCTCGAAGGTCAAACGGTGGGAGAGATTGGCCTGAAAAATATCTCCGGCCGCAATATAGGCCTTCGCTCGTCGGACCATCTCCACGTATTCCTTTTTAGAACAGCCCGTCCTACCCTTTTGTGGGAACACCAAGCCCTCAAACTTCCTCTGTGGTGTCGGCCCGGCCAGGCCCTCGCAGACCCTCTTCAATTTCTCTTGACCTTCCTGGTAAACTCTTTCACGAGGTTCCCCCAGGCGTATTTCGGGGGCCGGATTGTATATGATGTGAAGGCAATCCTTCGCATGATCGAAGAGGACGAACAGATTCAAGAAGAGGAGGTCAATATCGGGGAGGTCCGGGTCTTCCTTTGCCGGAGGCGGGATGGCTTCAAACTGTCGGACCAGGTCATAACTAAAGAAACCGACAACCCCTCCATCCAGGAAGGGAATTTCCGAAAGAGGACGATCCGCTTCCACAGTGGGTCGAAATCGGTCAAGCCAGCGCTGGAGGTGAAGCAAAGGATTGCTCGCGGAAGAGGTGGACTGCTTCTTCCCGGAGTGGAGCGTGTCGAAGCGGCTTGATTTTCCCTTGCTTTGGAAGCGGGCAAAAGGGGAGCCCCCGAAAAGAGAATACCGGCCATCAAACCATCCTCCCGCGGAGCCATCCAGGAGGAAGAGGGCTTCTTCCCATCTTCCCTTTTGAAGGGTATCGACCGGATGAAGACCGTTGGCTTTAACCGTTTTGACAAAAGGGAGGGGGGAATCCTTCGCTGATGCGACCCTCCCTTTCGATTCATGACCGGGACGATGAAGCCCGGTCTGGGCGTGATTTAACTGGGTCGAACGCATCGAAATCCGACGTCATTAATGGTTGCATCGGGGGGGGCAAAGAGTCGAAAGGTCACCGTGGAATGGTGTTTAACCAGTTCGCCATGGATTTCTTCCGGGAAATGGCCGATGCTGGACCATGAATTTCCCCGTAGCACCTTGATGCGCCTTCCGTAGTCCTTACTTTTATGCTTGCTTCCGGGGTACGGCTGGTACCAGTCGGCGGTCCATTCCCATGCGTTTCCGATCATATCGAAGACCTCATAAGGGCTCTTTCCTGCGGCATAGCTTCCAACGGGCTTGAGGCTTTGTGAGGATCCTCCGACATTCACCTTTTGGATATCAAATTCGACTCCCCAGGGATAGGGCCTTCCATCTGTTCCTCTTGCGGCCTTTTCCCATTCGGCTTCGCTCGGGAGGTGTCCTTCTTTTGAACGGCAATAGCCTTGCGCCTCTTCCCAGCTGATCATGACCACGGGCAGATTGTCACCTCCTTGGGGATAACGTCCCTTTTCCCAATAGGGCGGGGGGGAAACCTTTTCGGTGAGGACATATTCAGCGTATTCCGCGTTCGTCACTTCATGTTGGTCTATATAGTAAAGGGGAAGAAATATTTTGTGCGAAGGGCCTTCATCGACAAACCAGGGCTTGACAATCCCCTGCTCTGCCGCAAAGTTCGATTCATCCACCTCATCGGTTCCCATGATAAATTCTCCGGCTGGAATGGCGACCATCCCTTCCGGCGGACGGCGAGAACAAGCCCCGAACAAACTGAATAGGACAATGATGAGAAATACTCTTGGCGGCATTTTCTACCTCTATATTTCCAGATAATATTAAGTGTGATCGTAACCATTCAGCAAGCTCAGATTTTGACTTCGCGAGACCCAATTCTCCAGGGTAATGCGCGAGGATTCGAGCCCCACAGCTACCCAGTCATGGAGAAAAAGATGGGCGTGCTGATGGTTACGGGTGATCTTACTGAATTGCCGATATGGAGTCAAACTCAAAAGGCTTGACCCCGTTTGTTTCTTTTTCTCAGGGAAGCTCTGATCAAGTCTGGGTTGAGTTTTCAGGAGATAAAATGTTTCCTTTCAAGGCGCGTCAAGGCCTGAACCGGAGAGAATATCCCGCAATTTGGAAGAACCACCCCAAAAAAGAGGGAGGATTCTTCGACCCGAGATGAAGAAAGACGATTTTCTTTATTCACTCGCTAACTCCGTCCGCTGGCTAGGCGTGTTCAAGATTTGCAAGGTATGAAGCAGGACATTTTACCCTGCGAAAAACAATTCATGACTTAATCGACAGTTCCTTAGGGTTAGTCGCTCGTATTGTGTATGATTTGGGGGAACCGGATCGTTTTGACTTTTGTCGCAGAGGTGTGCTAATCTGCCTACCAGATTGGTGTTTCCTGCCAATGTATTTATACGAGTACCGCTCCAGTTCACCCGTCCAGGCCTTCATGGCGGCGTTATTGCTGAACAGTTACTTAAGTTTAACAACAATTTTGATACGTTTATCCTGCCATAGAGACACCTGTAAGGTGTTTCAATATCTCTTTGAAGCGAAGCGGGACCTGTCTCCGCACACGGTATCGAAGGGGGTATGGAAAGCAGGGGCCTATAATGTCCGACCAACCGATGTGCGCTGCAGAGCGAGACGAGGGGAAGCCTCTGGGTCTCGCCGCTTACGAGAAAATTCAGCCGGTTTTGCAGGTTTTTTCGAACCATGCGGGATCTCTGGACTCGTCTTCCAACTTTCTTGACCTCCTCTTAAACCAGATAAAAATGACCATGGGAGCAGATCTTCTTCTCCTCTTCGGGCGCGAAGAAAAAGGGGAAGAATGGCTCCTTGTTTCAAATATAGGGATGCCGAAGGGTTTCGGCAAAAACAGTCCCATCCCTCGAGCGTGGCAATCTCTCCCGAGCATTGTTCTTCAGGAAGGCCAAAGCCTTTTTTCGGATGAGATCTCAAAAGACCGCAAATTTGTCGGTCAAGTCATTCGGGGGTTAGACGTCAAGAGCTTCGCTGGGGTGACGCTCCGCTCTGAAGAAAAAGTGTTCGGTTCTCTCTCTCTTGGTTATGTACAGCCGAATGCCCTGACCCCGTCAGATCAAGAATCCTTCCTCCTGATTTCTAATTTAATCTGTCCCTTTCTCCTCCAGAGAATGAGCACAAAGGAAGAGAGACAAGAAGAGAATCCGCTTCTCAAAATGTCGCTCGACCGTTACGGCCGCATCCTTGAATCAAACCCCCCATTTTCACATTACTTAGGGTATGGGGCAGGAAAAATTTCCAACCTTCCGCTTTCGCAGTTCTTGACCCCAGCGGGCGCGTCATCATACTCCAATCAGGTAAAGCGCTTGAAATCAGGGAAGAAGAGTGTGGCCTCTTTCGAACTGGAAGTCGTTAAGAAAGGCACTTTGAAAGGGGTTCTTTCAGTAGAGCTCACGCTGAATCAGAAGGGAAAAAAACCTCTTGGATTAGAATTGAGCGGACGGGATGCGACAGGAATTCAAACCCTTGAAAAAGAACTTGTGCGAAAAAATATCGAACATGGAATCGTCGAATCGACCCTGTCGATATTAAGTCATTGCGTAAAGGAGGAAGAAGTCCTCCAGAAGGCATTAGAGGGGATGCTTTCCTCCGTTGATGTTGACGGAGGCTACCTCTTAAAACTAGAAGAGAAGAGCCATCGGCTTTTTCTCGCAGCACAGCATCACATCACAGTAGAAACAGCCGAACGCCTAGAAAAGAATGGAATAAAAGTCGGGGATGGGGGTATCGGAAAGGTCATCACAAGAAAATCGCCGACCCTGATCGTCACGGAAGAAGAGGGAACACCCTTAAAGAAAAAGCTGGTCGGAGAAGAGGGTATCCTATCCTATATGGGGATTCCGATAAAACCATCAGGAAGTTCCTGGGGAATCCTTTGTCTCTTTAGCCGGAGTAGGATCTTTACAGAAGATGATGTCGCGGTCTTGGATCGCGCGGCAAAGGCCTTTGTCTTCTCAATTGACAGCATAAAGATGTTCGCTGATATGCTGAAACAGGTCGAAGACCTCAAGATTATCAATGAAGTCGGCCAATCAATTGCAAAGAGTCTCCATCTAGAGCAACTCCTTCCGTCTATTGCGAATAGCCTTAAGCAGATGATCGGGGCCAGCAATTGTTACATCTTTTCTGTAGAGGATAAGCGAAGCCTCCTTCTGGGTGTCGCCGGCTCTGACCACTGCAGTGAAGCCATCCGCAAGATCGAATTCAAAATGAATGAAAATATGCTCGTCCCGCTTACGGCAAGGGATCGACATCCGATCGTCGCTGATAATGCGCCTCATGATTCGCGGATCGGTAAAAAATGGATTAAGACCTTTAAATCGCGATCACTCTTTTCTGTCCCGCTCATTAAAAAAGATAGAATCGTCGGCGTTGTCCTCCTAGATGAAACGCGCTACTTTCGGAGCTTTTCCAAAGAAGAGGTTGAAAGAATTGAAAACATGGGCAGCCAGATTGCCCACGCCTTCGAAAATGCCATGATACACCAAGCCGTGCAGAAACACCTGGAACGCTTACAATCCCTCTCTTCGGCGATGGCGAATATCCAAGAAGAGGAACGCCGACGTATCGCGAAGAAATTAAGGGATGAGTCCGGAAAAAACATGAAAAACATTAAAAATACCCTAGAGTGTATGAAAAAAGAGCTCGGGAACCCTGAAGAAGCCCTGCGTGCCCGTCTTGATCAGATCATTGAACAGGCTGGAAAAACGCTTGAAGGCGTCCAGAAACTCTCCCACGATTTACGCCCTGCGATTCTGGATGAATCCGGTCTCATCGCAACGCTGCAGTGGACTGCTGACCTGTTTTCAAAACAAACCGGAACAGCAATCCATCTCCAGCTATCGGGGTCTAAAAAGCGGTTTTCTGCCCGCCTTGAAACGCTCCTTTACCGAATCGTTCAGGAAGCGCTGAACAATATCTCCAGGCATGCCAATGCGGAATCAGCTGTCATCTCCCTAGAAAAAAAAGACATCCACCATCATCTGTATATTACAGATGATGGAAAGGGGTTTGATGTGAAACGTTACTTTGCCTCGCCCCCAATGTCCAGGAGGGGAATCGGCATTCTGGGAATGAAGGAGCGCGTGGAACTCTCTGGTGGGACATTCTTTATTGATTCAACTCCGGGTCATGGAACGCGTATTTCAATCAAACTGCCACTTGTTAAAAGAGGCAACTAAGTTAGACCTCTTTGGAGATCTTGCCTGATCTTCCTACTTCGGCCTCTTCAGATAGCCTTCCACGAAGATATCGATATCGCCATCCATGACAGAAGTCACATTCCCTTTTTCTATCCCCGTGCGGTGATCTTTGACCATCTGATATGGCTGGAAGATATAAGATCGGATCTGGTTTCCCCATCCGATCTCCTTTTTCTCTCCTGTTATTTTTGCCATGGCCTCTTCCTTCTTTGCCTGTTCTAATTCATAGAGGCGTGACTTTAATACGGTCATGGCGACGGTCTTGTTTTGAAGCTGAGAACGTTCATTCTGGCACTGTGTTACGGTTCCCGTCGGCAGATGTGTAATGCGAACCGCGGAAGAGGTTTTGTTGACATGTTGCCCTCCGGCGCCGCTTGCCCGGTAGATATCGATACGGAGTTCCTTTTCATCAATGACAATATCCAGATCGTCTTCAATTTCAGGAGAGACAAAAACGGATGCAAATGAGGTATGCCGCCGCTTGTTAGCGTCAAAGGGAGAGATACGGACAAGCCTGTGGACGCCGGCCTCTGCCTTGAAATAGCCATAAGCGTAAGAACCTTTTACGGAGAAGGTGACACTCTTTATCCCTGCTTCATCTCCGGGCTGAAGATCGAAGGTCTCAACCCCATACCCTTTCCGCTCACTCCAGCGAAGATACATCCGCATCAGCATTTGGGCCCAGTCCTGGGATTCGGTTCCCCCGGCGCCCGGATGAATCGTGACGATGGCATTGTTCAGGTCTTTGGAACCCTTGAAGAGGGTTTCTATTGTGAGCCGATCCGTTTCCCGGCGTAAACCATTGAGCGCGCTCTCGATCTCTTTTTCAACGGAGGGATCGTTCTCTTCCTTACTCAGATCAATCAGGAGGGCAGTCTCTTCCCAGCTGTCGTCAATACGATGCCACTGCTTTGAGACCTTTTCGAGTCTTGCTTTGCGGGCAATTTTTTTTTGTGCCGCTTCCGAATCACTCCAGAAGTCAGGCTCAGACGCTGCCGCATCCAGTTCCTTGATCTGATCCTCTATTGTTGCCAGGTCAAAGATGCCCCCTGAGCTGGTCCAGCTCGGATCGAAGGGTTTCAAGTTCCTCTTGGAGTTCAAAGAGCATCGGTCTTCCTCCTTTTGAGTTGTTCAAGAATACAAAAAATGAGCGTAATTATAGCACAGGCGATCACAAAAAAATCTCCATACAGGGTATAGAAAGTTCTCCGGTTTCCCGGGAGAAGCTCTTCGGAAAGGGTCGCTTCAACAAAAAGAGAGGACTGTTGCGTAATTTTCCCGGTTGCGTCAATGAATCCAGAAATGCCGGTATTTGCCGCCCGAGCGAAGGGAACGCGGTTTTCAATGGCCCGAAAGACCACCATAGAAAAATGCTGGTAAGGTGCGGCGGACCTCCCGAACCATGCGTCATTCGTGATGGTGGTCATCAGGCCTGCCCCGTTTTTAACAAATTGGCGAACCACTTCCGGGAAAATAACCTCGAAGCAGATAACGGTTCCGATCCGGGTTGCGGCAACCTCCATGAGCCTCGCTTCCCGGCCTGGGATAAAATCGCCAACACCCTCGACCATTTTGTTGACAAAGGAGAGGAGGGAAGGAAGGGGGACATATTCCCCAAAAGGGACCAAATGCATCTTATCATAGCGGAAAAACAGGCGGTTTTTCGGGGAAAGCAAATAAGCGCTGTTCAACAACGAGATCTTTCCGGAAAAAGCCGTGCTATAAGCCGGACTTCCGAAGAGGAGGTGGAAATTTCCTTCCCTGGCGAGGTCCAGCAACGCGGCTTGATAATCCGGTTCGTCTTCAAAGAAGAAAGGGAGAGCCGCCTCAGGCCAGATGACTAAATCCGACTTCAACCTGGTTCCAGACTCAGAACCCATCAGCGAGAGGCGTTTATAGGTCTGAAACGTCTCCTCCCGGAATCGTGAATCCCATTTCTGGATTTGATCGATGTTTCCCTGTACAACTGAAACGGAAAGGGAGGGTCTGTCTCCCATGGGCTGCCAAAGGCGAAACAGGCCATAGATGAGCGTCACTGCGAGAACGACTAAGGTCGCCGCGACCTCAGGGGTGGCAATTCGGTGCTCCTCCAATCCCACCAAGAGAATCTTAAAGAGTGCGGCATTGACAAGAACCACGACAAACCCGACCGCGTAGACACTTCCAAGGTCAGCGATCTGAATAACGGGAAGAAATCGATATTGCGAATAACCGAGATGCGCCCAGGGAAATCCGGTAAAGAGCTGTCCTCTAATCAGTTCTAATGTTGTCCATGCGGCAGGGACAAAGAAAAGGGTAGAGAAACGATCATCCCGAATATATCGGAGCAGCGCGGCAAAGAGACCGAAATAAACCGAAAGATAAGCAAGGAAGAGGAACATCAGGAGAAGGCTGATTCCCCAGGAGATCTCTCCGTAATTGTGCAGGGTGAACGAGATCCAGGAGAGCGTTCCGGTAAAGAAAATGACCCCCGTGATCCATCCCAGGAAAAATGCCCTGGAAATAGGCTGGCCAAAAATGGCAAAAAAAAGGGGGATTAATGCGATCCATGCGAGTAATGAGAATTCCCAGCGGGGAAAGCTTAAGCAGAGAAGGCAACCCGACAAGGAGGCAAGACTATAGGAGCCTATCGGAGAAATAAAGGATCTACTGCGGTGATGGCAAATAGGCCCATTTCCCAGGTTATTTTCCTTAAATAGCCGGGCTATTCGCCTCAAATAACCTGCAAACCTGGCTCTATTTTCCATTCACCTCGCGATGACCCTATTTCTCAGACAGACTCCTAGGGCCGTATCCGATTCTTCATCTCGTTCATTGCGATAAGCGGCTGATCTGCTTCGGAAAAGGCAGGTGGGTCGTCGCGTTATTTCGGACCACTTGGATGGTGATCAATGCCGACATACGCCTCAATAAACCGTTTAATGCGTGCCTCATCAAAATCGTCCAGCTTGTCGATCCTTGTCCAGGCCGTCAAGGCGATGCGGGTATCCATTCCTTTGTAGGGGGCCGCAATAAGATGTCCGTAGCGGCTGCTTTCTCCTCCCTGCTTGGCCTTTTTGAGGTAGCGCCATGCCAGTTTCTCAATCTTTTTGATCAGGTCTTTGCAGTCTTTGCAATCATACTGGATCAGGACCCCGCCATCTTCGAGGTTGTGAACCTGAAGTTCATTTGGAATCTGTTGCCGATAGACCCCCCACTTGGCCACATTATGCGTATGTGGTCCCGAAGTCGGCGGCTTGCTATTGTAGGGGGGGTGGCTCGCCCTCATAGAGGAGATATGTTTGTTGCCAAGGGAGGGAACGCTTGTTCCCGGCCCATCTTCCTGCGCTCGGACCGGACTAAAAGAGGACAGCACTATCAGTAGGACCGAAAATAAAATCAAGTTTTTTCCCAAAAGACAATTCATTCTAAAAATCTCCTATTGCGTTTATACTTTCGAGGTGATTGTAACGATTCAGCATGCCACTGTTTTGGCTTCACGAGACCCATCCTTCCGGGTAAGGGACGCGGAGAGAAGCACCACAGCAACGTCGCCCCGCACATTAAACAATAATAGAGAAAAGAGGGGTGTGCTGAATCGTTACTTGTGATTTTATCAAATAATTACGCTAAATGATAGGGTGGTTTGACTTGTCCCCCCTTTTCATGGTCTTATCCCGGATGCTTTTTTCAACGATAAGGACAAGGGGTTCCGGAGCACTTCTTTTCCTCTTTCTCCTCCTTTCTACGGGTCCTCTTTACGCGGCAGAACCGATCACAATTGTTGCCACCCTACCGGTCCTCAAAGGTTTTGCCGAGAAAATCGGGGGGGCACACGTCAAAGTCACCTCTTTGATCAGTGGTCTGGAGAGTGAACATACTTATACCCCGAAACCGAGCGATGTGATTGCCCTTCGACACGCCCGACTCCTCATCAAGATCGGTCTTGGCTTGGAGGTGTGGGTTGATCCTCTTATCGAGAATGCCGACCGGGTGGATCTTCCAGTCGTGGTCACCTCTCAAGGGGTCTCTCTCGTTGATGACAGTTCCCATGCGCTGGAGCACCCAGGAGAATCTACGGCAAATCCCCATATCTGGCTGGACCCTGAAAATGCGAAAATCATGATTCAGAATATCGTTGAAGGTTTGATCAAGATTGATCCAGTACACGAGGACGATTTCATTGAGAATCAGTCACGGTATGTTCGGGAACTTGATTTTCTGGTCAATGAATTGATGGAAACAGTGAAGGCCCTCCCGGATAAAGCGATTATCACGCATCATCCCGCATGGCCCTATTTTTCACGCCGATTCGGCTTTATCATTAAAGGGGATATTCTCTCCCAAATCGGCAGCCGACCTTCCGCCAGACATCTCGGCGATCTCATCGAGTTGATCCGAAAGGAAGGCATCCGCGTCATTGTCTCAGAACCTCAACTTAGCCCAAAGATACCTAAGATTCTGGCAGATGAAACCGGGGCAACCATCGTTGTTCTCTCCCCCTTGCCTGGCGCGATTCCCGGAACGGAGACCTATTTCGACTTGATTCGCCACAACACTCAAGTCCTTGTTGCGGCATTGCGGGGTTCTTGATGGCCTCTTCCCCAATCGTACAGTTTACCCACGCCACATTCTCCTATTCTAATCGCATCGCCCTGGAAGACATCACGCTGAACATCAAGGCAGGAGAGTTTGTCGGGGTGATCGGACCCAACGGATCGGGAAAAACGACCTTCTTAAAAGGTCTGCTGGGTCTGATGACCCCGGTTCGCGGCGAATTGCAGATTTTTGATTGTGCCTGTGAGGCGCTCCGTTGTCACCATCGGGCGCGGATTGGATACCTCCCTCAGAAAGGGATGACCGATCCAAACTACCCAATCACGGCATGGGAGGTGGCAATGATGGGACGCTTCGGGGCCATCGGTCTTTTCCGACGGCCTTCCCGAACCGACGAAACCATTGTACGTGAATCACTCCAAGCCGTTGGGATGGATGATTTAAAAGGCCTTCCTTTCGGGACGCTTTCCGGGGGAGAACAGCAGCGCGTCCTCATTGCTCGTGCATTGTCGCAACGACCCGAGATCCTTCTTCTGGACGAGCCGACAACCGGAATCGACGCCAATGCACAACGCCAGTTGATTGACCTGATACGTCACCTTCACCGGACGTATCATCTGACGATCGTCTTTGTTACGCATGATATCAATACGATAAGCCCTTTTGTCGATACCCTTGCCCTCCTGAAAACACGGCTATATGGAAAAGGACCTCCCCATGAAATCCTGACGAAGGAGACCCTCTCCCGCGTCTACGGCGAAGAGGTGATCATGGCGGAACGGGATCAGAGGCCCTATATCATTATTCACGATACACACCACACTTGAATGCCTGTCCGGAGATTGCCCCATGGCGGCGTTGCTGCGGTGCTCTAATCCTCACGTATATAAAGTACGTTGCAGTTCTGCGCTCCTCGTGCCTTGCCCTGAAGCGATCTTCGGACAGGCTGTATTGTTATTACAAAGCAGGATCATAAAATTATGATTGAAATGTTGTCATACGGATTCATGCAGCGGGCCTTTCTCTCCTCTTTTCTGATTGGCTTGGTCTGTTCGGTCATCGGGGTCTTCGTGGTCTTAAAAGGTCTTTCCTTTATCGGCGCGGGAACGGCGCATGCCGCTTTTGCAGGGGTGACACTCGCTTTTCTGATCGGTGCGCCTCCGCTCCTCATGGCGGTCGTCTTTGGGCTTGCAACCGTATCAATCATCGGCAAGCTTCAGGAAAA
>JAJDBV010000022.1 GCA_029261165.1 Nitrospirota bacterium | reverse complement strand
TACGTGAGGATTCGAGCACCGCAGCAACGCCGCCATGGAGGAAAAGATGGGTGTGCTGAATTATTACGGCTCTTCAATGCGGTCAATTTGACTGTCCTTTAAATGGATGACCTGATCGCCATAGGAAATGGCCTGTTTGCTATGTGTGGCAAGAAGGATGGTCACACCCGATTGCTGTGATCGAGAGGCAAGGAGGCGAAGAATATCCTCTCCGGTTTTTGAATCCAGATTTCCGGTCGGCTCATCTGCCAGGAGAATCTTTGGGCAGATCGCATCGGCCCGCGCGATGGCGACACGCTGCATCTCCCCGCCCGACAAGGCGCTCGGAAGATGTTCCAATCGGGATTCAAGCCCAACACCAACCAAGGCGTCCCGCGCCTTCTCCCGCGCTTCCACAGACCGATCCCCTCTGAGCAGCAGGGGGAGGGAAACATTTTCCAAAGCGTTAAGCATCGGGAGGAGATTAAAAAACTGAAAAATCATTCCGATTTCTGAGCGGCGAAGCGCCGTCCACTCTGTATCGGTGAAATCCCGGGTCGGTTTTCCTGCGATGAAAATCTCTCCCGTCGTCGGATGATCGAGTCCGCCAATCAGATTTAGGAGGGTCGACTTTCCACAACCGCTCGGCCCCATCAGGAGGGAAAACGACCCTTTTTTGATCGTAAGCGAAATTCCCCTCAGTGCCGTCACCGGTTTTGTTGGATGAGGATAAGTCTTCTCCAGGTTAACAACTTGAATCATACGCTTCCTTCGCAGGGAAATTAATGAAGCAAAAGTAACATAAACGGGAGAGGGGGGCCAGACCATAAGAAAAATATCCATTGTCTTCGTGTATACTTCAAATAATATGGATGACCATCAGATAAAAATATCCCAAAAACGAATCTCAGTCTCGTTCTTTGCGTGTCTGATATTTTTATTGATCGGGTGTCAGGATGAAACCCCGTCCCTCAGCCCTTTGGTCGATGGGGCTGTTGTTCTCGCCTTCGGAGATAGTCTGACCTCTGGTCTCGGGGCGGAAAATGGGACCCGATATCCGGAATTGCTTGAGGGAATGATTCAACATCGCGTTATTAACGGCGGGGAGTCCGGGGAACTAACCCAAGGGGGGCTGAAGCGACTTCCCGGCCTGCTAGAGGACGTACAGCCCACCTTATTGATTCTCTGTCATGGGGGAAATGATTTATTGAAAAGATCTGAAGAGAAGGAGATTGCAGACAATATCCGGTCAATGATCCGAATGGCAAAAAACAAAGGGATCGAGGTTGTTCTGATCGGCGTACCGAGACCGGACCTTTCATTTTCACCGCCATCTTTCTACAAGGAGATTGCAGAAGAATTCCATATTCCTTATGACGATCAGATCCTTTCCCATATCCTCTCAAAACGCGCCCTTAAAAGCGACAGGGTTCATCCAAATGGAAAGGGTTACCGAAAGCTGGCAGAGGGAATCGCGGCACTATTAAAAAAAGCCAAAGCCATATAAAAAACCGGACCTTAACAAAGACTACTATCATGATGGGCCATGATCCGGGCAACATATTCATACAAAGATTCCAGTTCCTTCTGACCTCTAAAGTCCTTCATATTGCTTGCACTAATAGCGATATACCCAAGCAGATGTTTAAGCTCTTCCAACGTGTATCGCCCAATCAAATGGCTCGAACCTGGGTCTTCTACCAACCTTGAAAAATAATCATATTCGTTTACGGAGAAGGCTTTTCGGGTTAATAATTTTTTGTCACGCGCCCGAAGCCTCAGCGTTATTTTCTCTGAAGATTCAATCTTGAATTGTGTCAATTCCATGCCTTCCTCCAGATATACTTCATCGAAAGATCCATGCAACAAAATAAGTGGGACAGCCTCCTCATACTGAGGATTTATGTTCCACAATATCTGTTAACAACCTCACAAAAGAATGAGATCTAAAGATATATGATTTTCCAAATGAAGTTTTGCTGCTCACAATGTCATTATCATTGAACTAGCAAGTTTCTTGCCATTTACATAACCTTTTGATTTATATTAATAATTTATTCATGAAAGATTTTAATGTTGAATAATTGCCAGGTTTCTATAAATTCTACCGACAAAACTTATGGCATCACGATGATAAGGATCAGCCTCTAAACAAAAAAACATAATAATTTCAATTAGATCAGTGAATTGTATTCGTATAATTCACTATCTTATTGAGAGATCCAGAAGTGACGGTTTTCCATCACCTTTTACGCAAGGGGACGAAC
The DNA here is from genome assembly GCA_029261165.1 of Nitrospirota bacterium. GTDB lineage: Bacteria > Nitrospirota > Nitrospiria > SBBL01 > JAADHI01 > DUAG01. The sequence continues at coordinate 35,032 of JAJDBV010000022.1, read as the reverse complement.
CCGCTAAAGAAACCTCTAAGTAAGTTTGAGTTGATCAAACAAGAAAGGACTTTACTTGGGATCGCCTGAAAATCTAACCAGGTTGACCTAAAGACCCAGTCCAATTTGAACAATCATTTCCAGTTCAACCGGGGCATCTAAGGGGAGAATCGCTGCACCAAGGGCCAAGCGGGCATGTCGACCGACCCCGCCAAAAATCTGAACCAGGAGATCCGAAGCAGCATTCGCAATAATCGATTGTTGTGTAAATCCCTCGGCGGAGGCGACATGAACGGCAATCCGCACGATTTGCTCGACCTGATTCAGGGAACCGCATTCGGCCTGAATGACGGCCAGTGCATTAAGCAGGGCAATACGGGTCGCTTCCTCCCCCTGCTCTAGCGTTAATGACTTCCCAATCCTTCCGGTAAAGGGAAGTTTCCCTTCCACCAGAGGAATCATCCCGGACAAAAAGAGGAGATTCCCGCTCCGGATAACCGGAACATAGGTGGCCACCGGATTCGGTGCCTGTGGGAGGGTGAGGCCGAGATCTTTGAGTCTTTCGTCTACATCCATTATATTAACCCATCAACGGGAGGAAGCTCTCCCCGAACAGAAGAGGGGGCACCTGAAAAAACTCCGCGAGGGTTTGCCCCAGATCAGAAAAACTCCCTCGCGTTCCTACATCTTTTCCCAATCCACGCTCCCTCTGAGCCATCAGGAGCGGGACATGTTCCCGTGTATGATCCGTCCCCGGAAACAGCGGGTCGTTCCCATGATCTGCCGTTATAACCAGCCAATCGTCTTCACGCATCTTCGATACAATTTCTGGGAGTCGCCTGTCAAATACGCGCAAAGCCTCGGCATAGCCTCGGGGGTCATTCCGGTGGCCGTAAAGCATGTCAAAATCCACCAGATTGGTAAAGACCAATCCGGAACCCATTCGGTCCAGCGAGGAGATCGTCTGATCGATACCATCCTCATTCCCATGGGTATGAATCGCCTCAGAGATCCCCTTTCCAGAAAAAATATCTTCAATTTTTCCGATTCCAATCACTGGGATAGCGCGTTCTTCAAGGCGGTCCAACAACGTTATAGAAGGAGGTGGAAGAGAAAAATCCCGACGCCGATCTGTCCGCTTGAAGCGTCCCGGTTCTCCGACAAAAGGTCTGGCAATCACGCGTGCGACATGATGGGGCGGACTCAAAAGCCTTCTTGCCGTAAGGCAGATATCATAGAGGTCTGTCGGCGATATGATTTCCTCATGTGCCGCAACCTGAAAGACGGAATCCGCCGATGTATAGACAACGGGAGAACCGGTTTTCAAATGACGCGCACCAAGCGTTTCTATTATTTCCGTTCCGGACGCGACACAATTTCCCAGAACCTTTTGGCCAACGGCAGCCTCGAAGGGAGCAATAATTTCGGGAGGAAAACCTTCCGGATAGGTCGGAAAAGGAACTTCGGTCACCACCCCCATCATTTCCCAATGACCGATGATCGTATCCTTGCCCGCCGAGCGTTCCGCCATACGGCCAAAATATCCACTGGGATTAGAAACTGGCCTGACCCCCTGGAAAGAACCCAGGCATCCCAGCCCCATCTTCTCCAAGTTTGGAAGATGAATCCCCCCCACGGACTCGGCGATATGACCGAGTGTATCACTTCCCGCGTCACCATAGTCTCCCGCATCCGGGAGTGCCCCGATCCCAAGACCGTCAAGAATGATCAGGATCACCCTTCCTGTAGGGTGCATAAGCGGCACATGACCTCGCTCTGTTTTCTATTTTTCCTCTTTCTCCTGAGTTGATATTTACGAACGGCGTTATTATGCTCTCGGATCGTTTTGGAAAAATAGTGCGTCCCGTTATTCTTTGAGACAAAATAGAGGTAATCAACATCTTCGGGATAGAGCGCAGCATAAATGGAGTCCCTCCCGGGACTTGCAATCGGACCGGGGGGAAGGCCCTTTACTTTATATGTGTTATAGGGAGAAGAATTTCTCAGATGCTTTCTGGTCAAATTTCCATCAAAATCAGCCAGAGAAAAGATCACCGTCGGGTCACTCTGGAGCCGCATTTTCTTTTTAAGCCTATTATGGAATACACCGGAGATCAATCTCCGCTCCGCGCCAACACCTGTTTCCTTTTCGATAATTGAAGCCAGTGTCAAAACTTCAAGCTGCGTCATCCCAATCTCATTTGCCCGCTTCTGAAATGACGCATCATAAACAGTCTGAAACTGCCGGACCATGACTTGTATAATTTCAAAGGGGGAGGTTTCTTTCCCGAATTGGTAGGTCTCCGGGTAGAGATAGCCTTCCAGGCTCTCCGCTTCAACCCCTAGGCGCTTCAATGCTGTTTTATCATGAACCACCTGGAGAAAGGCGCGTGACTTGACGAGACCGGCCTCTTCCAGGACAACCGCAATCTGTTTTGAGGTTAAGCCTTCTGGAATAACCACCCGATGGAGAACAATCCTCCCACTCACCAACACTTTGAGGATCTCCATCGGACGCATTGCGGTGTGGAGTTGATATTCCCCAGGCTTAATTCGCGTTTCCCCTCCGGTCATTTTTCCAAGGATATTGAAATAAAAGGGTCGGGTAATGAGGCCTTTGCGGTCAAGAAGGTCAATGACCGTATGGTAGGAAGCACCCCTCGGGATCTCAACCTTCTTTTGTATTTTGGTTGGAGAAGGAACTGCATCCAGAAACCGGACCCAGTGAATTATCCCAAAAAGAATGACCCCAAAAAATAGAAGCCACTTTATTCCACGTTTCGCCTTCAATCCGGTCACCCACTCCCTTCATGCAACAGGACAAAGAAGCCTGATAAAGGACACCCGTGAAGAACGTCCCGAGTCCTAGACTGCCTTCGCTATGCCTGCTTAGGGAACCTCTGAATAATCCATGAATTGTTTTTTCACGGCTAAAATTTCCCGCTTCTGCGTTGCAAATCTTGAAAATAGCAAGCTATTCCCTGCAATTTGCGCCTTGAATCAAAACATTTTATCTCATGAAAAACTCAACCCAGACTTAATCAGAGGTTCTCAGGAAGGAGACGGTCCACTTTTAAATCGCCTCGAAGCCTCCCACTCATGGAACTTTGCCTCGAGATTGGTCAAGCCTTTTTCAAGCCGTTCAATATCGGAACTGCTTGGAAATTTAACACGACCAGAAACCTTCTTACAAAGATCATCCACCTTTTGACAAAACTCCCGCTCCCCTTTCTCGGCAGAATCAAACAGAGACTTCAACCGAAGCGCATCTTTATGCTGGCTCTCCTCCCCTCTTTTTTCAAGTTCGGAGATGACTTCTTTGGCCTGTGTTGAAAGACCGATTCCAATCAATGCAACCTTTTTCGCCAAGGAAAACATCGCATACCTCCTTTCAAGTCAAATCCTTACACTTTTCTTTAATGATTTCTATTGATCTCTCAAGGGCCATGTCCAGTTTTTCTACACTCTTTCCACCCGCCTGGGCCATTTCCCGCTTTCCACCACCGGTCCCATCAATCACATCCGCAATTTCTTTGACGATATCAGACGCTGAAAAACGATCCGTCCAGTCTGAAGTCACCATGACCACCAGTGTCACCTTATCCGAATCCTGGGAAACCGCACCGACGATGACAAGTCCTGACTTCAAGAGATCGCGCAGATGATCGGCATGGGCACGGACCTCCCTGATATTTGCAGGAGGAATCTTTTCTGAAAGAACGGAAAGCGATCCGATCTTGTGGACCTTCGACAAGGGATCAGAAGTATGCTTTGTCTGTCGGGACCGCAGTCTATCAATTTCACGGTCCTTCTCTTGTGTTTGAGACAGAAGCCGTTCGGCCTTCTTGAGTACTTCGTCCGGACGACTCCGAAACATCGTCGCTAATTTTTGAAGGATATGCTCCTGATCTTTCACCCAGTGGTAAGCCTCAGGTCCGGTCAGTGCTTCGATGCGACGGATTCCGGCAGCCACACTGCTTTCTCGAACAACTTTGAAAAGTCCAATCTCCCCTGTATCCCGGCAGTGGGTCCCGCCACAGAGTTCTCTGCTGAAATCAGCCACCTCGACGACGCGAACCTGATCTCCATATTTTTCACCAAACAGGGCCATTGCCCCTGTTGCAATGGCCTCTTTCAGGCCCAATAAGCGGGTCTGAACAAGCACATCTTCCCGAATCCGTTCGTTCACGCGCTCCTCAATCCGATCGACTTCCCGGTCTGTCAAAGGGGAGAAATGTTGAAAATCGAAGCGGAGACGCTCGGGTGTGACAAGAGAACCGGCCTGTTTGACATGGTCACCAAGGACCTCCCTCAAGACCGCATGTAAAAGATGGGTCCCGGTATGGTTCCGTGCCGTATCCCGACGAGAATCTCCATCGACGATCGCGTGATATGCCCCCCCCACCTCGATACTGCCTTGGACCACCTTCGCGTGATGGAGGAACAGATCAGGAAGCGGTTTTGTCGTCTGGTCAATCTCCACCAGGGCAGATGAGGATGCAAGGGTCCCCCGATCACCCACTTGGCCTCCCGACTCGGCGTAAAACGGGGACGGGTTCAACATCAACGCAACGGTCTCTCCTCCCTCGGCAGAATGAACCGATTCCCCATCCTTCAAAATGGCCAGAAGGGTAACCGTTTCTTCCAGGTGCTCATACCCGGTAAACCGGGTTTCACCGCTCTCTTCCAGAACCTTCCGGTAAAGCGGGTTTTTCTCCGCACCACGCGGCCCTCCGTCCCCAACCCAGGACCGCCTGGCACGCTCTTTCTGAATCTCCATGGCCTTTTGAAAACCGCCCTGATCAAGAGACATCCCCGCCTCGGCCGCGATTTCCTCAGCAATATCCAGCGGAAAACCATAAGTATCGTAAAGGGTGAACAGTTCCTCGCCCGGAAGAACCGTGACCTTTTTTTTCTTCAACTTCTGGATGATTTCTTCAATCAAATAGACGCCTTGATTTAGCGTATGGATGAATCGCTCCTCTTCGCCCAGAACAATCTGATTGATCCGTTTACAATTCTGGACCAATTCCGGATAAGCCTCCTGCATAAGGGTAATCACATCCCCCGTCAGTGTAAAAAGGAAGGGATCATGGAATCCAAGCTTCTTCCCAAACCGGGCCGCCCGGCGAAGAATCCTTCGTAGCACATAGCCTCTTCCCTCATTCGAAGGCACCACACCATCACTGGTCAAGAAGGTGATCGCACGAAGATGATCGGCGATTACCCGTCCAGGAATCGAAGCCCTTATTTCATCTTCGGGACGATTGGCATGTTTCGCAATGGCATGGAAAAGTGGTTTAAAAAGGTCGGTATCATAATTACTCAAGACCCCTTGACAGACCGCCGTGAGCCTTTCAAGCCCCATCCCCGTGTCGATGCTCGGCTTAGGAAGGGAACTCAGTTTGCCATCGTAACCTCTGCTATATTGCATAAAGACGAGGTTCCAGATCTCAAGGTAGCGATCACAATCACACTGGCCAATACCGGGGCAATCCGGATGGACGGCTGGTCCCTGGTCAAACATGATCTCAGAACAAGGACCGCATGGCCCGACATCGCCCATCTGCCAAAAGTTATCTTTCTCACCCAGACGGATGATCCGGTCGGATGAAACAATCTTGCTCCAAAGTCCCGCCGCCTCGTCATCCTCATGGAAAACCGTCACCCATAGGTCGGAAGGGGCCAGTTGGTATCCCACGGTCAGAAGTTCCCAGGCGTAGGCAATCGCGTCTTTCTTAAAATAGTCTCCAAAAGAAAAATTTCCGAGCATTTCAAAAAATGTGTGATGCCGTGCTGTCTGACCGACATTTTCCAGATCGTTATGCTTCCCCCCAGCCCTTATACATTTCTGAGAGGATACCGCGCGAGTATAAGACCGCCTCTCCTCACCCAGAAAGGTCGATTTGAACTGAACCATCCCGGCGTTGGTGAAGAGGAGGCTGGGATCATTCGAAGGAACAAGCGGGGAACTTTGGACTTCCTGATGCCCATGGCCTGAAAAATATTGAATAAATTGAGACCGGATTTCTGCTGAGTTCATCTTCCCCTACCGATAACATCACTGTTTCGAAAAGCCATTTGGATATTCTCTGTGCTAAAACCTTTCCGCTGTAAAAAGGCAAAGGCCTTGCGGCGTAAGCGGAGGTCCTGAAGCCGAGTCAACTCTTTATACCGTTTCAAGAGTGCGCGCCGCGCCACATAAACCGGATCCCATTCCTCAGAAAGACGCTCAAGAAGTCGTGCAACTTCCGGTGCTGAAAACCCCTTTTCTAATAAGGTCATCTTCAGACGAAGCGGGCCCAGATGACGGTTTTCTACCTGATATCGCATCCAATGTTCAGCAAAACGCTTGTCATTCAGCGCGCCAACCTCCTTGAGCTTGGCGACAACCGTTGAAACAATCTCCTCGGAAAACCCCTTTTCCTTTAACTTCATCGCAATCTCATGTGAGGTCCGATCCCGATGAGAAAGCATTCGATAGGCCTTCGCTTTTGCCTCACTGTACGATCGATCTTCTCCCCCCTTCGCCCGCGTGTGAGAATCTCCCTGACTCACCTCTCTTAATGCCGCCCCGTAAGAGGGAAAGGACAAACTCCGGGAGGGATTACTTCCCCGCGCTGCTTTATTAAAATCGGTCGACCTCAAATTTCTCATTTCCGTCATCCTTGTCCTGTGACGCTTCCCAACTTTCACTCGTGGATTGGACGCCCTTCATCTTCAACGCGAAATCATCCGGGCTCTGTGTCCATTTTATCGCCTCTTCATAACTGACCAGCTTTTTTTGAACAAGATCATACAACGACTGATCGAAGGTTTGCATTCCATACTGGGATGCTCCTGAAGAAATAATGTCCCGGATATGACGCGTTTTTTCCGAATCGACAATGGCCTCACGAACGGTTTGCGTGACAACCATGACTTCCGCGGCGGGGACACGCCCTTTCCGATCAGATCGGGGCACCAGGCGAAGCGAGACGATCCCGTGGAGGACAGCAGCCAATTGTGCCCTTGCCTGTTTCTGTTGATAAGGGGGAAAGACCGAAATGATCCGACCAATTGTTTCAGTGGCATCGACGGTATGAAGGGTGCTCATCACGAGGTGACCGGTCTCAGCAGCCATCAGCGCAGTTGAGATTGTTTCAAAATCCCTCATCTCCCCCACCATAATCACATCCGGATCCTGACGAAGCGCGTAACGGAGGGCACCGCTGAACGATTCTGTGTCATACCCGATCTCTCTTTGACTGACGATTCCTTTTTTATCTCTATGCAGAAATTCGATCGGATCTTCAATGGTAACAATATTTACAGTACGGCTCTGGTTGACATGATCAATCATGGATGCAAGGGTGGTTGATTTTCCACTGCCGGTGGTCCCGGTAACCAGAACCAGGCCCCGCCGTTCCATCGCCAGTTTTTCGATGGTCGGAGGGAGGAGGAGATCACGAATTGACAAAGTCTTCATCGGAATGACCCGGAAGACCATCCCGACGGTCCCCCGCTGCTGAAAGACGTTCACACGGAATCTTCCAAGACCCGCTCCGCTGTATGACAGATCAAGCTCCCGGTGCTTTTTAAATTTATCCTTCTGGGCCGCATTCATCACTGAAAATGCCAGCCCAACGACTTCTTCCTGCTTGAGCTTCATTGAGGAATTGAGAGAGCTCAGCTCACCATTGACCCGGACCATGGGAGGGACGCCGACCTTTATGTGAAGATCGGACGCACCCTTTTCTATGGCTGCCTTTAATAATTCGTCAATCTTCACAGTGGCTCTCCCTCCATCTCCTCACAAGGATCAAAAAAACCCTATTTTCTCACTTTTTCTCTCCTGACAGAAGGAGAAGTTCCGAGCGGTGCTTTTTCTGGTGTCGACTCCGAGGGGCCAAATACTTTTCGGATCTCCTCATCAATGGATTCAGCTGTCGCCCGGTTCTCCCTAAGGTAGTTCACTGAATTGTCTCGCCCCTGCCCAATCCGCTCCCCTTTGTACGAATACCAGGCCCCACTTCTCTCAACAATCTTATTCTCAACCCCCAGGTCCAGCAACTCCCCTGTTCTGGAAATCCCGACATTAAAAAGGATGTCAAACTCCGCCTTTCGGAAAGGGGGCGCCAACTTGTTTTTTACAACCTTGACGCGGACACGGTTTCCGATGACGGCCTGCCCATCTTTAATCGCCTCAATTCGTCGGATATCAAGACGAACAGAAGAATAAAATTTCAGGGCATTCCCTCCCGTCGTGGTCTCCGGGTTGCCAAACATCACACCGATTTTCATTCGGATCTGATTAATAAAAACAATACAAGTCCGCGACTTCGAAATCGCCGCCGTCAATTTTCGCAATGCCTGAGACATCAGACGGGCCTGCAGGCCCATGTGTGAATCGCCCATCTCCCCCTCAATTTCGGCACGCGGAACCAGGGCCGCAACCGAATCGATCACAATGATATCGAGCGCACCACTGCGAACCAGGGTCTCGGCGATCTCTAATGCCTGCTCGCCCGTGTCCGGCTGAGAGATGAGCAGATCATCACTCTTGACCCCTAAGCGCTGTGCATATTGGAGATCGAGCGCGTGTTCGGCGTCGATGAATCCCGCAGTCCCTCCCGCCTTCTGCGCCTCAGCAATCGCATGGAGGGAAAGCGTGGTTTTACCCGAAGATTCCGGTCCATAGATCTCAACAACGCGTCCACGGGGAAGCCCCCCCACCCCCAACGCGATATCGAGGCCAAGAGAACCACTTGAAAAAACGGGGATATTCGGGAGAGCCTCCCCCGTCCCTAGCTTCATAATCGCCCCTTTTCCAAACTGTTTCTCTATCTGAGACACCGCCAGGTCGAGTGCTTTTCCTCTGTGGTCTTCCTTACCATCTTTTCCAGCCATTTAATCTCCTCAAAACATTTTTAAAATGTGATTATTTACACTACGATATCAGCATGCCACTATTGTTCTTCAGGGCAAGGCCCGAGGATGCGAGCACCGCAGGCCACCATGGAGGAATGGGCCTCGAGAAGCCAAAGAGGGGTACGCTGAATCCTTACTATCCTCTTAATGGCGCTGCCAACAGGCACTTATACAGAGGCCCTTCCGGCTTCAACTGACTCTCCATGAGCATGACCTCTTTCATTTCACATTGTCCCAACTTCAGCTCTTCGTGCTGCTTTATCCAATGGGCCAGCCGGTCCACCGCATCCCCGCCCCCCTTACGGATCCGTCCCAAGGTCAAGTGGGGGCGATAAGGACGTGTTTCGAGCGGGATACCGAGCGCGGCGACAGCATTTTTAAGTTTCTTTTGCATCGTCATGAGCAACGGCGGTTCAGAAACCCCGACCCAAATGACCTTGGGTGCCTTCTGTTCAGGAAAGGCACCGAGATGGGAAAAGTCTACCGAAAAGGGAGGGATATGACTCGCGATATCCTGAACGACTTCTTTCACCTGGAGGTCTTCCGGGCGCTCAAGTTGTCCCAGGAAAAGGAGTGTCAAATGGAACTGATTGGGATCACTCCACCTGACAGACCCAAGCTCCGGCCTCCCATTCTCCTGAATTTCCTTACATTTTCCCCGAATCTCCTTAGAGATCGGCAGAGCGATAAAGAGACGAGCCGTTTTTCAATCCTCCCTGTTCAATGATACTGCGGTACATCGTACCCCCTTTTTATATCATTTTTCCATGCTTTTTGTAACTCCCAGAATCCAATCTGGAAAGGGTACAAGTACTGGAAAATTCTAATGCAGAAGGGTGGGCATCATTATTTACGATATTTTTGGCGTCTTTTCCCCCAGACTATCAAGTCCCCTGAAAATATTGCCGCACCCGCTCTAAGGCCATTTGCGTTGCGCCTGACTGAATGGACTCCCGGTCCCCATCAAACTGAAAAGCAGAAGAGCTTGTATCATCACCATCAGAAAGCGCGATGTAAACCAAGCCGACCGGCTTTCGGGCCGATCCCCCTCCCGGGCCGGCGATTCCTGTTACGGCAAGGCCCAGATCGACTCCCGCATTTAAGCGAACCCCCTCTGCCATCGCAGAAGCCACCTCGGCACTGACGGCCCCTTTTTCCTCCAGGAGCCTCCTCGAAACCGACAGGAGACGTTCTTTGGAGCGATTGCTGTATGTCACACATGCGGATTCAAAGTAACGAGAACTCCCCGGGAGTCGGGTCATCCGGGATGCAACGCGTCCCCCTGTACAGGATTCGGCAACTGCAATCCTCTTCCCCCGCTCAAAAAGAAGTTGCCCCACCACCGCGTCCAGACTCTCACCTTCCAGGGTATAGCAACAGGTGCCCCATTGTTTTACGATGATCGCCGTTACGTCATTGAGTGTTTTTTCAGCATCACCCGTCAGGATAAGATCCACCCCGGCAGGCGCGGAAGCAACCTGGAACAGAGTGCCTGGGTCGAATGGAGTCACTGCGATCCACTCCTCCAAATCGGCCTGCGTAACCCCGCACATCCGAATCAATTTGTGTAGATGACGGTCAGCCAAAAGGAGTCCCCACATCGGTGATCACCCATTCGGCCAGTCGGAGGATGCCCAAGGCATAACCCGCCGCAATGATGTCATCCATCATCACACCCCATCCGCCCGGAAGCCGTTCAAATATTCGAATCGGCGGGGGCTTCAAAATATCAAAAAAACGAAAAGAAACAAATCCTGCGGTCCACCAGAGGAGAGATGCGGGGAGAAAGAAAAGAACAAGCAGTATTGCGACAATTTCGTCGATTACAATTTCGCTGGCATCTTTTTTCTTAAAAAAAGACTCAGACAAATGCGACGAATAAACGCCCAGGCCAAAGAAAAGGAGAAGGAAAAGTATGAATGTGACTGTCGAAAGATGTTGAAGGAGCAGGAAGAGCAGCAGGCCGAACAAACTCCCTATCGTTCCCGGAAAGAGAGGGAAAAACCCCACCCCCATCCCGGTCGCTATCAATGTCGACCATTTCATAAATATATCCTTGTGAAGGTGCCTTATCGGTGGAAAGACAGGACAATACTGGCTCCTCACCTGAAGGGAATACAACGTAACACGGACTTCATCCTTTCAAACGCCGGTTCAGACTACTCAGTAAGACCCACCGGGGATGAAAGTCCTTCTTTTTCAACCATCTCTTCGTCAATTTTCAAAAGATAATCAACCACCTTTTCAAGATCTCCTATCGTCAATTTCCGGCTGTAATCGGTCGGCATGCCGTCACCGGACCGAAACCCGGGAGGGATAAAAGCGGCCGGGTCCAGAATCGACTCCATAACATATTCGCGTTCCGTCGTCGCTTTTGCACGTCCTTCAAAAACAGCTTTTTGATATTCCGGAGAAGCCAGACGACGCGCTGCACTGCTTTTCATTGCCAGGATAGGACCGATGAGTCCACTTCGGGCTGCCGGGATTCCAGGAATCCTGTGGCAAACAAAACAACCTTTTTTTTCAATAATCAATTCGATTGGATCAATCAGCTTTTCGGTCTCGGCCATGCTCTCAATTGAAGCAAAAATTTTTGGCGAACCATCGGGCAGAGGAAGTTCCTTCTTAAAATAATTTTGCCAGTCTTCCTTCGCAGTCACCTTGCTGAAATCTCCAGGCGTGTCTTTTTCCTGTAAGTAGGATGCGACGGCAATAATTTCATAATCACTCAAAAGATAGGGCATGTGGTTCATGACCGGCATTTCGCTCCTTAGACCACCACTTCCGGAAATGCCAAAGCCTTCGACCACATAACAGTCCGGGCAGTAAATGGATTCCAGGATGTATTCTCCTCCTGTCGTGGCTTTTGCATTAAGACCGGAGATAGGTTCGGGGGCTTCGGCATATTTCTCTGAAAACATCTTATAACGCGCATCTTGTGTGCGCCCGTGCGATCTGGCTTCAAGGCCTCTCAGATCGGGACAACGGTCTTGTTTGTGCCCTTCCACAAAGAGATGGCAGAAGGCACACTTTCCTTTCCCGATGGGCATCCGGTCAAATTTTCCAGAGAGGGCGATTTCCAATGTCGGATTGTTGGTCCCGAAAATAACAAACTCCCCTTCTTCGACCAATGTTGCCGCAGAAAAAAGTTTTTCAAGGTCAGGGGGTGCTTTCTGTTCTACTGCCGCCTTCACCCCCTTCTTTTTAATTTTAAGAAACCCCTTTACGGCAAAAGCCGTTATGACGACCGCGCCAATGAAGACGAGGGCCATTTTCCATTTTGGAACAGATTGCTCATAGAATGGACTACTCATGTTGTAGACTGACTCCTTTTTTTTTGCATTAAGTCCTTGCGTACAGACCGAAAATAATGAGAATGAGCACAGGGCACCGGCCATTGTTTAGTACCACAGTCTTCTGGACGAATTAAAGGAAAATAATTTCAGGTCATATTCCTCATTTTCGAAATGGAAAGGTGGACTCAAAAGGTGAAGAGAGAAAGAAGCCTTTTTCATGACTTCTATAAGGACCGCTATGCCAAATATTCTGAAAGCCGGGACCCCTGAAAAGTTCCCCGAAAAGAGACTTGATCTGATCGATTGGATACACCTTTATTCTAATTTATACAAAGGGATCTTCACGATCAAACAATCTCGTCCAGAAGGACAGGATCCCTTACTTTTTCACATCATATGGAAGGGTGATCTCGGCCCATTCGGTACCGTCAATGTGTGCCAGCGCCTTGATCAGATCAGCGATCATGCCGCTTTCTTTTCCAGCATGCAATGGAAAGATTGCCTCTTTGACATGACTGACTTTCAAGTTTAGTTTTTTCCTCGATGCAATTACCTTGATATGCTCCGTCGCCCGCGTCATATCCGGCAGCAAGCTCACACGGAGCTTGACCCCGCGATTTCGCAACGGTTCGTCCGGAAAAACGAATTCCTCTCCAGACCTGATAAAATGCTTCGAGACAAGCACATTTGGCAGAAGCTGCCAGACTTGTTCATCCTGTGAGATGTTGAAGATGTAGATATAGCCATCCTCATTCAGGCTGATATGAATCCGAGCCTCGTCCCCTTCTTTAAAACTATCGCGATTAAGAAATGCCGTCAGAACAAAGTCCTGATGTTCCACCTGATCGAGGCGGATCCTGGCCCGAATCTTAACGTAAAAGACCGTTCCTTTGAGCTCATGCATCTTCTCTTCTAACACGTGTTCCTCTTCAATAATCCCGCGTGCGGCGGTGGTAATGAGATCTTCAACCAATTGGGAATTATGGACCACCGTCTTGCTTTTCAGGTGGGTCCCCACGGCCCTCTCGATGGCGTCCTTGCGGGCCGCATCCCGCGCTTGTGTCTTGGCCTTTCCAAGCGTCGTGTCCAAGCCAAAAGGGGCCTCCCCTTCTCCCTCCACCCAAACCCCTCCTCGAGCGGTATCCCTTTCTATCGATGTGAGCGGCGGCGGGCTTGTCTTTGGTGGACCCGGCTTAGGGACGGAAACCATCTGAGTGAGTGCAGCCAGGTCTGTTTCGAGCCGGTTTAGATTCAGGTTGGCCCGCCCCTTCGGCATCACGGCCACGACCCGGTAGATACCCAGTCGGTCTTCTCTGTCTTCTTGCACGACCTTCACTCCTTTTAGGATCTCATTCGTTCGCGATGTAATAATCTGTGTGATCTCAAGCGTCTCCTCCACCGTTCCATCGACGTGCTTGACCATCAATAAATCGAGCACCTGTGCTTGAATAGCAATACGGATCTGCCTGGAAATCCCGGCACGGGCCAGATTCAAGGCTACCTCACGAGCCATTGCCTCGGCCGCCCCAGGACTGGAGGCCGTCGGCTGGTTGAGCGGCGCCTCGCCGACGTCGAAATAGTAGCGGTTGACGGGGTACTGTTTTTCTAACTCTTGCTTTAATTTAACGTAAGAATTACCTGCTGTGCAGGACCACAACAAAAGTGACAAGGAAATAACACAGAATAGAAGGTTCTTGAAATTCATCCTTTTACTGCCCTCAAGGTTTTTATTCGGTGATAAACGGTCTTGACTTATCTAAAACGACGGGAAAATTATGATTTCATCTTCCTCATTTCGTGATCTTTTTTGAGGGCGTTCCACCGATGGCTCTCTGAAATGTGGTTCTTCCGGTTTCTGTTGTAGGGAGGGGTTCACGGTAATCTTTTTATCCTCCCAAACGACTACAGTCCGCTCCCAAGGGAAAAATCCTCTTTTTGTTATCCGAATCGTATGCTCTCCAGGCGTAAACCTTATGCCTTCCAGCAAGGGAGAGATCTCCTTACGCACGCCATCGACAAAAACATCTGTTCCAGCAATATTAGGCCTGATAATGAGTATCCCTGTTCTCCGCAAGAGAGAGGCAGAAAGATGAATCTCTCCATTCCCAGGTACCTCAACCTTCTTTACCCAGGACTTATACCCCTCTTTTTTCACAACGATATTGTAACTTCCAGGGTGGAGTGAAATAAATCTATCCCTCAATGGTGCTTCACCAATAAATTGATTATTGATATAAACCTCCGCCTGTTCAGCGATATTTAAAACGAGAACCCCTATCGATACAAGAGGGGCCTGATGCCTGGGAAGCGGCTGTACCCCGATCTGTTGAACATGGCCACGCGTTTCCTGAGCACCGAGATTGGAGGGAAAGACAACAAGCGCGAAAATAATGAAAAATAGACTCATCGCATCTCCATGCTATCTATGGACGAGGGGAAAGTGAGATCTGTCTCCTAAAAACTCTAACGCCGGCCGCAACACAGGGGTCTGCTCACGATTCAGGTCTCGAATGGCCACCTCAGAAACCTGCACCGCCACATAGCGCGACAGCTCTTCTAGCGAGACCTCTCCATTGCGATTTGTATCAGACAATCCGGCCTCTCCCCCCATCCCTTTCAATAAAAAGTAGGTGAATAACCCATGTTTGACCTTTTCATAGTCGGAACTAACCTGGCTCCCAGCCGCCGCGGCAAATACAATGACCTTCCCCCCCGCTAAGAGTGGGTCCTCGAGTGTAATACCCATTGGGCGTGCCCCGACCTGAATGATTGAACGACCGCCGGCTCCTGAAAAACAGGAGTCGAGCATGACGATGATCTCTTTCGAGGAGAGGGTATTCAGAGCGGCATAGACCCTCTTTAAAGGGTAGAGTTTGCGCGTGAAATCAGGGTGTCCGTCATATGGAACGAGAAAGGCCTCCTGCGTTTTTGGGTCGGGTGTCCCATGCCCGGCATAATAGACAAAGACGGTGGAGTCTTTCTTCACCCTTCGGGGGAGCCACTCCTCAAAATAGGCCTCAAAATCACCTTTTGTGGCCTCTTCATCGATGAGGACTTTTATATTTTTCCGGGGGATCCCCCTCACCTTCTCTAGATACTTAGCCATAATTTTGGCATCATGGGACGCAAATTTTATCCCGGGAATGGCCTTTTCTCGATACCGACTGATCCCGATTACAAGCGCGAACGCGTTCTTATTCTCTCTAACTAAACCAGGTTCAGGAATGATATCCACAATGCTTTGCGTATCGGCCCTTGGCGGAAACGCCCCGATGTGACCCCCGTTCCTCCCCCTACCCGCCAATGGAGAATCAACGAAAAGGAAATAATCTCCGCGACGCTCGTCGACAAAGTAAGGATCAACAGAAATATCTGTTGAAGAAGACAAAGAACGATCTTCAGAAACAGGAAAAGACTTCGCGGTCTGAGGACCTGTTCGGGCATAGTTATAGGTCCGATTTTGATATACATTGTTATACCCAAAGATTGCCCTGCTCCCGAGGCCCAAGACAATACCAAAATCGTTAGATGCGACAATATTCTGGATGATGCTTCCCCGGGAATGATCAGATAACCTTATCGCGGCCACCTTGTTCTCTATGATTGTATTGTTCGTCACCTCCCCTTCAGCATTTTCGATCTCGATGCCTGAGATCCGGTTATGAAGGATGAGGTTTTTTTTAATCACTACCTCGGAGTTGTCAGCGATAAACATCCCGGCCGCATCATTCCTCAGGATCACATTGCCAGAAGCAACGATATCAATTGACCGCTGGATGGCAATCCCTTGAAATTCATTTCCCTCGGTCTGATTGTCTGTCAGATGCACATTGCTGGAATCCACAATGAGGACACCAGCACCTCCATTGCCTGAGATAACACATTTATCTATCGACACATTATTGGAATCTTCAACCTCAATACCGGAGAGGGCGCCTCCCTTGATCAGGCAATCTGTAAATGTAACCCCTTGTGCCTCCTCTAACTTCACGGCGGCAAAAGGTCTATTCCCACCAGCCACAAGGGAAACCCCAATGATCTTTACATCCTTAATGTTTTTCCCCCAGAGAGTATTGCCATCCTGAAACGTGATCTCAACTTGATCTCGACCTCCCCCTTCCAGGGTGATACCACTCTTGAGCATCAGTGATTCCCTGTACCTCCCTGGTCTTACTTTAATGACATCACCTGGCCGGGCCTCACCTATTGCCCGTTGGATGCCTCCTTCGCCTGGAGAAACGACAAATATCTCTCCCCACACACGATCCATGCCTTGCAAGAGCACGAAAAAGATTAAGGAAATGCTGATCCAAACCTTCTTTTTATACCTCACCCTCATTGATTCCTCTTTACTAAACGGCTCAGTGGAATAAGCCCCCCTCGATTTGAGCTGACCCGCGAGGAAATGATGGGAGCTAGAACCAAAGCTGCTCACATCAGTCGTGTGAAACAACTGATTGGACATCCCTCTCCAGATGCGTTCCCACCTGGAGAGGGAGATAAGTCCTTAAAAATGGTAATTGTACCCAAGACTTAAAAAATCAATATCTTCTTCAACGATCGTGTATTCAAGCTCCAAACTGTTGGAATCTGGAATACGCCAACCGACTCCAACACCTAAAGACGCACTTGAATCTGAACCAGCTGCAGAGATGGGGGTACCAAAAGCATTAACATTAATGGAAACATCTTCATTCAGAAAACCAACTTTCCCTTTGAAATAAATATTTCCCGAACTACGATAAACACCATATACAGCAAAAGTGTTAATATCCCATTCGCCCGGCACCCCTAATATTGTGACATCTCCCTCGGAAAGTGTAGTGGTGTATTCAGCTTCAATTGCAAAATCCCCAAAACTGTACCCGACTAATACACCTCCATTTGTCGCATCGTCTAACCCGTCTAAGTCAACCATCATTTGTCCGGCTTTTAACCCGACATACCAAGATGAGTCAGCCGCTTTGGCGCTCGGCAGAAAAAACAAAACAGACATGACAACCATGCTGATCCGAAAAAATATTTTCATCTGATTCTCCTTATGATTGTGAAAGTGGATATTGCACTTTCATGGTCAATACGTAAATCAGGTCATTAGCCTGACTTCTCCCAAAAGAAGTCTTTTCTATCGCTGACCTAACACATCATATTCTTACGGAAGGCATCTTGTTTCCCTTTGCCAATGAAAAAGCCTTGCCGGAAGAGCCTCATTCCCTTGCTTAACTTCATCGAATACGGTCCCATATTACAGCAAAGAGTATGCCCGAAATGATTCACAACCTAAGTGTTCGATCCGGAATAACTAAAACTTCCCATATGATAAAGACTTACGTATGGATTCAGTTTTGAAAAAGGGGACAAGAGATTGGAATGTAGAAACCCTCCCGGCCCAAAATGTTATCTAATGGGATATCAGAGAGAAACCATTGGATACACCTTGATGGAATTTTCGTAGCGGCTCAATTTTAAAGTGAGGATCGCAGAGGAAAGAAATTAGATGGATACGGCTGTCATACTGGGGCATCCAGAAGAAACAACCTAGATAGACAAGTGTATCCAATCGCCTCTCTTTATTATCCCTTCAGATAACATCTCGATCGGCAAAAAGTAATCCCTATGATCCGATTACATCACTTCTTAAAGAAATACTCTGTTAGTAACTCATTGTAATCCAATCTCTTTTTATTATGACAACAAGGTCGATCAGACCGTGAAGTATTTCTGGCACCTCGTTTGCTATAGCTGAATAGTGAATCAAATAAATTCAGTTGAATAGATCACGGGTGCGTTGCCGTTTGGGCCAGAGAATCTTAAAAAGGAGATTGATATGAAAAAGATGCTATCAACATTAGTTGTCATCCTGGTACTCGGGTATGCAACTTCGGCCAAGGCCCAAGAGCGTCCTCAATTTACAGTCGGGTTAAAGACATGGATTGCAATATGGGATGAGACAATCGCTGGAGGATTCGATGATCAGTCTGACGTAGGCGTGATGGCAGGACCCGCATTTGGTGCTCGCAGTGGAGATTTTTTTGTTGGCGTAACCTGGTTGACGGGAACATTTAACTTCGAAGATCAACCTATTTCTCCAGGAGTTCACGCGGAGTTGGAATGGGAACGAACAGATCTCGATATGATTCTTGGTTACAATTTTCATCCGAGAATAGGGGGGTTTGTCGGTTACAAACATATCGACGTCCAACAAACAACCACAGTAGTCGATACGACAGGCGTCTCAGCTCCCATCATCAGTGAGTCAGACTTCAACGCCTTCGGCCCCGGATTTGGCGTAAATTTTAATTATCCACTTGAAGGAACGCGCTTCTTTTTTACTGGAAGTCTTTCCTACCTATTCCTCGAACTGGACTCTGAAAATCGTCCGACAGAAGATTTTCCAGGTTTTTCTTTCGATGTGTCAGGCGCATACATCTTTGAAGGACTCCCTGCAAGCGCTACTGCAGGCTATAAGATTCAAACTGCCAAAACGGATGACTCGCGGGTAAAAGAGGAATTCAGTGGTCTCACATTTGGGGTCAGTTACTCATTTTAACAAACTATACATTAGGAGGACGTGCGCTATGAAGATCAAACATTTATTCTCTAAAATGGTTGTGCTGGGAGGGATTACTGTTCTTTTGGCAAGTTGTACCAGTACCCCACTATCAAAGAAAGCGGAACCGGATTGGATTATGATAGGTGGAGGTGCTTTTAAAGATTCCGGGCAACAGGTCTTTTACGGTGTTGGGGCCATCAATGGTGTTAGAAATAAACCGCTCGCAAGGACTGCCGCCCAAAATAGGGCGAGGGCGCAAATCACCAAGACCTTCGAGACCTACACCGCCTCGCTGATGAAGGATTATGCCGCCTCCACCTCAGGAGGGGCAGCCATCCGTGTCGAGTCGGCCACCAGCGAAGAACAACACATTGAACAAGCGGTAAAGACCTTCTCGGCAGCCACCCTCTCCGGTGTGATGATCATAGATCATTGGACCGATCCTTCCGATGGAACCATGTATGCCTTAGCCAAACTTGACTTGGACAACTTCAAGAACAGTGTCGACAAAATCAAGCAGTTGAACGCCAAGGTTCGGGACTTTGTTCGGAAGAATGCCGAAAAATCTTTTGATAGCCTCGCGATGGAAGAAGAAAAGCGAGGAAAATAGCGATTCGATTGTTGAACACGCACAGCGAGCGCAATCCTCACCATTCTAAGGCGGGGTAAGCGAGCGAATAAAAATAGTGGTTTTTTGTCCATTCGGGTCGGAGAATCTTCGCCCCCCTGGAGCGGGGTTCTTCAATTTTTCATCTTATAGAAGGGTTCATCGCTAAAGGATCGCGCAGGAGGCCTATCATGTTAAAAGAGAGAAAACACCCTTCCTCCCGATGTTGGGGAGGCGGTATTTTCATCTTCCTTGTTTTCTTTTTGCCCGCTATCGGATTTCCCTTAAGTCCAAAGGATATCTATCAGAAGGTTGGTCTCGGGGTCGTCTTGGTCTTGGGGAGTGATAACAGTCGGACAGGGAGCGGCGGGACCGGTTCTATTATCCATCCGGAGGGTCTTGTCATCACCAATGCCCATGTGGTGATCTCAAAGAAAACAAAGCGTCCCTACAAAAAAATAAATATCTTCCTAAAACCGAATCGGGTCACAGGAAATATGAATCAGGATCTGATAAAACGCTTTGAGGCTCAGGTGTTGGGTTTCAATGAGGATCTTGACTTAGCCCTTCTTAAAATAGAAAGACCGCCTCAGGACCTCAACGTGGTGGCTATCGGAAACCCGGAAGAGGTATCGATCGGAGAGCCTGTTGTCGCAATCGGACATCCCGAGACGGGGGGGCTCTGGACTTTGACGACCGGCGCTATCAGCGCGGAGATCGAAAACTTTAACGGAATAGAAGGGAAACATATCTTTCAAACAGAGACAAGCTTTAACCGGGGCAATTCAGGTGGCCCCCTCCTCGATGAGCGGGGTTACATGATCGGCATCAATACATCTATCTCACGCCGTTCGGCTGACGGTCTGACGATCACCGATATCAATTTTTCTGTAAAATCAAGTGTCGCCCGAGATTGGCTATCATTGAAAGGGATACCCATCAAGTTTGGTCCTGTGTCTCCGATTCTATCGGAGAAAACAGAAACATCTTCATCTGCAGCGCCCCTGAAAAGTACGCAACAGAAACTCACCCCAAAAACCCTCACCAGGAAACGCCCTTATCTTCTTAATCACCTGATTGCCGATCAGATGAAGGAGATGGAAGATCTGATGGATGAGATGAGAAAAAAGTTCAGGAACAAGATAAAAAGATAGAAGAACCGTAACGAGAAAGAGCGTAAGGATTTGCCGAGCAAACGCGTCTGTAATTGGTTGACAAATTATCTTAGATGTAATTATGATTCCAGACAAGCGTTCTCAGACACTAGGACCTCTGACCTTCTGAGGGTCAGAATGGTAGCGATGCCCAGTGAGTAATATTATGGAAACTCCTCAAAAAAAAATCCTGATTGTCGATGATGACGTTGATATTCGCACTATTCTCAAAGACCGTCTTGAGATCTTAGGCTACCGGGTCGTGACCGCAGAGAATGGCCAAGAGGCGTTGCAACTGGTCATCTTAGAGGAACCTGACCTGATGTTTCTTGATCTCCAGATGCCTGAGCTGGATGGCATGGAGGTACTAAAGCGGCTCAAAGACCATTCTGACCTCATGGTTATCATTATCACTGCCTTCGGTACAATTGAGAAAGCCGTCGAAGCGATGAAAAGAGGCGCTTTTGATTTCATTGCAAAGCCCTTTTCACCAGATCATCTCAGTGTCGTCATTAAAAAGGCCCTCGTCTGCCAGGCACTCAAGCGACAGAATAATTACCTTCAAGGAGAGGTCAACGCGCCGTACCTTGAGATTATGGGGGAGAGTGCACCGCTTAAAAAGGTCATTGAAACTGCGCAGAGAGTCGCCGTCACATCGTCTACGGTTCTTCTCTTGGGCGAGAGCGGGACTGGAAAGGAAATTTTTGCTCGATCTATTCACCGTTGGAGCCCGCGATCCAAGAAATCCTTCGTCGTCGTAAACTGCGTCGCCTTACGGGACGAGCTCCTCGAAAGTGAACTCTTCGGGCATGAAAAAGGGGCCTTCACGGGTGCCCATCAGAAGAAACGTGGAAAGCTCGAAATCGCCGATGGAGGAACCATCCTTTTAGATGAGATCGGTGATTTCAAACCTGAACTTCAGGTTAAGCTCCTCCGGGTTTTACAGGAACGTGAGTTTGAACGGGTTGGGGGTACAAAACCGATCCAGGTCGATATTCGAATCATCGCCGCCACGAATCAAGATCTACATCAGGCAGTTCGAGAAGGTCGATTTCGAGAAGATCTTTTTTTTCGCCTCAATGTGGTACCCATTTCCATTCCGCCGTTGAGGGAGAGAAAGGAGGATGTTCCACTCCTGACCGACTTTTTTATTCGCAAGGCCTGCCATAATGTAAAAAAACCACTGATGGGGATTTCTCAGGGGGCAATAAATCATTTAATGGGCTATCACTGGCCTGGAAATGTGAGGGAACTGGCGAATCTAATGGAACGCGCTGTGGTATTAGCCAAAGGGAAGGATATCTTGCCTGAAGACCTCCCTCTTCAACCTATTACTGTCCTTAAAGAAGAATCTTCGTTGGAAAAACCTTATCACGATGCGGTACGCACCTATCAGAGAGAGGTGATCCTGCATGCTTTGGAACGAACCGGAGGGAACCAGGCCAAAGCGGCAGAAATGCTAAGACTTCAGCGAACCTATCTGGCTCGTTTAATTAAAAAGTTAGAGGTTCGATAATCGTAAAGGGAGAGATCCTGCTATCCTTTTTTCGTAGAGTTCCCCTTATTATTTGTATTGTTCTCTTCTCCGGCCTTGATGTTCCACAGGTTGATGGGGCAGAGATCGCCCTGCTCATCAGCCAAGACCTGCCGATCTATCGGGAGGCGGTAGAAGGCATAAAAAAGATCTACAGGGGAGATATAAGAGAGTTTGATCTGAAAGCCGACCCGCAAGAATCAGAAAGGGCGGTAGTGGCGTTAAAGAGGGACCCACCAGATCTGATTCTCACAATCGGTCTATGGGCCACCCGGGTCGCAAAAGAAAATTTCCAGAAGATCCCCATCATCTTCAGTATGGTATTCGACCCTGATCGCTTCTCTATCTTCGGAGAGAATATCACAGGAGTTACGCTGGAGGTCTCCGCCTCTGAAATCTTTTCCCAGATCCGTGACCTCTTCCCGGAGGCAAAAAAAATCGGCGTTCTTTATAATCCTAAAAAGACCGGGAGGCGGATTGAGCAGGCAGAGAAGGCGGCCCGGGCGTTGGAAGTCTCCTTGATCTCGGTACCGGTTCATTCAGAAAAAGATGTTCCTGAGGGCCTCAGAACCCTTCAACCCAAGATCGATCTTCTTTGGCTGGTCCCGGATAGCACAGTAATTACCCCAGAGTCTGTAGACTTTCTCCTTTTAACTTCCTTTGAAAACAATATTCCGATTGTTACCTTTTCAGACGGTTTTGTGAGGAGAGGGGCCGCTGCATCATTTTCAGCTGATTATCATGCAGTAGGAGAACAATCCGCCAGGTTAGCTCTAAGCATTTTGCAAGGAGAGGACCCGGCACGACTTGCTATCCGACCCAGTAAAAAGATCCGATTATCATTTAACTTAAAAATCGTAAAAAAGATGGGGGTTAGATTCAACCCAAAAGTCCTTCAAACAGCAGACAAGATCTATGATTAAGTATCCCCTTAAACTGAAGTTGGTCATTTTCTTTAGCCTCATCATTGTGGTGATCTGCACAGCTTTAGGTTTCACTTTCTTTAGCCAAACCAAGACGGTCTTGCTGGAAAATTTTACAAAGCGTGGCCTCATCCTGGCCGAAAATACTGCATACAACAGCAGATATGGTGTCTTTTCGGAAGATCTGGTCATCCTTCAGGATTTGATTCAAGGAGTCCTTCAGGTGGAGGATGTGGTCTATGTCGCCATCTCAAACCCTTCAGGAGACATACTCGCCCAAAAATCTAAACAACTACCAGATGAATTCGACGAAGGAGCACCCGATCTCCCTCAAATCAGAAAAAAGGCCTTCACTGACAGAATCCCCTCGGTCAAATCGTACTTAGCGAAAGATGGACGGAGATTGTACGATATCTTGGCGCCTGTGATGAAATCAACGGAGAGGCCGCGAGGCTTCCCAACGGAGCTTTTAGAAGAAAGGTTTGAAAAACCGGGGACACCGGGATCCGTGATACAGGGATTTATTCAGGTCGGGATGTCTCCCGAACTATTGAATCAACAGATCCGGAAGGTCTTGGGCATTTCAATTCTTGTCACGCTCATGATGATGATGGGAGGAGTTGGCCTGGTCTATTTTGTTTCAAAACACAATGTCAGGCCGCTGGAAACATTGGCCATGATCGCCCAGAAAATAGGAAGCGGGGACCTTTCACAATCCGCCCCCGTCACCAGCAAGGATGAGATCGGTGAACTGACCACCATCTTTAACCAGATGACCCATTCCCTCAAAGCACGTGATCAACAAATCAAGGAGCGCACGGATCAGTTGGAAATTTTAAACAGAAAACTGACCAATTTAAATCTGACTCTTGAAGAACGCGTAAAGGCAAGAACCAAGGAATTAGAAGGAGTTATCCGCCAAGTCAACAACGAAAAAAGGAAGACCGAGAGGATCATTCATGATATTGCTGATGGGATCATCGTCATTGATGTGAACGAGCGTATCATTCTAATTAATCCAGCCGCCAGGAAGATGCTGTTGGGAAGCATTGACGCTTCCGATGCTAAGGATTTATCTCTCTTCTCCCACATTCCGCATCTGCAGGAGATCTTTCTGAATCCTTCTGAGGTTGCCATGCGCGAGATCGAGGTTCATGATCCGGGACGCGCATCTTCCCAGGTTATCACAGCCGTGTCCGCCCCACTTAAAGATCACTGGGGACACCTTTCGGGAAAGGTAGCCGTTCTTCATGATATCACCGCCCTCAAAGAAGTAGATCGGCTGAAGTCGGAATTTGTCTCCCAGGTCTCTCATGACTTACGGACCCCTCTCACTGTGATCAAAGGATATATTGATAACCTGCAAGATGGGATTGGCGGAGACTTAACTGAGAGACAAAAAAATTACCTGGATCGGATGTCTAAGAATGCGGGGAGGTTGGTCCGCTTGATTAGTGACCTACTAGACGTCTCTAGAATGGAATCTGCGAAACTGGAGCTAAATCTTACTATGCTTTCGCTACAAGGTCTGATCGAAGAGGTGGTTAATGCCATCCGACCCATCACGGTCGAGAAAAAGCTCAAGGTCATTCTCAATAAATTCGAAGAAAATAGCCTGCTTCAAGGAGACCGAGACAAACTCGAACAGGTTATCACAAACCTTCTTGATAATGCGATTAAGTTTACGCCCCCAGGCGGTCAGATCACCATCACACTGCAGAAGGAGCAACAAGTTCTCAAAACCACAATCAAGGATACCGGAATCGGAATTCCGCCGGAGGAGCAGCCACGGATTTTTGAGCGCTTTTTCCAAGTTGAGCGAGCATCCTCCACACATGAAATCGGATCGGGCTTAGGCATGTTTATCGCGAAGAACCTCATAGATCTGCATGGGGGACAAATCCGGGTGACCAGTGAGGTCGGGAAAGGGAGTGAGTTTTCTTTTACTCTACCGATTATATCGTCGTGTCGTTAAAAATAGAGGGGTGCAAAGGATGAAACCGATCATTTATCTATTGGTGCTGACATGCATGATTTTCCCTAATTGGATCCTGGCGGAAGAGCCCAGCGAGGAACTCGCGGATATCTTTGCTATCTTTGCCGAAGAGAAAATGGTCATAACCCCGTCCAAGCACCCCCAGCCGATCAGCCACTCCCCTTCGACGATCACGGTGGTTACAGCAGACGAGATCCGGCGGTCGGGGGCCACAAGTATCCCGGACATCTTGCGGAGCGTGCCGGGGATGGAGGTGATGCAGACCAGTGCAGCAGAGTTCAACGTGAGCATTCGAGGGAATAACCAGCTTCATACCAACAAACTCCTTGTTCTGATTGATGGGCGATCCATTCAAGAAGAGGTGCAAAATTTTATCCTTTGGACCGCTTTACCCATTACGATTGAGGAGATTGATAGGATAGAGGTCATTCGAGGTCCCGGTTCGGCGATCTGGGGAGCAAATGCCTTCGATGGCGTGGTAAATATCATCACCAAATCCCCGAAAGACCTAAAAGGGACCTTTATCTCTACCACCGGCGGGCAAATGGGGACATCGCTTATGAGCCTGATCCATGCGGGAGAACACGAAAGGTTCGACTATAAGCTCTCCCTAGGGCATCACCGGGCCGATGAGTGGCGGGACCGGGATGAACTTGCCTTGGAGGTCTTCCGCGGAAATGCCCTCATACGATATCATCTCAGCCCGGAGAAGCGGCTCAGCCTGTCCGGGGGTATTAGCGACGCCGCTCGTTATGACGGCCCGCTCTTTGACATCACCCGGTTGCTCGATACCGATATTACCTATAGCCATCTCCAGTTGACCTATGAGGACCCTCGCTCTTTCTTCCGTTTTTATTGGAATAGCTTTCGGACCCAGTTAAAACAGACAACACTTGTCCCGGGAACCGAGCCGGAATTCATCGCGAATGCTCGACTCTATAATCTGGAGTGGCAGCATCAGGTCCCGATTAGCCGGACCCATCAGCTCATCGGAGGGGTCAACTATCGACTCAACGTCGTTAAAGGAAATGTTATCGATCAACGACATCAGCTCGATCTTTTTGGGATTTATCTCCAGGATGCGTGGACCCCCCTGGAGTCGCTCACGCTGGTGGTTGGCACACGGTATGACTATCATACGACCATTCAGCATACCTTCAGTCCGAGAGCGAGCCTCCTTTACAGACCGGCCCAGCACCAGACCTTCCGCCTATCAGCCGGACTGGCCTATCGGCCTCCGACCCCGCTCGAAACATTTCAACGTATTGCCATTAGCTTACCTTCGTTGCCTATTAATCAAATCGTAGGGAACCAGGACCTTGATGCGGAACGGATCGTTTCTTATGAGGCCGGCTATACCACACTTCTCTTTGGACGCATCAAAGGAGAGATTACCTTTTTCTATAACCGGTTATCGGATCTAATCAACTCTCAGCCCGCGGAGGGAGACCCGATGATCTTAACCTACTTTAACCGAGGGAAGGCCCAGGTGTACGGGGGGGAGATCGGGGGAGAGTTGCTTATCAGAACCTGGCTGATTACTTTCGCAAACTATGCCCACCAGCAGGTCGATGACGACAGCCCTCCCCCTATTAGACGCGCCGCCCCGAGACATAAGGTCAACGGCGGAGTCCGCATACAACCTGGGAACGGCCTCACGGCCGACCTATTGATCCACTATGTCTCGAAGATCAACTATCCCGAGACCTTGGATAATCCGGGACAAACACGTGAAACTGACGCCTATACCCTTGTGAACCTCCGGACAGGCTATCGTTTTCTGCAGGACAAAGCGGAGCTGGTTTTGTCGGTATTCAATCTCTTCAACGACATCCACCGCGAGTATCCCTTGGGGGATGAGATCGGGACACGGGTGTTAGGAACACTGAATTTAAGATTCTAATAACGTGTACCTAAATAGTTTCTCTTTATTATACGTTCAGGCCATATTTAAATATCTTTCATGTCGCTTCCTAACAGCTTGTCATACCATCATCGTTCATAAAAAACTAAAATCATTATATTTCAATATGTTATTGGAGCGGGAAACGGGATTTGAACCCGCGACCTCCGCCTTGGCAAGGCGATGCTCTACCACTGAGCTATTCCCGCATTTCTGACAGACAAACAAGGTAGGGATCTTATCTTAGATTTTGAGGGATGTCAATGTTCGGTGGCTTCCCATTGATTTTTTACTCTGATTCTGGTACGGTGGCTGGGTTTTGTGTCGTCAGAATGCATTTCAAGAATATAGGATCCAGTATTGTTATCGTTACGAGGTTATAAATGGACCAAATCACAGTAAACCAGAATATCTCAGCCAAGAGCAGTCCACTTAATAAAGACAAAGTGAAGTTTGATTATATGACCATCACCATTTTTTCCATGGTCAGCATTTTCGCCCTCATTGCCACTCCCCTTTTTGGCTATTTTTATGGCTACTCCCAACTTGACTGGATACTCTTTGTCGTCTTATACATGATCACCGGCCTGGGTATTACTGTCGGATACCACCGACTTATCTCTCACCGCAGCTTCACCTGCGCGACACCGGTTAAGATTGCGCTTCTCATAGCAGGAGGATGGGCCCTGGAAAATTCAGCACTCAAGTGGTGTTCCGACCATATTCGACACCACGCGAAGACCGATACAGATGAAGACCCCTACAATGCAAAGAAGGGATTCTGGCATAGTCATGTCCTGTGGATATTCATTAAAGATCAGAACCCCGGTGGGAGAGAAAAATATAAGGCCGCTCTCCGAAAGGACAAGTGGATCATGTGGCAGGATCGTCATTATTTGGCTGTTGTTGTCTCCGGTCTTGTCCTTCCTTTCGTAATCGGTTTTCTCCATCGCGGATGGATCGGAGCTATTTCCGCTTTTCTTCTCGCGGGTGTCTTCAGAGTCTTCCTTGTCCTCAATTCAACCTTTTTTATTAACTCCATTTGTCATATCTGGGGGACACAACCCTATGGGGATGCGAACAGCAGCCGCGACAATTGGTGGATTTCACTTCTCACCTTTGGTGAGGGGTACCACAACTACCATCACAATTTTCCAAGAGACTATCGCAACGGCCCTTTATGGTATAACTTTGACCCCTCCAAATGGCTGATCTTCAGTTTCTTTGTCCTCCGACTCGGCAAGAAGCCTTCTTAATCAGAGAGATCACCCCTCACAGTGGTCTGGAGCAAATCCTTGCATCTTGACAAGCTTTCCCGTGTCTGGTTATCCTCATCCAAGTATGAAGACCATCTATCTTGATCATATCGCAGCAACACCCCTACTGCCCGCCGCAAGGGAAGCGATGCTTCCTTACCTGGCAGAGATCTTCGGAAATCCTCAGAGCCGACATCAACGGGGGAGAATCCCCCGAGAAGCAATCCAACAAGCAAGGGAGGAGATCGCCCAGCTGATTCATTGCGAGGCGCGGGAGATTATCTTTACCGCTTCTGGAAGCGAAGCGAATAATCTCGCGATAAAAGGGGTCCTCGCCTCAGGCCAGAAAAAAGGGCGCCATATTATCACTTCGGTTATCGAACATTTTTCCGTCGCACATCCATTAAAGCATCTGGAACACAAGGGGTATGATATTACCTGGATCCCGGTCGATAAAACAGGCCGCGTTCGTCCGGAAGATGTCGCTGCCGCTATCTCTGAAGAGACCATTCTCGTTTCGATCATGCACGCAAACAATGAGATTGGAACCATCCAGGCCATTCAAGAAATCGCGCAGATCACACAAGAGGCCGGGGCACTCTTCCATACAGATGCGGTTGCAACCGTCGGCATCATCCCTTTTGATGTCGATGAACTCGGCGTTGACCTGGCCGGATTTTCCAGCCAACAGTTTTATGGACCAAAAGGAGTCGGGGCGCTTTACGTGAGGAGAGGGACACGACTCTCCCCGCTGGTGGAAGGCGGGATCCAGGAAGAGGGAAGGAGGGCCGGAACCGAAAATGTCGCAGGCATCGTCGGCATGGGGGCCGCGGCGAAAGAGGCGAAGAACCAGGTTCCCATTGAAAACACCCGTCTGTCTAGGTTACGTGACGGCTTGATTGATGGCCTTCTTCGCCGGGTCTCAGTCCTCCATGTCACTGGAGACCGGCAAAACCGACTCCCGAACATCGCCAGTTTTGCCGCGGAGTACGTCGACGGCGAGGCCCTTGTGAGGGTCTTGGAGAAACAGGGCATCATCGCCGCGAGCGGATCATCGTGCAGCGCAGATGCCCTAAAAATCTCTCCGGTCTTGACGGCGATCGGTTACTCTGGGAATGTGGCACAGGGAGGGATCCTCTTCAGCCTGGGAACGCAGACCTGCAATGATGACATCGATGCTGTTCTTTCAATATTTCCCGCGTGCGTCGAAGAGATTCGCAGGGTCTCCCCGCTTTATGCGATGCGAATAGGGGGAACGACTCCGTGAAGCCTGCAAACTTTACGCTGGATACCCTTGGACTTTTTTGTCCCATCCCCGTCATTCTCACCTCAAAGAAGATGAAAGAAATGGCCCTGAATCAGGTCCTGGAGATTCTCTCAGACGATGAGGGCATCAAGAAAGATATACCCGTCTGGTGCCGAAACAGCGGGAACGAGTTTGTAGATCTCGTAGAGGATGGAAGCATCATAAAGGTCTATGTTCGAAAGGCAACAAAATGGGAAAACAAGCCCTCCCCTACTCCCCAAAAAACCAAGACGCAATAAATCAATCTTTGTTTCCCGAGTTTACCGACCTTTCGATATCTAATTTCCCCAGGATGATCGAGAGCGTGTGATCATCCTGGTTGACCACTGCCAGATCCGGGTTTCCATCTTGATTGAAATCTTCCGTCAACATCGAAAAAGGAGACTTTCCGGTTATAAAATTCCTGGGTGGATGCTGAAAAAGGCCCCCTCCTTTCGCGGCAAGGAAGGAAATGTTATGGCTGCGGTTGTTGGCCACCGCCAAATCGAGAACCCCATCCCGATCGAAATCGGCAGCCGCAGCTGAAAGCGGTGCGCCTTCCGCCGCAAAGTCTCGCAGCTTTGTAAATCCATCTCCTTCATTATGCAGAAAAAGTGTGAGGGAGTCGCCCAAGCCGTTGAGTACCACAATATCAGGCCGTTTATCCCCGTTGAAGTCTGCGGACACGAGCCCAATCGGACTCATTCCGGTCTTGTAGCGTTCACCCTCTGTAAACGTTCCATCCCCTTTCCCCAGAAAAAGAACAAAATCATTGCTGTATGAACCGGTGTTGGCAATCGCCAGGTCAATTAAGGAATCATTATTAAAATCGCCGGAAATAATACCCGTGGGGATGGCCCCGGGGGACCCGACCATCCCTTTTTTAAATCGGCCGTTCCCTTTCCCCAGCAAGATCACTAAACGATCTGCCCGGGAGACGATTGCCAAATCGAGGTGCCCATCCAGATTAAAATCATTGACCGTTGCCGCATTTGGGATACGCCCAGCGTTATAAGAGGCCCCTTTTCCGAAGAGGATCCCTCCCTGATTCAAAAAAATAGTGATCGTATCTTCATCTTTATTGATGACTGCCAGATCAACCCTCTTGTCCTCATTGAAGTCTCCAGAACCCACCCATCGCGGAAGTTTCCCGACTTTAAGCGTCTTGATGTTCGGGAAGGTTCCATCATTCCTTCCAAAAAGAATAGACACGGTCCCGTCTGCCGTATTGGCCACCGCAAGATCCAAAACACCATCATTGTTGAGGTCTGCCGCAAGGACATGAGATGGACTTTTACCGACCGGATAAGAAATCGGCGTACGGAAGGGATTCGGCGGGGGTTCGGTATTAACGCATCCCATTCCAGATAAAGCCAATATTCCCGTAAGATACAATGCCCTGCGAATCATCCTGCCATTCTAAGCTATTTTCAAGAGGTGTCAAACTCTTTTTACCTCCCGATAGGCTCCTGACCCCTGACTCAAAGAAGCTGCCTGATGTCGGGCGCGTATCATGAACACCAACGAATTAAAAATGATCCCAGAACCCAATATGCATCTCTGGATGCCTTGATGTCGATCAAAAGACTATGATATATTTACTTTCCTACAAGAGATGCCCTGACCCGCTAGAGTGAAAATACTGCTATAATTAGGATTTCTGGAGTTACAATCTATTACGGAGGGTGCCGTTTCATGCCTCTGAAGGCTAAGAAAACGTTACAAAAAAATAAAAATACCTCTCTAAAAAATACCTTAATAGAAAAGACAAAAGAGCTTGAAGTGCTTCAGCGAATTACCGAGTCAATCAGCTCCAATCTTGACCTGAACCAGGTGCTCAAAGAGATCGTTGGACTGGTCTTTGAGCTAACCCATGCTGATGCCACCCTGATCTATTTGTTAAATGACGCGCGTGACGAATTGATCCTTAGGGCCTCCAAAAATCCGCACCCAAAGCTCATCGGGCGTATTCGATTGGAAATTGGAGAAGGCATTACCGGATGGGTGGCAAAAGAGAAAAGATTGGTTGCGATTTCACGGGATGCCGAAGACGACCCTCGGTTCAAGTTTTTTCACCGCCTTCCCGAGGATCAGCACCAGGCATTTGTCTCGGTGCCGGTGATTCGGAAAGGGGATGTCATCGGTGTGCTCAACATACAACATAAGGAACCCCATGATCACTCAAAAGGGGAAATCGCCCTTTTAACGACGATCGGACACCAAGTCGGCAGCGCGATTGACAACGCCCGTCTCTATCAAGAGATGAAGAAAAAAGCGATGCAGCTTGAGACCCTCTCTCGTGTCAGTCGTACGATCACATCAGACCATTATATAGAAGAAATATTGAACCTCATTGTCACCATGACGGCAGGCATGATGAACTCAAAGATTTGTTCAATCATGATTCTTGATGAAAAAAAGAGAACACTGAAGATCATTGCCACTCAGAGTTTAAGTGAGGAATACCGTAGTAAGGCAAATGTCTCCGTCGGAGAAAGCGTGTCTGGACAGGTTCTAAAGGAAAGGAAACCACGCGCCATTCTTGATGTCACCCGGGATCCGCTCTATTCTTTTTCTCCCCTGGCTAAAAAAGAGGGGCTTTGCTCCATGCTTTCTGTCCCCATGATGATTAAAAAAAAGGCGATGGGGGTGATCAACATATATACATCAACCGAGCATTCTTTTTCAAAAGAAGAGATCAATCTCCTGCAAACGGTCGCAAACCAATCAGCCGTCGCCATCGAAAATACCACCCTTTCAGAACAAACAACAGCCATGCAGGAAGCGCTCGAAATGAGAAAGGCCGTTGAACGGGCAAAGGGACTTCTCATGCAGCAAGGCAAAATGTCCGAAGAAGAGGCCTTCCGACTCATCCGGCAACAAAGCATGAATATGCGAAAGACGATGCGGGAGATTTCTGAAGCAATCATCCTCACTTCAGAAATGAAGACACATTAATACTTGTTGAAGGTTCTCTCCCCATGGAAACAATAATCGGGCTCACATCGGGTCTTCAACATGCGACCTTATCCCCACATAAATCATAGAGATCAATAGGAGGTATCGTGGTTCATCAACAGAATGAGAAAAACCTGGTCTGGCTCGACCTTGAAATGACAGGGCTTGATCCGAACCGTTGTACCATCGTTGAGATTGCAACCGTTATTACAGATAGCCAACTCAACATCCTTGCAGAAGGACCCGTCATCGCGATCCAGCAGGATGCAACAACGATGCAAAGAATGGAAAAGTGGAGCAGGGACACCCATACAAAATCTGGGCTATTGAAGCGCATTGAAGAATCGACCATCTCGATGAGCGAAGCGGAAGAACAGACGCTGGATTTCATTCAACACTACTGTCCCGAAAAGAAATCACCTCTCTGCGGAAACTCGATCGGCCATGACCGACGCTTTCTCGAAAGATATATGGTGGCCCTATTCGATTATCTTCATTATCGGAATATCGACGTAAGTTCGGTCAAGGAAGTGGTTCAAAGGTGGTACCCCAACGGCCCCACAGCGCCGATGAAGAAGGGGAATCATCTGGCATTAGACGACATCTACGAATCGATCGAAGAAATGAAATTCTACAGGGAGAGTTATTTTATAAAAATGTAACGACTCGGCATGCCACTATTTGGCTTCGCGAGACCCATCCTTTCAGAGCAAGGTACGAGGAGTCCAAAACCCGGAGCATATGGTTATACGTAAAGATTCGAGCACCACAGCAAGGCCGCCATGGAGGGAAAGAGGGGTCTGCTGAGTGGTTACACCCTAGTCTTCTGTCTCAACGGAAAGGATACGCGGTTTTTCTTTGTAGAAAAGGACGGCATCATCAAAATGGAGATCTTCAACGTGCACCCAAACCTCACGCCACTCCCCTTCCGTGTGAGGTTCCTTCAGGTGATGCTCGCAGGACACTTTTTTCGGGTTAAAAATACCTCCTTCGATGTACCCCTTGGGTTGATCCAGATCGGCCCAAGCGGCATCACCGACGGTTTCAGCAACGTCTAATTCCAACCAAATTTTCTTCAAACGAATCCCCTTAGGAAGTTCTGATTAAGTCTGGGTTGAATTTTTCATGAGATAAAATGTTTCGATTCAAGGCGCAAATTGCAGAGAATAGCCTGCTATTTTCAAGATTTGCAACGCAGAAGCGGGACATTTTAGCCTTAAAAAATCAATTCATGACTTATTCAGAGCTTCCCTTATATGCCTAGACGCAATGTACGATATTCCGATAACGCTTTCAAGGAAAAAGTGATGTCCAAGGCCTTCGGAGAAACACGGATAACGAACACAAACCCCGTCCTTCTAGGTCGAGGAATTTTCACCATGATCATTGACCGCCGGAACCCGATATGACCCGGTCGCCCAATGTCCCAGATCGATGAACTTACAAGCTTCCGAACAAAAGGGACGAAAGGGATTTTCCTTCCATTTAATCACTTCATCACAGGTTGGACACAACAACATCATCACAGCCGAGGGCACCTCTCATACCTTTGATACTCTCAAATAAAAATCCCCGGGCTTCTAAAGAAAACCGGGGACCAGGAAGTTTATCCGAAAAGAAAAGAACCTCTACATTTTATTCACTCAGCGAAGCGACAATATCATTTTTTTCCGACAACGACTTCAGGGAGATTGAAATGGATCCGATTTTTATCTTTGACTTTATCTTGACCGGAATCCGCTTTTCATCATCTGTGAACCAAATATAGACGTCTCCTTTATCCATCAGAAGGCCTTCAAATCGAACCACGGCCTTGACCTTAACCGTGTCAAACACCCCAACTTCGGTTTTTAACCGCTCCTTATTCAGCACCTGAATTTCCAACTCCCAATTTTTCCGGCTTTCGTGAACAGGAATAAACGCGGAGGTTCCAACATCCACTGGGGGGAAGGTCCTGAAAAAATAAAGAGAACTTAAAGAATCCTGTACATTCGGCGGGATTTTAAAAACCGTACTCCGATTATTTTTCACCTGGACTGCCCGGTGATGGGCTTGATTAAAACCGATGACTTTCTCTCTACGTCGTTTACCTTGGTGCTGCTTGATTTTTATGAGATGAGAATAAAGGTTCTCGGTGTCGATAAAAGATTCTATTCGATTGTTGACCGGATAAAAAAATGAGATAAAGTCATTTGATCGCACCGTGGAGAGGATATGGTAAACATCTCGCCCGTTCATCTCCGTCTTATCCAAGACCTCCAGGACGGCCGTCCCCGCACTGATGCCCAAGTAACGCACATCATAAACCAAGCGCTCCCCAGGTGCATAAGCCTGTATCGTTTTCTGCTGGAGATTGGTGTCTGGAATCGATTCAGACGCCTGACTCTGAGCAATCGTCAGCAATAATATAAATAAGAAAAGACAGGGTTTCTTCATTTCTTTAATCGGATGAGGTTCATTGTATATTAGAGAAAATAGAGAAAAAATTGTCCTTAAACCTAGCAGAAAAGGACAAGACCGGTCAAGACAATAAAGGTCCCCGAATTGACTCAAATAAAATGTTACCGAAGCGGCCTCAGAGGAGGGATCGTTGACTCATAATAAATGTTACCCAAAGATTTCGATAAAAGGAGGGTACTATTGTGAGTCCACGATCCAAAAAGGAATACCTGCAAGCC
>JAJDBV010000021.1 GCA_029261165.1 Nitrospirota bacterium | reverse complement strand
GGCTTGCAGGTATTCCTTTTTGGATCGTGGACTCACAATAGTACCCTCCTTTTATCGAAATCTTTGGGTAACATTTATTATGAGTCAACGATCCCTCCTCTGAGGCCGCTTCGGTAACATTTTATTTGAGTCAATTCGGGGGGGCTTTTTAAATTGACAAACCTTCAGTTCCTGTCATATGATTGAAAAAATTTGAAGGCTTTGTGTCTTGCTGGGAAAAGCATAATCCTCCAGACAAGTGTTATAATAATCCAACAGGAGTTGTGATGGGACAAGTAAAAGAAACAGCGTATAGTGTCGTAGCCGGTCCAGAAGGGCTTCTTCCTCCTGCGGCCGCCCTTATGGGAATTACCCTTCCAGATGAAGGGGACGGATTGGTGGAAGGCAGGATTGTCAGTGAAGCTGAAACCATGAAGATTGCGGCAACGGCCCTTCTGACACGAAAAAACCCGACCTTGTTTCCAGGTCCTTTGATGTTGTGGGGCTGGAATGAACATACGATAGAGAAGACGGCGCCATTTTTTGAGGTTGCGGCCGAAATCCCGGGAGTTCGCATTATTCCGATGCCTGATTACCGGCCAATCTATCCGAAAATTGACCCGGAAGCGGTCATTAACCCCTGCCATCCGAACCTGACCATCTGGCATAACAAGATTGAGGCCTGTGTCTTCATCGGCGTTCACTGTCATTATGCAAATATCACCCTGAAGATGGTTCGCGCGGGGACAAACTGTTATACCATCGCCCTCTGTGCGGAAGCCGGACATGAAGATGCCATGGCGTCTGTCCCTAACTTTACGGCGGAAAAGCTCATACGGTTCCGGGATGCATTGAGACAGGTAAAGAAAGACGGTGTTAAGCCCATGTATGAAGGAATGGGCATTATCCCGAGTGGCTGGGCCCAGATAGGAGGGTTGACGGGTGCAGACGTCTCTAAGCCAGACGAAAATGGCTCTTTTGAGGGTCTTTCGACTGAGTTTGCCCATGAGCTTGTAAGCGGTTTGGACGAAAATGAAGAGTAAACTGATATTTAGCCGATTGGTCTTTGGCGATCTCAAAATGGGGGTCATATAAATGAGCGATGTGGTAGAGAAAAAAGTGGAAGAGGCTCATCCGCGAGGAGATGATCCCCGTACGGATGTGATTACCGAAAAGGTCTCACAGGAGGAAATTGAAGAGGAAAAAAAGGGTGCTGCGGCTCAAAAAGTGGTTGACCCGGACTATCTCTTCCTGAAGGCTCCCAGAGAAAAGCAGTTTATCACGGGGAGCGAGGCGGCAAAGGAAGCGATACGTCGTGCCAATGTTGATATCGCCATTGCCTATCCCATTACGCCTCAAAGCGAGACGATGCAGCAGGTGGGGTATCTCTATGCAGAGGGCTATGTTAAAGATTATTATCGGGCGGAAGAAGAAATCGGTGTCATGTCTGCCATTGCAGGGGCTTCCCGCGCGGGTGTGCGTTGTCTGACCGCAACCTCCGGTCCGGGCCTCATGCGGGGGATAGAGCAAATACAGGCCTGGCCCGGTGGACGTCTGCCTTCGGTGTTGTTGGTCATGTGCCGCGTGATTAATGCGCCTCTGGCAATTCAGCCTGACAATATTGAGATTTCTTTTCTCCTGAATTCCGGAGGGGTTGTCCTTCACGGTGAAAACCAGCAGGATTTTTATGATTATGCGCTCGCCGCTTTTATGATCGGGGAAAAAGCAGAGGTAACACTTCCTGTCGCCGTTGCCGTTGATGGGTTTTTTGTGACCCACGCGCGGGGATGGGTTTCCACGCCAGCTGAGAATATGAAACTTCCTCCACGGGAATGTTATCATGAAGCTGTTCCCATGATGGACAATGAAAATCCGCCGATCCGTATTTCTCGTGACGCACCGATTCAAAAGTCGAACTTTATTTCTTATCAGATGCATGCTTCGTGGCAGCAGGAAGTATGGGCAGCCCAGGAGCGGTCCCGAAAATGGATTGATCGCTGGTTGGGCGGTCTCGTCGAGGTGGTTAATCCTAAAGCCAAAACCATGATTGTTGCCTCCGGTGGAGCGGTTTCCCAAGCACGTGAAGCGGTTCGGCAGTCAACGGAACAGGGTTTGGACGTCGGGTTGATCAAGGTTAAATCGATCCGCCCTTTCCCCACGCAGGAGCTTATTGAGGGCCTTGACCATGCCGAAAAGATCATTATTCCCGAGTTTAACTATGTCGGATGGTTGGCCAAAGAGGTCAAGTCCGTAATCCCCCGTGTTGAACGGGTCGTCTCTGGACCGCGCGTTTTTGGCGGGATGTCGATGCCAACAGAGTTGATTATGGAAAAGATTACCGGCGAGTATAAATAATAAGGAGGTTTAGATTATGTCTTTAGAAACGATAAAGGTCTCTCCCGGATTTGAGAAGTATCTTCCGAAAGAGTACCAGGATCTAGTGGATGATGGACCATTCGTCAAGCAACGCAAGGTCTCTGAGATGGGTTCCTTCAAGGAGGCCATCGAAGAGCATCCGATGTGTGCCGGTTGTGCCATGACCCTCTTTATCCGATTGACCTACGTGGCACTTCCCAGCCTGGAAAATTCTGTCATTGTTGGAACGGCGGGATGTGGGCGTTTGGCGATTTCACAGGGTGCGGTTCCTTTTATTTATGGGAACTATGGGGATACCAATGCGGTGGCCTCCGGATTAAAGCGAGGCCTTGATATTCGTTTTCCAAACCAGGAAAAAGATGTCGTCGTTATGGCCGGGGACGGTGGTTTGGCCGACATCGGTTTCCACGCGGTCATGCACTCCTGGTTCAGGAACGAGAAATTTACGACGATTATGCTGGACAATGAGGTCTATGGAAACACGGGGGGCCAGGAAAGTGGTATGACTCAGAAGGGAACTGTCATGAAGATGGCCCCTTTGGGGAAAAAGGGTGAAAAGATGGACATGATCGCTTTGGCCAAAACGTCGGGCGTGGCTTATATTGCGCGTGTGGCACCGACCAATCCGACCCGCGTTGCGAATACCATCAGAAAAGCGGTTTTGATTGCACGTGAAGTGGGTCCAACCTATATCCAGGCCTATACGTCCTGCAATATAGAATATGCCATTCCCACCCCCTTGGTCATGGACGATGCGCGGGAGGTTGAAGCGGATCGGTACGGGTTTACGGAGTACTTTACCGATGAAGCAAAGAGTTACTGGGACAACACCGGGCGGAAAATTAAAGGCACGGTAAAGAAATAAAGGAGGTTTGATATGGCGTCTGCGGAAGGTGCGGTAAGACGGTTTAGTATTCGGATGGCTGGAATCGGCGGTCAGGGTGTGGTGACGGCATCCCACGTTTTAAGTAACGGGGTGATTCTGGATGGTGGAGAGAGTACGCTGGTTCCTTTTTTCGGATCAGAAAAAAGGATGGCCCCGGTTGAAAGCTATGTGCGAATCTCCACAGATTCCATATATGAAATCGGAGAAATCATTTACCCCAACCTGATCATCATCTTTCATTCCCAGGTGATTACGCATGGAAAATCCTATACCATGCCTTTTTACTGGGGACTGAAGAAAGATGGCGTGGTCCTGATCAACAGTGAAAAGCCCGTAGACATGATTCCGGACCAGGTCCGGGAACTGGAGGAAATGAACGCCAGCGTCTTCTATCTACCTGCAACCAAGATTGCCGTCGATGTTGCCGGCACGGAGTTGGCCACCAACATGGCCATGGTTGGCGCCATCTCAGGAATTCTGAATATGCCCGGCGAAGACGCGCTTGCGAAATCGGTGAAAGAGCGTTTTGTCGGAAAAGGAATTGTGACCTCTGGAGGAACCGCCTCTCTGGACAGCGTTATTGAGAAAAAGTTTGCAAAAAAAGCGGAGCTTGTGGAAAAAAATGCTGCTGCGGTGAAGGCGGCCGCTCAATATGCCCGAGATCATGGCTGGGACAAATGGCAGCAGAACCGTCTGGCGGCTGTGAAAGAACAGACTGTGGGTGCAAACTAGATCCCTGTAGATCATAAAGAAAGAATCTGGGCAAAGGCCTTATTTTAGATCGGTAGGCCGTCTGCGTAGTTGCCTGGGCTTAGACGGTCTGACTTAAGTTTTAATTTTGGAGGATGAACATGTATTCAGTTGCAGATATAGACGTTGATATATGCGGTGCTACAAAATGTCGGTTATGCACCCAATTCTGCCCGGAGTCGAATACGATTTTATATGACTCCGTCAGAGGAACCGCCTATGTTGCTGTCGACCGGTGTAAGGGGTGTGAGATTTGTGTCGGGATCTGCGACGATCTGGCCAAACATGAAGCCATCAAGATGCTTCCAATCGATAAAGTCGTAGATGGGTTTGAAATCTGTAAAGTTGGATTCAAGGAATCCTTGGTCGAAGCAAAATAGCACTTGTTCAGAATGAACATTCGAGGCTGATTCGGGAACCCCGAATCAGCCTTTTTTGTCTCTTATGGAGGATTGAAAACATGCGCTGTCCAAAATGCGGTCATGAAACGGATCCTTCAATTGCCTGGTGCAATAATTGCCTCACCGAGTTCCCCTCCTCAATGCCCCGTTTTTTGGGGTGTCCTGAATGCCGTCATGAAAATGATCCGGATGCGGTTTATTGTGAGGTCTGCCACGAGCCGCTTCGTCCGGGACAAACAGAATGACGGAAAGGGCCATCTCCACTCTCCCTGATATCCTTGAAGATGATCTTGATATCGTCTTCGTGGGGATCAACCCCGGGGTCTATTCCGCCGAGAAAAGACACTATTATGCCCACCCCACCAACCTATTCTGGACGATGCTTTATCAGAGTGGCCTCATCCCGACCCTTCTCAAACCCGAGGACGACTGGAAATTGACTCGCTTTCGGATGGGTTTGACCGACACCGTGAAACGTGTTACGAAGAGTGCCAATGACTTATCGGCTACAGATCGGAGGGTAGGGGGGGAGGTCCTTCGTCGAAAGATAAAGTTCTATTCCCCTCGAACGGTCTGTTTTAATGGCTTAAGCGCCTATGGTGCTCTATTTGGTCGATGTGACGGTCCGGGTCCGAAGGAGGCCCTCATTGGGACAAGCCACCTCTTTGTGATTCCCTCCACCAGCCGCCGAAATGCTTATTATGGGAAGAATGATATTCTGCATTGGTTCACCCAATTACATCTGTTTCGACAGAAATTTCTCAGATGAACAGGCATAATGAGCGCTATTCTCGCCTTTCCAAAATGGGGTCCATCAAACGCTCCTGTATTTTTCTATTGTCCCTGTTTTGTCTATTCTTGATCTTTGGATCTTTTAACGGGAGCGATCTCCTGGGCGCTCAGCTTCCAAGTGGTCGAAAGGCAAATCCTTCGGAAAATATCTTGTTGGTTGCGGCGGCTTCCAACTTGAGATTTGCCATGGAAGATATCGTCGATGAATTTGGGAAAGCGTTCCAGACAGAGATTCAGGTTGCCTACGGATCGTCTGGTAGTTTCACCGCTCAATTAATGGCCGGGGCCCCTTTCGACCTCTTTTTTTCGGCGGATGAGGTACTGCCTCGAAAGCTTATTTCTAAGGGCCTTGCCCTGGAGGACACACTGTATCGATATGGAACGGGACGGATTGTCCTCTGGGTTTCCAATGGCTCAGCAATCCACCCAGAAAGGGAGGGGATGAAAGCACTGCTCCACCCCTCTGTCCATAAGATTGCCATGGCAAATCCACGGCATGCCCCATATGGGGCCGCCGCGGTGGCGGCATTGAAGAATACAGGTCTCTATGAAAGCCTCCGTGCACGCCTTGTCTTTGGTGAGAATATTTCAGAAGCGGCTCATTTTGTTCGTAAGGGATCGGCAGAGATTGGAATTCTGTCTTATGCACATGCCGTGAGTCTTCCCCTGAAAGACGACGGTCGATTCTGGCCAATCCCGGCGAC
Source organism: Nitrospirota bacterium (assembly GCA_029261165.1). GTDB lineage: Bacteria > Nitrospirota > Nitrospiria > SBBL01 > JAADHI01 > DUAG01. Next base: position 4,551 of record JAJDBV010000021.1, on the reverse strand, counting down.
ATCCTATCCCCCCCTTAATCAAGGGGCCATTATTCTTCAACAAAGTAGAAATGTTCCTCTTTCCAAATCCTTTATCAATTTTATAATTGAAGGCTTAGGACGAGAGATTATGAAGGGCTACGGTTATAAAACCCAAAAGGATTCAAGATGAACTGGGACGCTTTCTGGCTGTCGATGAAACTGGCTTCTATAACCTCGATTATTCTCCTTTGCATCGGACTTCCTCTGGCATATTGGATTGCAAGGTCTTCGTGGCGGTGGAAGTTTCTCATTGAGGCGGTGGTCGCACTTCCGATTGTCCTCCCGCCGACCGTCCTCGGATTTTATCTGCTGACCGCGATGGGCTCTCGCAGTTTTCTCGGACGTTTTTATCAGGAGATGACCGGTTCCCCTCTGGCCTTCACGTTTGGCGGGCTGGTTGTCGCGTCTATTTTCTACTCTCTGCCATTCACAATTCAACCGCTTTCAATGGCCTTTTCTGCGGTAGATGAATGTCTGATTCAAAACGCCTGGGTTCTTGGCCGCTCTCGATGGATGACATTTCTTACGGTGATACTGCCACTTTCATACAGGGGAGTGATTACAGCGTTTATTTTAAGTTTTGCACATACCGTTGGGGAGTTTGGTGTTGTCTTGATGGTGGGGGGGAATATTCCCGGCATCACCCGAACGATCTCAATAGACCTTTATGATCAGGTTCAGGCCTTGAATGATCAGGGGGCATCGGAGACCGCTCTCTTCTTGTTGGTGTTTTCATTTTTGTTTCTGTCCCTGGTCTATTTTATAGACCGCAAAAAAGATAGAAAGAGGGTAACGGTTCAGTTTGACTAGATAAGGGTTCAGGACAAGGCGCGAGGAGCACAGAACCCGGAGCGTATATATTATACGTGAGGATTCGAGCACCGCAGCAACGTCGGCATGGAGTAAAAGATGGGTAAACTGAATCGTTACCAAGAGGTGGGCCAGTGGGGTTGACAGTAGACCTCAAGTATCTTTTTGAAGGAGGAAATTCCCTGGAGGTGGGGTTTGCCCTTCCGAGTGATTACTCCGGGATCACCGTGCTCTTTGGCCCTTCCGGAAGCGGTAAGAGTACCCTGCTGCATTTTCTTGCGGGGATTAAAAAGCCGGACTCAGGCATCATCCGTTGTGGGCGGCAGACCTGGTTTGATAGCAGTCAAAAAGAAAACTGGCCGCCCCAAAATAGATCGCTTGGTCTCCTTTTTCAAGAATATCCTCTCTTTCCCCATCTCACTATTTCAGCGAACATTGGCTACGGTTTAAACCGGCTTCCCTTGCCCGAAAAGAGAGACCGCATTAGATTTTGGATAGATCATCTACACCTTCAGAGGAAAGAGGATCGATATCCCAATGCGTTATCGGGCGGAGAAAGACAACGCGTTGCCCTGGCCCAAACCATGGCGCCGCAACCTGATCTGGTTCTTCTGGATGAACCTTTTTCTGCACTTGACCGGCCCATGCGCTCTGACATGCGTGGCGTGGTGAAGCGCACCATTTGTGATACCGGTAAGGCGGGTATCCTGGTCACCCACGATCTGGCGGATGCCTTGGCCTTGGGTGATCACATTATTATTCTCTCTGAAGGGAAAATTCTTCAGGAGGGGAGCCCCTTGGAGATTTTCAGCCGACCTGCACTTTCTTCTGTGGCAAAGATTGTTGGTGTGGAAAATCTACACCCGGCGAGGACTATAGAAACGATTGACGGTATGACGGCGCTTGCGGTTGGAAAAGGAAAACTCTTTGCGGTCGGTTTGGTTGATCAGTTTGCGGTGGTCGCGCCGAAACAGGAGTGCTTTATCTCATTCCGAGCGGAAGAGGTGATACTGGAAAGAGGGAAGCCTCGACAGAGCAGTGCACGAAATCATTTGTCCGGCACCGTCCAGGAGATTGTTTCAACGGGCGCTCAGATACGTGTCATCATCGATTGTGGTTTTTCCCTTGCCGCGAGTATCACCAAGCAGGCCGCCGAAGATCTCTCTCTTCGCCCTGGAGCGGAAATCACCGCAGTGATTAAAGCCTCCGCCATACAGATCCTTCCTTCCGAATAACCTAAACCGCCGATTCACCTGAGAATACTGCGTTATCGGCCAAGAGACTCCTTCCCGTACGGATGAGGTGGCCTCGATCACCCTTATGACTTTTGGCCTTGTCTCTTAGGCGACTTGACGGTTTGACCCAAGATTAATCTTTGATTCTGAGTATTATTTCACCTCGAATGATTCGATTCCCATCGAAGGGGTTGATTGTGGCGAGAAAAGGATTATCTATAATTCAGGCCGAAACTGCCTTCGACGGGAGGTTTAATTTCACATTCTAATTTAGGAGGATAACAATGGCAATTGTAAAATGGGAACCTTATAACGAACTCAGTACAGTACAGGATCGCTTGAATCATTTATTTTCGGATTCGTTTAGGTCGTTTTTTGATGACGAACAGGGACGGCTTTCTCAAGATTGGATTCCGGCAGTAGATATCTATGAGGATACTGATGGGATTAAGCTCCATATCGAACTTCCCGGCATGGAGATGAAGGAAATCAGTGTGAATCTTGAGAACAATGTTCTTAAGGTCAACGGGGAGAAAAGGCTTGTGAACGATGACAAGAAGGAAAATTATCGCCGCCTCGAAAGGGTATCCGGTCGCTTTGTCCGTTCTTTTAGTGTGCCAAATACCGTTGATCAGGGAAAGGTTAACGCGGCATATAAAAACGGCGTCTTGACGCTAGACCTCCCGAAACGGGAAGAGACCAAGCCGAAGAACCTTACGATAAAGATACAGTAAATCTCCTCGCCTCCAAGCCCCGCCCTAGAAAACAATAGGGCGGGGCTTGTTTTATTTCAATTGAAAATTTCTGATATTCGGGATACAATCTCTCGATTGGTGAGAAAGAGAGATGATTGTGAAAGAGTCTTTTTGGAAGATGAAGATACTTCTAGGTGTTGCCGTGATTTCCGGTCTTGTGGGGTGTGCCGCCTTAGAAGACCATACAAAATATCACAAGCAATATTATGACGGAGAAGACCAGCTGAAACTTGGGATGACAATGGACGAGGTGAAAGCCATCCTAGGTGAAGCGATCGGTTTTCATCGGAGACAGATCTCCAAAGATGAATTAAGAGAAATCTGGGTCTATCATGTCAAAACGAGAGACCCGCGTACGCGTCATCTCTATCCGGACACAAATCTCATAGTCTTTAGCAACGGCAAGCTGGTGGCCAGAAATCCGCTCAACCCGATGGGGCCTGCAATGCTGATGGCGAAAGACAGGAATATCCCCTTACATTAATAAGGTAATCCATAGAGATGGGTGATTAGCTCAGTGGTAGAGCGCTTCCTTCACACGGAAGAGGTCGCTGGTTCGATCCCAGCATCGCCTACCAACCTTTTCAATGACTTACGATCTTTCCTTAGATCTTTTTCCTTCGAACTGTATAGTTTTTGTATAGTTGATTTTTCATTCAGGATTTTATTTAGTAGATCTAATGCTTTCACTTTATGTGCAGGAGCCAGGTGAGCATAGCGTAGGGTCATCGTTAAACTCTTGTGTCCTAAAAGCTCCTTGATAGTTGTGATATCGATACCAGCCATGACTAATTGGCTTGCGAAGGTGTGACGGAGATCATGGAAATGGAAGTCTTTGATCCCTGCCCTCCGCAAGGCAGAACTAAATGACCTTTTTATATCTTTGTATGGTTTTCCATATTTGTCGATGAAGACATATGGGTTTTCATCCCCTTGTTCTTCAATCCTCCTGGGGGTTCTATGTAAGACCTCCCGAAGGGTAGCATTGATAGGGATCTCACGCCTCTCCCCATTCTTCGTATTATCCAGAATTATGAAGCCGTGCTTAAGGTCAACATTTTTCCACACCAGTCCGAGGATCTCTCCTTTGCGCATTCCAGTATTCAGGGCGGTGATGACGATCGGCATCAAATGAGAAACGCATTTATCTACAAGGGTTTGGCATTCTTCCTTTGAGAGATATCGAAGCCGCTTCCCTTCGTCTTTCAAGAGATGCACCTTATGAACCCGTTTAGACACCTCAGACTCGACCATTTCCCACTCAGTAGCTTTTGTGAACATGTGTTTGAGAATATTTAGAGTTTTATTGATACTGGCGGGTTTAAGCCCTTTCGCAATCATGTTTGTTTGTAGTTGTTCAACGGCGAGCATATTAAATCTTCTCAAAGGCAAAGCCCCAAAGACACCCTTTAATTGCCCTATTATGTAACCTTTAACCTGTGCTGATTTCTGTCTCCCGACCATCCATTCGATATATTTTTTCGCCAATTCTAAAAACGTGTGGTTGTCAATTTTTATTATTTCGGGTTGTTTGCCATCGCTTATAGTCTTCTTCCTGTCCAACAAAAGGATCTCAGCATCTTTCTGCCGATGGCTGCCGGATGACTCATACAATGTCTTTCCGTCGAGACCCGCATAGCGTATCCAGTAAACATTTCCTCGTTTATATATCCCTCTTTTCACCTTTCTTTTCCTCCTCCTCAAAGTCCTCTTTAATTCTGGTCAATAGT
>JAJDBV010000003.1:0-45000 GCA_029261165.1 Nitrospirota bacterium | reverse complement strand
ATCCGAAAGTCGACCCTTTACCTTGGCCCTGTATATTTTTTCGACATGGCTTCCGGGATGCATCAGGTCACAGGCAAGCGCGCCGTCATTGGTCAAGAGAAGCAGCCCCTCGGTATCATAATCCAGGCGGCCCACGGGGTAGATCCGCTCCTTCATCTCAGGAATCAGATTCATGACGGTCGGACGGCCCTCAGGATCATTCAACGAAGTAATACACCCCATCGGCTTATTTAAAACCAGGTAAACCTTCCGCGATTCGACCGTGATCCGCTTTCCATCTACCTTGATATGATCCTTCTCGGGATCCACTTTCGTTCCGAGCGTTGTGACGGTCGTGCCGTTCACCCGGACCCGCCCCTCCTCGATCAAGGCTTCGGAGTGGCGTCTGGAGGCAATACCTGCTCTGGCGAGGACCTTTTGCAAGCGTTCCATCATGACGAGGGAACCGTCAGGACCGGACAGGCCGCAAGCCGAATCACTTTCTCTGCTACGCTCCCGAGCAAAAAGTGCTCCACGCCCGTGCGACCGTGCGTCCCGACGACGATCAAATCAACAACCTCCTCCTGAGATTTTGTGATGATCTCACGATAGGGGGTCCCATTGGCGAGAAACGATCGGACGGATACATTCTTATCAATGAGTTGCTTCACGAGATTCTCAAGCAGGGCTGTTGCTGTCACCGAAAGGGCTTTCTCATGTCCGACCACAGTCATGGTATCGGTCAGGCTGTAATTTAAAGACTCAATCACATGAACGAGAAGGATCTCGGCATCAAATTTTACCGCCATGCCCACCGCATGATCAACCGCCCGCTCCGAAAAGGGCGAAAAGTCAGTTGCAACAAGAACCTTCTTAATCTCCATCACCTCTCCTATACCTTCAATCTACTGTAGTCCTCAGTAATAATCAATCAGTAATTTTTTGACCTGCAAACCAGAAGAGAAACGTCTCCATCCATACCGGAATCCATACCGGAATTATTGCGCTTGCACTCCCAAGATGGTATTCTCTGAATCATTCAGGCACCGCCCGGCAAGCGCGGTTCGCGTACTCTGAGACCATGTTCAATGTGACAGGAAACAGACATCTATGGGGCGAAAATATTTTGAATTTGTTGTAAATAAAGCCTACGCCGTTGTGGGACTCATTGGAGTCGTTACCCTGTTCTGTATCTCACAGATCGGGTCCATTCAGACGGAAATCGATCCCAAACAAATCCTCCCCCAGGATCACCCTTATATCAAAACAAACAATGAAATTGAACAACGCTTTGGCGGTGGACGCGTCATTGTGCTGGGTGTCGTTTCCCGGGAAGGATCGATCTTCACGCCCCACCATCTTGCAAAGATTGATCGGATCACCCAGGAAGTAAAAGCGATCCCAGGGGTCTATTCCGACAATGTACTCAGTATCGCATCGCGTAGGGTCAAACATCTCCTTTTTAATGAGCAGGGCTTTGATGTTGACCGTTTAATGCCCTCGGTCCCAAATACTCAAGCTGAATCTGAGTCAGTCAGAGAACGGGTCTTCTCCAATCCGCTCTATGTCGGGTCTCTCATCTCTTCCGACGAAACGGCTGCCGCCATTATTATCGATGTTCAGGATAAAGAGGCGGCTCAAAAAAGCCGTGAGATTGCGGGGGAAGATCTGGATGAACCCTTAAGCGATTCTGCGATTCATGAGCGACTTCAAGCCATTGTCGATCAGGAGGAGGATGCCCAAACCCGCATCCATCTTGGCGGTCTCCCGATCTCGCTCGCCTTTTTGGAAAAAGATACGGTCCTGATGAACCAGTGGGTCTTCCCGGTCGCTTTTGTCCTGATCATGCTCATCCACTACCTCTCCTTCAGAACATTTCAAGGGATGCTCATTCCCTCTTTCACCGCGATTCTCAGCGTCATTTGGGCAATGGGCCTCATCAGCCTGTTCGGGATGAAACTGGACCTCTGGACCAAGGGACTCACCCCGATTTTGATCGTGGCCATGGCGGCAGGGCACTCTGTCCAGATCCTGCGGCGTTTCTATGAGGAACTCGATTATGCCATCGGAATGGATGTTCCAATTCCGGCCCAGAAAACGGCCGCTGTCGAAGCAACATCAAAGATGGCCCCGGTCGTCCTGGCGGCCGGCTTTGTCGCCGCGGCAAGTTTTGCTTCCCTGATCACCTTTGAACTGGCAGCCTTTCGCTCCTTCGGTTTGATGACCGCTTTCGGCGTCCTCAGCGCCCTTCTCCTTGAAATGACCTTTGTCCCGGCCCTGCGATCTCTGATTCCTCCTCCGAGTGGAGAGGAGTTGGAAGTCGTCCTCCGAAAAGGACAATCCGACCGGCTCCTTTCAACTTTTGGACGCTGGGCGCTCGGCCCAAAACAACGGTGGATCCTGGTTGGCGGGGTCTTGATGGTCCTGATCCCTTTCATCTTTATCAGTCGAATCGATTTCGCAAATAGCCTCCGCGACCTATTCTTTGAGGGGACAACACTTCGCAAGGACGATCAGGTACTGAATCAGAAGTTCGGGGGAACATCGACCTTAAATATCCTCGTGACCACACCCTCCCCTGGCGGCCTGAAAGAACCCGCAGTCATGCGGGCCGTCGATGAACTTCAAGCCCGGCTCGAAGAAAATCCACTGGTGGGACGCACCGAATCTTACGTCGACTACGTGAAACGGATGCGCCGCTCTTTTTATGGGGATGATCCAAATGCGGAACAGGTACCTGAAAGCCGAGAAGAGGCCGCGCAATTCCTCTTCCTTTATTCGATCTCCGGAAACCCGGAGGATTTTAAACGTATGGCCGACGTTTCATTTCAAAAAGCAGTCATCACCACCTTTTTAAAATCGGATTCGACACAGCTTGGTGAAGCGTTGATCGAAACAATCGATCAATACAAGGCAGAGCATTTTCCGCCGGATGTAAGCCTGGCGCTGGCCGGAACGGTTCCGGTGACGCTAGCTCTCAATGAGGTTGTGATACACGGAAAACTTTTAAATATCGCCCAGATGATCGTGATCTGTTTCATCCTCGTCTCATTGATCTTTCATTCCTTCGTTGCCGGCCTGATTGTCCTGATTCCTCTGGTCATTGCAGTCCTTTGGAATTTCGGATTCATGGGTTTGGTCGGAATCCCCCTCGGGATATCAACCGCTACCGTTTCCGCCATGGCCGTCGGGATGGGAGCCGACTATTCCATTTATATCCTTTATCGCCTGCGTGAGGAACTCTCGATGAATCGGCATCTGGAAAAGGTCCTGGACATCACCTTAACAACGGCTGGAAAGGCCATCCTCCTGATCGCGATTGCATTTGCAGCCGGAACCTCTCTGGTCGCCTTCCCCGGCTACTACCTTCATATGGAAGGCATCCTCATGCCCATCGCAATGTTGACCAGCGCCTTCTCCGCGGTCATTCTCCTCCCCGCCATCATCATGACCTTCCGGCCCCGATTCATCTTCAAGGTCATCCCCAGCGAATGGATTGAACTCTATACGCGGACAGAAACACAAAAATTTAACGTCGAAGGAGACCTCCTGAGAAAACCTCGGGGGGAATAAATCATCTGCGGCCAGGAGAAAAACAATGCATCGATATCATAGAGCAAGGCTTCATTTACACATTTATCAGGTATCTAATTACAGGATGTCTAAGAGAAACAACCGCTTGACAAATCCCACAAGCCCATTGTACTTTTTAAAAACCGCGATCTAATCATAAAGGAGTTACAAATGGCGAGTACGAGTTCGTTTGATGTTGTTTCCAAGGTTGATATTCAGGAAGTAAAAAATGCCATTGAGACAGCCAGCAAGGAGCTTCGGCAACGTTTTGATCTAAAGGGTACGAATAGTGAGGTCCGCCTGGAAGACGAAAAGGGGCTGGTGATCTCATCCGCTGATGAATATAAACTTAAGGCGGTGAATGATATTCTTCAATCCAAACTGCACAAACGCGGGATCTCCCTCAAGGCCCTGGTCTATGAAAAACTGGAGCAGGCCCTTGGCGGAACGGCCCGGCAGAAAATCGCGATCCAGCAAGGGCTCTCTCAGGAGAAAGCAAAGGCCGTTGGCAAGGCGATACGGGATAGCAAGTTGAAGGTGCAGTCCCAGATCCAGGGAGAGCAGCTTCGCGTCTCCGGAAAGAGCAAGGACGACCTCCAGGAGGTGATGGCCCTCCTGAAGTCCAAAGATTTCGGCATCGACCTACAGTTTGAAAATTATCGTTAATCCGGAGAGGGATCAGGATGAAGTAGTCTCAGGGAAGCTATGAATAAGTCATGAATTGTTTTTTCAGGGCAAAAATGTCCCGCTTCAGCGTTGCAAATCTTGACAATAGCGGGCTATTCTCTGCGATTTGCGCTTTGAATCGAAACATTTTATCTCCTGAAAAACTCAACCCAGACTTAATCAGAGCTTCCCAGACTGCTCCCAGTCGGAAAGAAACTTTGCAAGCCCCGCATCGGTCAGGGGATGTTTGAAGAGCTTTTGAATAACCGAAAAAGGCATTGTGGCCACATCCGCGCCGAGTTGGGCCGCCTCGATAATGTGGACCGGGTTTCGAATACTGGCAACCAATATTTCGGTTTGGAATGCGTAGTTTGTGTATATTGTGACAATCTGCTGAATGAGATCCATCCCGACCTGCGCGATATCATCGAGTCGTCCAATGAAGGGACTGCAGTAGCTGGCGCCCGCCTTCGCGGCAAGAAGCGCCTGGGCGGCCGAAAAAACAAGTGTAACATTGACCCGGACGCCCTCATTCACGAACCGGCGGGTGGCCTTCAAGCCGTCCGGCGTCATGGGAACCTTCACAACAATATTTTCATGAATCTTTGAGAGGTCCATCCCTTCAGTAAACATCCCCTCCTCATCCGTGGCAACAACCTCTGCAGAGATCGGTCCATCAACGATCTCTGTGATTTCCTTCATCAAGCCCTTGAAATCCCGTTTTTCTCTCGCAACCAGTGAAGGGTTTGTCGTGATGCCATCAATCAACCCCAGGGCAACGGCTTCTTTAATCTCATTGATATTTGCGGTATCTAGAAAAAACTTCATAGGGTCCCTTTCTTACTGACTCGGGTGATTTTCAGGTTCAACTTTTTTGAGCTTGCCTTCCTTGATTTCACTGATCTTTTTTCTCAGTTCATCCGAGAGCGGGTCGTGCGGGTTGAGTTTGACCAAGCGTTCCCAGGTCTTAGCGGCCCTTGCACCATCCTCTTTATCATTGAGTAATATGATCCCCAGATTGTAAAGCGCAATTTCATGATTCGGATGCTCATTGATGACATGATCCAGTTCATCAATCGCCTTGTCCGAGTTTCCCATATGGCGGTAAGTCGAAGCCAGGTCTGTTCGGATGTGAGGATTATTCGGGTCAACTTCAAGCGCTCGGAGATAAAACTTCTGAGCCCTCTCAAAACGCTGAATATCAAAATTTGCATTGGCCATGAAGATGAGGGCCTCAATATCTTTCGGGTCTTTGGCTAGCTTCTTTTTAAACCCTTCCAGCTTCTCCATAAATGAAACACCGCCCCGCGGGGGAGCATGCGGTGCAATTGGGGCTGACTGAACCGGAGCGGGAGAGGCAACGGGAAGGGCGGACAATCCCTCTCTCACCTCTACTGCCCGTTCACCCTTTTGGCAAGCAATCAGCAGAAAGAAAGAGAGAAGAAGAAGCAAATTTCCAGAAAAACCATTCCAAGACATAGTCAGCGATTCTAACGGATAGGATGATGGGTGTCAAATAAACCCAATGGTTATAAGGCAAAAAAAAGCCCCCCGACGCATCATCGGGAGGCTTTTTTACACGTGTTAAGTGAATTACAGCTTAACGACATTCGATGCTTGAGCACCTTTGGGGCCCTGGGTAATTTCAAACTCAACCTCTTGGCCTTCATCAAGCGATTTAAAACCATCATCCTGAATGGCTGAAAAATGGACGAAAACATCCTCGCCACCTTCCTGCGAGATGAATCCAAAACCCTTGCTACCGTTAAACCATTTCACTGTACCTTTTGGCATGCTACTGTTCTCCTTTTATTGATATGCTGCTTCACTTCAGTGGTTCAAGGTCTAAAAAAAAACCGCAGGAGCATATGTAAAAACCTCTGCGGAAATCCTTACCTCCTAAACTTAATGAAACAAAGCCGATATCACCGTACCAAGAAATTAGAAACAAGTCAAGCCATATTAACAGACGATTTATGAGGAAATTGAGAAAAGAATCAACGCATCATGGTGACGGCAAGATAAACAATCCAGCCGGGAATACAGACCCGAAGGGCATGAGAAAAACTTTTACATTGAAAGGTATAGCGAACAGCAAACACCATCGCTCCAAACAACCAGAGTGTCGCACCAACCGCGACGATAGCCGAGGTCGCCGGGGGAAAGCCCAGAAACCGAACAATGCCAGGGGAAGTGGCAAATCCGGTCGTTCTCAATAAAGGGAGAAACCGATTATGCCTCACCCTGCCCGGAAAAACCTTCGTCCCAACGAGGTAAATGACGACCACCGAAGACATCCATGCGGTCAAGAAGGTACTCGCCGCTGGAAGCATGTTTTCAACAATCCCGCCACTCCCTCCGACACCCGCCGCAAGGCTCGAAATAGCCATCAGAAGAATACTCTGGGCAAGAGAACGGGGATCAGAGGCCACCTCTTCGTAGACCCGGTCCTCCAGTTGTAGTGCGCGAAGAAAACGATCCAAAAAGTCCTCACTATAATAATCCCAGGAACCGTTCGCGGATCATGGGAACGCCTATTTTTTACAGAACGCCTTATGATATCCAGAATAGGGATATGAATCCGGGATGATCTTGCTCCAACCTCGCCTCAATGTACTAAGGGGGTCTCTCACCGTATCAAGAACATTTCCTTTATGGTCAAAGTCGCTACTTTCCAATATGGCCCTCATTTTATCTGGGCAGTTGATTTCAATTGCTGTCACCGTATGGGAATAGTCGTCAAATCCACCCATTAAAAACATTTTCTCATCGCGAACGCCGAGGAGGAGGTCTTTCCCCTCTTTTCCTTTTGGAATCACTTTGATGAGGACTTGAACGATCTTTTCCGGCGTTGTCTTAATATTTTCCTTATCAAAATAGTGTTCAAACAGATTGTCTTGCCCGAAAAGGATCCATTCCGCCCCGTAAACCTTTGCACCCAGGCCAAGGACCATGCTCAACAAAACGATTAAATTTATCAAGTTCTTGCTCACTGCTTAAGATACCCCACTTATTGTTTTGATTTAACACACCTAAATCCGGCTGAGATCGACTTGGTCTGTTTCATCAGAGAAATCCGGTTGTAAGTCTGGAATGAAATGCCACACTTATAATAACTGCAATCAAAAAATGACCCGCCGCGCAAGACCTTCAATGTTTCCCCAAAGTTGGGATGGGGAACCTTATTCCCAGGATAAGGAAGAAACCAGTCAGAAGTCCACTGAAAAACATTCCCCGCCATGTCAAAAACTCCATAGGGGCTCACCCCTTCAGGAAGGGCATCTACCGGCGTCGTATCCTTGAAACCTTCTGACGTGACGTTGGCCCTCTGCTTTAAATACTTCTTCCCCCATGGGAACATCCTTCCGTCAGTCCCCCGCGCAGCCTTCTCCCACTCTGCCTCAGTCGGCAGACGTTTTCCCGCCCAACCACAATATTCATCGGCGTCGAACCAACTCACAAACGTGACGGGATGATTCAGTTTAGACAAAGCAGGCACCGGCCCGAACCAATGCGGCGGAGGCATACGACGTGTTGCATCAACAAACTGTTTGTAGTGGGCATTGGTCACATGATACTGATCGATGTAGTAGGAGTCCAGTGTGACAGTATGCCGCGGGCCGAGGCTCTTTTTTGAGAAGTCTTCGCCCATGATAAATGCCCCGGCCGGAATGAGAACCATCTTTTGCGCAATGATGTCCTTCGGTTTAAGAGACTTTTTTTCGTCATGAGAAACACGGACAAACCGCTCGAAATAGGTCTTAAGACCCAAGCGGTGCCCGACATTGTGCAGTTTATGACAATTGACACACCAGGGACCGCGTGAGTCATCAATCTGATGCCGAAAAGGACCCTTGTGGCAAACCGCGCATTCCTCCCTCGCAGACGGATCAACTTGCTCCCTGGGAAGCATCTCACCGGATAATCCTTGCAGGGAAACAAGGCAGAGACCAACCGCAAGGACCGATAAAAGTAACAGCCTTCGATCAATCTTCATAGGGTCAGATAATAGCATATTTACAAAGAGATTTGAAGAAACGGTCTACTATCGGGTAAGATGCGGCCGATCTGTTCCCGGGCGCCGCCTCTGCCGGTCGAGTCCAAGCCGATGGCGCAGCCGCTCCCTTCTTTCCGGAGAAAGACGATCCCACTCCCCCCGAAGACGATGCCGGCGTTCCGGGGAAAGGCTTTGAAACCACGCCCTTCGTCTTTGGAGCGCCTCTCTTTCCCTTGGAGAGAGTTGAAGAAATCCCTTAAAACGCCGTCGGATCTGTTTTTTCTCTTCCGGGGAGAGCGCCTTCCATCGTTTAAACTGGGAACGGGCCCGTCGACGCTGTGCGGGCGTCATCGTTTCCCAACGCCTGGCCCCCCGTCTAATTCGTTCCTGCCGGGCCAAAGGAAGTTGGTCCCAGCTCCCCTTAAACCGTTGAAGAAGACGCTGTTCCTTCTGGTTTAAATTCTCCCAGGAAATCCTGGAACGGCTTGAATCTCCCCAGGCCGGAGAGATGAGGAGCAAGAGAAATAAGACGCACCCTATCGAAGCTTTCAAGCCATTTTTACCGGTCCTGTGCGAAGACATCAAGATTGCGGGCAATGGCCGAGATACTTCAACCTGCCTCATCACCCATTTAGAGCAGCTAATCATCTCCATCTTTCTCCCCTATAGAACGCTTCTCTTCTTTTGGAAAAGAAGAACCATCGTCTTCGCCTCCGGTCAGTCGTCCACCTTTCATCTTCTCTGATTCGAGTGTCTTTTCCAAATCAACATCGAGTGAAAGCGGGTCGATCCACTCTCCATCATTCGTCTCCCAACGACCCAGAAATTCGAGGAACTCCATATCCGCGGGGACGCTTTTTTGACTGTCCTTCGCGATCCCATTTCCTGCAAAAGAAAGGACGGCCATCCCGACGTATAACCAGTTAACCCGCACCCTCGCGCTCCTCCAACCAACTGTAAAATTCCAAGTCTCCGTAAAAATCCAGAGATTCCGCAGTTGCAAGAAGGTCAAGATCCTCCATTGCAAAAAAAGTCTCGTTTGATTTTGGCTCCGCCTGCCATAGGAAAATCGCGATAAGCGCGGTCGCCATCGCAAACCCGGCGGCCGGGATAAGCCACGGGATCTTCCCCTTCGGAGATTCAAGCGCACGCCGCCGCGCCTGACGTAAACGGACCAGGGTCTGTGGATCAAGGTCCTCAGACAGCGCATCCAACATCCGCTTTGCAGAACCAGGAATCGGTTCTTTTTCCTCATCGGGGTTCATGGTTTATAGCCTTTCAAACGCTCACGAAGTACGTGAACGGCGCGTGAATAATGGGTCTTTACGCTCCCGGTAGAACATCCCATCGTCCGGGCCGTCTCGTCGACACTAAGGTCCTCCCAGGCCCGCAAGAGAAAAGCCTGCCGCTGTCTAAAAGGGAGTTTCTGGAGCTCCCCCTGCAATGCCTTGACCCCGCGTTTATTGCTCACCTGATCTGCCGGATTTGCACCCGCGGGATCGGCCGCCCTTTCAATCGGGTCCTCCCGCTCCCCTTCATCTTCTCCGGTCGCCTTATCGTACCAAACCCGCCATCGGTTGCGCACCCAGGTCCGACGCCGCCAATCCTGAATACGGCGTTGGAGAATTCGATAAAAGAGGGGCTTCCACTCCGCCTCACCCCGGGAACGATAATTCTGGACCAGCTTGAGCATGGCGTCCTGAACCAGATCAAGCGCCTCATCCCGATCCCGCGTTGTGATGTGCGCAATACAAAAAGCGCGGCGCTCCACGCCGGACAGGAAGAGATCTAAGGCCTGAGATCGGTCCGTACTTGACACTTCTCTCCTTGTCCATCTGCGTATGTCCCTACCCCACCGCGCTTGCGGTGGGACTTAAAACCCACAAATATTCTTAACGACGGCTATTCATTCTGGGACGGTCGGGACGTATGGGATGTCGGCGATGATCTCTTTCACGATGATCTCGATGATGCCGTCTGTGAAGCCGATCTCTGCGATCTTTGCGATGCGCCAATCGGTCCTGAATCCGGTCTCCCTTTCGGTCTAGCCGCGCACGAATCATCTCCCCTTTTCTGTCCAGACGAGCATCAATCCGGTCTCCGACCCGATCCAGTTTTCCGCCGGTCTTTTCTCCAACACGGTCGAGGTGCCCATTAACACGGTCACCAACTTTGTCAAGACGCTCACTCAGCTGAGCGCCTTTTTTGTCCAAACGCGTATTAATCCGCTCGCCCAAACCGTCTTCGGCGATCGCACTTCCGAAAGACAGTGCACTCATCAAGCTTATTGATAATAATATCATCTTTTTCATTGTCCATCCCTCCATTCGTCGTCATCGATTGAATGCATACACCCTATATAACGCATGAACGCTTTATCGGTTGACAGAGAATTTTTCAAGAAAGAAAACAGATGGAAAGATTTGTTCTATTCACCTGGTACGTGATTTGAAGGGATGGGACAAGGGATATCAAGTAGAGGTAGAGGGAAAATCTTTCTTCAAAATGCTTCGCGGTCTGAGTGGCCAAGGTCTTTCTCCGGGGAAATTCGATCCCGGATCAACTGCTTGACCTCTTTTGATTCTGGAAAACGTCCACGGTCCTTTCGGGACCAGAGCATCTCGCCATCGACCCGAATCTCGAAAGTCCCGCCTGTTGCGGGACACAAGGCAACCTCTCCCAGTTCAGTCTCGAAAGTTGTCAACAACTCCTGGGCCACCCACGCCGCACGTAACAACCAACGGCACTGAGTGCAATACGTAATTTCCACACGCGGTTTATTTTTCACCGGATTGCTCTCTTAAAAATGGGCGTTGAGCAAAGGAAGCCACTTGAGTCCTTTTGAGTTATTTCCAGCATAGTTGATCAGGCCAACTTGAACGCCATAAAGCAATTCAGCATAATTGATCAGACCAATCTGAATGCCGCTCAAACGCTTCGCTCTGTTCGAGACGGCAATCGCCACACCTGTCAATTTCTGATCAACCCGAATTAGAAGGCCGATTTCAATTCCATTGACCCGATCACTCAAGAGAACACCGCCAATCGCGATTCCGGCCAAATCTTTTACGATAACACCCGCACCGACAAAAATTCCCGCCAAATTCCCGCCCCATACCGCATAGGGACCAATCGCCAGACCGGTGATCCCTCCGGCGGAAAACTCGCCAGAAAGATTAATCGACACCCCATTGGTGAGACGTGATGCCGGTGCAAACGAACTCGAAATGCCGTTCACATCATCTAAGGGTCCATTATAGAGCGCGTCTGAAGTAAATAAGGGATTTCCAAGGCTCAGGCTCAGACCATTCATCACCCGCCCGACGGAGCTGATATCGTCCAACTTCAAACTAGTGCCTTCCGTCGATATACCCATGAAGGCAGAAACGTTATCGACAAGAAGCAAGCTGAGAAGCATGACCAAGAAGGCGGTAAGCTTTATATTGATACTCCTATTTTCTCGTAATCCCGGACGACAGGGAGATGAGGACAACATTCCCATGAGAACATTGTAGGACAATCAACTTGGGATTGGAATCCTAATTCGGTTAAATTTTGTGGAAACGGGCGAGAATTAAGATCAATTTAGAAAAAACGGGCCGATTTAATAGATCAAGGCCCCTTACGCTGGAGCGCTTAAAAAACTGGCGTCCCCAGGCGGATTTGAACCGCCGTTACCGCCGTGAAAGGGCGGTGTCCTAGGCCTGACTAGACGATGGGGACGTACGAAGAATTTGGCGATATTATCGGAGATAACGTAATGATGTCAAGTATTTTTAAGGTTTTCGTCTGATAAATACCGCATTGACAGAATAAAATCAATCAGTTATCATTCCTCACATTACTGTCCTTGGATACGAGGAAAATCCCATGACACTCAATGAACTGGCTTCTCGGGAAATCAAGGCGACATCCCCTTCCACGACAATACTCAGTGTCGCAGAGGAAATGCGTCAGAGGAAAATTGGGTCTCTCTTCATTAAGGAAAATGGACAGTACGTCGGCATCGTGACCGACAGTGACCTGGTCCGTAAGGTTTTAACAAAAAAGATCCCTTACGACACGCCTGTTCGCGATATCATGCATTCGCCTATCCTTGAAATTGACATTGAAAAATCGTTGATCGAAGCAAACCACCTGATGCATTTAAACGGAATCAGACATCTGGCAATCTCAGAAAAAGGCAAGATTACAGGCCTGGTTTCGGTTCGAGACCTTGTTCAGCACTTTTATTTTGATCAAAATAGCACTTTGAATAAGATGGAAGATATCTACAATCCATTGTCCGTCTTGACCCGCCGGAATATCCAGTCGATCAGCGGGTCTGCTTCATGCCGGGAAGCGGCTCAAAAGATGTCTGGAAGCAGGATAGGCTCCCTCTTGGTCACTGAAGCTGAAGCGTATAGCGGCATTGTCACTGAAACAGATCTGACTCGAAAAATCATTGGATTTGACCTCCCGGCATCCGACATTCCTGTCGGGTCTATCATGAACACGCCGATTGTCGACATCAGTATTTCTCGTTCGGTTCTGGAAGCAACCGAGAAGATGGCCATCCAGGGGATTCGCCATCTTGCCGTCAGAGAAGAAAAAGAGATTGTCGGTATTCTCTCTATCAGGGATCTGATTGGTATGATCTCCATCCGGGACCTTCCAAGATTTTCGTCTAAAAAAACCTAATATTTAGCCTCCGGACTTGAATCTCCGTTGTTCCGATACGGCTAGACATCTTTACAGATATGTCCTGATGAGGGACAGATCGCCGTCTCACCGCTACCCTCTTTTTTCTGCATCAAAGCAGACCGCCATTCGCTAAAGCGAAGCGATAGGGTGCGATAGGATTCCTCATCATCCACCTTGACCGCCCCACCGGATGGGGTTGTTTCGACCAGTTTGAATCGTGTTTTGACTTGTGCGGACTCCTCGGGCGCTGTCACTTCCGTTGCAAAAGCATTGATGAATTCGCTTAACAAGCAGGTTCGCTTGCCCGAAGTCGTCGCAAGGCGATTCTCATAGATCTTTTGGGCCGTCGCGACACCCTTCAGATCGTCTGCACGGATAAGATGGAGGTGGGTCATCTGATAAGCCTCTCCTTTTACAGGCATTCCTTTCAACCTGAATCCGGGATTTTCTCCTTGAGGGTGAAACAATCCCAATGTCTCGTCCCTTGCCACACCCAGACAAGACTCATATTCCGACAGGTCTGATCCGGAGATAAAGGCTTCGATCTCCTGTGTCGTCACCAAGGGAATCTCCGCAGGGAGGAAAAGCGCTGGGGGATCGGATGAAGGCAGCATGCTCAGCCCCGTTGTGTCCTGGCAGACGGTCGGAGATCTTTCATACACCTCCTGTACATTTTCAAAGAGTTGTGCTTTTTGGTCCAGGACAACGATACTTTTTTCAAAGAGGGCATCTGGCAACGATCTTTCAATCGCGCCCATGATCTTTTTCTGAGGACCGATGACAACAATCTGATCGATGCTTCGGACCTGGTCAAGCGCTTTCAGGACATACAAGAACATCGGACGGCCCTCCACAGGGAAAAACGCCTTAAAAGCTTCTTCCCCCTGCGCACCATCCCGACTGCCGCTAAAAAAAACAAAAGCATTCATTGTTCATTAACCAAAGGATTTTAATTACCATTTTTGGAGTAGGCATTTTACTATGAATGGGGAGATATTGCCACTGATTTTGAGCTTTGCCAAGGTATCAAAGCGCGAGTTCATGGAGAAAAGTTGGTTCCGAACTGTCTTTATGATATATAAACGCTGTAATACCCTTTCAACTCCGCGAGAATGATACCCTTGGTTGATTTTTGGAACACCCTTCCCCATCCCATCGTTGGTCTAGCACCGATGGACGGCGTGACCGATGCCAGTTTCAGGCGCATTGCCGCAACTTACGGAAAGCCGGATCTCACCATCACGGAATTTGCCTCTGTAGAAGGGATTTGCCATGGCGCAGAGAGCGAACTCCGCCAATTGCTCTATAGTGAAGTAGAACGCCCTGTTATTGCTCAGATTTACGGCTCAGAACCGGAGGCTTTTTTTCATGTTGCTCAGCTTGTCTGCGAATTAGGGTTTGACGGACTCGACATTAACATGGGCTGTCCTGCAAAAAAGATCTCATCGAGAGGATGCGGGGCCGGACTGATTAAGGACCCCCCGCGCGCCAAGACGATCCTTCAGGAAACACGCCGAGGAATCGCCGCATGGGTCGACGGTGCCCCTCTTTCTATTTTAAAGTGCCACAAAAAAGTAGCCGATTGGTACGCACAGTTTCGCCTGAACAAGATGGGCGCGTTTTATGCGAAACGGGATCCTCTTTCCCCTCGCCAAACCCTCCCCGTCTCACTCAAAACAAGACTGGGGATTGATCAGGTCGTCATTCGAGACTGGGTCCAGCACCTCCTTGAGGAAAGCCCCGCCGCAATATCGATTCATGGGCGAACCTTGGAACAGCGGTATCGGGGAAATGCGGATTGGGACGCGATTTCAGAAGCGGTCGAAACGGCCCGCGGTTCCGGCACACTGATCCTGGGAAATGGCGATATCCTGTCATTGAACGATGCGGCTTTGAAGATTCGACAATCAGGCGTCGATGGCGTTCTTATTGGCCGTGCCGCACTGGGAAATCCCTGGATTTTTAGAAATAAAGAAGCTCTCCGGCGGATTTTCAACACGCCAGATCTGAGAGAAGATCCTGGGATGATCGCAATGCCGCCAGACCTTCCCGTGACACTGGATGAAAGATTTCATATCGCCCTGGAACATTCTAAAATTTTTCAGGCGACGTGTGGCGTCTCCCGATTTGTCGGCTTGCGAAAACACCTTGGCTGGTATTGCCGGGGATTTGCAGGGGCACGCGCCCTGCGTGCAAAGATCGTTCGGGTCAGCAGCCTGGAGGAGATTGAGACCCTCCTCAGTCCCTACCTCAATAAAAAATTAACATGCGCGTAAAACCATAATGAAACCTGATCCACGAATCGTTCTTGCCTCCACCTCCATTCGCAGAAAAGAAATTTTATCGCTCATGGGCATTCGTTACGAGATGACAGCGCCCAACTTTGAAGAACACTGGAACCCCTCGCATTCAGCAAAAGAAGACGCCATTGCCTTTGCCCTGGGAAAAGCTCAGTCGGTAAAAGGGACTTTTCCGCAAAGCATACTCATCGGCAGCGACACGCTCATTGAAGATGCAGAAGGAAAGATCGGAAAACCTTCAGGACCAGATGATGCCAAGCGAATTCTGCACCGCTTACAGGGACGGCAACATCATATCTGGACCGCGATCGCCCTGATCGATACTCACGATGGCTCCGCGGACATCTCTGTGGAGCAGATCGAAATACAAATGCGCCAGATTCATCGGGATGAGATAGACCGTTATGTTGGGACGGATGAACCTCTTGATAAAGCAGGTGCCTACTCCCTACAGGGAGGTGGCCGACGGTTCATCAAGAAACTAAAAGGCGATTATCTTGCTGCGGTCGGATTGCCTCTCCGCCCGATTGCCACTTTTCTGCGTCACCGTCAGATTCATATTCCTCTTGATATCGAACGCTTATACCTTGAGAAGAATTTCTTGAACTGGAAAGAATACTCATGAGATGTGCTATATTGAAAACAGGAGGGGCGACACACCCCTCCAAGTCCCTGTATGAGCAGGGGCGTTCCTTGGTTCGGCGCTCGGCGAGCCGCTTTCAAGGGAGGGCAGGGTCTGGGCCCTGCCGTGAAGTTTCCGCGTCGGTGAAAGGAGGTGGTCCAGTGGGCAGTATGAATCCTACGGCATGTGAGGTGGCGACGCCCTGACAGGACGGTCACACAGCACGAAAAGTGACGCTTGGGGCAGCTCCCCGGCGCCGCCGAGACCCGGAAGCGCGGATGCTGTAGCCGCTTTGAGATCGTTCGGTCTGCTTCCGGGTTTTATATTCTACGATTGATGTTGTCTTATTTTTTTGTCTGAAGGAGACTATTATGTCTGAAAAGGGAAAAAGCGAAAAAAAGGAAGGAAGCTTCCGAATTCCGCTCCGTATTGTTCCAAATGAAACGGAAGAAATTGCCAACGAAATGCAAGAGATCTTTGACGAGGATAAGGTTGTTCATCGACAGGGGTCGGCCGAACCGGAACACGATTAAGTAAGCACTCACCTTGCTTCCCTTTTGCCCCAGGCCGGCATTGCTGCGGTGCTCGAATCCTCACGTATAAACCATACGCTCCGGGTTCTGCGCTCCTCGTGCCTTGTCCTAAGCCAAATTGAAGCAGCCTGAGTACTTACCCCATATTTTACGAATAGCCTTCAGATTTCTGCCTACATACATCTAGTCGTTACACGACTAGATGAGTCTCTGGCCAAAAATATAACTGGAAACCACCGAGACCAGCGGCCAGACGAGATTCTGCATCAATCCAAGTGGATCAAGAAAAACCAGGAAGACAATAACAAGCATTCCATAAGGCTCTATCTGCCGGATCAGGCGTGATTGCCGCTCAGGGAGAAGGCCCATTAATACCCGCCCGCCGTCAAGCGGGGGAACGGGGATCAGATTAAAGACCATCAAGACCACGTTGATCATCACTGAAAAGCGGAGCATGTGCATCAAGGGAAAAAGAAAAAACGAGAGCGTACCGCCCGAATTGGAAATCAGGGAACCCTGGAGCAACAGCATCGGGTCGATCATCAAAACCAGCCGATAAAGGATGCCGCTGACCACGGCCAGGAATAAATTCATACCCGGACCCGCCGCCGCAACCCAGGCCATGTCCTCCTTGGGACGCCGCAGGTTATTCGGATTTACCGGAACCGGCTTGGCATATCCAAAAATAAAACCGGTTGACATAAACATCATTAAGGGAATAAGAACCGTTCCAAACGGATCGATGTGGGCAACGGGGTTTAAGGTGATCCGTCCAAGCATCCTCGCAGTCCCATCTCCCTTTTTATCCGCAACCCAAGCGTGGGCCGCCTCATGTAGCGTGACCGCAAAAATCAGTGGAAGCGCCATGATAGTAATTTGTTGAAATGTTTCATTCACTTCCCGGAAACCTCCTATCCGACCCGGACGAGGACTTCATCTGGATTCACGCGGTCCCCCTCCTTTACATAAATGGCCTTGACCACACCCGAAACCGGTGTGTGTACCTCACTTTGCATCTTCATCGCTTCAATAACAAGGACCACCTGCCCCGCCTTGACCTTGTTGCCGACCCGAACCTTTATTGCCACAACCGACCCAGGCATCGGCGTCGTCACATCTCCTTCGTCAGCAACCTTTGGCCGGGTCGAGCGTCCGCCCACCCGGGAATCGATTCTTCCTTCCTCGCTCTGAACCACCTCAAGTTGAGACTCGACCAGAACCTCTTCCAGTTGTCCATCAATATAGATAAAATAGGGCCGACCTCCCTCTCCCGGATGCCCCATCCCTCCAACCTTCACCTGAAAGGTCTCTCCGTGAACTTTCACGGTAAATTCGCTGGGCGCAATCAGGGGAGGGGATTCTCGTGAGGTTTCATCCGCAGGGACGCCACCCTTTTCTGCCACCTCCGCTACCCTCTTATCAGCATTGTCCCTTTTCTCAAAAAAGTCAAGGGCAACCTTCGGAAACATGGTATACGTCAGGAGATCTTCAACACTCTTTGCGGCGGATTTATTCTCTTTTCGAAGCCGAAGACGGGACTGCTCCAATTCCGGTTCGATTAGATCAGCCGGCCGGCAGGTCACACGCTCTTCACCCCCGACCCCTTTTTTCTGGATTTCTTTATTGATGGGGCCTGAAGGTTTCCCATAAAGCCCCTTGAGATAATTTTTTGTCTCCGTTGTAATGACCTTGTATCGTTCTCCCGTCAGAACGTTCAATGTTGCCTGCGTGCCAACAATCTGGCTGGAAGGCGTCACCAGCGGGGGGAAACCCAGATCCTTGCGTACCCTCGGGACTTCTTCTAGGACTTCCGTCATCCGATCGAGGGCCTGTTGCTCGGAAAGCTGTAAGGCCAGGTTGGATGTCATCCCCCCCGGAATTTGATAAACCAGCACACGCGGATCCACCCCGGTATAGTCTGATTCAAATTCTTTATACTTCTTCCGTACTTCTTTAAAGTAATCGGCAATTTTTGTGAGAAGGGCCATATCCATACCCGGATCGTATCGACTCCCTTTCAGGATGTTCACAATCGTTTCAACCGGCGGATGTGAGGTTCCGGAGGCCATCGAAGAGATCGCGGTATCAATAATATCGACTCCGGCTTCAATCGCCTTGAGATAGGTCGAGACAGCCATTGCGCTCGTGTCGTGGCTGTGCAGGTGAATTGGAACGGAAACGGCCTCTTTCAGCTTACTGACCAAATCAAAAGCGGCGTAAGGAGAAAGAAGCCCCGCCATATCCTTGATACAGATTGCATCAGAACCCATATCCTCCAAACGTTTTGCCAATTCAACAAAGAGATTATTATTATGGAAACGGCTCAGGGTATAGCAAAAGGAACCCTCCACCTTTCCCCCGTATTTAAGTGTTGCCTTGAAGGCCATCTTGAGATTTCTTAAATCGTTGAGCGCATCAAAAATACGC
Source organism: Nitrospirota bacterium (assembly GCA_029261165.1). Classification (GTDB taxonomy): domain Bacteria; phylum Nitrospirota; class Nitrospiria; order SBBL01; family JAADHI01; genus DUAG01. The sequence goes on along the minus strand of JAJDBV010000003.1, from coordinate 26,220 downwards.
AGGATATCGATACCGTTCGAGATGGCCCGATCAACAAAGCGCTCTACCACATCATCCGCGTAATGCCGATAACCGACCAGGTTTTGTCCCCGAAGCAACATCTGAAACGGGGTCTTCGGCATCACTTTTTTTAATTTCCGGAGTCGCTCCCAAGGGTCTTCCCTCAGATAGCGGATCGACGTATCGAACGTGGCCCCGCCCCACATCTCGATCGCAGCGTATCCGACTTTGTCGATCTTTGCCGCAATCGGGAGCATATCTTCCGTCCGAAGCCGAGTGGCAAGAAGGGACTGATGAGCGTCGCGAAGTGTCGTGTCCATGATTTTAACGGGGGTGGCACCTGACTTACGCTTTTTTTCTGATGTTAATTTTGGCACGCTGTGACTCCTTTATCGTTCTATGTGTATCGACATTCGTCCGTCATGTTGCACATTCTATCTCCCTTGGGACTTTTTTCTTCTCTCTTTACCCAGAGGCCTGGTTTCTTTCCTGGAGTGGGCGGCAATCACGGCCGCAATGGCAATGACTTTATCCATCCCGTTCTCAGCAGATGCAATGTTTAATTTTTCAAGATGAGAGTCAATATAGGAGGTGTCGAACCGACCCTTCTCAAAATCAGGATCCTGCATCACCTGCTTCAGAAAAGGAATCGTGGTCTTCACCCCCCTGATCACATACTCATCGAGGGCACGGTGCATCCGTTGAACTGCACCGGACCAACTCATCGCCCGTACAGTGACCTTCGCGAGAAGAGAGTCATAATATGGCGGAACAACATATCCCTTATAGATATTTCCGTCAATCCGAATACCGAATCCCCCGGGAGAATAATACGAGGTGATTTCGCCCGGTGTCGGCACAAACTGCTGTTGAGGATCTTCGGCATTAATCCGGCACTCGATCGCATACCCACGAAGGAATATTTCGTCCTGCAACTGTGAAAGACGCTGCCCAGCCGCCGCACGAATCATTTCCTTGACGATGTCGATACCGGTAACTTCTTCCGTGACCGTGTGTTCAACCTGAATACGGGTGTTCATTTCCAAAAAATAAAAGTTCCGATTCGCATCAACCAGAAATTCAACCGTCCCGGCACTGTCATAATTCACAGCACTGGCCGCCCGTACGGCCGCCCTCCCCATCTCCTCACGGAGTGCGTCGTCCAACATAAGAGAAGGCGCAATCTCGATCAACTTTTGATGCCGCCGTTGAATAGAACAATCCCGTTCGCCCAAATGGGTCACATTGCCGTGCTTGTCCGCAAGAATCTGAATTTCGATATGATGGGGAGAAAGGAGAAATTTCTCCATGAATACAGCGTCCTTCCCAAAGGCAATCTTCGCTTCAGACCGGACAATCTGGAAAAACTTCTTTAACTCATCCCGATTATTGCAAACACGAAGACCTCTTCCTCCTCCGCCCGCAGATGCTTTTAACATCACGGGATATCCGATTTTATTCGCAAACCCCTCCGCATCCCCAAGGGATTGTATCGGTGCCATCAGGCCTGGAACGATGGGAACACCGGCCTTCTTCATTATTTTTCGGGCAGCAATCTTATCCCCCATCATCCGGATCGCTTTTGGTGAAGGCCCAATGAATGTAAGGTTGTTGTCCTGACAGGCCTGGGCAAACTCTGCATTTTCCGCAAGGAAACCATAGCCCGGATGGATGGCGTCAGCCCCCTTCTGTTTCGCCAAGTCAATAATACGATAAATATTAAGATACCCTTCAATCGGGCCGGGACCCACCAGGCAGGCTTCATCGGCATTCTTCACAAAAAGAGTTGCGGCATCGACCTCAGAATGAATGGCCAGCGTCCGGATTGAAAGTTCCTTACATGCCCGAATAATCCGAAGGGCAATCTCTCCCCGGTTTGCAATCAAAACCTTTTTAAACATCCACTTTCCTCATTTTCAAGACTAATTCAACTGTAAAAACCGCTTATTATTTATCTCAATAAAAAACGGTTTCTTAATCATATCTCCCTGCCGGACTTCGTAGATATACCCTGAAACACCTGGGAAGTCGGTTATCTCTGAGAGACGCGCTTTAATCTCTTCAGGGCTTAAAGCCCCACCCTGGAGTGCGGTGAGAACAATACGGACCGCATCGAAGGCCTGTGCGGCAAACACATCTGGATCCTGATGATATTTCCTTCGATATTCATGAACAAATCTCTGGGTCAAAGGATCAGGACTGTCCTTGAAGAAACCGTCAACAAAAACAGCGCCTTCCGCATACGGGCCGACGAGCTTCAAAAATCGAGGAGAGTTCCATCCTCTTTCTCCCAAGAGGGTCACCCCTTCAAAACCATGGAAAAGAAGCTGAGGAACAATCAGCCCCGTAATCCTGGCGTCACCCGGAAGAAATATTGCATCTATCCCGGGAATATATAAGGTCTCTTCCTCTGGCTCCTGCGCTGGCTCCTGCGTTATCCCCTCTTCCGGTTCTTCCGTTTCATTAATCACAAGCCCCTCGACGACTTCTATGGCACCATGCCTGGCCAAATCCGCTTTTTTCAGGCGAAGGATTGCGCGGGAGAAATCCGAGTTATTCATCGGGTAGGGTTCAGCATGGAGGACTTCTCCACCCAATGCAGTCACGGCCTTGGAAAAACACCGGACCCACTGTTCCCCAGTCCGCTCATCCGGGAAGAAAACACCGAAATGGCGCAACGACATGTGAATAACAGCATACTCCGCAATTGCACGACAAAGGAAGCGGTTGGTCACCGCATTTCGAAAGACATTCTTCCCCAAAGAGTTCAAACGACGTGCTGTTGCCGCCGGCGTGATCAGGGCCACATCAGCCCTCTCGACCATCGGTGCGACACGATTGACCTCTCTGCTGAGGAGCGGCCCGATCACCGCAACAGGGCGGTACTCCTCCAACCAGTCTTCGATAACAGCCTGGAACGGATCACGAACGCCCCTGGACTCATCAGGAAGAATCCTCTCCTTCAAATCTTTCACAACCAATCCGACCGAGGCTCCCGGCAATTCCTCCTGAAAGAAGTGAAGCGCCAATTCAGTCCCATTCAGGGCTGTCTTCCCGAATGGGGCCAGTTTTCCGGAAAGAGGAAGCATCACGCCGATCAAAAAACGATTTGATTTGACCTTGTCCTTCAAGGCATCAAGAAGATTCCGGGCATGGGGTGCAAAGGGGTGCATCGGAAATAACGAGACAAATTTTTTAATCTCCCTTCCACTGCGATGGTAATCCTCTCTCCCGTCATAAAGCTCAATGAGACGAATCATCGCCTCATCCGCAGGAAACTCAGCCTTGAATTCTTTGATGATGTAATAAAGTTCGTCTTCCTCCAGATTGCCACGAACAATGGAAGTCACATTGTTCCGGACAAGCTCATTTGTCAGAGGATCGATCACCAGTGCTTTTTTTTCCATCAGAACCACGAGTGCATTCAAATAATCTTCACGTTCTGAATACGCTTGGGCCAGCCTGTCATAGACGATTGATTTTGAGCCTTCTTCCCCGGGGATATCTTTCCAGAATGAGAAAACTTCCTTGAACGCTTCCAAATCAAAATAGATATCGCTCAACAGAAGACGCACCTGGCCGGCTCTTGCCTCATTTGGAAACTGGTCCAGAAATGTCTTGAGAACTTCAATCGATCTTTTGAATTGTTCCGTCCTGGTATAAACAGCACTGAGTAGAAGATAAACATCCGGAAGGAGGTTGCTATTTGGATATCTTAATAGAAATTCCTCCAGCGCTGAATGTGCCTGTCCGGTGTTGCCTCGATCGGAATATGATTGCGCCTGGTCCAAGAGTTGCCGCTCTTCAGATAACACGGAACCCGTCAGATTCTGAACCGGCAGGATTTCAAATGAAGGAAAGGGAAGGGATAAATCCTGAACCAACTGCAGGGCCATTCCGGTCACCGGAAAACAAAGGTTCAGCGTCATAGAAAGTAATACCAGGGGAAAATATTTTCTCAAACAAAATCTCCAATACCTCTAAGTGGAACATCAACCAAAGTGTAAGCTGGGAACGGAGGCGAAATCTTATTCCCTTGGCGGGCTAAGCTCTTCTATCGGATGGAAATCACAAAAGCCATTACAATAACTTGATGCGGTATATTCATATTAAAATAAATGATTCTTCTTGTCAAGAATGCCAACATCAGATAAAATCATAGAATGGATCAGTTGATCGATCAGTTCCTTAATCATCTCACCATCGAAAAAGGACTTTCCTCCAATACCCTGACGGCATATCACCGGGATCTCAAGAAGTTTTCCTCATTTCTAATCAAGCGTCATCACCCCCTTTCGCCCATCAGAAGACCACCGATCGACATCACAAGAATCAGCAGAAAAGATCTCATGGCCTTCCTCTCCGATCTGAGGGCGCAAGCACTCTCACCCGCATCCGTCACTCGGATTATCTCAACGCTGCGAACTTTTTTTAATTTCCTCCTTCGGGAGGAAATTCTTTTCCACGACCCAACGGCACAAATCCGAAGCCCTCGAAAAAGCTTCCGCCTTCCGAAAACGCTCCATTTCTCAGAAGTGGAATCCCTTTTAAATACGCCAAAAGGAAATTCACCTCACGCTCTACGAAATGACACCATGATCGAGCTGCTCTACGCAACGGGCTTGCGTGTTTCAGAGCTGCTTCAACTTCCCGTGGAGAGCATCAATCTGGAATCAGGCTACTTACTGGCACGGGGAAAAGGATCGAAAGAACGTATTGTCCCGATCGGACAACACGCCCTTAAAAAGCTCGAGACTTATCTCTCACGCGTTCGGCCCAAACTTCTGAAAGAAAAGATATCGAAGACTCTTTTTCTCAGCCGTTCCGGAAAAGGAATGAGCCGTCAGACCTTCTGGAAACAACTGGCAGCTATCGCGCTTAAGGCCGGTATTCAAAAACAAATCAGCCCCCACATGCTCCGGCATTCCTTTGCAAGTCATCTCCTGGAGCGGGGCGCCGACCTCCGGTCAATCCAAATGATGTTGGGCCACGCCGACATTTCAACTACGCAAATCTATACGCATGTCGCAAGAGAAAGGCTAAAGAAAATACACCAGAAAAGTCATCCGAGGGGGTGATTACAGGATCGGAAGTCTCTCATTCCGCGGTTGTAAAAGGGAGGGGCACTAATCGTACTGTAACAGCGAGGTCACTGGAACACCGTCAAGACGGTCTCTTCCTTTCAGTCCGAGCAGTTCGATCACAAAAGCCGTTCCGACAATCTCCCCGCCCAGCCGTTTTACAAGGTTCACCGTCGCTGCAACCGTCCCTCCCGTCGCGAGAAGATCATCAACAATCAAGACCCTGTCCCCGGACGAGATAGCATCCTCATGAATACACAGCCGATCAGAGCCGTATTCGAGTTCATAGGTCTCATCAATCTTATCCGCCGGAAGTTTGCCGGGTTTGCGTACAGGGATGAATCCGGACTTGAGCCGCTCGGACAAGGGCGCACCAAAGATAAAACCCCGCGCTTCTATAGAAACGATCTTCTCAATCTGCATATCGACAAAGGGCGCGGCAAGTCGATCGATCACTTCACGAAAGGCAAGCGGATCTTTCAGGAGCGTGGTGATGTCATAAAAAAGAATCCCTTTCTTGGGAAAATCAGGGACTTCTCGAATTGTGGCCTTTAAATCCATCACAGTGTCTCTTCTACAGTATTTCCTCGGGGGTAATGGTCTTTTCGGCAAGGATTCCGCGTAATTTCCGAAGGGCGGCCGACTCGATCTGGCGGACACGCTCACGCGTCAGACCAAAATCTTTTCCTATCTGCTCCAGGGTGTAGGTTTCATCTCCTTCCAATCCAAACCGCATAATAATCACCCGGCGTTCGTTATCATTCAGATTTTCCATACACGCTAAGAGATCTTCTCTCCGGCGAACCCCCTCTGCCCGGCTCATTGGAGAAACTTGTTTGGTGTCTTCGATGATATCCCTCAGCGAGGTCTCCTGGTTCACAGAAATTGGACTGTCCAGAGAGTAGGTTTTCTTCAGAAGCTGTTGAATATGGGCAATGTCCCCTTCTGTGATATTCATCTTCCGAGAAATTTCATTATGCCCCGGTTCCCTTCCCAATTCCTGAACAAGGTCTTCGAGATGCCCCAGGTACTGATTGACACGTTCAACAACATGCACCGGAAGACGAATCAATTTCCCCTGATTGATAATGGCCCGCTCAATGGCCTGCCTGATCCACCAGGAAGCATAGGTTGAAAATCGGAACCCCTTGGTATGATCATATTTTTCAACGGCCTTAATCAGACCGATATTGCCTTCCTCGATCACATCTGAGAAAGGAAGGCCTCGGTTCATATAACGTTTTCCAATGCTGACAACAAGGCGCAGATTGGATTCAATCATCCGCTGTCTCGCCGGTTCATCCCCTTTTGCGATCCTCTTGGCAAGCATCACCTCTTCTTCAAAATTCAGGAGGTTTGAACGGCGTATATTCTTCAGATAGACCTTTACGGCATCCGGAGGAGGTTCATGCGGATCTTCTTCCTCTTCTTCCTCCGCTTCGGTCACGGGCTCAGGTTCCATTCCGGGTAGCGAGGCTTCAAGGTCTTTCGCCGTGGTTTCGGTCGCGTCTTGTTCGCTACCCTCCTTCTCTTCCTTTACCCACTCGTCATTAATTTTTTTTCTTCTACCCATCTCGTCCTAACAGTAAGATCAATAAAGTCCTAAAAGATGATTGAAAAATCACTGAACCGGGAAGAAGGATCTCCCCAGGAGACATCGACGTCATCAACCCTTGCTCGAAGCGGCCCTTTTCTCAGATCTAGGATCAAGGCCTCAATACGCAAACGCTCGCCCTCTACTTTGATCTCAACCCGGCCATCGGAGAGGTTTCGGGTAAAGCCAAACAAGCGCCGGGACGCGGCCTGGCCCTGCGTGAAATTCCGAAATCCAACCCCCTGCACGATCCCGCTGACAAAAATATGTGCGGAGGCATTCCTGCTAACGTCCCCTTCGATCATTATCTCAACTCCAGCGGGAACAACAGCAAGCCTTTACTGACAGCAGAAATTGGTCGGGGCGAGAGGATTTGAACCTCCGACCCCACCGTCCCGAACGGTGTGCGCTACCGAACTGCGCTACGCCCCGACTTCATGCTGAATCGTTACCTGCTTATTAACTGTACGTAATCCGAAGGCCTTGGCCACACCGGGATGAACAATTTCTCCCTGATGCGTATTTACGCCGCGAGAAAGTGAAAGATCTGTTTCCCTTGCTCGCTTCAAACCCAAAAGCGCGAGTTTTTGTACATATGGAAATGTCTCATTCGCCAGAGCATATGTTGCCGTTTTCGGTACGGCACCCGGCATATTCGTAACACAATAATGAACCACATCATGCACGGTATAGACCGGATCAGAATGGGACGTCGGGCGGGAGGTTTCGAAACACCCTCCCTGATCAATCGCGACATCGACCACAACCGCACCCTTCTGCATCTTTGAAATCATTCGGCGCGTGACCAGATGCGGCGCCTTATCTCCCGTTCTCGACACCGCGCCGATCACCAGATGACTGTTCTTGACCTGGTCCGAAATTTCATCCGGGTAGGACGGAAGGGTTACTACCCGGCCTCTAAAAAAATCATCAAGATGAGAGCGACAGGAAGAACTTTCATCAATGACCGTCACATCCGCGCCCAGGGCGAGGGCGACCTGAGCGGCACTCCGACCCACCACGCCGCCGCCGATGACGCATACTTTCCCTTTTGATACCCCGGCGACGCTGGTGAGGAGAAGCCCCATACCACCCTGGCTCTTCTGAAGATAATGCGTGCCCGCCAATACTGACATTCGGCCCGCGATCTCACTCATCGGCCTCAGAAGCGGCCGTGAGCCGTCCGCCAGTTCAATCGTTTCATAAGCAATCGCGGTGACTTTTTTTGTAATTAAGACCTCCATCAGGGCCTTATTTGCCGCCAGATGGAGATAGGTAAATAGAATTTGACCAGGGTGAAAGAAGTGTCCCTCTTCCGGAAGCGGCTCCTTTACCTTGACGATTAGATCAGACTTCTCAAAGAGCGATTTTTTTGACCGGACAACCCGCGCCTTCGCCTTTCGGTAGGCAGTGTCTGGAAAACCACTTCCCACACCGGCTCCAGACTCCACAAAGACTTGATGATGCTGCCGCGTCAGCACGCCGACCCCCGCAGGAGTGAGACTGACCCGAAACTCCTGATCCTTGATCTCTTTCGGCACACCAATATTCATAATTAATTGTGCGGAGGGTAACAGATTTTCATGATAAAAGTCAACGAAATGGAAGGGAAGAGGGGACGGACAATAACCTCTTTATTTTAAGCTGAAAACCTTACGATGGATTCCATCACCGATCGGTCGGGGCGCCAACCCCCGACAAGGTAAATCGCCTGATCGATAACGGCGATACCCATGGCGGCCCGCGCCTCAGGCATCGGAGGGAGGTCGGTCCAGTTCTTTTGGGTGAAATCGTATACGGCCCCATGTGTGCCGATCCCCACCTCTTCTCTGAATCCGCCTATTGTGTAGAGCCTGCCATCCACAAAAGAGACGCCTTGGCCTGCGGAAGGCCAGGGGAGCACTGCGGCGGCACGGTGCCATGCTTCTTTTTTCGGATCGAAGATTTCAATCCGGTCATACTCGTGGAAGCCCTCGGTCGTGGCGGCGACACCGCCCATGACCCAGAGTTGATTTTGAACGGATACCGCAGAGGCAGCAAAACGCGGGGTCGGCAAAGCCGGCATCTCTTCCCATTTTTCCGACTTGAAGTCCCAGCGTTCCGTAAAGGCAAACGCGGGATCGGTCTGCGGTCCCCCTTCTGTGGCATCGGGATGGTGGCCGCCGATGATGTAGACTTTTCCATCAACGAGGGCACAGGCAGGATAGTCATGCGGCGCGATCAGATCAGGACCAGCCTCCCATCGGTCTTCCTTTGGAAAGTAGGTTTCAACGGTCTTAAGAAACCTGAACCTGCCATCCGACTTTCGGAATCCCCCTCCCATCACAGTAATGCCGTCCCCCGACGTAACGGCCAAGGCCCCAGAGCGCATCGTCGGCATCGGGCAACGAGAAGACCATCGATCTGTTTCGGGATCATAAACCTCAGAAAGATCCAGGCTCTTGAAGCCAGGTCCACCGCCTCCGAAGGAATAGATCTTTCCATCATAAGCCGCCACAGCCGGGTGAGAACGCGGAGAACGCAAAGGAGAACAGGAATGCCACATTAAGGAAACCTCTATAAGGAATAATGTGTGAGAGTCAGGTTTGAGGTGAGGGTTTCAGAGCACTTAGATTTTTCTCCAGGGCAAGGCGCGAGGAGCATAGAACCGCAACGTAGTTACTCTACGTGAGGATTCGAGCACCACAGCAACACCACCATGGAGGAAAAGATGAGTGCCCTGGAACCTTCACCGGGTGATGGCCCCTTCTGAGGCGGACAGCACATGCCTCGCATACTTTGCCATGACGCCAGACTTATAGCGCGGTGCCGGGGCCTTCCATCCCTTTAACCTGTCCTGAAGTTCGGCGTCGGTCAGTTCGACATTTAACTGCCGGGCGTTAATATCAAAGGTAATGGTATCACCATCCTGCAAGGCGGCAATCGGCCCGCCGACGGCGGCCTCCGGGGAGACATGTCCGGCCATCAAGCCTCGTGTTGCCCCTGAAAAACGGCCATCGGTCAGGAGGGCCACCGAATCACCCAGCCCGGCGCCGACGATGGCGGCGGTCACCCCGAGCATCTCCCGCATTCCGGGCCCGCCTTTCGGACCTTCGTAGCGGATGACCACCACATCTCCCGCCTTTATCATATTAGATTGAACCGCAGCAAAGGCCGCCTCTTCACAATCAAAAAGGCGCGCCGGTCCCGTATGTTCCATTCGCTCATGGCCCGCAACTTTGATCACGCAGCCATCTGTCGCCAGATTTCCTTTTAAAATCACCAGTCCACCGGTCTCTTTGATCGGGCTGGAAAGCGATCTCACCACATCCTGTCCGGCAGTCTCCTGAGCCGTTTTTGCCTCTTCGCCGATCGTCTTCCCGCTGACGGTCTGCTCGTCGGGATGGAGAACGGAAGCCTTCAGAAGCCGATTGGCAATCAGGCGGATTCCGCCAGCGTGATGCATGTCTGCGGCAACATATTTCCCGCCGGGTTTCAAATCGGCCAGAAGAGGCGTCTTCGCGCTGATCCGGTCGAACTCGTCGATGACCAGCGGGATTTCCATCTCTCTCGCAATCGCGAGAAAGTGGAGGACGGCATTGGTCGATCCGCCTGTCATTGCCACGGACGCGATGGCATTTTCCAGGGATTTTTTTGTGATGACATCGCTTGGCCTGATATTTTTCCGGAGCGCGGCCATCACCAACTGCCCCGCTTCAAAGGCGACCCGGTCTTTTTCAGGATCTTCCGCCGGAACGCTGCCGCTCCCCATGAACGACATCCCAAGTATCTCAATCGCCGTCGCCATCGTATTGGCCGTGAACTGGCCGCCGCAGGCCCCAGCACCGGGGCAAGCCTTATTTTCTAGGTCCGTCAGATCGGCTTCACTCATCTTCCCCTTCGCGACCGAACCGACCGCCTCAAAGACATCCTGGATCGTCACGTCATGTCCCTGAAAAGATCCCGGCGCAATCGAACCGCCATAGAGCATTAAGGATGGGAGATTCAGCCGGGCAAGCGCCATGACCGTCCCCGGGATTGTCTTGTCACAACCGGAAAGGGCAACGACCCCGTCAAAGAGATGTCCTCTCGCAACAAGCTCAATAGAGTCGGCAACAACCTCACGACTGATCAGGGAAGCCTTCATTCCCTCCGTCCCCATCGTCACACCATCAGAGACCGCAATAGTGTTGTACTCTATCGGAGTTCCTCCCGCTGCGCGTATACCCTCTTTCACCTTTGCCGAGAGACGCCTGAGATGATAGTTGCAGGGCATTGTCTCAATCCAGGTATTCGCGACCCCGATGATCGGTTTTCTCAAATCTTCATCACTAAAACCAATCCCCTTCATCATTGCCCGTGCCGGAGCACGATCGACGCCCTCCATGATGATGCGGCTCTGCTTTCTCAGGTCACGTTCCATTGAATTACTCCTTAATCATCAAAATATAAAAAAAGGCGAACACCCCGGCTCACCCCAACATCTCCTATCCCTTCGTCATGGGTAGCGGGTCCTGGCAGGCTGAGGTATGGCGCAGATCGAGGTCCTCGATCATCTTCAGATCATCTTCCGACTTGCGCCCCGTGGTCGTCAGGTAATTTCCAACAAGAGTATGGCTCGCGCCAGCTGTAAACATCCACGATTGCAGATCCCGAAGATGAATTTCCCGGCCTCCGGCGGTCATGATATCTTTTTCCGGGAGCATCAGGCGGTACACGGCGATAATCGTCAAGATCTCCATCGGGCGAAGCGGGGGTATGTCCTCAAAAGGGGTATCCGGAATCGCGTTTAAAAAATTAAGCGGCACCACATCGACATCCAACTCCTGAAGGTCTACGGCCAGTTCAATCCGCTGATCAAGGCTCTCTCCCATCCCGAAGATCCCTCCCGAACAGATCTCCATCCCCGCCGCCTTACAATATTCAATCGTCCGAATCCGCTCTTCATAAGAGTGGGTCGTGCAGATCTTTGGGAAATAGGAGCGTGCCGTCTCCAGATTATGGTTGTAGCAGGCCAGCCCCGCCTCTTTCAGCCTATGGGCAATCCCCTCTTCGGCGATAATCCCCAGAGAGGCATCATTCCGGGTGTGTCCGGCAGCTGTGAGGGCACGAATACGCTCCAGAATCGCCTCCAAATCAGGCCCCTCACGCAGCCCCCACCAGGCCACGACAACGCCGAAGGCCTCGGCATTATTATGGCTCGCCTCCTTGGCGGCCTCAACAATTTTCTCTGAATCCAGTAGGCCATAAGCCGGAACCGCCGTCCCATGATAGGCTGACTGAGAACAAAAACCGCAGTCTTCAGAGCAGTCCCCCGACTTGGCATTAACGATGGAGCAAAGATGGATCTGGTCTCCCCGGTGGTGCAGGCGGACTCGATTTGCAGAAGAAATGAGGTCCATAATATCAGGCCCCTCTGCCTGAATCAGGCGGCAGCCCTCTTCATAAGACAAGCGCTCCCCCGCAATCGCCTTCTCTTCCATTTTCCGGATAAATTCCCGCATTTTACCTTTCCTCAAGGGCTTATTAGGTAGAAGGGATTTTAACACAAGAATTTTCTCAAGACCAGCGCTCTTTCCCCCTTTCCCACCTAAACCCGATTCATCTTGACCGTCTTCACGTTAAAAGGCTACACTTCTTTATCTCATCTGATGGGTATTCAATCATGTTCGCAACACTGCTTGTTCTTTTTATCGTCGTTCCCTTCATCGAGATCGCCATTCTTATTAAACTGGGCGCGCTGATCGGGTTCTGGCCGACCATTTTTATCCAGATCGGGACCGGTATCATGGGTGCTTCGCTGGCAAAGCTGCAAGGACTCTTTGTCTGGAAAAAAATCACGGAGGAACTTCAGCTCGGAAGAATCCCGACTCAAGATATGGTCAACGGCGTCTTAATCTTCGCGGCGGGGCTCGTTCTGATGACACCGGGCCTTTTGACTGACCTTCTTGGATTCTCCCTGCTCATCCCGACCACACGAAACGCCTTCAGGCAATGGTTGGAGAGGAAGTGGAAGAACCAGGCCGCAGTACGGCAAGGATTCTCCGACCCGAGATGAAAAACCGTTATACTTTTAATCGCTCGCCAAACTTCGCTCTATAAACTCTGGGCGTGCGCTCGCTATGCGTGCTGAAGCAACAGAACCTTCTTCATCAGGCCGCATTCTTGCCGACTTTCTGTTTTTCGGATGATTCGTTGCTCAGCGCTTCCAATTTTTTCCTATCGCGGCTTTCAGGAATCGTGAAATAAAATATCGATCCGGACTCTGGCTTCGATTCCGCCCAGATCTCTCCACCTAGATGCTCCACAATCTTCTTGGTGATGGCAAGGCCGATCCCTGTGCCTGGATGACCATCCTTGTCATTCAGGCGTTGGAATAGGATGAAGATACGCTCCGCGTACTTCTGATCAAAACCGATCCCGTTGTCGCGAATGGAGAAGCGCCATACAAACTCTCTTTGCACTGCCCCAATATGGATTTCTAAGGGTTGTACTCCTCGAAATTTAATTGCATTACCAATCAGGCTCTGGATCACCTGGTACAGCAAGGCCGTATTGACCTGAAGCTTGGGAAGGGTATCGACGGTTACGGCTGCCTCGCTCTCCTCGATCTCCTCTTTTAATTCGGTGAGGACTTGGTTAAAGAGAACAGCACAATCGGTCAACTGGCTTTGCGTACTGCGCGTACCAATACGGGAGTAGGACAAGAGGTCTTCGACCATCTCCTGCATACTTTTTGCGCCGTTTACGGCATAGCCGATAAATTCATCGGCGTCCGCGTCGAGTCGGCCTTTGTAACGCCGACTTAGAAGCTGTAAATAACCAGAGACCCTCCGTAAAGGTTCCTGGAGGTCATGAGAAGCAACGTAGGCGAACTGTTGGAGATCAGTATTTACATGCTTTAGCGTTTCCAGAATCTGTTTCTGTTCTCTTTCCACCTTACGCAACTTCGCAATCCACTTCTGGGCATAAGCACCAAAACCGATAAAAGCGATTCCAATAAAAACACGCATCCATGCTTCGTTAGGATCAGGGGACATCAGCCGGGCAAAATAGGACCCTTCGTGAAAGACATAAGTATCTAGCGCGGACTCCACAAACCAGAATAACACCGCGATCACGACACTGATCGCCAACATATTTTCTTCTATCTTCTTTATCCTCTTCTTCATCTGTTTTGATGGAACCCTCAAATAATTCGTAATTTTTCTTTTTAGGCCAATAATGTCCCACTTCGGCGTTGCAGACTTTGACAGTAGCAAGCGCTTCTCTGAGATCTGCGCCTTCAATTGAGACATTTTATCTCCTAAAAAAATCAGCTTAGACTGAATCAGAGATTTCCTGGATCCCTTCAGGCTAAAGTAGGAATATCATCGCTTGTTCTTCACGGCGTTGTGATTCATCTCAGGATCTTGTCCGTTAAAACCCGACATTCACCCATAATATTGATAATGGATATCAAGATCCTCCCTGAAAGTATCCCACTGATATTCTCTTGTCAAGTCCTTTCCCCTCTCCTCTTGCAAGGACCCAGCATCCCTCTTTTCCGACTCATGTAAAAGAAGCCTCTCCCTTGAAAGATCATCCACTTTATCGTATCATCGCCTCACCTTGTGGGGATAAACCGATGCCAAGTCCTATTTTCTGGAATGAGATTTCACCGACAAAAAAAATGGAAGGCTGTGTCGTCTTTCTACATGGGCGCGGGACGACAGGAGAAGATCTGATGCCACTCGCGGATGAGATCGCCCTCCCTTCCCTACGCTGGATCTTTCCCGACGCACCCCTCCCCTTCCTTGAAGATTTTGACGGACGCATGTGGTTCGCATCTCCCCCGGACCAACAGGGAGGAATCATAAAAAGTCGGTCTCTCCTCTTTGAACTGCTCAATCAGCTGATCGAAAAGGAGCAGACCCCACCCCAACAGATTGTGCTGATGGGCTTTTCACAGGGTGCCGTAATGAGTCTTGATGTCGGGCTTCGGTTTCCAAAGCGGCTTGCCGGCCTCGTCGCGATGAGCGGATTCCTCCCTTCTCCCGAGACGATCCCGGCAGAAAAATCGCCGGCATCAGCTGAAATGCCGATTTTGCTGGTCCATGGAACGGGAGACGACGTCGTCAACGTGGATGGATCGCGTCAGGCTCTGGATGTGTTCCGAAAGGAAGGGTACACGGTCGATTTACAGGAATACGCTATGGGCCATCAGGTGATCCCGGAAGAGATCCTTCTCATCCGAAACCATCTGACCAAACTTTTAAACCTCTGATAAACCTTGATTCACCTGTAAAAAGTCGTCATCGTCTGTCCGTTCATGACAATGCATCAATCTGATCATCCAGACGTTCCAAGGCCTTCTCTTTTCCAAGAATCTCCAATACATCAAAAATCCCCGGACTGACCGTCTTTCCGGTTACGGCCGCACGGACCGGTTGGGCGATCTTGGCCAGCTTTTTATCCATCGATTCACTGATCGACCTGAATGCCTCCTGAAGGGGGTCGTGTTCAAACGGAACGCCTTCCAATTTTTGGCGGACGGCCCCAAGAATAGGAAGGTTCTCGACCGTAAGAAATTTTTTCGCCTTATCATCAAAAGAGATTTTATCTGAGAAGAAGTAGAAGGCCGATTCGGCCATCTCCTTCAGGGTTCGAGACCGTTCCCGGAGGGCCTTTACCACCCTGAGCAAGTGGTCTGGGTCGCATTGACCCGCATCGACTCCAAGCCCTTCCAGGTGAGGACGAAGCAGTTGGGCGATACGCTTAGCGTCACCCGTCTTGATATAGTTCGCGTTCATCCAAAGGAGCTTGTCCGGATTAAAAATAGCGGCTGAGGATCCGACATGTGCCATTGAAAATTTCTCGATCATCTCCGGCAAGGTAAAAAGTTCCTGGTCCTTGTGAGACCAGCCGAGCCGAACAAGATAATTGACCATCGCCTCCGGCAAATATCCCTCATCACGGTATTGCTGGACAGCGGTTGCACCATGCCGTTTGGACAGCCGACTCTTATCCGCCCCCAGGATCATTGAAAGATGGCCAAATCGCGGTTGGGTATATCCAAGGGCTTCATAAAGTTGGATCTGCCTCGGGGTATTGTTTAAATGGTCATCCCCGCGAATCACATGGGAGATCTGCATGTCGACATCATCGACAACAACACAGAAATTATAGGTCGGTGACCCATCCGATCTCATGATAATGAGGTCATCAACCGTTCTACTGTCAAAGACCACTTCCCCTTTGACCATGTCGTCGACAACAATCTCCCCTTCGGAGGAGGCTTTGAAGCGAACCGCTGCCGGGCGCTCAGGGTCCGGGGCGGTCAGCAAGCGGCAGCGTCCGTCGTAGCGCGGGACCTTTCGAGCTTCGAGCGCTTCTTTTCTCCGAGCGGCCAACTCGTCCGGACTACAGTAACAACGATAGGCCTTCCCCTCAGCCAGGAGGGTCTCAACCTTCTCCCGATAGATCTCAAAGCGCGCGGTCTGACGAACGGGATTCGTTTCTGACGCTTCCCATTCATCCCAATCGAGGCCGAGCCAGCGCATGCCGTCAAAGATGGCCTCAATCGCCTCATCGGTCGATCTGGAGAGGTCCGTATCTTCGATCCGGAGGAAGAATTTCCCCTTCGAATGACGGGCAAAGAGCCAATTAAAAAGGGCCGTCCTCGCACCGCCAACATGAAGAAATCCGGTGGGGCTGGGGGCAAAACGAACGCGAACCTGATTCATACATTCTCCTGATAAGACATCTTAAAAAATTGCCAAAAATAAGAGAGAAATTATCGCACCTTCAAGTAAAAAAGTAAAGTTTTCCAGAGTTTACTTGACAAGTCCAAGTTTACTTGATAACTTTTACAGCGTGCGATACGCTCTTGGAAAGATCTTTTTTGCATCCCCGTTTCAGTTACCACATATGTATAGGAATTCGCCATAAACCTTCCGATCTTCCAGCCTGAGCAACCCTTTTTAAGCAAATCGCTAACAAAAACCTTCCTGTTTTTGATGATCCTCTTTCTCGTTGGTTGCGGCGGCCTTAATTTCAGTCAAGTCAGCCCAGAGGCCGGGAATTTCCACCCAAAGACCATCGCCATCCTTCCGGCAACGGTCGGCCAGTATGAATCGGCAAGAGATATCGTTGATGTGGCCGTTTCCAGGAGCCTCACCAATCGCGGGTGGTTCGACAATGTTGTCGATGTCACCACGATTAAGACCCAAACCATAAGGACGCCAGAACTTGCGAACGACCTCTCGTCCTATATCCAGAGAATAAATACCCTTGGGGTATCCGACTCTGAAATGGCAAGGCGGCTGCACGACAGGCTCAAGGCCGACGCCCTGTTTCTGACCTATATTACTTCATGGGGCTATGGCCGGATAGACGGGAACAAGATCGGAAGAGTCGGTCTCGGTTTGAAGCTGGTAGATGCTTCAAAAGGAACAATCATCTGGAAGGCCAACCATGAATTGACCGAAGATTACCTCCTTCTCAAGCCGAAGCTCGACCATATTGCAGATAATGTTCTGGAAATACTCCTCGATGAAATGCCTCACTAACAACAAGTAAGCCTTCAGCACGCCTACCGCCATGCACCATCTCTAGTGTCTCCAAATCCTCCCCCGGAAACATCCATATTTCTATTCTTTTCTCCCCACACCTTGCCCTGAGGCCAAATCCAGCTATACTTATGGATTGAAGCCTTACAAAAATATCGTAGGAGGAAAACCAAGCCAATGAAGCATACAAGCAATCTGAAACTTCTTTTCTTTTTTTTCGTATTTTCTCTCTCTCTGCCATTCACAGCAATGGCCGGGGAATGGCAGATCATTGGGCCAAGGGCATTGGGAATGGGGGGCGCCGGTGTCGCCGTCGCCAACGATGCCACCGCCAGTTATTGGAACCCCGCCGCCTTCGGTTTTTTTAGCGATCCGAGCGGAGGAGATTATGGAAGTCGAGACTGGAGCCTTCAACTGGTGGATGTCGGCGTCGGGGCTGAGAGTCATGAAGACTTCGCGGTCTTCCTGACTGACCTCTCTAAATTTGATTTTACCCTCCTCAGTGCTGCCACGATTGCCCCGGATAAGGTTTCCGACTTCATTCAACTCCTGGATACGCTCAGGGCCTTTGACGCAAATAAAAACAGGGCCTTGACTATTAATGGGAACGCTGGACTCAGGACCCAGTTTGGTCATTTTGGATTTGGTGGATCTGCATCTTTCGATATCACCGCAAGAGCGAATATTGACCTCGTCAATATTGCGCCAACAAACGCCACGACAACAACATTTACCATCGCTGATTTTTCAGACCCGGCTAATTTCTCTTGCCCTGCTTGCAGTACAGCGACTCTGAATGGAGATCCAACCGGACTGAGTGTCTCCGAAGAAACCGCTTTAAATACCCATCTTACCGCAACACTGGGATGGACCTCCGCTCAAGCAATCGGATTTATTAATGCTGTGGATACCGGGTTGGCCGCCGTACCTCCAGGTACAGTCATTCCATCTGACATTGCCACACAGATTGAGAATGTAACCACTCTGGCAGATGGCATCGCAACGGCCGCAACTTCCGGGGGAACAATCGCAAGCAACACATCGACGGTCCAGTTCAAGGGAATAGGGATTGCCGAATTTCCTCTAACCTATGGCTTGGCCCTCTCAGAGGACTTTGCAATTGGCGGAAATGTAAAATTCATGAAAGCACGGGTCTACAATGCCGCCGTGAGGCTCTTTAACACCGATTTTAACGACGCCCTTGATCTCGCTCTTGATGATTTTGTTGAAAGCACGAACCTCGGCCTGGACCTCGCCTTCCTCTACCGTCCCGGAGACCGTTTACGCCTTGGGATCGTCGGCCGGAATCTGAACTCCCCCGAATTTGACATGAAGGTCGTCGCAGGTGGTCCGGACCACCTGACCGAAAGGCCTCAAATTCGGGCTGGATTTGCCTACAAACCGGCCCGATTCATCACCCTTGCCGCTGACCTTGATCTTACAAAAAATGCGACAACCGTCGGAAATGAATTTGACTCGCAAACATTGGGTGCGGGAATCGAATTTGCCTTGAACAAGGAACTTCCCTGGTATTTTCGTTGGATCATTCCCACGATTTATCGGGGCGGCGCGTATAAAAACCTTGCCGAAAATGATATCGGCCTTGTCTATACCGCAGGCGTCGGCTGGGACCTCCTTCTTTTTAATCTCGATATCGGTGCGGCTTTATCAGAAAAGACAACCAATATTGACGGTGACGAGATCCCGGAAGAGGCAAAGGGCGAATTCGCCCTCACAATGCTCTTTTGACTAAGAAGAGAATCTTATCTGAACCGTCAAGTCACTTGAAAGACAAGGCCAGAGGCCTCAAGGACGTCCGAGGTGTACGCGTCCGTACATTGAGGAGTCCTTATGGCCGATAGCGCAGTATTGCAAGCGGATGGGTCTCGCGCTAGCCATCGGCGGTCCACCCTCACTCTATCCTTCCATCCACCATGCTAAACACCCGGTCTGCCTGAAGAGAGAGCTTTTCGTTGTGGGTGACCAGAATGAAGGTCATCCCTCTTTTTTTGTTCAGATCCTTGAGCAGTCCAAAAATCTCATCACTGGTATGGGTATCCAAATTCCCGGTTGGTTCGTCGGCCAGGATCAATTTGGGCTGAAGGACCAGCGCTCTTGCAATGGCCACCCGCTGCTGCTCTCCTCCGGAAAGTTCTCCCGGTTTATGATTGAGACGGTGAGAAAGGCCAACGAAGCCCAGCATCTCCCGCGCGGCCGACTCTATCAAGCCGCGATTCATCCGCCGGATCAACCCGGGCATCATTACATTTTCGAGGGCTGAAAATTCGTGCAGGAGATGATGGAACTGAAAGATGAATCCGATCTTCTTATTTCTGAATTCTGCCAGTTCCGCGTCAGAACATCCAAACAGATCAACACCCTCAAAGGTAATCTTTCCCGACGTCGGCCTATCGAGACCACCCAGGATGCTCAGGAGTGTACTCTTCCCGACGCCGGATGCCCCGACAATCGCCAACATCTCCCCTTCGACGATCGACAAGGACACCCCCTTGAGGATAGCCAATTCCTCCCCGGCCATTGTGAAAGATTTATTTAGATCGACGACATCAATCATGACGCGTTCCTTCCTATGCAGGCGCATTACTCATAACGCAGCGCCACAACAGGATCAAGCTTTGCGGCCTGCCAGGAGGGGTAGAGCGTGGCAAGGAGACCGATGACCATCGCCGATACGGAAACCAGAAGCACATCAAAGGCGTGAAGTTTGACCGGGAGGTGGCTGATATAGTAGACATCACCCGGCAGGGTATAAAATGTTTGTAGACCCCAGCAGATGGAAAGCCCCAGCGGAATGCCCAGGAGGACACCGACGCCGCCAATAATCAGTCCTTCCAGCATAAAAATACGCGTAACCGATTTCCGGGTGGCCCCCATTGCTTTTAGAATGGCGATCTCCCGGCTTTTCTCGACAACCGTCATCGTCAGTGTACTGACAATATTGAATGAGGCGACCAGGATGATCAAGATCAGGATGACGAACATCATGTCTTTTTCCAACTCCAGTGCCGAAAACAGGTTCCGGTTGAGTTTCATCCAGTCTCGGGCCTGATAGGGGAATTCCAAGCGCGACTCTATATCCTGTGCCACCTCACCGGCAAGGAAGATATCATCGACTTTGACCTCGATCCCGGTGACGACATCGGAAAGATTGAAGAATTTCTGTGCCTCCGTGATGGAGATATATGCCAAAGAGGAATCGTATTCATACATCCCCGAATCAAAAACACCGACAACACGGAATTTCCTGATCTTCGGGGTAAAACCCAGCGGCCCGCCGAGTGATTCCTCAATCGAACTCCCGTCTTTTCCAACCGGTGAGATGACATTGATGATCTCCCCCCGGAAGACGCCAAGGCGCCCGGCCAACTCTCTTCCGATAATAACACCAGGGTATACCCTCTCAGAATCAGATTCGGAATCGCCCGGCCCCTCCAACGGAAGAGGCGAAGGCGGCTCCGTCAAATCTTCCAATCTCCCCTCAATGATGTTCTTTCCGATCTCCGTCACTTCATCTTCTTTTTGAGGATCAATCCCCCGGAGAACAACGCCAAAAACATTGGACCTGGACGAAAGCAATACCTGGCGGAAGATAAAAGGGGTCGCCGACTTGACATGGGGGATTTTAGTCGTTTCTTCAACCAGCCTTTGATAGTCGCTGATGTTGTCCCGGGTCCGGTCCGTGATCACGATGTGGGAGTTGGTTCCCAGGATCTTATCCCGTAGATCTTCCGTAAAGCCGGTCATAACGGCAAGGGTGGCAATCAAGGCAGCGACGCCCACCGTGACCCCGCCGATGGAGATCGCTGTGTTGAGCGAAGCCCCCTTTCGAAGGCGCTTTGCCCTGAGATATCGAAGACCGATAAAAAATTCATAGGGAAAGGACATGGGGTTTTTCCTGCGAGGTATCGCCCGAACTACTCCCGGGGCTCCTGGCTTGTGCCGCTATCCACAGACTCAGGTCGCATTTGAGGGAAGAGAATCACGTCCCGAATCGAGCTCTGGTTCGTCAACAACATGACTAGCCGGTCAATCCCGATGCCTTCCCCTGCTGTGGGAGGCATCCCATATTCCAATGCCCTCAGATAATCTTCATCCATCTGATGCGCCTCCAGGTCTCCCGCATCCCGCTGGGCAACCTGGGCCTCGAATCGGGCGCGCTGATCTTTCGGGTCATTTAATTCGGAAAAAGCATTTGCGATCTCACGAGAGGCGATAAAAAGTTCGAAGCGCTCTGTGAGTTCGGGTTGTTCCGGCTTGCGTTTTGCGAGGGGAGAAATTTCGGTCGGGTAATCAATAATAAAGACAGGTCCCGTAAGTTCAGGTTCAATCGTCTCCTCAAAAAGAATATTGAGCTGT
Organism: Nitrospirota bacterium; assembly: GCA_029261165.1. Lineage (GTDB taxonomy): Bacteria > Nitrospirota > Nitrospiria > SBBL01 > JAADHI01 > DUAG01. The sequence goes on along the minus strand of JAJDBV010000003.1, from coordinate 4,639 downwards.
TTCCAGATGGAATCCTCTTCTTTGACAGGAAGTGCGGCCCGGCGCAGGAGGTCAGCCACCTTCTTGGCGTCGGCCAGATCATCCAGCGATACCGCGTGCTTTCGGGCAATCGCCTCAAGATAGGGAAGACGCTCCCAGGGCGAGGCGAAATCAATCTCTGTCCCCTGATACTCAAACCGTGTTTTTCCCAGAACCTCCTGTGAGACCGTTGAAAAGAGTGATTCCGTCAAACTCATAAGTTCGCCATAATCGGCATACGCCATGTAAAACTCCAGCATCGTGAACTCGGGATTATGAATGGTGGACATTCCCTCGTTCCGAAAATTCCGGTTAATCTCAAAGACCCGTTCGAATCCTCCAACGATAAGACGTTTTAAATAAAGTTCCGGTGCGATTCTCAGATAGAGATCGACATCAAGCGTGTTATGGTGGGTCACAAAGGGCCGCGCCGCCGCGCCGCCCGGGATCGGGTGCATCATCGGGGTCTCCACTTCCAGGAAGCCCCGTTCATTCAGAAAACGCCGTATCGCATCAAGGATCTTCCCGCGTTGCAAAAAGACCTGCCGAACATCCGGATTTGAGATGAGATCAACATACCGCATCCGGTAACGCAACTCGACATCCGTGAGTCCATGCCATTTTTCAGGAAGCGGATGCAGTGATTTTGAGAGGAAGGTGAGCGTTTTCGCTTCAAGGGTTAATTCATCCGTCTTTGTACGAAAAAGGAGGCCGTCGATACCGAGAGTGTCCCCGATATCCACCTTTTCGAAAAGTGCTGCTCCCGCTTCCCCAAGACGGTCTTTTTTAAAATAAACCTGCAAGCGTCCTGACCCATCCTGAATGTGTGCAAAGGCCGCCTTCCCGAATCGACGAAGCGATATGAGGCGACCGGCAATTCGGTACGAATGCGGCTGCGCCTCCAGCGATTCTTTAGTCGCAGCATTGTGTTTATCCAGAATCTCAAGGAGAGACATTTTTCCACTAAAGCGTGCACCATATGGATCGATCCCGCCCTCGCGAAGCGTTTGGAGCTTTTTAACCCGCTGGGTATATTGATCGTTTTCTGTGCCCATTCAAAAACCCCCTTACAAACAGAGCATTATAGAAGATTCAATGAAAACACGTCAAGGTTCTTAAGCCCTCTCCTGGATCCACAACACTTCCTCTATGTATCACGTTCCTTCAGCCATTGAGACAGACAATCCGTCTGCCGCCCTTTAAAGCGGATACCGAGTTGAATGAATTCCAGGGTTTGACGGAGTGACCGTTCGGCGGATGGGACCTTATTTTCCGGCGCTGCAAAAAAGGTTTTCACCGCATCATGCCATTCCTCCCGCCATAAAGAACAGGTAGACTGGAGAATGCGCTGTGCGCCGACGCTCCCCCCTTTTTCACGCAACGCCAACCAGTGATGCTGAATAAAATCCCATGTCTCCCCTTGCGTCGTCGTGTTTGCAAAGAGCGCCCGGACCGGCCTCCAGGCATCCTGCGCCCGAACGTCATCGGACAAGATAAAGTCCAGAACCCTCCGGGTGAGGGCCGGCTTCTGAAAATCGGAAAGCGCAATCAGGTAGCGGTCCCTTTCTTCCGGCGTCTTGCTGGTCTTTATTTTTTGAAGATACTGGTCGAAACGGGTCCCGCCATCAGTCCGCGCACAGAGACGGACAAGAGGTGTGGCCAATATCGGATCAAGAGATCCCGGCTTCGCGAGGTATCGAATCTGGCGTCTGGGAAGCTCGGAGAGGATCTCTACATCCTGCACGATGGCCCCCATGACCCAAAGCGCTGCGGCACGGGTCAGGCGCAGATCCTCATTTTCCCCGACCGCAGGGTCCCAACCCAGTTCCTTCCAGACCGGATTAAGGAGATCCTTTGTCATCGAGATGAAGGCGGGGCGATCCTCGGGTAAAACCAGGTGATGAGACAATGTTTCGAGATATGCCGCCATCGCCTCGACGACGACACGCGTAAGATCTCCCTTGAATCGACAAAGCATCTCCATAAAATCAGAAATCGGAACCGCGCCGTTCTTGCTCAAGGCCCATACATGGTTTAAAATCCCGATCCGCTCGGGCGCCTCAAGCTGCGTCGCAACACGCGATTGCAGCTTCTCTCGTAAGCCGGAATCATAATCGGTCCGGAGATATGCACTCTCCCCGGCATTTCCAAAAACCCACTTAACTGCCCCCTCTCCAGGAAGACGGCACCCTGTCGTCTCGTCCATGATGAGGAGACGATGGACATGCGTCCCAATGGAATCTTCATACTTGATACTGAAAGGAATTGTCCAGCAGTTTCCTCCGCGGTCATCCTCCTGGCCGGATGCATGGAATCGTTTCTGCGTGAGGCGCAGCGTTCTCAGATCCCCATCTGTGCTCTCAACCGTCACCAGCGGGAAGCCCGGTCGTGTAAACCAATTGGTCGCAATGGCCGATACCGGCTGGCCCGACGCCGATTCCAGGGCCTTCCAGAGAGCAACCGCCGGCGCATTTTTATACTGATATTGTTTGATGTATTGGCGAATCCCTTCTCGAAATGGTCCCTCCCCCAGAAACTGCTCGATCATCCTCAGACAGGCCGCACCCTTTTCATAAGTCAGGACGTCAAACATCTCCTCAATCTGAGCACTGCTTACCACATCGGCGCGAATGGGCCGAGTCGTCTTCAAGGCATCCAGTGCAAGCGGGGTCTCTTTTTCCTGTTGGAACTCCACCCAGGAGTGCCATTCCGGCCGCCATTGATCAACAATCTTACAAGCCAGCCAGGTCGCAAAAGATTCGTTCAGCCAAAGATCGTCCCACCACTCCATCGTCACCAGATTACCGAACCATTGATGAACGATCTCATGGGTAATCACATTTGCAACGCGACGTTGCGTTGTCGTCGAAGCGATTTCCTGATCGAGCAGGAGGCAGGAATCCCGAAAAAAGATGGCTCCCCAGTTTTCCATCGCGCCCATGGCAAAATCAGGGACACAAATCAGGTCGAGCTTTGGATAGGGATAAGGTAGGTCAAAATACTCATTCAGGAGGGGAAGGGTGGCAGACGTCACTTCCAGGGCAAACTTTCCAAGTTGAAGCTCTCCCGGAAGCGTCCAGATCCCGATACGCGTCCCGGCGACTTCAATCTCCTCTTTCTCCAACCTCGCCACGGCCAGGGCCAGAAGATACGTTGACATGACGGGCGTTTCACCGAATATAACTTGCTTCAGCCCTCGACTCTGATTGGCCTCCTGTTTTTCTTCAATCACCGGCATGTTAGAAAGGGCCGTGAGATCAGAAGGAATAGACACGCTTAAACGAAACCGGGCCTTCATCGACGGTTCGTCAAAGCAGGGGAAGATCCGCCGGGCATCAGTCGCCTCACATTGCGTAAAGGCATAAATTTCACCTCCCGCGTGAGCCTCATACAATCCCCGCATCTGCCGGTTCAACTTGCCGGAGAAAGACAGGGAAAGCCGAGCCTCACCGGGTGGAATCGATTCTCCCAATGACAGGCAGATCGTTTCTGAGGGAAGATCCGTCTTGATCCCAACTGTAATGGGCTTGGACGCGTCTTGTATGATCTTCGCTCCGTCAACTTTCAAGTCAAGAGAATGAAGAATAATTTCTTTGGCAGGCGCATCAATCTGAAGATCAATCTGAACGCTCCCGGAGAAAGATTTTGCTTTTGGAAGTACTTTTAAAGCGATCTCATACAGGACAGGCCGAATATGATCCGGTAATCGCTCTGTCTTCACCTTTTCCATACATTCTCCCTTGTTTATTATAGGGTAACTACTCTACGATAAATTTTCCGCGCATCGTCCGTCCATGAAGACCGCAATAATAACGACACACAACCCGTTGATGGAAAACCTTCTTGAAGCGCCTTCCCGGAGCAATCGGTTCCGACCTGAAGGCACAGGGACCCGATTCTGCGTCGCCTACGATCGAATGTGCAATATTATCTTCGTTTTTCCAGACAATCTTCCCCGCCAGAGGAACGCGAACAGGATTCGGGGTAAAGGCCTCATCCCCCAGAAATTCCGCTTTGAGAACAATAGCAACCCGCTTGAGCTGAGGATCACCAGGAAACTCACAGCCCAAAAGTCCTACCGAATAGATCAACAGCCCTCGTATAAAGATGCGGTGATAACCTGGCAACATCGCACTTTCCTATTACAGTCCTCTAGACTTCAATTTCATCAAGACGAAGATACACCGAGAAAGGAACCAAAGCAATATGAGATGACTTGGGTGGAGGAATTCCGGCGTGAATTACATACCGTGGATTACCATATGTGCTCCGGAAAGGGCAAACCGATAGAAAATCTAAAGATACCAGCGAGGAAAATCTCAGAGTCAAGGCCAATGGAAATACGAACATTCAGTATCTCTGTAACGCTATAACCAATGCCGGGAGCAACTCTCCATTAAGACTGAACTCCTGGCATACAATTTAAACGATGAAAGTAAGGAGGGATTAATGGTAGAATGCACAGGATGGATGTAATCCCGGTCCCCATGGCAGGGTCTCGCGAGAGAATGATTTATAGGGTTACTCTTTTCGAATAGGAAGCGCCACCCCCCCGGGGGGCGGGGCGCTTCGGTAATCCGATACCAGAGAAATCGTCAGCTGGAAGGATTTTCTTTTTAAA
>JAJDBV010000020.1 GCA_029261165.1 Nitrospirota bacterium | reverse complement strand
CAATACTGCGTTATCGGGAATAATGGCTCCTCAACGTACAGTGAGTACGTCTCGTCGCCCTGATTCCCTCTGGCCTTGTCTTGCAGATGACTTGACGGTTTACTCCAAGAAACCATACCGTACTAACGTCCCAGAGTAAGACATCTCATTGTAACACTACCCCGCCTGTTCGATTTCTACTGATAGATTGATCTCTTTTAGAATGTTGGCCACCCTTTCACATTCATCCATCGTCCCGGTAAAACAGACGGCGCGCCCTTTGGTGTGGGCTTCCATTGTGATCTCGAAGGCGACCTGTAGAGAGGTCCCGGTTGCCTTTTGGACCTGAAAGATGACAGCGTCGATGGGATGATGCTCATCGTTATAAAGGATGACGCTCCAGGGAGAAGCGGTCGCGGTCTCATCGCTTGATGTGATGGAAATATCGGGTTGGTCGATGACAGGGGGATTCATTTTTCTAGGCCGTTAGCGCATTCCGGATGGCATCCCAATCGGTCAGCGGTAGAGAACAAGTGAAATTATGGCAGATGGTGATTGTGGGTAAGCCATCAAGGGCGGTTTTCTTGACCGCGGGAAAATTTGGTCCGTTGATGGACCCCTCTGGTTCATCGATATCCCGAAAAAAGAAGATCTTGTTCGGGATATAAAGCCGATGTATTTTAGAAAAAAGATTATCCGTTTCAGGGGCTTTCCGTTTTCCAATTAGGAGAATCTCTTTCGGTTTTCTCAGATAGAAATCAGCCGCTGCGATCATGTTTCCCGTACCGAAAACATTGTTTCTCATGGCCTGCGAAAAAAATTGTAAGGTATTCTCCGCCTTTTCTAGATAATCTTTTTCCCCGGTCAGATAAAAGAGGCGCAGGAGAACCTGGACGGCCACCGCGTTTCCGGAGGGAATGGATTGATCGTCAGAGGCCTTGGTGCGGGTGATCAGGGCTTCATGATCCGCTGAAGTATAGAAAAAACCAGCCTCGGCTTCATCATAAAATTGATGGGTCAGGCATTTTGTAAAATCCTTTGCTTGTTCAAGATATTCCGATTCAAATGTCGCCTCATGAAGGTCGAGCAGTGCGTCGATGAAGAAGACATAGTCCTCCAGATAAGCATTGAGTTTTCCAAGCCCGTCCTTGTAGGTTCGCTGAAGACGTCCTTCTTTGCAGAGCGCCGTGAGAATAAAATCTGCCGCCTTCTTTGCCGAGGCGAGATAGGACGCTTTTCGAGTCACAAGGTATCCATCCACAAAAGCCGCAATCATCAGGCTGGTCCAGCTTGTGATTATTTTTTCATCACGGAAGGGCTTGATCCTGAGTTCTCGTTCCTGAAGCAGTTTTTCTCTTGCCGCGACGATTGTCTTTTCGAGGGCTTCAGGTGACTTCCCCATCTCCTTCGAAAGGGACGAGATCGTCTGCGTGATGTTGAGAATATTTTTTCCTTCAAAATTTTCGGAGGGACTCACGTCGTAATGCCGACAAAAGAGACCTCCGACCTCGTCTCCGAGAATGCTGATTATTTCATCGGGAGTCCAGACAAAGTATTTGCCTTCTCGTCCTTCGGTATCGGCATCTTGTGTTGAATAGAATCCTCCCAGAGGATCGGTCATTTCCCGTTTGACATATTGGAGGATCTCTTCTCCGATTTTCAGATAAAAATCATCTCTTGTCGCCTGATAGGTCTGAAAATAGAGCCTCGATAGTTGGGCGTTATCGTAGAGCATCTTTTCAAAATGGGGGGTCAGCCAATGGGCATCTGTTGAATAGCGGTGGAAGCCGCCTCCCAGTTGGTCGTAGATCCCTCCCATGGCCATTTTATCTAATGTCAGTGTAACCCGTTTCAGGATATCTTTATTTCCGGTTTTCTGGTATTGGCGGAGAAGGAGGGTCAGCGCGGGGGTACTGGGGAATTTCGGGGCACTGCCAAACCCGCCATTTTCATCGTCAAAGATTTTTTCAAGGGCTGAAGCGGCGCCTTCAAGGAGCTGCGGTTCGACCAATCCTCCGGTTTTTTCGGGATGACGGCCGGACATCTTGTCCAGGGCTTTTTTGACGTCATGGACTGTTAAGGAAATATCATCTTGTTTGTTCTGGTGGGTCTCAGAGATCAGTGCGAGAAGTTTTGGAAACCCTGGCATCCCGTATCGGTCTTCCGGGGGGAAGTAGGTTCCGCCATGAAAAGGGAGCTTGTCGGGCGTCAGGAACATGGTTAGCGGCCATCCACCGCCCCGGCGGATGAAGAGCTGTACCGCGTTTTGATAAATCTGGTCAAGATCGGGGCGTTCTTCCCGATCGACTTTGATATTAACAAAACCCGTGTTCATGATCCGGGCAATGGTCTCGTTCTCGAACGATTCGGCCTCCATAACATGACACCAGTGACAGGCAGAATAGCCAATGGAGAGGAGGACCGGCTTGTTCTCCCGCCTTGCCGTCTCGAAGGCCTCATCCCCCCAGGGGACCCAGTCGACCGGGTTATGCGCGTGTTGCTGGAGGTAGGGGCTTGTTTCGTTAATCAATTGATTTGTGTGGCGGGAGGCTTCCAATGGATCTCTCCTTTAACAATCATTATTGGGATCTTCTTATCCATTTTACGGTCTCCCAAGGTTTGTTGTAAATAGTAAAAGGCCTATTTGATTTTTCCTGGGTTCTCTGTTATAAGGGGGGCGACAATTAAATAGAACCTGTTCGGGTGATCCCGGTGTCATGCCGGGATTGAAAAGGGAATTCCGTGAAAATCGGAAGCGGGCCCGCCGCTGTGTTGGGGGACGAAACCCACTGATCGCCACTGTCCTTAAGTATGAGGATAGGAAGGTGTGGGGAGTAGAAGGATCCCAGAGCCAGAAGACCTGCCTGAACAGACCTTGGGAAGCTCTGATAAAGTCTGGGTTGAGTTTTTCAGGAGATAAAATGTTTCGGTTCAAGGCGCAAATCGCGGAGAATAGCCCGCTATTGTTAAGATTTGCAACGTAGAAGCGGGACATTTTTGCCCTGAAAAAACAATCCATGACTTAATCAGAGCTTCCCTCATGACATGTCTTCGATGGCCAAGACAGAGAAAGGGACCTATACTCCCCAGCCTTATCCATTGAAGCTGGGGATTTTTTTGTTTTTAGAGGAGAGATCAAGTAGCTGAACGGCTGTTCGGGAAAACGGTGAAAAACCGCTGCTGCCCCGCAACTGTGATGGGAACGAAACCATGAATACCACTGTTCGCAATCGTGCGGGATGGGAAGGTATGGGAGTAGGTTGCCCAGAGCCAGGAGACCGGGCCGTTTAAAAAGACATCATCTTTCGAGGGAGAGGAAAATAATGAAGAGTTTGATCTTGAAATCTTTTGTACAGTTTTGTTTATCAATTGTTTTTATAATGGGTCTTTTTTGCAACGCCCAAGCCGAAGAGCAATTGGAAGAAGATGTAATGACTTTGGAACCGGTCGTTGTGACGGCGACAAAGATTGAGATGCCGTTAGAGAAGGTCGGATCTTCTGTGACGGTAATTACGGCAGATCAATTGGCTGACAAACAGAGCCGGTTTGTCCTTGATGCGTTACGTGATGTGCCGGGGATTGATATCCGGAGGTCGGGTGGACCCGGTTCGCAAACCTCGATCTTTTTGCGAGGAACCGATTCGGATCACACCCTTCTGTTGATCGATGGGGTACAGGTTCACGACGTGTCGAGCCCGAACGGAGCAGCAGCCATTGGCCATCTCATGGTGGATAGAGTAGAAAGGATTGAAATCGTCAGGGGACCACAGAGTACGATCCATGGGTCGGATGCGATTGGCGGCGTGATCAATATCATTACCAAAAAGGGGTCAGGACCACTGATGTTCTCATTTTCTTCCGAAGGCGGTTCATTTTCGACTTTCATTGACCGGTTTAATCTTAGCGGTGGCGACAAGAAGTTTAATTATTCCGTGGGTGCCTCACAGACAGCAAGCGAGGGTTTTTCGACGCGTCCACCAAATGATGAGGATGACCCCTATCGAAATACGACTTTTTCCGGGCGATTTGGTGTAGCCCCCTTAGAGTTATTCGGAATAGATTTCTGGGTCCGTTATGTCAATGCGGAGGTCGAGTCAGATTCCGGTACCGACATAAACATTTCGGAGACCGAATCTGAACAGTTTATATTTAAAGTTCAACCCCGCCTCGTTCTGTCAGGTGGCTTGTGGGAGCAAAAGCTGGGCGTTTGGTTTCACACCATCGAGCGGGACAATCGCGGTACTGGATTCGTGCTGCCGTCGAACTTCAGGGGCAGCATACTTGGTGTTGATTGGCAACACAATCTGTACGCAAATGAGATGAACACCATTACGCTGGGGGTGGAGTTCGAGAAGCAAAGTGCTGATATCTTCGTCGCTGCATTTCCAGAGATAGATGTTGATACAGAAAACATCGCTTTCTATGTCCAGGACCAGGTACAATTTGGGGGTCGACTCTCTGGTGTGGCCGGTCTGCGCGTGGATGACCATGAGAATTTTGGCACGGCAGCAACCTACCGCCTGGCGGGGGCGTACGACCTGAAGGAAACCAACTCAATTCTCCGTGCCAGTATCGGTACTGGTTTCAAAGCGCCTTCACTGGCTGAGCTATTCGATAGTTCTTTTGGCTCAAACAATCCTAATCTCGATCCTGAGGAATCCATTGGTTTCGACCTTGGTGTTGAACAGTCCTTGCTTGACCGTAAGTTAATGCTAGGAGCAACATACTTCTACAACGACATTGATGATATGATCGTTGCAGTCTTCAACGGGATAAGCTTTCCGAATACGAATGTCGAAAACGTGGTGACTCAGGGGGTTGAAGCTTTTGTGACGATCAATATGATTGAGAATTTGAGCACACGGTTGGTCTATACTTACACGGACACCGAAGCCAAGAAGGCCGCGAGCTTTGGAATTTCTCAGGGCTCGCAGTTGCTGCGCCGTCCTCGGAATAACTTTGGAGTGGAAATCAGCACCCTGTTTTTTCAGGAGAAAGCCCAAGCGGCTTTGGAAATAGACTACGTGGGCGAGCGGAAGGACATCGATCCGAATAGCTTCGTAACGGTTACTGCCGATGACTACACAGTGGTGAATTTGGCGACTTCGTTTCAAATACGAGACAATGTGGAAGTTTTTGGGCGGCTCGATAACCTATTCGACAAAGAGTATCAGGAAGTATTGGGTTTTAATACACCTGGATTTAGTGCGTTTGGTGGCGTTCGGGCGACATTTCAACAGTAGCGAGTCACGGCCTTGTTCAAGTTATCGTCATCTTTATAATAAACCGGATGTGGTGATCATGATATGAGTGAGAAAGATTATGCTGAAGATATCGTTTCTTTTGCAAGGAAGCACGCCTGCCGTGTCGAGGAGGTAAGCGACTTCAGTGCCAACATCAACCCCCTGGGGATGTCGCCTTTGGCGATGAAGGCGGTCCAGGAAAACCTTCAGTCCCTGGTTCACTATCCGGATCAAAATTCTACAGCCCTTCGTGATGCGCTGGCGCAACGACATGAGGTCGAGTCTAAGCAAATCCTTGTTGGAAACGGATCGACCGCGTTGATCCATCTTCTTCCTCGGGCGCTCCGATTTCGAAAGGTCTTAATCCCGGTTCCGAGTTTTTCTGAGTATGAGGCCGCGGCAGATTTGGCGGGATGTCATGTTGAGTTCTTGGTTCTTCGTGAGGAGGCACGTTTTCAGGTTATCCCGACCGAGCTTATCGGAGCGATGATCCAGGGCGTGGAGGCGATATTTCTGTGTAATCCGAATAATCCGACGGGGCATTTGTTTTCAAAGCGCGAGATACTGGAGATCATTCAAGCCGCTCAGCAGAAAGAAATCATGGTGATCTTGGATGAGGCCTTTATCGATTATGCCGAAGAGGCCTCACTCGTTGAGGAGACGAAGCGGTTCCCGAATCTGATTGTTCTCAGGAGCTTTACCAGCTTTTTTGCGATGCCTGGTCTGCGCGCCGGATACCTTGTTGCCAATAAAGAGATCGTTAGTGTTCTGGAAAAGGCGCAACCGCCTTGGTCAGTCAATCGTCTTGCTGTGTTGGCGGCAACAGAGGGTCTAAAGGATACTACCTACATCAAGAGAAGCCGTCGACTGAATGAGACGGAACGGGTTTTTCTGTTTGACGCCCTTTCTAAAATTCCGGGTGTCTATATTTACCCTTCAGGGGCTAACTTTATCCTGTTTCGGCTAGTAGAGAAATTTTTACAGGTCGAAGAACTGGAAGCTTTTTTCGCTCGGGAAAAAATACTTGTCAGAAATTGTGCTTCATTTCGAGGTCTGAACCAATGGCACATCCGCGTTGCGATAAAATCGCACACCCAGAATCAGCGGCTGGTTCGTCTATTGGAAAAGAGCCTAGATAAAATGTAACGGTTCAGGATGACGGGGAGGTATCGGATCATTGCGTATTGTCTCGTTTCTACCAAGTGCCACTGAGATGATTTATGCGCTCGGTCTTGAAGGTCAACTGGTTGGTGTTACACATGAGTGCGACTATCCGGAGTCGGCGAAGGCAAAAGAGGTGGTCGTCCGAAGCGCGGTCACGATGGAGGGCTTGACTTCACAAGAAATCGATGCAGCCGTGAGCCGCGCGGTCAAAGGAGGCAAAAGCATCTATGCGGTAGACGAAGTGCTCGTAAGAAGCCTCGCGCCCGACCTCATCCTCACGCAAGATCTCTGTCAGGTCTGCGCCCCCTCTGGAAACGAGGTCAGCCGACTTTTGAAACACCTTGAAAATCCTCCCGAAATTGTCTGGCTCACGCCGAGCTGTCTGTCGGATATCTTTGAAAACATAAAACAGGTTGGCGAGGTGACAGGGAAAGAGCCGGTTGCGGCGCGCGTCGTCCTCGGGCTTCAGGAGCGGGTTAATGCGGTCGCAGAGCGGACGCGATTGCTTGTATCAAGACCCCGAGTCTTCTGTATGGAATGGCTTTCCCCGCCTTATTGTGCCGGTCACTGGGTGGGGGAGATGGTGGAATTTTCCGGGGGAGAGGACCGCCTGGCACGAAAGGGACAAGACTCTGTCCGGATGAAGTGGGAAGAGATCGTGGCCTATGCCCCAGAGGTCCTGATCTTATCCCCCTGCGGGTTTCATCTCTCTGAGGTGATTGAACAGGGGCATCTTCTGACCGGCTATCCGGGCTGGGATGAGCTTCCTGCGGTGAAGAATGGGCGGGTCTATGCCGTTGATGCAGACAGTTACTTTGCCCGGCCCGGCCCCAGGGTGGTCGATGGGATAGAACTCCTTGCCCACCTGATTCATCCAGAGCATTTTTCCTGGGATGGACCGAAGGAGGCCTATCAGACCTTAAGCCCGGAAGCGCTGAAATCTTTTTCGGCAGAGTGAGAAATTCGTAACCTTTCAGGGTGCCACCATTTTTCTTTAAGGCGAGGCGCAAGGAACGCAGAACCGCAACGTAGGTGTTACTACGAGAGGACTCGAGTACAACAGCAAGGCCGCCATGGAGAGATGGGTCTCTCGAAGCCAAAGAGAGGTGTGCTGAAATATTACAGAAACCCCAACCCGAGCATCAGAGGTAAGAGATGAGAATTACAAAAGTTTACACCCGTACGGGTGACAAAGGAACAACCCGCCTGGCGGGCGGCGTGGCCATCGCGAAAGATCATCTTCGCATTGAGACCTATGGGACGGTCGATGAACTGAATGCCATCGTCGGACTGGTCCGCGCCTTTATTGAAGACCTTCCTGAAAAGGTCGCCAAGGGAAAACAACTTGATGAGGAACTTCACCGGATTCAAGACCGGCTGTTCGATATGGGAGCCATCATGGCGACCGCTCCTGAAAAGATCGGGGAAAATGTACCAAAAATCACGGCGGGAGAGATCACTCACCTTGAAACATTGATGGACGACTGTCAAGAAGAGTTGGAGCCGCTAAAAGAGTTCATCCTTCCCGGCGGAGGAAAGGTTGCGGCCTTCCTGCATCAGGCACGAACTGTCTGCCGAAGGGCAGAGCGTCTCTCCGTTCGACTGAATCGGGAGGAGTCTGTTCCTGAAGGTGTCCTTAAATACCTGAACCGCTTAAGCGATGTTTTCTTTGTCCTCGGCCGCTGGATCGCCCTGGCAGAGAAGGAGCCGGAGACCCTTTGGAATAGGAGTCCGGATGAATGAAAAAACAAATCTGGTTGTCATGGAGTAGTGGAAAAGATAGCGCTTGGACGCTCCATGTGCTGAGACAAATGCCAGATGTCACGGTCACCGGACTCTTCACCACGGTAAATGCGCGCCACCAACGCGTTACGATGCATGCTGTGCGTCTTGCGTTGCTGCGCGCTCAGGCGGATTCGGTAGGACTTCCGATCCAGATGATTCATATCCCAGATCAATGCAGCAATGTGAGATATGAAGAAGAGATGGAAAAGTTTATTGGTAAAGCAAAGGCGCATGGGGTGACGCACATGGCGTTTGGGGATCTTTTCCTTGAGGATGTTCGTGCTTATCGTGAGGCCCAACTCCTCAAGACAGGAATCAAGCCTCTTTTTCCGTTATGGAAAACCCCGACGCCTCAGTTATCCAGGATAATGATTTCATCCGGGTTGAAGGCCATCATTACCTGTATTGATCCTCGCCAATTGTCGCCGTTCTATGTGGGGCGTACGTTCAACAATTCGTTCTTGTCGGATCTTCCGGAGACGGTTGATCCTTGTGGTGAGCGAGGGGAATTTCACAGTTTTGCCCTTGATGGTCCAATGTTTAATCACGCGATTGAGGTTTCACCTGGGGAGGTTGTAAGGCGTGATGGCTTTGTTTTCGCAGATTTAAAGCCACAACATTCTGAGTCCCGGAAAAAAGAATGAGGAGGTTTCTTCCATTCTTCCTATTGGTATTCTTCGCTTTCCATGTAAATTGGGAAGAGAGTCGCGCTTCTGATCGGACCTCAGAAAATCCCCCCCCGAAGCGGATCATCTCGATGACCCTGGGCACGGATGAGATTCTTCTTTCTCTAGTCGATCCGGAGCGGATCATCGCGGTCACGCACTATGCCGTCGATCCCGGAATGTCGAATGTACCTGAACAGGCAAAGGCTATTCCCAATCAGATTCGGCAGGCGGGGGTCGAACAGGTGGCAGCGCTTGATCCCGACCTGATTTTGGTCGCAAGTTATACCTCGGCAGATGTTGTGAAGCAGTTGACTGAAATCGGGTTCCCCGTTGTTAGATTGGAGACCTTCTCTTCGATCGACGGGATCAAGGAGAACATCCGCACAGTCGGACGGAGCGTGGGTGCAACAAAAAAGGCGGAGGCGGTCATCGCAGAAATGACGCATCGGCTTCGGGGTTTAGAGGAACGTCTTTCAGGTAAGTCAGAGCGTCCGGGGGTTCTTTCCTATGGTCCGGGGGGATGGACCGCAGGGAGCGAGACGACCTTTCATGAAATGGTACTGCGGGCGGGCGGAAGAAACCTTGCGGCAGAGTCCGGACTGACAGGCCACAAAAAACTTTCTCTTGAAACAATCGTGACGCTAAACCCGGATGTGATCATTCTCAGCGCGTGGCAGCCGGAGGCCTCTGATTTTCTTGATAAAATTCGGGCACACCCCGCCCTGGCTCACCTATCCGCAATCCGAAAGAAACGAGTCTTTGTTCTTCCAGAAAAATATTTTACGACGGTATCACAGTATATTGTTGATGCGACTGAGGCCTTGACGCGTCTTATTCATCCGACACGCTTTGAACCGTGAAGTCGACAATGGAAACAACACACAAAAGGACACGTGTCTTCCCGCCTAGAGCATTCATTCTCTTCCTGACGGCCCTACTGGCCGGGTTTATTGTTCTTGCAACTGCGAAGGGAGCGGTTCAGATCCCTCATGCCCTTGTCACGAAGATTCTCCTGAACCGTCTACCCCTTGTCGATTTTTCGGGATGGGAGAAGGCTCAGGAAGTGATCATTATGACGATTCGGCTCCCCCGCGTTCTCCTGGCGGTGCTGGTGGGAGGCGGACTTGCGATAACCGGCGCGACACTCCAGGCTCTTTTCCGAAATCCGATGGCAGATCCTGGTGTCATCGGGGTCTCCAGTGGCGCCGCCCTGGCGGCCGTGATTTCACTTGCGTCCGGGATGTCGCTTCGCCATTATATGATTCTTCCCTTTTCAGCATTTCTCGGGGCATTGGGGACACTTTTTCTAGTCTATACCCTGGCATCACGACAGGGGAGAACGTCGATGGCGACACTCCTCTTATCGGGGATTGCCATCGGCATTTTCATGGGATCGCTTCTCTCACTCATTCTAACCCGCATTTCTTCAATAGAGGCCTTCCGGGAGATCTTTTTCTGGTTGATGGGAGGGCTGGACGGGCGAGGATGGAGTCATCTTAAGATCGCAATTTGGCCAATCCTGATTGGAACCCTCGCCTTGATCTTTTTTTCCAGGGATCTGAATCTCCTCATGCTGGAAGGGGAAGATGGCGCCGCAGCTCTCGGGATGGAGGTTAGGACGGTGCAACGTATTTTGCTTGTCTTGTCCTCCTTGGTGATCGGGGCCGCTGTTTCCTTTTCCGGCACGGTTCCTTTTGTCGGGCTGATCGTTCCCCATATTGTCCGCCTGATGATTGGTCCAGATCACCGGTATCTTCTGCTTGCTTCTTTTCTGGCGGGAGGCAGTCTTCTCGTGGGGGCCGACCTCATGGCCCGAACCATTGTTGCGCCGGAGGAACTGCCCTTGGGGACGATCACTTCTCTTATCGGAGTTCCCTTTTTTCTCTACCTCCTAAACAGAGATGGAAAACAGGTTATATGACCATGAACGAAGGCATAACGCTCAAAAAAGTTTCGTTTTTCAGGAATGGTCAGCCTGTTCTGAAGGAGATCGACCTTCAGATTACAGGAGGGGAATTAATTGGACTGATCGGGCCGAACGGTGCTGGAAAGTCAACTTTGCTGAAATTGATGATGAATATGTGGAAACCGATCGAGGGTTCCATCCTTCTCAATCAGCAGGGAATGCAGGAATATTCACAAAAGATGTTGGCCCGGCAGGTGGCCTATCTCCCTCAAAATTCGGTCTTTGAAAGTGCTTTTACCTGTAAAGAGGTGGTCAAGATGGGTCGATATGCACACCTCGACCGCTTTGAACGGGAATCAGCTGGGGATGAAGTGATTGTTCGGGAGGCGATGGAACAGACCGAGACGACCCATCTAAGGAATCGCTTGATCACTGAACTTTCCGGAGGAGAGCGGCAGCGAGTCCTGATGGCAAGGACTCTGGCGCAGGGGGCGCGATTGATCCTCTTGGATGAGCCGACGGCCAATCTCGATCCCCATTACCAGTTGGAACTCTTGAATTTGATTGAATCACTGGTTGAAAAGAGCCTTACTGTGATGATGGCTATCCACGATCTGAGCCTTGCTGCACGCTACGCGCACCGCCTTGTCCTCCTCCATCAGGGGAAGATCATTGTGGACGGTTCTCCGGAGGCGGTCCTGACGCCAGATCATCTTAGATCCGTTTATGGGATAGAAGCTGAGGTTGCGTGCCACCCGAAGACCGGGCGGCTTTTTGTGGTTCCGATCAAACTCGAAGCATGTGGAGGTTAGGGGGAATACTTGATCTTTATCTGAAAGGTGGATTTTTGATACACTCGATTTTTGAAAAAATACGCGCCTATTTAAATAAAAAAGCACAGAAGTTCCCGCTCCTGTGCTTTTTTATTTCTTGGTTGATACCGCCTAGTATCGGTATGTTTCAGGCTTAAAAGGACCTTCGATGGAAAGGTTGATATACTTGGATTGCTGTTGTGTCATTTTTGTAATTACACCCCCAAAACCTTTTACCATTTCAGCGGCAACCTCCTCATCCAACTTCTTGGGAAGTACTTTTACGTAAACAGGGTCACGTTCGGACTTAGGCTTATCTGCCCATGCCTCTTTGTAAAGCAACATCTGTGCGAGCACCTGATTTGTGAATGAGCCGTCCATCACGCGGGAGGGGTGACCGGTTGCGTTACCCAGGTTTACAAGGCGTCCTTCAGAGAGAAGAATGATATAATCTTCGGTATCAGCGGATCGATAGATCTTATGTACCTGTGGTTTTACTTCTTCCCATCTCCAGTTGTCGCGCATAAATTTGGTATCAATCTCAAGATCGAAGTGGCCGATGTTGCAGACAATCGCCCCTCGCTTCACAGCGGCCAGCATGTGACGATCACACACATTCACGTTCCCGGTCGTTGTGACGATCAGGTCTATCTTTCCCAACAGGGCTTGATCAACACATTCAGAAGAGCCGGTGTTGTTTCCTTCCATATAGGGAGAAACAACTTCGAATCCGTCCATGCATGCCTGCATACCACAGATCGGGTCAATCTCAGAAATCTTTACAATCATCCCTTCCTGATTCAAGCTCTGCGCAGAACCTTTTCCGACATCACCGTAACCCACAACGAGCGCTTTTTTACCGGAGAGAAGCGCATCTGTTCCACGTTTAATGGCATCATTTAAACTATGGCGACAGCCGTATTTGTTATCATTTTTAGACTTCGTGACAGAATCGTTGACGTTGATTGCAGGAACCTTAAGCTCACCTTTGTCCAACATGTCGAACAGCCGGTGGACTCCGGTGGTGGTCTCTTCCGTGATACCATGGACCTTCTCAAGCATCACCGGGTATTTCTCGTGAGCCATTGCGGTGAGGTCGCCACCGTCATCAAGTAATACATTGGCGTCCCACGGCGTTCCATCCTTGAGAATCGTCTGTTCGATACACCATGAGCCTTCTTCCTCTGTCTGTCCCTTCCAGGCATAAACGGCAATACCGGCAGCAGCGATGGCCGCAGCGGCATGGTCTTGAGTGGAGAATATGTTACATGAAGACCAACGTACTTCTGCACCAAGGGCACAAAGTGTTTCAATCAATACGGCCGTTTGAATGGTCATATGGATGCAGCCGATAATTTTAGCATCCCTGAGAGGTTGTTCTTTTTCATATCTTTTTCTGAGGTTCATCAAACCGGGCATTTCACCTTCAGCAAGCGTGATTTCACGGCGTCCAAAGTCAGCCAGACTCATGTCTGCCACCTTATAATCCTGATTAAGTGTCGTCGTCATACTATACTCCTTTATTTATAGGCAAAAAAAAGCGTGGGCACCAAGCCTACTTGGCGTTAGTTATAAGAACTAGACAATATAGAGCAAAAACCTGTACGTTTTCAACTGTTTTCTAGGATGAATTCTCAATTTCAAAGAGACGGCAGTTCCACGATTTGAAGCGCGTGATCGCCGGTTGTCCCTGAAAAAGACCTTTTCTTCGCAGGGCGCCAGACGATCTATTTTACCTGTTCATGATCTTCTTCAGAAATTGTCCCGTATAGGAGTTTTTTATCTTCGCAAGGGCTTCCGGGTGCCCTGTGGCCACGACCATGCCCCCTCCTGTCCCCCCTTCAGGGCCGAGGTCAATGACCCAATCGGCATTTCGGATGACGTCGAGGTTGTGTTCGATGACGACGACGGTATTTCCTGATTCGGAAAATTGATTCAGGACGTCTAACAGCCTTTGAATGTCGGCAAAATGGAGGCCCGTTGTGGGTTCATCGAGGATGTAGAGCGTTTTCCCTGTGGCCCGCTTGGAGAGTTCCTTCGAGAGTTTTACCCGCTGGGCCTCGCCTCCGGAGAGCGTTGTCGCAGATTGCCCCAGCTTGATGTAGCCGAGTCCAACCCGTTGAAGTGTCTTTAATTTGGCCTGGATTGACGGGATGGCCTTAAAGAAATTAATCGCTCCTGTGATCGTCATGTCGAGGACGTCGGCGATATTTTTCCCTTTGTAAAGAATATCGAGCGTTTCCCTGTTGTATCGCTTTCCATTACACACTTCGCAGGTGACATAGATATCAGGGAGAAAGTGCATCTCAATCTTGATGACGCCATCTCCCTGGCAGGCCTCGCAGCGCCCTCCTTTGACATTGAATGAATAACGGCCCACCTTGTAACCACGCATCCGTGACTCAGGGAGTTGTGCGAAGAGGTCGCGGATGACGCCAAAGACGCCTGTATAGGTCGCCGCATTAGATCTCGGAGTCCTACCGATTGGAGATTGATCGATGTGGATGACTTTATCGATCTGTTCGATTCCTTCGATGGACTTGCATTCTCCCGCTCTTTCACTGCTTCGATAAAGTTTTTGCGCGAGATGCTTGTATAAGACCTCCAGGACCAGTGTTGATTTTCCCGACCCGGAAACCCCGGTCACACAGGTAAAAAGCCCGATCGGGATATCAACCTGGATGCCCTGTAGATTATGTTCTGTTGCGCCATTTATTTTGAGAAACCCCTTGGCTTTACGGTGCCGGTCGGGGAGCGTGATCGATCTTTCTTTTGAGAGGTAGCGTCCAGTGAGCGATAAGGGTTCAGCGATGATCTCCTCCGGTAAGCCTTGTGCCACAACCTCGCCCCCATGGATTCCGGCTGCCGGTCCCATGTCGATGACCCAATCGGCGGTCTGGATCGTTTCCTCGTCATGTTCAACCACCAGAACCGAGTTTCCCAGATCGCGCAAATGACGGAGAGTAAGGAGTAGGCGGAGGTTGTCGCGTTGATGGAGGCCGATGCTGGGTTCATCCAGGATGTAGAGGACGCCGACCAGGGACGATCCGATCTGTGTGGCGAGTCGAATCCGCTGTCCCTCACCACCGGAGAGGGAGCCCGCGACCCGGTCGAGATTCAGATAATCAACGCCCACATTTACCAGAAAACCAAGACGTTCCCCGACTTCCTTGAGAATCCGCTTGCCGATCAGGGCTTCTTTATCACTGAGCTTCAGGTCAGTGATAAATTGAAAGGCCTCCCTGATAGAAAGCCGGTTGATTTCCGCAATCGAGCGGCCGGAGATCTTGATGGCGAGACTTTCCGGTTTCAGACGATTCCCTTTGCAGGAGGAGCAGGCGTTCATTCCCATATATTCTTCTATCTCTTGCCGGATATAGCTGGAATCGGTTTCTTTGTAACGCCGGGCGAGATTTGGAATGACTCCTTCGAAGGGCTTATGGTAGAACTCCCTTCGATCATCGTTCTCATAACAAAACCGAATTGCTTCCGTCCCGGAGCCGTAAAGGAGCATACTTTGAATCCCTGAAGGGAGTTCATGATAGGGGGTTCGGAGATTGAATTTGTAATGATCTGACAGGGCTTCGAGGACTTGATAATAGAAGACCGAACTTCTTCGCTCCCAGGGGCGGATTGCGCCTTCCCGGACAGAGAGCATCTTATTTGGAACAATTCGGTCGGGGTCAATTTCAAGAGTTGTCCCCAGGCCGTCACACGCCGGACAGGCGCCGTGGGGCGAATTAAAGGAAAAAAGACGCGGCTCGGTTTCCGGATAGCTTACCCCACAGTCAATACAGGCCAGATGTTCGGAAAAAAGAAAGGGCTCCTCCCCCTTCAGGACGATGACAATTCCCTCACCCATCTTCGCCGCCAACTCCAAAGAGTCAGCCAGTCTCCGCTCCAACCCTTCTTTAATGATCAAACGGTCGATAACGACCTCGATCGTATGTTTCTTGTTTTTCTCCTTGATCGGGATGACGCCTTCTTGCGAAAGATCGATAATTTTTCCATCAATTCGGACACGGATAAATCCTTTCTGCCGGATCGCGCGGAGTTCCTTCTTGTATTCCCCCTTGCGGCCGCGGATGATCGGGGCGAGGAGATGAATTTTCTCGCCTTCCGGAAAGGCCATGATCGCATCGACCATTTGGGTAATTGTCTGTGACGTAATCGCGAGACCGCATTTAAAGCAGGTGGGGCGGCCAATCCTCGCAAAGAGGAGACGAAAATAGTCATAGATTTCGGTCACGGTCCCGACTGTGGACCGGGGGTTTTTACTCGTTGTTTTCTGCTCAATCGAGATGGCGGGAGACAGCCCTTCAATGGTATCGACGTCGGGCTTGTCCATCTGATCCAGAAACTGACGGGCATAGGCCGAGAGCGATTCCACATAGCGCCGTTGTCCCTCTGCGTAGATGGTGTCGAAGGCGAGTGAAGATTTTCCCGATCCTGAAAGCCCCGTAATCACGACCAACTGATCCCGAGGGATTTCAAGGTCGATGTTCTTCAGGTTGTGTTCGCGCGCGCCCTTGATGACAATTTTGTGTTCTTTCATTAACTCTCATCCATAAAGATATGGTAACGATTCAGCAGGCCTGGATTTTGGCTTCGCGAGACCCATCCTTCAGGGCAAGGTGCGAGGAGCGCAGAACCAAAGCGGATGTGTTATACGCGAGGATTCAGGCACCACATCAGCGCAGGCATAGGGGCTTAGATGGATGTGCTGAATTGTTACAAACTGAAACTCTAAAGTCTAACACGCGGCCATAAGGGTGTAAATTGAAATTTAGTAATGTTTGCCCTTATAATTGAGGGTTGCTCGTAGAGGGACGTGAGGCCTTGAGTGTGGATGCCGTAGGAGGAAAAAAAGATAACATAAGTCGTGGGGTGGCGCGGTGGCAATTCTGGGTTGACCGTGGGGGGACCTTCACCGACCTCATCGCGCGCAGGTCTGACGGGACGCTCCACACACATAAACTCCTCTCAGAGAATCCGGAACGCTATCGTGATGCCGTTGTGCAGGGCATCCGAGACCTGCTTGAGCTGCGCTCGGATGAAGCGATTCCATCTGAACGAATCGAAGTCGTCAGGATGGGAACGACGGTTGCCACGAATGCCTTGCTTGAGCGGAAGGGGGAGCGTGTTTTCCTGGCGATCACGCGGGGTTTTAGAGACGCGCTCCGGATTGCCTATCAAAACCGGCCCAAACTTTTCGACCGGAAGATTATTATGCCCGAGGAGCTCTATGAAGAGGTCGTTGAAATAAACGAGCGGGTCACGGCCAGTGGTGAGGTCTTGAACCCCTTAAACCTGGACGCTGCCCGACCGAAGCTCCAAGAGGCATATGCAAAGGGATTCCGATCCATTGCCATCGTCTTCATGCACGCATACCGATATCCCGCTCATGAACGGGCACTTAAGGAACTCGCCCTGTCGATCGGATTTGACCAGATCTCGACCAGCCATGAGTGTAGCGCCTTGATTAAGCTCGTTGGCCGTGGCGACACGACGGTCGTCGATGCCTACCTCTCTCCAATCTTAAAGCGGTATGTTTCTGATCTTTCGGTCTCCCTTGGAGATGTGAAGATCCTGTTCATGCAGTCGAATGGGGGCCTTATAGATAAGGGCCTGTTTCATGGGAAGGATGCCATTCTTTCCGGTCCGGCAGGCGGGATTGTCGGTGCGGTGAAGAGTGGTGCAGAGAGCGGGTTTGAGCGGATGATTACTTATGATATGGGGGGAACCTCTACCGATGTCGCTCATTTTGATGGAGTTTACGAAAGATCGTTTGAATCCCAAGTGGCCGGAGTCCGACTACGTGCCCCGATGCTGAAGATCGATACGATTGCGGCGGGCGGGGGATCACTCTGTTTTTTTGATGGTTCACGTTACCGTGTCGGACCAGCCTCTGCCGGTGCGGACCCCGGTCCGGCCTGTTATCGGCGTGGCGGACCCTTGACGGTGACTGACTGCAACGTCATGGTAGGAAAACTTTCACCCGGCTTCTTCCCAAGCGTCTTCGGAGCAAATCAGGATCAGACCCTGGACATAGACATCGTCCGCAAACGCTTCGCGTTCATGGCCAAGGAGATTAAAGAGGCGACCGGTCTTGTGCGCACACCGGTAGAGGTTGCCAAGGGCTTCCTCAGGATCGCCATCGAAAACATGGCCAATGCGATCAAGAAGATTTCCATCCAGCGGGGATATGATGTGACGGAATACACCCTTTCCTGTTTTGGCGGGGCGGGAGGGCAACATGCCTGCCAGGTTGCCGACGCGCTCGGGATCAAGAAAGTCTTCATTCATCGTCTCGCCGGTCTTCTTTCGGCCTACGGTATGGGACTGGCTGACCAGCGGGTCTTGCGGGAGCAATCGGTCGAGGTGAAGTTAAATGAAGGGGCGATGCCGAAAATAAAACCTGTGCTCTCCCAGCTTGTCAAAGCGGGGACGCGTCAAGTGGTTTGCCAGTCTGTACGGCGAGAGCAGATAAGCGTTCGGCGGCAGTTGTATTTGAAATATGAGGGGACGGACACCTCGATTGCTGTCGATCTTGGAACACCCTCTGAGATGGCCTTTGCCTTCGAAACATCTTACCGGAGGCGTTACGGTTTTATCATGCCGTCCAAAGAGATTATTGTTGAGACGGCGGCGGTTGAAGTGATCGGCGCGTCGCTTGTTCTATCGTCTGAGGCAGTAAAGCCCAGACGACGCGCTGACAGACTGGAACCTTTCACGACGGTGATGACCGATATCAGGGAGGCGGCCTGCGAAACAAGCGTTTTCAAGTCTGAGGCTCTTGTCCCCGGGGATAAGATCGTCGGTCCGGCCATTATTTGCGGCCCCTATACAACCACGGTTGTAGAGTCCGGCTGGCAGGCGGCCTGTACCTCACTCGGACATTTGCTCCTGACCCCGCAGGCGCCGTCCGCTCGGGGCGTTGTAATCGGGACCCAATGTGATCCGGTGATGCTGGAGGTCTTCAATAATCTCTTCATGTCGATCGCCGAGCAGATGGGGGTAACGCTCCAGAACACCGCCTATTCCGTCAACATCAAAGAGCGTCTCGATTTTTCCTGCGCGGTCTTTGATGTTGACGGCAATCTCGTCGCCAACGCGCCTCACATGCCAGTTCACCTCGGTTCGATGAGTGAGAGCGTTCGGGCCGTCATCAATGCAAACCGGGGTAAAATACGTTCCGGTGATGTTTATATCCTCAACTCGCCTTACAATGGCGGCACCCATCTCCCTGACGTGACTGTGGTGACGCCGGTTTTTAAAAGAGGGGGAGATCAGATTCTCTTCTTCGTCGGCAGTCGGGGACACCATGCTGATATCGGAGGGATTACCCCTGGTTCCATGCCTTCCAACAGCCAAAGGATAGGGGAGGAAGGGGTCCTGATCGATAACTTTAAACTGGTTGAGGGCGGCCAATTTAATGAGAAGGGCTTGCGAGAACAACTTCTTTCGTGTGATTATCCTGCACGCAATGCCGACCAAAATATTTCTGATCTGCGGGCGCAGATCGCGGCCAATGAGAAAGGGGTGAGTGAACTTCACAAGATGATAGAACACTTCGGCCTTACGACGGTTCAGGCCTATATGGCTCACGTTCAAGCGAATGCCGAAGAGTCCGTACGGCGCGTGATCCGCGTGCTCAAGGAGGGGCGGTTTTCGTATCTACTCGACAATGGGAGCGAGGTGAAGGTTGAAATCAGGATCGACAGAGATGAACGTTGCGCTGTCGTCGATTTTTCCGGGACGAGTCTTCAGCAGAAAAACAACTTCAATGCGCCGAAGGCGGTTTGCCGAGCGGCCGTCCTCTATGTCTTCAGGACCCTGGTTGATGATGACATCCCGATGAACGAGGGCTGTCTCACCCCGATTGAGATCATTATTCCGGAGGGCTCGATGCTGAGCCCGCATTACCCGGCGGCTGTCGTTGCAGGAAATGTTGAGACCTCGCAGGTGATCGTAGACGCCCTCTATGGTGCCTTGGGCGTGATGGCAGCATCCCAGGGAACAATGAACAATCTTACCTTCGGCGATGCGAGATATCAATACTATGAGACCGTCTGCGGTGGTTCCGGGGCGGGGCCGGACTTTGACGGAACTTCCGCCGTCCAGACGCATATGACCAATAGTCGACTCACCGACCCGGAGGTGCTCGAGTTACGTTTTCCTGTTCTGCTTGAACGCTTTGAGATTCGACGCGGCAGCGGCGGCGGCGGTCGCCATCGCGGCGGAGACGGGGTGAGAAGGGAAATCCGTTTTCTTGAGGAAATGGAGGTTGTTGTCTTGTCAAACCGTCGGCGGATTCCCCCCTACGGTCTTGCGGGTGGCGCGCCGGGTACCCTGGGACGAAACTGGGTCATTCGGGCGGACGGCACCATTGTTGAGATGTCGGGGACAGATCGTCTTCAGGTTGGAAGCGGGGACCGTTTTATCATTGAGACGCCTGGGGGAGGCGGTTACGGGAAAAAATAGGGAACAAAACAGGAGGAGGTGACATGGAGGTGGCGACACTGGGCGGGGGATGTTTTTGGTGCCTTGAGGCGGTTTTTGTTGCGTTGAAAGGGGTGGACTCAGTGGTGTCGGGTTATTCGGGTGGCACGGTTTCCGATCCGGCATATGAGGCGGTCTGCCGTGGAACGACGGGCCACGCCGAAGTCGTTCAGGTAACTTTTGATTCCAGAGTGATCTCGTTTAAGGAGCTCCTAGAGATATTTTTTATACTGCATGATCCGACCACACTGAATCGCCAGGGGGGTGACATGGGCACACAATACCGCTCTGTAATCTTCTATCACTCGGTGGAGCAGGAGAGCATTGCAGAAGGGGTTGTAAAGGAAGTGGAGACGGCGAATATCTGGAACGATCCGATTGTGACGGAATTGTCGCCACTCTCAACCTTTTACCCTGCGGAAGACTATCATCAGGCGTATTATGAAGGGAACGCGGGCCAGCCATATTGCCAGGCCATCATCACCCCGAAGCTTGCAAAGCTGAAGCAGAAATTTCTCGACAAGCTCAAGGAATGAAGGGGGGGCTGTATGGCATAAAAAGGGATGTGCCCGTTGACTCATTAGAAAATGTTACCGAAGGATCAGATCGTTGACTCATAAAAGGATGTTACTTTTTGGAAAGAAGATCAAAGATTTTTTTGAGTTTTCTTTCCATTGCCTTTCTGAGATCAAAAGGGTTAAGGGA
>JAJDBV010000019.1 GCA_029261165.1 Nitrospirota bacterium | reverse complement strand
GTCTTACCTTCCCCTTTGACCGAACTCGTTACCGCAATAATTTTTCTCTTCTCCAAACGGCAGAGCAGGTCAACTTTTGAATAGAGCATTCGGTACCGATCAGAAGCGATGGATGCCGGACGACTCGTTGTAATAATTTTCATTTCCGCGTTCGTTTCTTTTTTGCTCATTACCCTAATTACCCTCAGCTTTCTTCCATCTCATCAGTAAAATCCGGTATTGATACAAGCACGGGGACACCAACAATCTTCTCGACTTCCTCCGGTTTTCGGAGTGAACTGTCAAACTGTTCCCGGATAAAGACGAGCGCAATTCCCCCTCCAAGCCCCAGAACGATTCCGGCTAAACCGATTTTCTGTCGATTTGGTTTTATCGGTTTCTCAGGAAGATTGGCTGGATCGAGAATGCGGAATTGCTCTCCTTTTTGGCGCTTTTCGAGATTTTCAGATATCTCGGAGGTTAACTTTTTGTCTAGGAGGGTTTCATAACTTTTTTGGGTATTGTTGTAGTCCCGCAAAAGCATTGCCAACTCCTGTTCCCGTGCCGGGACACTTTCAACGCGAAGTTCATAGGCCCGTATCTGCTCTCGAAGTTTCTCTTCACGCCCTTTCAGGTGCCCTAACTCCGTCTTCGTGTTCCGGATCTGCCCTTGAAGATCAACGACCGATGGTGCTTGATCAACTGCTGATCTCACGATCGATGGGTTCTCATTCCCTTCAATAGATGACTGCGCCAGTGATTCGTTCATCCGATCGGACTCAAGCTTCTCTTCGAGTCCTTGAATCTGGTTCTTGAGGATATGTATATCCGGATAATCTTCCTTAAATTCCAGACGGAGGATTTCCAGATTCCTTTTTTTCTCACGGAGTTTCAATTGGAGATTGGTATCGTGTTGAAGGGCTTCTCCCTCTCCCCCACTGATGCGGTTTTTAATCACCCCTAATGTGTTTTCGAGCATCATGATCCGGTCCCGCGACGATTTCCTTGCAAACTGGGTTGAGAGTAGCTCGCCCTGAAATCGATCAAGCGCCCGAAGGTTTGCATCGAGCTGTTCCGGCAATTCACCCATATAACGCCGCTTAAAGTCTGCAATACGTTTTTCCTGTCTTTCAAGGGTCTCTTTAATATTCTGCAATTCTTGCGTGAGAAACTCCGTGGTTCCCTCTACCAATTGTTCACGTATCTTCAAGTTCTCTTCAATAAAAAAAGAGGCGAGTTCATTGGTCACATTCATCACGGTGCTTGGATCACTCCCCTCGAAAGAGAGGGAAAAGGCGTTAACAATATCTCTCTTTCCCATTGTCTTCACGTCGATATTATTCCGCATCCGCTCGAGAGTCTCTTCAGAAGTCATTTGGCGCTCATCAGTTTTCAACAGGCCACCCAACCCTGCCTGTTTGACTAATTTGTCAAAGAGAGACGGGGAGGTGTTTTGATACAAACCGTACTTATCGATCATCCTCTGGAGAAGCGACCGGCTTAAAATTTGTTGTCGAATGGTTGAAAGACGCCCTTCAACTGTCCCGGTAACCGCCGACTGGATAATATCCTGAGGGACCTTCTGTGCCTCTACTAAAATGAGGGTGTTTGATTTATAGATCTTTGGCAGATAGAGTATAAGGAAAATAGAAATTAGAATTCCGCTAAGGAATGGCATTAAAAACCATACCTTACGCCGCCCCATGACCGCAAGATAGTCCCAAGTCGTTTGCAGGTAATCCTCTTTTCCCTCCATCATTTCCAAACGATTTCTCCTATACCCCTACACTCTGACATCCTTACCCCCTGGCACCTGTATGAACTTCTAGGGCACGACAATCGTATCGCCTCGATTGAGAAGGATATTGCCGTCCGGGTTCTTGCCGGTGACAATATCGTTATAATTGATCTTTATTCGTTGCTCCCGTCCACTTTCCCGTCGTAATAAGATAATCTTCTTGACGGCGGCAAATTCTGTGAACCCCCCTGACAAGGTAATGGCCTGGAGGAGTGTGGTATCGCTTCGAAGTTGGAGTTTTCCCGGGCGAGCCACCTCGCCCATGACAAATACTGAAAAGCTATTGACCTGCTGGATGATGACCGACACTGCCGGAACTTTTTGAAATGCCTTAAGCCGCTCTCTAATTGATTTTCGGAGGGTGTCTGCCGTCACGTCTGCGGCCTGGATGTCTCCAATCAACGGCAATGAGATCCTTCCATCGGGACGAACCGTAACGACCTTTGATAGTTCCTCATTTTTCCAAACAATAATCTCCAGAACATCTTCAGGACCAATCACATAATCCCCGACCTCATCGTTGAGAGACTTGGCCCTGGAAGAAGGTTCATTTGTCTGAGACTCAATACTCATGCGATCTACTTTCAACGCGGCCTTTGAGAGGTTTGAACGCTCACTTTTTAATGTGATAATCAACTTGGTTCCCTCTTCCTGCACTTGATAATCCATATCATGTTTCAAAATGATGCGCAGCTCTGTCCCCCGTTTACCTCTAATATCTACAATGCGACGCGGAATAATCGCAGTCACCACTTCATTGTTCACTGATATGGGTTGAAGGTACTGTCCGGGATGCGTTTCCTTCAGAAAGACCATCAACTCTGGGCGGCTATTTCTGGCACGAATACGATAACCAAAACGCCGGTTGGCTGAGATGGTAATCTCGGTTTCCGAAGCGGAAATCTCCCGGATAACTCGCCGTTCAAACCGGTCCGGTTTTAACGAAGGATTCTGAACCGCACAAGCGCTAAAGCTTACTGCCGTGAGAATGAAAACAAAAAGGAGCAACCGCCTGCCTCTCCGGAAACGTACCCTTGTAACTGAACCACACATGGCCATCCTTTTATCATGGGACAATAACGGTATCTCCACGCTTCAAGAGAATATTCTTCCTCGTATCCTCTTTGATTATGAAGTCCATAAATCCGAACTTGAGGATCTTCTCTTGCTTCTCACGATCCCCTTTGCGCAATATCAAGATATTATTTCGTGATGCAAGTTGCGTAAATCCGCCGGCCAGGCTGAGTGCCTGGAGCAGAGTAATACGACTTCTAAGCATATATCTGCCGGGGCGGTCCACCTCGCCCAGCATGTAAATATTGTAACTGTTCACCTGCTGGACGATGACCGACACTGCCGGGACCTTTTGAAATGCCTTGAGCCGCCCCTTGATCGATTCCCGAAGGGCGTTTGCCGTCACGCCGGCGGCCTCGACGTCTCCAATCAACGGTAATGAGATCCTCCCATCGGGACGAACCGTCACCACTTTCGACAACTCGGTATTTTTCCATACAACGATCTCCAAGACATCTTCTGGGCCGATCAAGTAATCAACCGTCTGACCCTCACGTATTTCAACTGAGGAGAGTCTACTGGTCATTGTTTCCGGCCTGGTTCCGTCACGCTCCTCCTCGGCTCGAACCACAGTGGACATCATGAGGCCAGCCGTCAAGATCATCCCGATCATCCATACTTTAAGTTTCTTCATGGCCCACTTACCCATTTTGTTGTCTTGGGAATCGCGTTGAAGACTGGTCAGGAACGCTCCCTCCCCGAGGTAGAACTAATTCATTTCTAAGAAACAGGTTCCGCCTAGCAAGATAAATTACCAGGATACTTGATATTTTTAAAAAGTCAATCCCCTCAAAAGAGGGGGTTCCGATTATTCCCTACGTATTCTGAGGTCACTTAATTAGCATCTGCTCCGCCTTTGAAACCAGTCCATTTATGTCATTGGCATGGGTTGGGAAACAGGCCGCTCCAATGCTGACAGTCCTGTGGATTTCCTGGTCTTTAATATTAAAGGAGTAACCCCTGATCTTAATCAGAATGCGCTCTCCAATTTCGCGTGATTCTTCAAAGTCGGCTTGATGAAGGATCACAAAGAACCTATCCTCCCCGAACCTTCCCACGACATCCGTTCCCCGAATCTCATCCCGAATAAGTTGTACAATCGTCTTTGTAATGGATTCTTCCTCGTCGGTACGCTCTTCACCAAATTCTCTGTTTGGCTGGATGACGCACAGGCTAAAAAAATAGAGATAACGAACTGCTTTGTGGATTTCGAGATCCAAGAGGTATTGGAAAAAATCGCGCTCCAAGATTTCAGTCAGCCGATCAGTGGCCATAATATCTCCTCTTTTTCTGAACTTCCGTTCCTAAACGGATAAATCAACACACATGTCGTTTTTGAAAAGACTTCCTTTATTCCCATGCAAAGATACACCTGTGAAGCCATCTACTTAATCTGTAGAAAGTCCGAAATTAAATCCCGGCGGGTATTTAAAAGGCCTTCATTATTGGTATAACAAAGCTACGAGTCAATCCCCTCAAAAGAGGGGGACGGGAGGAGGGAGGGTGAAGGCCCTCTTGATGATATTACACAAAAGATGCACGGAACTAGAACGGAGCTACAAAATTCATGCCATTCTTTCTTGCTCCCTTAATATCAGAATTTTCTTAAACGTTATTCGATTGTTAGCGGGGTTCGCTTTAAGCCTCTGAAAACCGGATCCTCAATAGAGACCCCTAGAGTACCCTTGAAGTGGAACTATTTAGGGGGAGACATAGGAAATATCATTCATTAAAGTGGGAAAGTTTTTCTCTTCAGGGCTAATGATATTATTTTTTGAGAATGGGCAGCTTAGAGATAGAAAGGTTTTTTAAAAGAGGTGAGGTCAGTTGCTTCCGATCAGGGATCGGGTTGGACCTGAATGAGGTGCTCGGCCTCTTTGCTAGGAAAAAAAGGAGAGGTCACCTCGGCGGCCTTTAATAAAGAACTTGGGCTTATGCAGGCTTCGTTTAACATGGTGATCCGAGTATCAGGGTGGTGCAGACAAAATATCGTCCAACGGGAAACTCCCGAATAAAGGCTGCTGTAATTTTATCACAGTGAGCGGATTGTGGGCGGTGGGTGCTTCATAACCTATTGAAAACGTTGTGAGCCGCCTCGGGATCGAACCGAGGACACCCGCCTTAAAAGGGCGATGCTCTACCAACTGAGCTAGCGGCTCTACAACACGTTAAAAAACGATCCTTTATTATCATGTTCATAAAACGACTGTCAACTTTTTGAGAAACTCCGCCGCGAAGGGAGGATGTTTGAACGCCCTTCGCGGCGTTAAGTCTTTCTCGCTTTCCAGTGCTTATATTGTTACAATCTGGCCACGTAAGGTAACTTATGAAAATACCATTTCTTATGAGGTCTCACCATGTCACATCTTCAGGGTCAGGCTGCCTTGATTACGGGAGGGAGCAGCGGGATTGGACTTGCCATTGCCTCAGCACTTCTAGCTGAGGGAATGGCCGTGGCCATTGCAGCACGAGATAAACAAAGACTCGATGGTGCCAGAAAATCTCTTGAGAAAGAAGGAGGAAAGATCATTGGCATACCCGCCGACATCTCAAAGGCGGACCAAGTGGTCGCCTTTGTAAACCAAGCCGTAGATATTTTTGGACGGATTGATCTTCTTGTGAACAATGCGGGAGTCGCGAAGTTCAACCCGATCGAGACTCTCTCTGAAGAGGTCTGGGATGAAACACAAAACATTAATCTCAAGGGAGCTTTCCTTTCCACCAAGGCGGTCTTACCGGTGATGAAACAGCAGCGTTCCGGATACATCATTAATATTGCTTCTATCGCAGGGAAGTCGGGCTTCAGTGGGGCATCGGCCTACTGTGCCTCCAAGTTCGGCATGATCGGATTGACCGAAAGTCTCCTAGAGGAAGCGATCCAGCATCAAATTCGGGCAACGGCAATCTGCCCCGGCTACGTCGCCACTCCGATGGTCAGGGGCGTCTCTATCCCTCAAGAAGAAATGATTCCCCCGGAGGATATCGGCAAACTCGTCGTCGGGCTCCTACACCTCTCCCCGCATACCATCATCAAGGAGATTGTCGTAAACCGGAAAGGATCGGTCGGAAATTAGAGCCGGGCAAACACTTCAAGCAGTGACAACAATGTGGAGCTTTCTCAAGAATCAAAAATAATCCTGATATGAAGGAGAAAAAAGAAATGGCTGGTGGGGAAAAAGAAATCACATCCGTTTTAAAAGAACGCCGACTATTCAAGCCGAATAAGGAATTCAGCCAGCAAGCCCATATCAAAAGCCTTCGGGAATATGAACGCCTCTGCAAAAAGGCGGAAAAAGATCCTGAAACCTTCTGGGGAACACTGGCCAAAGAACTGCACTGGTTCAAGCCCTGGAAAAAGGTCCTGCAATGGAAACCACCCTTTGCGAAATGGTTCGTCGGCGGAAAAATAAATGTCGCGTACAATTGTCTTGATCGACACCTCGAGGGTTGGAGAAAAAACAAGGCCGCGATCATATGGGAAGGGGAACCCGGGGATACGCGAACATTAACCTATCAGGACCTCCATCGAGAGGTGTGCAAGTTTGCCAATGTCCTGAAGCAGGAAGGGGTCGTCAAGGGAGACCGCGTCGCCATTTACATGCCGATGATTCCCGAGCTGGCGATTGCCATGCTTGCCTGTGCCCGGATCGGGGCAACCCATTCGATCATCTTCGGAGGATTTTCGTCGGCCGCGCTGCGTGACCGAATTAATGATGCTGAAGCCAAACTGGTCGTCACAGCCGACGGCGGGTACCGAAAAGGATCCGTTATCACCTTAAAAGAGAAGGTCGATGAGGCGCTCAAGGGATCACCAAGCGTTGAAAAAATGGTTGTTGTCCGCCGAACAAACACCCCCGTCAAAATGCGGCGCGGAAGAGATTTCTGGTGGCATGACTTAATGAAAGACGCCTCGGACCATTGTAAGGCTGTGCCGCTTGATTCGGAGCACCCGCTTTTTATTCTCTACACCAGCGGGACCACGGGAAAACCGAAGGGGGTCGTCCACACAACAGGCGGATACCTTCTCGGAACAACGGTCACGGCACGATGGATCTTCGACCTTAAAGACACTGATACCTATTGGTGCACTGCCGATATCGGCTGGGTCACCGGCCATTCGTACATCATTTACGGAATACTTTCAAATGGCGTGACCTCGGTGATGTACGAAGGGGTACCCACCTATCCGCAACCGGATCGGCTCTGGCAGATCGTTGATAAATACAAGGTTAATGTTTTTTATACAGCACCGACCGCGATACGGGCCTTGGTTAAATTGGGGAAGGCGTGGCCGGAACGGCATGACCTTTCAAGCCTTCGTCTCCTGGGAACGGTCGGAGAACCGATCAACCCGGAGGCCTGGATGTGGTATCACACCATTATCGGAAAGAAGAAATGCCCGATCGTGGATACCTGGTGGCAGACTGAGACGGGCAGCATCATGATCAGCCCGCTCCCGGGGGCCATCCCCACAAAACCTGGCTCCGCAACCCGGCCCTTCCCTGGAATATCCGTAGATGTCGTCGATCGGAAAGGCGCAGGTGTGAAACCGAATATCGGGGGTTATCTCATCATCAAACGTCCATGGCCATCAATGCTCCGGACCATTTGGAGAGATCCCAAACGCTTCAAAAATCAATATTGGTCTGATATCCCAGGCGTTTACTTCACTGGCGATGGGGCCCGGCGAGATAGGGACGGCTACTTCTGGGTCATGGGCCGTGTGGATGATGTCATCAATGTCGCAGGCCACCGCCTCGGCACGATGGAGGTGGAGTCCGCGCTCGTCTCTCATCCGGCTGTCGCGGAAGCCGCCGTGGTCGGGCGGCCGGACCCGATCAAAGGGACAGGCATCGCGGCCTTTGTGACACTGGAAGGCAAGAACAAACCGGCTGAAAAACTCAAAAAGGCCTTGAAGGCCCACGTGACCAAAGAAATTGGTGCCATTGCCCGCCCGGATGATATCCGATTTACAGAAAACCTCCCAAAAACACGAAGCGGAAAGATCATGCGGAGGCTTCTTCGTGATATTGCTTCCGGGAACGAAACCGTGGGCGACACCAGCACATTGGAGGATTACACCGTCTTGGCGACACTCCGGCAAGAAGACGAATAAACCGCCGATGGCTTGCGCGAGACCCATCCGCCTGAAAATACTGCGTTATCGGCAAGTTGGCTTTCACCGTACAGTGAGTACGCCTCGGTCGCCCACATGGCCTCTGGCCTTGTCTTTCAGGCGACTTATGCGGTTTATCTCAAGATTCAATCACGGGCCTTGGGGTAAGATCTTTCCTTGACTTTCAGCCGGTCTTGGACATAATATGAATATAGATCTACCGCAGGAGGATATCTAATGAATTTAGGAAGATCCATTCGCCTCACAGGTATTCTCCTCCTCCTTTCCACAACAGGTTGCCAAGCCATCCTTTCAGAACAGATCCGATCAACCGCAGACGAGAAAACCTTGTTCGAGGAGGTGTTTAAAGACCCGGACAAACACAAAGGGAAAATCATCTTGTTTGGTGGGGAAATGCGAAAGCTTCGGTATCAGGAGGAAAAAACGGAAGTTGAGTTCGTCGAAATTCCCCTCCATAAGGGAGGACATCCGAATTTGGGTTCCGACCCCGGAGAAACATTTTTTGTCCTTTTTCCAGAGCGCCTGGATCCCATCCTCATTAAGAGAGGCAAGGTCTTGACGCTTGCCGGTCGGGTTATCGGGACAAGGAAGGTGGGCGGAACCGACTACCCTCTCTTTGCTTATGAGGAGGCTTATGTCTGGGACAAGTTACGGCAGGATCAATTTCCCTCTTTCGGTGCCTTCTTCGGCAATGGCTAGGACTTTCTGTCTACAGGCTTGATTCTTGTCTTAATTGACTTTCTCAGCAACCAGCTGCGCCACCCACCGCCCTTCGCTGCATGGTGCTTCCCTGATATTCTCTTGGAGCGCATCCGGGGAAGGGAAAATCATCCCTTCATTATAGTATAGAACACGAAACCCGCTGAAGCTTTGCAGTAGTTCGTTATGCCTCCAGCAAAACGCCTTTCTCGACGGTTTTCCAAATTGCTCATGCTGATCAATCAGGAAGGTCTCATAAATAACCACACCGCCAAGGCTTAAAGCTGTTTGAATCTCCGGGATAATCTTTCGATCAAGATAGTAGAAGCAGGAAATCAAGGCATACCCCGCCTCTTTCACAAAGAGTCCTTTTTCGAGGTCACGCTGACGCGCAACAAATGAGAGCTTCCGCCGAAGCCCCTCAGCATTGCAAAAACGCACCGCCTCTTCACTGATATCCATCCCCTCCACATCATAGCCCTGCTCCGCCAGGAAAAAGGCATTCCGCCCATACCCTGTAGCAATATCAAGAGCTTTCCCTTTTGGAAAACGATGAAGATGATCCATCAAAAGAGGAGCAGGAGACTGAGATTTATGCAGATTCAATCTATAGACCTTTCCAGGCTAGCCGCTTTTAGAAAGAAGGTTGAATCGAAATAAAAACTTCTTAAAATATTTTTTATCAGGTAGGAAAGGAAGACGTGCGTAAGGACTCAGAATGCCCAAATTTCTCTTCAGGGCAAGGCGCGAGGCGCGCAGAACCCGGAGCGTAATGTTAGGAGTCTGCGGGAGAAATAATGAATCGACTACGATGATGGCAAATAGGCCCATTCTCGCAGATCATTCTCGTTAAATAGCGGTGCTATTTGCCTCAAACAATCAACAAAACTGGTCTCTATTTTCCATTCACCTCGCTACGTTCCTATTTCTCCGGCCGACTCCTGATACGTGAGGATTCGAGCACCACAGCAACGCCGCCAAGGAGGGAAAGGGGGGCATTCTGAGTCCTTACGCGTTAAGGGTGGCCTGAGGACTTCATGATGGCTTCTGCCTCAAGCGACTTCCCATTTCGGATTATTTTTAATTTGACCCGATCACCGTCGGTCTTTTGTCCGACGGCGTAAGTCAGGTCAAAAGGCTCATCAATGATCTGACCATCAAAGGAGACAATGATATCTCCGGTCTGAATCCCAGCCACATCAGCAGATGATTTGGGCAAGACATCCGTCACGCGAATGCCCGCCTGAAAGGGTTCAATAAAGACTCCCAAGCGGACTTTTTTATTATCTAGTTCGCGGTATCTTACTCCCCAGACAAAGTCGGAAAGGGGCAAGGGTAGATCAGGAGCCGTCACATCTAGCATCTGTTTTTCTTCCGGAAAATCCTTCGCATAAGGGATAATGATCTTATAGGGATCAGGGAGACGGCGGAACACGCGGCGGGGGATACCAAAACCATAACCGACGTGAAACCCTCCGGCAAAAACGACCATCCGCTTGTCGGCCCCTTCCGAGGAGGTCAGGTAGTCTACAATACTTTCGGCCATCGTCTCGTCCCAAAGGAGCATCGTGTCATAGAAGGGCTCAAACCCTTTCGTCCCTGAGCCATGGCCCTTGAAAATGGCTTCGAGTGCCTGGCGGTGATAGGGATCTTCGCGGTCAATCTGGGGAAGGGCCTTTTTATCATTCTCGGAAAGCCCATCCATCCCCTTCATCCCGACCTTGATCTCCATCTCCTGGGAGGCATTCAAGGCAATCAGGGGGATCTTTTTCTCCTGGATGAAGGCCAGAATTTCCTTATAATAATCCTCGTTCACCCCCCAGTTTTCGTACCATATCTTAAGGAAATCCTTGTCCGACAATTTCCCGGCAACCCATTGATCCAACTTCGGCTGCGCGGGCCGCCGGAACATCTCCATGCCGACAACAACCTTGTCCGGAAAACGCTCCCAAAGACTCTTGAGGATCTTAAACTGAACACGATGGTCCTCAAGGCTGTCATGGACTTCGCCAACATAGGTGATGCGCGCCATCGTCAAAAGATCGATTAAACGTTCCTCGGAAACTTCGAGGCCGGTCGGAAGGTGAACAATCTTTCCTTCTTCGATCTCTTCAACGTTCTGATAAGGCGACTCGGACGATAGTGACCTCTTTTCTACGGAGTTTGGATTTTGAGGCGGTACCTTGAGACCCTGCTTTGCGCAGGAAGCGGCAAAAAAGAAAGTGACAAGAATCAATCCCGCAATGAGATTTCGATATGCCCTGGACATAGGAATCATTCTACAGATATTGTGCGTAAAGTGTCAATTAGAGAATCTCACCATTTCAAGCCATATTAATTTCCTTGAAAATAGGCAAGACCTTCCATTATTGTGTGATCTTATTCTTTCTGGAGATCTAAGATGTCCCACCCCTCATATCAGGAGACCACCCCGGAGGGGATCGATCTGATCCGCTGGCCGCATAAGCATCCTCTCCCCGAGAACGAGGTGATCGCCTTTTTTACAAGTCGCGGGGTCACGCCGCTGCGCTGGTCCAACGCACCCTCAGAAACCCATCCGGAACATACGCACCCGACTCAAAAGACTCTGTTCTGCATTGAAGGAGAAATCACTTTTTCCTTCCCCGATCTCAATAGAAAGTTCACGCTTCATTTTGGTGACCGATTCATTGTACCCGCCGGCCTTCTCCATAGCGCACGTGTCGGTCCCGAGGGCGTTGTCTGCATAGAGGGGAGAAGAGACACGGCATGATCCCTTATCCCAATATTGATCCGGTTTTTATCCGAATCGGCCCTCTGGCTTTTCGGTGGTATGGCCTGATGTATGCCCTCTCCTTCATCACCGCCATTTTCATGATCCGAGTCATCGCGATCAAAAAAAACCTAAAGATCACGCAGGATGAAATTTCGGACCTGATCCTTTGGATCGCCATCGGGGTCATCCTGGGCGGACGTCTGGGGTATATTGTTTTTTACCATCCCGTTTTTTATCTCAGCAATCCCTTGAAGATTCTGGCCGTATGGGAAGGCGGAATGTCCTTCCATGGCGGATTGATCGGTGTGACGACTGCCGGGTTTCTCTTTTGTAAGACACGTGGGTTTTCATTTTACGATGTGGCCGATGTGGCCGTTGTCAGCGGCCCGATCGGATTGGGCCTGGGAAGAATGGGAAACTTTATCAATGGCGAGCTCTTCGGGAGACCGACCGACCTTCCCTGGTGCATGGTCTTCCCTCAAGGAGGAGAGGCCTGCCGCCATCCCTCACAACTGTACCAGGCCGGTCTCGAAGGGATCGCCCTCTTTGCAATACTCTTCTTCCTTTCAGGGCGAAATGTCGCGCGAGGCGTGACCTTCTGGTCCCTGATCTTGTTCTACGGCCTGTTTCGCTTCCTGGTTGAATTTGCCAGAGAACCCGACGCCCACCTGGGACTGCTCCTCGGCGTCTTTTCGATGGGCCAGGTCCTCAGCGCACCGATGTTCATCCTCGGGCTCGTCATGGTCTGGCGGCAAAACACGGCGGCCAAGACAAAGATCGCCTGATTCAAGTTCATCCGGCTTGATCTTTATGGAAATATCATGTAAAGATTTAATCGTGGGTTCGATACAGGCTTCTTGAGATTTTTAAAAGAGGGAGGTTGGAATGATCGCCCTGAATTTTTTGATCCTCATTCTAGGGGTATGGGGAATGTTTGAGTTGATCAAGCGGACCTAGGCGTCTGGATTATGTCGATTCAAAGAGTGAAGCATATGCTTCGTAGCCCTCTTTTTCGAGATCTTCTTTTGGGATAAATCTCAGTGATGCCGAGTTGATGCAATATCTCAGGCCGGTCGGTTCCGGGCCGTCGTCAAAGAGATGTCCGAGATGAGAATCGGCCTTGCGGCTTCGCACCTCAGTCCGGGTCATGAAAAGACTGACATCTTTCTTTTCGCGTACGACGTCCGGGGCGATGGTTTTTATAAAACTGGGCCATCCGGTCCGGGAGTCAAACTTGTCGTGTGAACTGAAAAGCGCTTCGCCGGAAACGATGTCTACATAGATACCCTCCTGTTTATTATCCCAATAGGTATTCTGAAACGCCCCCTCCGTGCCATCCTCCTGCGTTACCTTGTATTGCAGGGCCGTCAATTTTGCTTTCAAATCCTCTTCTGAGGGCTTCTTGTATTCTGACGCACTTTCCATGCCTTCCATTGAATCGTATGTAAGCAATGCCTGTCAAGGAAATTTGCGGGATCTTTTTATATTATGAATTGACCTGGACTTCACCATACCTTGAAAACCAAAGAGGCCGTACCCTTTTTAAACAGGCACGACCTCTTACACTTTCTATCTTTTTGATACAGGCGTTTAGACGCAGGGGTCCGGGCAAGGGGTAAATGTACCGATACTGAGCCCACTGTCTGTATTGAGGTCGATTCTATCATCAAGCGCATCTTTGATCAATTCTTGGAGCACCTTTTCAGCACCACCACTGCTCTCCTCAAGAACAACCCCTCCGGGGTTTGTATCCGCTAAGTCGGTAAGACCACTGACGATGTTGGGTAAAGAAAAGACCTGCTGTAAATCAAAAAAGAATGTATATTGAACCGTCTGCTCCTTATCTATGGATAGCGATTCGGGTATCAAGAGGTCAAGCCGCTCATTCAACTCAGTGCTAAATTCAAACATCACTGAGGCACCAGCGGAGTTCATCACATCTCCTTTTATAAAAATACTTGTGTCACCCGGGAGATCTGGTGAAAGCGATTCTCCCTGTGTCCCATCAATCTTAAACCTGAGCTCTTTGTATATACCCGCAGGAACAGGGAATGTTCCAATAAGGGTGAGTTCACTCAGTGGGCCAATGCCTAGCAGATTGACCGTCCCGACATCTCGTCCCATCGTGACATCCGGCAGACCGTCGTCAAAAGGGTTTAAGTCAACCTTCCTCAGGTCAGCAAAGGCCTCAGTGATGCAGATCTCTGCTGTCCCCGGATTACCGTCGGTATCAACCGAAATTTGAGGGGAACTACAGGGGACTTCAGCTACAGCCTCCCGGCCGAAGGCAAATGCCCACATAGAATCAAAAAGGGATGAGGAAGACTGGGCAAAGAGGTTGGGATTGTTCGCGCTGGCACCAATTGTGACCTGCCCCATAGAATCATCTTGTCCACAGCCCAAAAGCGATATCGCTAGGATCGCCACGACAAAGAGATTGGCAGCGCTGCGCCTGGTCCATTTTTTATTCTGTCTCATACATGTCTCCTTCAGGTTTTGCACCCACAGCTCCACGCTGACCCCTTGAAGAAATGTAAGCGCCTAACATAGGGAAACCACCTGATCAGTGAATTCTTCCTCACTATTTCAAAACAAATTTGAGGGACTCACCTTCCTTAACCCAGTGGTCTTCTTATTGCTAAAATCGTTTATTATTATAGCCGTCATTCTGAAGAATAGTCCTTGCAATACGCGGGATATTTCCCAATTCCACACCATCTAACTATTGTCCCGGAAGAACTTCCAATATGCCTTGGGCTGAGGCTCAAAAAATTGCGCCAGGTTACTCCCTACAAACCATCTAGTATTCTACATTGACCAGGAAGAGTCCTTGTGGCGGGGCTGTCAGACCGGCCATGCTCCGGTCTTTGGAGTCTAAGACCATCGGGACCTCATCAACACCAAACCGCCCCCTGCCCACACCAACCAGAAAACCGACAATATTTCGAACCATGTATTTCAGAAAACGGCGAGCTTTCAAAGTCGTTGTAATCTGGTCTCCCTGCTTTTCAATACGGATCTCCTCCAGAACAAGGCGGCAGTCTTTTACTTCGCCGTTTTTAGCCGCAAAAGAGGTGAAATCATGCTCTCCGACCAAGACCCTGGAAGCGGCGCGCATTTGATTAAGATTTAATCGGGTAGGGACAAACCATGACGTCCGGCGCTGGTGGGGGGAACGCCTCAGGCCATTATGGATGTAGTAAGTGTATGTTTTTCCTTTTGCGGAAAACCTGGCGTGGAATGAATCGGGAACTTCCTCAGCGGAATGAATGACAATGTCTTTTGGGAGGAGGGCATTCAGGGCGCGGACCCAGTCCGTGGTGTCCTCAGGAACCGACGACTCAAAATGAGCAACCTGTGCATAGGCATGCACCCCGGCGTCCGTCCTTCCGGCGCCGTAGACCGGCGTCAATCGCCCGGTGATCCTTTGCAGTCCACCCTCCAGGCTTCCCTGAATAGTCATTAGGTCCGGCTGTTTCTGCCAGCCATGATAACCCAGCCCATCATACGCCATCGTGAGCTTGATGACACTCAAGTTAAAACCCCGTTTTCAGGGATTGGATATAGGCTTTAATTCCTTTGTAAATGGCTTCGGCAACATGCTGCCGGTAACGTTTTGTCCGAAGTCGTTTTTCTTCAATCTTATTACTCAGGAAAGAGATCTCAGCCAGAATCGCTGGCATATCAGTATGTGCGAGGACAAAGAAAGGAGCCTGTTTGACGCCCAAGGCCGTTGTGGGGTAGCTGGGGATCAAATGCTTGATCAAGGCCTCTTGCGTATGGTGCGCCAGTTCAAGCGAGGCATTCAGGGTGAATTCCCGTTCCAGGTCATTTAAAATAAGCTCCTGGAGATTGAGCGCCGCCTCTTCAGATGTGGCATTTTCACGCGCCGCGGTTGCAATCGCAGCCTCGTCTGTCGCACGGCCCAAAAGATAAATTTCAATTCCCTTTGTATGTTGTTTCGGGGCGGAATTGACATGGATCGAGATAAAAAGGTCTGCCTTTTTCTGATTCGCCAGTTCCGTCCGATCCTTCAGGGAGACAAAAACATCTTCGTCTCGCGTCATGATGACCTTTTTCTTTAGCTCTCTTTGTACCAGTTCCTTCAAGCGGAGCGCGACATCGAGAACAATATCTTTTTCAGTCAAACCGCGTCTGCTCGACGCACCCGG
The DNA here is from genome assembly GCA_029261165.1 of Nitrospirota bacterium. Taxonomy (GTDB): domain Bacteria; phylum Nitrospirota; class Nitrospiria; order SBBL01; family JAADHI01; genus DUAG01. Next base: position 34,038 of record JAJDBV010000019.1, on the reverse strand, counting down.
ATCTTTTCCCCCATGCCCCGGATCGATGACAATCGTCTTGATCTCAAAGGGAGCCGGGATGCGAATTGTCGAATCTGACCGATTGAGCTCACCCTCCACCTCGTCTTCGGGTTTGGGGAGAAAGACATCAATCACCAGGCGATCCGGGTTCGGGAGGGTAAAGACTTTGTATTCACCGGATGCCTTAAAAGCAATCAGCAGGGTAATCTTGTCCCGTTCTGCTTTTTTGATTTCAATTTTTTTCAGAAACTTTTCCTGGATGGATAAGGACCGTTTCTCCTGAAGGATCACCCCCAGAACCGCTGGCGAAAGTTCGACTGCTAGGGTGGTTTCTGAAATCCAGGTCAGACTGTACAAAACAGGGCGACTCAAGTCGATGACGATTCGCGTGTGATCCGGGTGTGGCGCGTGGCGGATATTCACCACAAAGGCAGGCGCATCGGCGACCCGTAGAATCCGGGTGGAATCAGGTCCGTCCGCCGCAAAGCTGAACGGAGAGAAAAAAATAATTAGAAGGAGGATATAGGAGGTAAATCGTCTCATCGGTTTAGCAGTTTAACATAAACCTAGACCAATTTATTGTAAATTTTTAGTACAGGATTGTAGTCGCTAATTGAAGACTGTATACTGCCATCGCTTTTCGAATGCAGGAGAAACATCGTATGCAAAAAACCGAAAGAGCCCTTCTCTTCGGACCGGGCGACGTCAATGCCTTCTTCGGCCTGGTAATCGACAATATGACCCAACTGGTCATCATGGCCACGGTTCTGATTAAGGTTTTTGAATTTCCCAGAGAGCTTGTCTATTACAAGATGCTTCCCGGTTCCGCGATCGGTGTCTTCGCCGGAGATCTGGCCTACACCATGATGGCCATTCGCCTGGCGCGGAAAACCGGCCGTCGGGATGTCACAGCGATGCCGCTCGGAATCGATACCCCCTCTCTCTTCGCCTTTTTATTCGGGGTTATCGGACCCGCTTATCTCTTGACGAAAGATCCCGTACTCGCCTGGAAGATCTCAACGGCGGTCGTCGTCATCGTCGGTATCGTGAAGACGGGTGGGTCCTTCCTTGGTCCGCTCCTTCAACGCGCCGTCCCCCGTGCAGGACTTTTAGGGCCGATCGCCGGTGTGGCCCTCCTGCTGATCGCCTTTCTTCCCTTGATCAAGATATTCCATGCCCCCCTGGTTGGCTTTATCTCCCTTATTGTTATATTGACCTGTATTATCGGGAAGGTTCCCTTTCCGTTTCGTATCCCCGCCGCGTTTGGCGCGGCCCTTCTCGGGACGATCACTTTCTATATCACACGTGCCCTTGGAGACTCTGCCTCGCTCCCCTCCCTTTCTCAGACCTTTCAGCAAATACAATTCTCATTCCCTTTTCCGACACTTGAATTTCTGGAAGGCATTCCCTACACCCTGGCCTATCTTCCCCTTACCATCCCATTTGCCATCGTGGTCATCATCGGTGGGATCGATGTCGCCGAAAGCGCGGCCGCGGCTGGAGATCACTACGACACGCGGTCCATCCTGCTCACGAGCGGACTCTCAACCCTCCTGACAGGACTCTGCGGAGGCGTCGTCCAGACGACCCCTTACATCGGTCATCCCGCCTATAAAGAGATGGGTGGCCGTGCCGGTTATACGCTCTGGACTGCCCTCTTTATCGGATTGGGAGGAATCTTTGGTTATCTTGGTATCATGGTCGATCTGATCCCGGAAGCAGCTCTGGCTCCTATTCTGATCTTCATCGGCCTCGAGATCACGGCCCAGGCCTTTTCGGCAACACCTCCCAAACACTATAAGGCCGTCGCATTTGCCTTCCTGCCTGCCGTGGCCGCCCTGTTATTGATCGAACTCAATACCCTGCTAAACCACCTGGGAAAAAGCCCAGCAGATCTCCATGGCGAAATGGCGGTGACCTTCAACATGATCGTTCTGGTGGCAAATGGTTTTATCATTTCTTCACTCCTCTGGGGAGCAAGCCTCTCCATGATCATTGATCACGATCTTAAAAGGGCCGCCGCATTCCTCGGCATCGCCGGCTTTCTCAGTCTCTTTGGAATCATCCACTCCCCCTTTGTGGATGGCCGGCTCTTCTTCCCCTGGCAGGCCGAAACATCAATCCCCTTCCTGCTCAGCGCAGGCTATTTGGGGATGACGGCCTTTCTCTTAATAATCAACCAGGCCCAAAAGAAAGGGAAAATACCGTTACCTGAATAATTTTGAAATAAACCCTCAAGTCGCCTGCCTAGACAAGGCTCTCAGGTTTTTTTCGATTGAGGCGTATTCCCTACGGTGAAGAGGAAAATCACTGAGAACACGGTATATGAGGCGAATCGGCGGTTTAAATTCTACTTCAATGAGGAGGGAAGGCTGGAAAGCACCACTCCGGCCAGTGCCCGGATAAACAGAGGGTGGGTATTTAAGGATTGGGTGCGGCGTAGCTCAATTTCCTCTTTTGCCGCGGTCTCTTTATAGAGGATATCGACGTCATAAAGAATCTCGACATGATCCGAGACAAACCCGATGGGCACAACAAGGAGATGCCTCTCTTTTTTTTCGGCCATCTCACGGATAACCTCCTCCACCTCTGGCCCAAGCCACTTCCCCGGACGCAATCCCTTACTTTGATAGGCAAACCGCCAAGGCTGGTTTGGAAGGTTCAGACGACGCCGCTCAACGACGCCGGCAACCGTCGCCGCCACCTCTTTCGGATAAGGATCTCCCTCCTTCAGTATCCGCTCCGGGAGGGAATGGGCCGTAAAAAGGATCTGGACGGAAGGGCGGACATCTTCTGTGTAAGCATCAAGGGACTCTTTCAAGTTTTCCGCAAAGGCATCCAGGAGGAAAGGCTGGTCGCACCAACTCTGAACAGCCGTCATCGGGAGTGGGCTTCCGGCCTCTGAGAGGGCCTGCTTCAGTGTCTCGATGTAAGCGCCGACACTCAACTTCGAATACTGCGGCGCAAGACTCACGGCAATCAGGTGGTCGGCCCCTTCCTCAAGGATTTCCTTCACAGTATCCTTGATAAAGGGGTCCCAGTGCCGCATGCCAATGTAGACTTTGAATCGGCATGTCCCTTCATTGAGGGAGGCTTCAAGCCCTTTCGCCTGCTGCTGTGAAATCTCCAGGAGGGGGGATTTACCGCCGATCAGACGGTAGCGTTCCTTGATCTCTGTCATTACTTCAGGAGAGGGCTTTCGGTCTTTCATGATGTGGCAGAGGAAGGGTTCGATTTCGTCTAGCGAATTTGGACTTCCGTGGGCCATCAACAGAACAGCCACCTTGGAAGGGCTCATCTCACCCATCTTTTTCTCCATGGCTGCGTTGCTGTGGTGCTCGAATCCTCGCGTAGAATACTACGCTCCGGTTCTACGCTCCTCGTGCCTTGCCCTGAAAAAAAATCTGGGCAAGCTGAACCCTTCCATCTCTTACAGGTGATCTGCTTTTTCAAGTACCACCCTTAAGGATTCTTGCGCTCTTCGAATGGACCATCTCTATGACGGCCTCGACGTGTTCGACCGGGGTTTCCGGGAGGATGCCGTGCCCCAGGTTAAAGATGTGGCCGGGGCGGTTTCCTGCGCGGCGGAGGATGTCATCCACCCGTCTTTCGATCGCGGAGATCGGACTGAAAAGAAGGACCGGGTCGAGGTTCCCCTGGACTGCGACATCCTCTCCCAAGCGCCGCCATCCTTCGTCAAGATTGATCCGCCAATCGAGGCCGATCACGTCACCTCCCGCTTCCTTTTGTAATTCGAGCAGCATTGATGTTCCTGTCCCGAAATGAATGAGAGGTACCTCCAGTTTTTTTAATTCTGAAAAAAGGGACTTCATATGGGGAAGAACATTTTGGCGATAATCTTCCGGGGAGAGGGCACCAATCCAACTGTCAAAAATCTGAAGGACCTGGGCCCCCGCGGCAACTTGTGCCGAGAGATAATCAATAAGAACCCGGGTCAGTTTTTTCATGAGTAGATCCCAGAGATCGGGCTCACTGTACATCATCGTCTTGGCAAAAAGGTAATTCCGTGAAGACCCCCCTTCAATCATATAGCTTGCCAGGGTAAAGGGCGCACCCGCAAAGCCGATCAGCGGGACCTTCAGCTCCTTTCGGACCGTCCTGAGCGCTTCCATCACATATCCCAGATCCTCTTCAGGCGTCACGGGCAGAAGTGCCTCCACTGCGGCCTTATCTCGGATCGGATTATGAATCACCGGCCCCTCTCCTTTGACAAACTCCAGATTCAGGCCCATCGGTTCAAGTGGAAGAAGGATATCGGCAAAGATAATGGCGGCGTCAAAATTGAAGCGCTCAATCGGCTGGAGCGTTACCTCAGCGGCCAGTTCCGGGGTCTTACAGACAGTGAGAAGGGAATGTTTCGCGCGAATGTCGCGGAAAACCTTCATATAACGGCCCGCCTGGCGCATGAACCACACCGGGGTCGCATCCACCGGCTGACGTCGGCAGGCCTTTAAGAATCGATCGTTCGTGGGATCTCCTTTCAATAATGGGGGACCGCAAAAGAGAGGTGATTTTAGCATCAGCCTCTCCAAGTGTCAAATTCCCCGTAATTCTATACATTTAGACCCAAAAACGTTAAAATAAGTGTCATGATGAAGACACATAAAGACCTCGAAAACAAATTGATCCGGCTGGACGGGCGCGGCTACAAGGCCTATAAGGAAATCAAGGGGATCTATACCTTTCCTGACTATATATTCCTCATCGATCATGTCCAGGGGGACCCGTTTGCAGCGCCCAGCCGAGTCCGGATTCAGATCCCGCAATCGATCGCCGGTTTTCCAAAAGACCTATACCAAAACCCGAGCAGAGCGACTGCATTGGCTGACTTCATTACTCGCCAATTCGACCGGCAGGCACGGAAAAAAAGCCGACGCCGCGGAACCGGGAACAGCGGGATCATCTCCATCGACCGGCCGGGACAGGAAGTCCTCGAACGGACATCGGCTTTTGTAAATACGGATCAGGTCGAGATAAGATTCTTTGTCGGTCTTCCGGCCCGAGGCCGAGGTATTTCGAGCCGTCAGGCCGTCGAAGTGCTCTGCGAAGACCTCCCGGTCATTGCTGAAAGAGTCCTCAAGTTTCATAGACTCGATCGTGCCGCCGTCCAGTCCATTGTTGAAACAGTCGAAGATGCCGATGCCATCCGCGAGGTCTTAAGAGACCGAGGACTCGTCGCCTTTGTGGCCGATGGGGCCCTCCTTCCCAGATCAAGCGGTGTTGACCCACGTCCCCTGGAAGCAGAGGCTGTTCTCTTTCAATCACCCCCCGCCTTCCGCGTGACCTTTGATCTCCCAAACCTCGGTCCGATTCACGGCATGGGAATCCCGCGAGGGGTTACACTCATCGTCGGCGGCGGCTATCATGGGAAATCAACCCTCCTGAGGGCGATCGAGCGGGGCGTCTATAATCATATCCCTGGGGATGGGCGCGAATTTGTCATCACGGATCCCGACGCGGTCAAGATCCGCGCAGAGGACGGGAGACGCGTGGCAGGGGTCGATATCTCTCCTTTCATCAACAACCTCCCTCAGAAACGCTCCACAACGTCATTTTCGACAGAGAATGCCAGTGGAAGCACATCACAGGCGACCAACATCATTGAGGCCCTTGAAATGGAGGCGAAATGCCTCCTGATCGATGAGGATACCAGTGCGACAAACTTCATGATTCGGGATCACCGAATGCAGGAACTGATCGCGAAAGAACGAGAACCCATCACCCCCTTCATTGACAAGGTCCGGCAGCTCTTTACCGATCATGGTATTTCCACCATCCTGGTGATCGGCGGAAGCGGAGATTATTTTGATGCCGCCGACACGGTTATCGCGATGGAGCATTTTCTGCCACAGGATGCGACCAAGCGGGCTCGAGAAATTGCCCGGAAGTATGCCACCGAAAGAACCCGCGAAGGGGGATCCCTTTTCGGGAACATCCGTCATCGAATCCCCTTACCACACAGTCTCGATCCCGGGAGAGGATCCCGTGGAGTCCGCCTGAAGGCCCCCGATGCCGAAACCATTACCTTCGGATCGGAACGTATTGACTTATCCTCGGTAGAACAGATCGTCGAAAAAAGCCAGGTCCGGGCAATCGCGCACGCCATGGCCTATGCCAAGTCCCACTACGTCGACGGTCACCGTACCCTACACGATATTGTAGAACTGATTATGGAAGACATTCAGGAAGAAGGCTTGGATCGCGTGGCCTCGGCCCCCTACGGGGATTTGGTCTGCTTTAGAAAGTTTGAATGGGCGGCCGCGGTAAACCGATTACGAACCTTGGCGACCCGGTAACGTTCAGCACACCCCTCTTTTCCTCCATGACTGCGTTGCTGTGGTGCTCGAATCCTCACGTAAGAACATTACGCTCCGGTTCTGCGCTCCTCACGCCTTGGCCTGAAGAAAAACCGTGGCATGCTGAATCGTTACCTGTACAATTTGAATCACCCCTCTAGGCCTGATCCCACTCCGCCTGAGACTCGGCATAGTGGAGCATCTTTTTAACATAGGGGAGGAAACCGTAAGCGGGAAATGCGAGGAAAAAGGTCAGTAAAAAATAGGGACCATAGCCCATATTTTCTGCGCCAAAACCGCCCGCCCATCCGGCCAATGAACGGCTGAGCGCAAACACGGATGAAAGGAGTGCGTATTCTGTCGCAGAGTGTTTCTTGTTCACGATCGCCATCAGAAAGGCCAGGAAGGCGGCCGTGCCCAGGCCTCCGGTAAACGACTCGAGGGCGCTGGCCGAATAGATCAAGGCCTTGTGCTTCAGGGGAATCATCGCCCCGGCCTCAACAACTGGAAGGACATATGCTGCCAATGCATATCCCAAGTTAGAGACCGCCTGGAATAGCCCTAGTGTCCATAAGGCTTTAAAGATGTCTGTCCGATCCGTGATCCACCCCCCCGCGACACCACCGGCAATAGAGAGGATCAGTCCGATGTTCACGGAAACAAGACCGATCTCGGTGGCGCTAAATCCCACATCCACCCAGAAGGGTTTCACCATGAAGCCCATGGAACTATCGGCAAGCTTAAAGGTCAATATGAAGACAATTACAGGAATAATATAAGGTCGTTGAAGCATCGCCATCAAGGTTCCGAACATCGGCCCTTCCGTCACTTTGGACAGATTGTTCTCATTGCCCAAGGAATGCGCCTTTGATCCCAGGCCAATGCTTCCTCCCATCAATAGTCCGGAAACGCCCAGAGAAATCGGCCAGAAATAGGATGTCGACTCCGACCAGTGGGTCGCGTTATTGATCAGCCACAATGTCCCCAGAAAAAATAAGACAACGATGCCAAAAGTGCGAGGCCGGTGAATGAGCCTTGTAATCTCTCCGAGTAAGGAGATGCCTTCCTTGCGCGCGTAGGCCCTTTCCCTGGGGGCATTCAGACAAAGAAATCCCGACAGGCATAAGATCCCCGCAGCAGCCAGGTAGGCCCCCGACCAACCAACATAGTCACTGAGTATCAAGACAAAACCGGAGGCGAGCATACCGACGCGGTAGAAACCGATCCGGAGCCCATTGGCCAGGCCCAACTCCTTTTTTTCCAGAAGCTCGATGGTGTATCCATCAATGGCGATATCATTTGTTGCAGAGAGCAAGGTGAAGCAGCCCACGGCAATCCAGACCCAGGGACCAAATCCGAGTTTCAGGGAAAAAAAGAGGATGACAGCCCCCATCAGGATATCGGAGAGAAACATCCACCGCCTGTGATGGCGGTAGTGGTCAATCGCGGGCGCCCAGAGAAATTTCAGGGTCCAGGCCAAACCCAAAAGACTCATGAAACCAATCTTCCAGAGTTCAACCTTCTGCTGCCTGAAATGGACCGGGAACAGGTCATAGAAGACGCCGAGAGGAAACCCCTCTGAAAAATAAAGAATCCCGATCCAGAACATTTTCGACTTAAGGAGCTTTTGTCCTTTTTTCAAAATATCGCCTTCTGCATCAAGAGTAAAATGTTGATGGGATGTGCTTGGTTATACACTGTATTGATTAGAAGAGGCAAGATAGCACAAGATAGGCTACTAAATGGAGAGAGGCGGGGAACAAGCTCTCTTACGGGTTTTCTTTGGCTTGTTCTTTAAACTCCCACGGCGGTACCGGATTCGGATCCAGCCAGAGACCGATCTTTTTCTTCCTCGCGGCCAATTCGATATCTCCGAATTCCATCTTGTCTGAAGACTTCCAATACCACCATGCTAGGCCAAGCTGAAGAAGTTCTCTATTCAGATTTCGACCGTTGATTAAAACCCGGACCAGTCCAAGAATCCGTCCCTCCGGGTCAGCACCGACGACCTTCACGGTAACAGCCTTCCCCAGGACGGCCATCGCAGTATATTTTCGCGCCTCAGGTCCATAGGCCTGGGCAAGCTCGGGACAGTCAATATCGGCCAGGCGAATCTCCTTTAATTTCCCGGAATTTAAAACCCGAAGGATATCGCCCTCTGGGACTCTCACCACCGTTCCCGTAAAAGAAGCGCTCAGGGCAAGACCTGGGAGAAGAAGGAGCAGGAGGAAGGAGACTAAAGATAACTTCTCGGGTGTAACAGGTAAGAGGTTGTTTGTGAAAACAGGAAAAACTTCGTAACGATTCAGCATACCCTCTACCCTCTATAGCAGTACAGATCCGATCAGGCTGGATGAAGGGATAAAAGAGAATAATGGCTCTATCCACATGTGTCGGAAAATCTCATAACACCTGGTTCTTTCTTATTGAGATCATTCCTCTAACAGACACCCCTAGAAAGAATATTTGCATCCCAGCCCGAAGGTCCTGGGCTTTCCAGGGCGGGCGCCAAAGGGACGCCGAGAGAGGAGGTAGTTTTTATCCAAGGCGTTGTCGATCTTCATGTACAGAGCATGAACGGCCCTGAGATCACAGCGGCCGACCAGGTCCACAACCGTGTAGGCCTTCAGGGTGTGAACCTGGCCAGCAATACATACATCACCGGCCCGCCCTGCTTCAACAACCTGTACAGAAACATATGGGTCCTTACACACCTTCTAAATATTCTTGCATCTTCTTTTAGAAAACGCTACATCGACAGTTCAATCCCCACATAGCCGAATAGCGGCATCCCGGGACGCGGTCCGTGCGGTTGACGCGACACAATGTATTCCTCGTCGAAGAGGTTTTGTACACCGCCGAAGAGCTTCACTTCTTCGCTGATGCGGTAAAAACCTGTCAAATCGGACACAAAGTAGCTGTCCGTTTTTCCAAAACGGGAATCTGGAGCGCCGCCACCGTTGACTTGGAGACTGCTGTTATCGGCGCTGGAGAAGGTCTCATCCACGTAGGTTCCCGAAATAAAGGTCCCCCATCGCTCTGTTTCCACACCCGTTCCGACGCTGATCACCCATTCCGGTACATAGGGCACCTTGTTGCCTTTTTTCCCAAAGCTGAAGATCGACTCGGCGTCGGTCGATCTCGCGTCATTCTGCTGTTCCGCATTTGTATAGGTCAAGGTCAAGTACCAGGGATTGCGGACTTTCCACCGATTCGCGATCCCTGGGTCAATCTGGGACGAAAATTCAAGCCCGTAGCTATCGACTTCGCCAAAATTTTCATCGTCGCCGCTGCCTGTCCCGCCGACATTATCCGTGACAACCAAGTCTTTAAACTGGGTATAAAAAAGCACGGCTTCGGCGGCGAGCGCTTGTCTGCGGTTCCTGTATCGGGCACCTGTTTCAAAGGCAAGGCTGGTCTCTTCATCGAGGCCGCCTCGCGTCCCTCTAGGACTGGGTGGTGAAAAACCGCGATGCACGCCGCCGAACGTGGTCCATGCCTCATTCACTCGATAGGAGACACCCAGACCTCCGCCCACCATATCAAGGCTGTTTTCACCATCTCTTCCCTTCGTCCCGCCCGCACCTTGCAATGTGCCTTTCGGATCTTCCGAAGTTTGGTCCAAACGCTCGTAGCGGATACCCGGGATAAAGGTCCACGGGCCAGCCTCAATCGTATCTTGAAGATAAAAGGCCAGTGCGTCCGTTTCTTGAAGGCGGTCTCCGGCATCACCTGGCGTGCCTGGTGTGAGACCGGAAATCGTGCCGTTAACGGATTGCGCGTACAGGTCGTTCCACTGAAATCGCCGCACTTCATCCATGTGATAACGGATGCCAAAGGAAACTTCGTGCTGCACTTCTGATCCAAAACGATAGTAAGTGACGGACTCAACCCCTTTTGCTTTATACGAACGGTTATTCGCGCGGACACGCAAGGTACAGACCCCCGTACCCTTGAGACAGGCAAGCCCCTCACCGCCGCCAGCGCCCGCCAATGCCGCTGAAAGGGACATATTCCCGGAAACGGGCAATGCCCTCAAATCGTTCAGTTTGTACCAATTGCGGTCGAATGTATTGTAATAAAGTGTGGTGATGATATCCAGATCATCCATCGGACTAACCGCATAGCGCAGGGAAGTGCGCTCCTGCATGGCATCCATGTTATCGAAGCGCGAAGCGGCGTAACGCCGGGTGGGGTTTGCTTGGAAGTCGGTTTCGCTCAAACCAAGATAGGTTTCATTCGCATCCAGTTCGGTCTGACCATATTTCAGCTCCAAATGCTGATAGATCGCGGTTTTCGGTTCCCAGGATACCTTGATCATGGGTTCGGTCTTTGTAAAGCCGGTATCGTCGCTGTCACGAAAATCGGGAGTCCTGTCGATCTGCTTGAACCCATCGTTCTTTCGCGCATAGCCTTCCAGCAGAAATCCAAACCGCCCGACCTTCGTGTCAATGGTGTTTCCAACATAGACGTGGGTGCGCAACTCGTTAAAACTGCCGTACATTGACTTGAGATAAACCGTTTTCTTGTTGGGAATCGGCGTGGAAAGGTAGTTGATCACCCCACCTGTAATATGCGGGCCGTACTTGATTTGACTCGAACCCTTTAGAACTTCTAAGCCGCTCATTCGTCCCACCGTCGGCGAATAATAGGCCGATGGCGCAGAATAAGGTGCGGGGGCCATCAAAATACCGTCTTCCATAATCGTGACCTTGGCGCTGCGGCTCGTATCTACCCCTCTTAAACTGATGTTGGGAAAAAGCCCGAAACCATCCTCTTCCCGCACATAAACCCCGGGTACCTTGCGAAGTACGCGGTTGATATCGTCATATCCTTGTTTACGGATTTCTTCTGTCACGACGACATGGGCAGAACCGGGCATTCCCTCGGCTTCGCTTGGATTGCCGATCACCAATACCTTATCAAGCATCTTTGTCTCTGAATCGTCCGTCCCCTCGGCGGAAAAAGCCATCCTCAATCCCCCCCGTTGTATGAAGGATGTCATCAAAATAATTAACACAGCCAGTATCCATCTTTTCTGCATCTTCCAGAACCTCCCATATGATTGATTGTTGTGGTTTCCAGTGTAAAAACTGTTGTTTTGGGCGCTGGGTCGCAAGGGATCTCTGGCCGCGTTGGTAAACTATCTTTATTTCATCGGCCGGATATTTTTCCCGGAACAAGAACCACAGGTTCCATAATGTTCCAGCCGATGGCTAAAGGTTGTAAAGTTATTTTTTCTGGCAACCTCCTCCTGAAGTTTTTCGATCTCCTTGTTTTCAAATTCGATAATACGATTACATTGCTTGTAAATAAGATGATCATGATGGCTTACATTGTAGGTCAGTTCGTAACGCGCATGTCCATCTCCAAACTCAGTGTACTTCCCAGCTAGGGTCTGACGGGCCCGCGCATAAAAAACTTCAACCACTTGGAGGAACTGCTCAAGCCCGCGGGTGTTGTTGGCTTCGGAAAAACTGCTCTTTTGAATACCGCCTTCCGGAGCAATATATTCAGAGGCAAAATCATCTTCCTTGAGCACACGCAAGTCTCTAACCGGAAGTTACTGACCTTGACCAGAATGTATAATAACTATGAGACTCATTTTCAATGTTACGGACAATACAGAACTACATGCAATGTTGTCAACATCTTTTTAGTTCTTTTTAAGAATTCTATCGAGATGGAAACCATCATTTGGGGACAGTGGGCAGGACTCGCCTTCGGGACGAGAGAAGTTTTATGTTGTCGTTTTGCGACTTGTCATTCCGGCATGACATCAATTGATTTTAATGGAGACCACTTGAACCCTTCAACTTATCGTCGAGGGTTATTCACTTGGATCGGGTCTCAGTATGGAGAAATGTCAGCCATTGGTTGGCAGATTTGCGTGTATCGGCAGAGGCTTGGGCATTTTTAAATGCGCTAATGGCCCGCTCCGGATTTCCGAGCGCATTGCTGGCAATGCCCAGGAGGAGATGGACCCGTCCGCTGTCATCCATCTTTCCTTTTGAAAGTCCGGCTTCAAGCGCCTGAACCGCCTCTTCCCAGCGTTCCAATTCAACCAGGAGTGATGCCCTTCGCACATCCAGCTTCCCATCCTCCGATAACTCGGCGGCGTGCTGAAAGGCGCTTACGGCACGATCCAGTTCTTTGGCCTGAAACCAGGCATTTGAGAGCATTTCCCAGTGCTCCGAAGTAGACGCGATATCCCCTGATTTGAGTTCTTTTTCCAGGAGCATCCCGGCTTTATGAGGGGCGTCCTGATATTGGTAGAGCTTGGCCAGCAGTATAAGTTCCTTCTCTTTTAGAAAATCTTTCTTATAGGCCAGCTCGAGGATGGCCAGGCCTTTCCCATCTTCCTTCAGCGTCAGGTAAAGGCTGGACAACTGACTCCAGTAGACCGAATGATCCGGAAATTTGAGAATAATGGTCTCCAGAAGCCGGACCGCCTCCTCATATTCCTTTAACTCATAATGCAAGCCCAGCAACGACTGATACCACACCTCCTTCGGTTTTTTAGAAAGCGCGATGGCCTTTTTGAGGTGCAGGATAGCATTTGTAAATTGATTGAGGGGTATATACGCGCCCGCCGCCAGGGCGAGCGCGTCCGGTGTCGGATTAGACGTTTTCATCAGCCATCGCTCTACCGCCTCTGCCCCCGGAACATAGCGTTCTGTTGCAATATACAGTTGTGCGAGGTCGTAGAGGATACGGAGCGCCGGGTCATCGGGCAGGGCGTTCAAGGCCAATGCGGCCTCGAAAGAGATAATCGCCTCGGGATAGTTATCAATGCCGATGTAGGCGTAGCCGTAAGTCTGATGAACGACAGAGGCCTCATAGGGCTCCTCTTCAAGCTCCGGCAATAAAGCATCCAACGCCCGGATGGCTTCCGAAACCTGCTTTTCTTCGATGAGGTGGTGAACCTCTATCAGACGATCATAAGTGCCCTGGCTGAGTACGGCCTTTTTCTTCGATTCAGAGGCCTCCGTTGAGGAAATCTGCAGACCGGAAACCGTCATCATCAACAAGAGGCATGCGATCTTTTTCATGTACTGACCTCAAAAATATCCACAGGGCATGTGAATATTTCACGCCCCCTGTACCCTGATTTCCTTGAAACTCAATTGCTTTTAAGGCTGAATTGAATGTTTTGCATGGCACGACGCTGTACTGGCTTTCCTTCAATAACCTTTGGCCTGAATTTCCACCTTCGTATGGCCTGGAGTGCGGCGCGGTCAAATACGGAGGGCGGGACAGCCTGGACGACGGTGGCATCAATGACGGAACCCTCGCTCGTGATGGTGAATTCTACCGTCACCACCCCTTCGATCTTTGAACGGATCGCGCGCCGGGGATAGCGTGGCGGAACCCTCACCATGGGGATGACATCCGTTTCAATCGCACCGAGGCCAATATCCGGGGCCACGAACAACCCGACATCGCCAGGGCCCTCCACAACCGGGAGAGGATCTGGGACAGACTGACCCAGGTAAGGTCCGCCACTCAAACGCATTGCCGTCCGGATCGGTCGTAAAGTGGGCTGGGCCTGTGCCACTTTCGGCTTCGCGAGGACCATCCGCTTCATCCGCTCGGGGGGGGGGGTCGTCTTGGCAGGCGGAGGTCGTTCGGGCACGGTCCGCGCCTTGGGCTTCGGGCCTTCCACCTGGTTTTTTACACGGATAAAATCTATCCCTTGAAAGTTTTCATCCCGGACGATCCGCTGTCCATCCGCCGCAACCATGTTATGCATTAGAAGGAATAAGAGAAAGTTGGTCAAGAGTGCGAGAACAATGACGGGAATAAATCTCATCTCCGACGCTCCTGAGTCGCGATGGAAACATTGGACACGCCCGCCATGCGCGCCTGATCGATCACGCGGACCAGCAGACCCGTCTCAGAGCCCTCATCGGCCAGGACAATTACCGCCCCTTCCGGCCGCTCCACACGCATGCGCTCAACATTCGCCCGGACAGTTTCGATCCCGATCCGTCGCTTGTCCATCCAGACCTCCCCGTTCTCTGAAATCGCGATCATGATATTTCCTTCAGTTTTGCGCTCAGCGGAATGCGCAGAAGGCCGGCTGACCTCTATCCCCGCCTCCTTCACAAACGAGGTGGTCACAATGAAAAAGATCAACAAGATAAAGACCATGTCGATCAAGGGGGTCAGGTTGATATCTGCCGCCCCGCCCTGAAGTCTCGTATGCCGTCGCCGCATAATTATTTTCTCAATGTTGGGTGAGCAGTTCCGCCATCTTCTCTGTTTCAGACGCCGCACGACGCCTGAGATCGGCACTGAAAAAAAGTCCGGAAATTGCGGTCACAAGACCGGCCATCGTTGTAATCAAGGCCTCAGAGATCCCGCCTGCCATCCCGCGCACATTTCCTGTCCCAAAACGGGTCATCACATCAAAGGTCTGGATCATGCCGGTCACCGTCCCCAACAAACCGAGCAGCGGAAGCACTGCGGTCAGGGTCTTGATGAGAAAAAGCGATTGCTGAAGTGTCGAGGCATTTTCGGAGATCAGGGCTTCCCGAATCCGCTTTGCGGTCCAGGACTTCCTTTCTTTTCGCTTAAGCCATTCAGAGACAACGCCATCCAGGCTTTTACGATGCGTGACGCAGATGAACCAATACCGTTCTAAAATCAAGATCCAAAGCAGGATCGACAACCCCAGCATGCCCATAAGAACAGGACCTCCCATTTCAAGGAAAGACCAGATCTTTCCCAGGGATTCACGCAAGGTTGTCACCATGATGCCGCTCTGAAAGCCTTGCCACCATCCCCGCACTCTGTTCATCGAGAATCTGGACCAGACGGTTACTCTTCCCATGAAGAAGACTATGCAACAGGACAATCGGAATCGCGACCACCAGGCCCAACTCCGTCGTGACAAGGGCCTGCGAGATACCGCCCGACATCAACTTGGGATCTCCCGCCCCGAAGAGCGTAATTGATTGGAAGGTCTCAATCATCCCGGTCACGGTACCCAGCAAGCCCAGGAGGGGCGCCACCGCCGCCAGGATGGCGATTGTGGTCAGTCCCCGTTCAAGTCTTGGAATCTCCTTCAGCGTCGCTTCATCCAGCCGATGCTCTAATGTCTCGACATCCTGGTCCGGGTCCTCTGTATAAACATGCATGATTCTCCCCAAGGCATTGTTCAGCCCCGGGAGGTCTTCCTTCAATTGTTTGATGATTCTCTTTCCGACAACCGTTAGGTAGGCAAAGCGCTCGCAGACCAACAAGAGCGCAATCCCACCGACGGCAAGAATAAAATAACCAATGACCCCACCCTGTTGAACACGCTCCAGCGTATCCGGCGATTGGACAAGGAGGGAAAGAATCGCACCACGGGAGGGATCGATCGCCATCGGGACAACCCCGTTGTTGGCCTTCTCAAGTGCCGCTGCCATCTCCTGGAATTGCGTACCCGGTTGTCGGTTCAGTTCTACCAGCTTTCGGGTTTCAGGGAGGTAGTGCAGATACTTCCCCTCGGAAACAGCATTAAAAACACCCACCCGTGTCACACGGCGCTCCGTTTCTTCTCCTTCCCTGGTGACGACCGGCGCCGAAAACCGGACCACCTTGCCCGATTCCGTCATCTCATCCTGTAAGAGAAACCAAAGCCGTTCCATCTCCTTGATCGTCGGAAGTGCTTTGCGTTTGGCCAGAAGCCCGACAAATTCACGTCGGTCGGGCCTTTGCGTGGATACCAGGGAAGAATCAAAAAGCCCTTCCGACTCTCTCGCATGCTGCCGGACAACGCCAAACAACTCTCCAAGAGAACCCGTGTCTTTCTTCAATCGCGTTTCAAACGATGCAAGCGTCTTTTCATTTTTCTCAAACTTCTTTTTGAGCCTGTCACTCCTCGTCTCCTCCGTAACAAGCCTTACCTTGGCTTCTTTCAGAAGACGAGCCTGCTGCTCCTTTTCGGACAGGAATTGAGCCTCTCTTTTCGCATTCGCCTTCATTGCGTTCGCGCGCTCATTACGGACCTGATCAAGCAGTTCATCAAGAGAACCCGGCGCGTCCGCGGCATATCCAATGACAGGCAGGAAGAGCAAGGAGAATAGCAAAAGAGCCTCTATCAACAAATCGGTATATTTTTTCATTGTACTGACCCCGGTGCGGCGATCGGAAGACTGATGAGGTCGGCAGGAATCTCTTTTCGCGCGATCCGGATGCCGCGCATCACCGAAGCACGATCCCCGTCTGGAAGGACGACCCAGCGCTTCTGTTCCTGATCCCAATAGCCCGTTTCCTCACCGTCAAGCGTCAGATAAACCAGGGAGACCCGACCCATGCGTAGAAAATGGACCGTTCTGCCTGTTCCATTCTTCCCAAGTGTCCCTTCATAGCTCTCAAGGGTCCGCCCATATTCGGTTTCAATCTGGTAAGCCTCCATCACGCGTCGGTATTTCTCAGCATTGGTCACATCCGCCCGATCCATTAACTTACGGAGTTCCATTACGCGTGCCCGACGTTCTTCCTGCAAGAAGGGACGATCCAAGGCGACAAATTGACCCAGGCTTTCGACCATCCGCAAGATCAAAGGAACGATCTCTCGGTGTGTCACCTCAACCTCCCGAAGCTGCGCCTCCATAGAAACCTCTTCTGCCCTCTGAGATTGGAGCAAACGCTCAAGCTGGTTATTGTAGGTCTGGAGGCGCTCACTCTGACGAAGCACTTCTCGATATTCTCTCAGGAGCCGCGCTGTCTCTTCTGAAAGCCGGTCGACTTTCACCTGCGACCGCGCGGCCGCCTTGTTAACCTCGGTCTGAATTTCGGTTGAACGCTCAAGCGGATTGGCATTGACAGGAGAAACAAAGGCAAGGAGAAGGCTCAATGAGAGGAAGGCTCTGACAAGAAAAACAGGGTGACTCAAGCACCGTACGAATTGATCTCTTTCATAAAAAATCACGATATTTTCTCTCTCGCTGCCCAAGAAACCCTAAGGCAGAACACTGAATTTGATATTCAGTCTCACTAAATAACAAGCCTAATCTATACGATTTCTGCCATACTTGTCAAATTAATACAGAGGTCCGAGACCTGCGTGCGCACCTCTCCCTTTGGGGCGAGGTGCCTCCTTTAATTATTGGAAGGCCGTTAAAAGGCTACGACTTGATGGAAACAGCTTCCGTTTGTGACGACTCCGACTTAAGCGACGCCCTGACAGTCCTCTTCTTGGCGTAGTTGCGCCACTTTGGCGTAACCCACATGATGCCGCCTGTGATGATCGCAATCAGGAGCGGGAGCCCCGGGATGATGGTCAGCACCTTTTTAAAGCCGAAGAAGTTAAACTGGTGGAGTTTCATGATGAAGAAGTGAAATCGCCGGATGTTGTCCTGGTCTTCCAGGATCTCTCCAGTCGCCAGATCGATGATTATTTCGGTCTCACCGGCATCCCCGAAGCGGACAATCCAGGCCGGTCGGCCGGTGGTCTTCTTTCGCGGAATCCACGCCTCCATCAAGGAGACCGCCTCCACCGGGGGGTTGTCCGGGACATATTGCCGGGCAAAGCGGAGGGCGGTCTCCTTATTCAAAGGGGAAATCCAGTCACCTGAGTTGGCATCTAGCAAGGTACGATGGCTTTTTCCATCCTCGCCACGGTACCGGACATCAAACAAAATCATCCCTGCATCTGATCGGAGAGTCACCTCCTGGAGGACGGTCTCTTTTCCAAACCTGGATTCGGCCTTCAGGATGATGTCCGAAACAGAAAGACGTGCTTGCGAAATGTCCTGCGGAGGGAATTCATCCTTTCGCTTCATGTAGCCATCCGCCCAGTAAAGGTAAGGGGCATAGGCCCATAGGAGGCCTGAAATGACACTGGCCAGCAAGAAAAGGATAGACCCAATCGTCACAAACTGATGGATCTTCCGTGTATTTCGGTAGTTGACCATTTATTTCTTCTTTTTGTGCTTGTTCTTGCCGTGGTGGCGATTTTCTACCTGTATCGTAAACGTTGCCCGATGGCGGACGCCCTCATACGCCTTTCCTTCGTATTCTCCCGGGACCTTTTCCATGTGAACATAATCGATGACGTAGGTTCCAGGCCAGAGCGGGGTAAAACGCGCGATCCCCTTGGAATTGGATCGTAAATCCTTAATCCACCCAATCGGAGACAAGGCCAGGGGCTTGGCCTTGGCCACCGGTTCTCCCCTAAAGAAAACCTGCAACACAACCTCTTCCCCGACCGTTGGCGTAACCGTTCCCTTCAAAGGGTTGAGGTGGCTCGTCACCGGAACAATATCGAGTTCCATGAACTCGGTGATTTCCCCCTCCCGCTCCGAGACGCGACCCGGCTCAAAGGCCAGGAAGACAGTCCGCGCATAAAACATCGGCTTGAAGAAGATCCCGATGCTCGCGAACTTGGTCCCATCGACAACCTCGCTCTCCACATCGACCGCGATCAGATTGTATTTTCCCGGTTTTTCAACACGCAGATTCGCGCTGTAGAAGTTCACCTTTTTCTTGAAACTGACAGAGTCTTTTTCGCCTTTGGGATCGACGGTCCAAACCTTCATGCCTTTTCGGTTGTCCAGCCTCCCGCCGGCTTCCTCCCGCAGAAATTCATGAGACTCGCCAAAATATAACTTGGCTTCGGCCTTCTCTCCCGGAGCAATCGTCGGCGGCGTTTCAATCCAGACAAAATGAGCGCGGACCGGAGAAGACATCACTCCTTGAACTGCCAAAATACCGACAAAAAGTCCAATTTCAAATATCTTTCTAAACTTCATCTTTCACTCCCCTTTCAGAATTAATGCAATGTTAGAATACGAGAGAAACCCCTCCATAAACGTTTCGCGTCGCGCCCGGAATAATACCGCCAAAGAAACCCTGACGTCTTTCCCGGTATTCTTCATCCAAGAGGTTGTTCACCCCGGCAAAAGCCTTCCAGAAGGTCGCGTCATACTGGGCCTTTAGGTTCCACACGACATAGGACTCGAGTTGCCCTGTCGCTCCGTCCGTACTTTCAGCAATTGTATTTGCGGAATCACTGAACTGTTTGTCCGTGTAAAGCCCCTCCAGTCGGATATTTGCCGTATGTCCGCTTCCAATGGAATGCTCGTATGTACTGCCCCACGCAAGCTTGATTTCGGGCGCCATCGGGAGGTCCTTTCCAATATTTGCCCCGGTTTTGGCCTCTGTACTTAGAAGGGTTACATTGAGATCAAGCGAAAGTTCTTCCAGAGGCTCAACAACAAA
Source organism: Nitrospirota bacterium (assembly GCA_029261165.1). GTDB lineage: Bacteria > Nitrospirota > Nitrospiria > SBBL01 > JAADHI01 > DUAG01. The sequence continues at coordinate 14,506 of JAJDBV010000019.1, read as the reverse complement.
GGTTCCCTCAAGGCCCTTGTGTTCCGTCTCTCCGGCATTTTGATCGGTCCCACCGACATCAACAATTTGATTGTCAAACTTGATCAGGAAAACCGCCATATCAATATGTGCCCGATGGCCAAGTTCGCTTCGAATACCGATCTCGTAGTTTGTCCCCGTTTCCGCGTCAAGGTCCTGGTCGGTCGCGGCTGACGGATCAACCGCTTCATTGAAGGTGGGAGGTTTGAAAGTTCGATGCACGTTCGCATAGACCGCACTGCTTGCCAAGTCATAACGAAGACCCAGTCCCCAGGTCAACTCAGAGGTTTCAGCCCGCCCGCCGACACCGGACACTGCGCCTCGAAGGCCGACATTTCGTTTCTGATCAAGGTTCTCATACCGAATGCCAGGGATCACGGTAAAACCTTCAAACGGGTTTAATTCGGTTTCGATATATGCGGCCAAGGCCGTTGTCGAAAGATCAGCTTCTCGATCGGTCGCACCGCTCCGAGCATCAACGGTTGCCCCCTGTCGTCTGACGTCGTTTTGCTGTTCATAATGAACCTTGACGCCCACAAGTGTTTTTTCAAACCTGAGACGCGGCTCAACACCGACGACGAAGAAATCCCGGAGAAACTGCCGGTTGGTTGTTACCGTGGGAGAGTCCGCCCCATTGGCAATGAACCAATTTCGTTCAAAAAAGTTGAGATAAAAAAGTGTCTCGCTCGAGAGCGCTCCTGTCATCGGCAGGTTGAGACGCATATCAAAAGAACCCCGTCGGCCTAAGAACCAGTCGTGTGAACGCTGGCTCTGATTGGGGTCGGTCAGAAATTGAGCCTGGGAAAGACCACCCGGTGTCTGTGAAATCTCACGATAAAAATTAAAACGAAGGGCCATCTCCCCGCCATTTCCCGCCGGAAAAGTCAAGCGGAGGGTTGTATCATGTACGGTAGCCTCGGTGTTATCCCGCACCGTCTCTCCTTCTTTATTGAGGTGAGCTATCATGACCCCCATCCCATTGAGGGTCTGCCCATACGACAACTCCGTTGAATAAAATCCCCCCTGCCGAATCGTCTCACGAAGACGGAACTCTCGTTCCTTAGGAGGGCGACGCGTCACATAGTTCACAACGCCTCCGATCGTATTTGGCCCGTACATGACGGAAGATCCACCCCGAATAACTTCGATGCGGTCAATCTGCTCAACCGGAACGTTGTAATATGAAGAAGGATCGCCGTAAACGGCAGGCTGAATAGGGACGCCATCCGCTAAAATAAGCGTGTTGCGGCTCCGATTGGGATCCATCCCCCGTATCCCAATATTGGGTCGCAGTCCCCGTCCATACTCTGAAAGGACATGGACGCCCGGCACAGAACGAAGTGCCTCTACCGTATCGGTAAAATGCCCAATATCCAAAGCCTCCGGAGAGACAATCGTCGCCGCGCCGGGGTGCTCTACCAAGGGACGATTTCCCATGCCGGAGAGGCTTGCGGCTTCCTCTTCACCTGTAACCGTAATGTCCTCCAGGGCGGCAGGTTCTTCAGATTGGGCCATTGCCGTTACAACTATTGTTAGTAAAAGAAGTACGGATAAACCAATAGTGGAAAACCTTCTCACCTGCTTCATAAAACCTCTTCGATCCAATTTCATCTTCCCTCCCGTAAAATGTAAGTTCACTATATAACTCCGCACAGTCCTTCTGAGAAAGTTCGTTGGTTCCCGTTACGAATGGGAGAAACCCTCAATTATCAGGTCTCTCTCCCTTCCGAACAAAAAAAGCCCAGGACGATGAAACATTGTCCTGGGCTTTTGAGTTCTTTAAGAAACTGACTGCTAGCCTCTGACCTAGCATTGATAGTGATATGCACTATCAATGCTAGGAAGGGAACTATACTCCACTTAAATCTCGCGTGTCAAGCACGACCTCAAATCTTTTTATGGAAGTAATTCCCTGACACGGCAACTACAAGTACAGACACCTTCTGCTTATTCCCTATTCCCTGAACCTTGAAAGCATCACATTCCTTGACAACAAACACTTAGCTGGTAAGCTTAATAGCGAGCCACTTTTTATCTTCCCTTTCATCTATGGATATCGCAATGTCACTTGGGTCCAAATTTCGAAACATGTCAGAGTCTGATCAACAAAAACAAGCCAATAAACTGACGAGCCAGGATTTAAATAAAATTGAAACCCACGAGTGGCACCTCTGGATTTTGGCCTTTGCCCTCATCCTGGCTATTGGAAGTATTTCTGCGGCGACCTATTTCCTGATCCTGAACGAGTCGGGCCAGAATCTGACCAGCACACGCACGGCCACCAGGGCCTTAGGAGGAATGATTATCCTCATTGTCCTTTTCTGTGCCTACGTCATACACACCCGGATCGCCTTTGGAAACATCAGGGCCGTCCTGCAAGAACAGGCATTCCGTGACCCGCTCACCGACCTCTATAACCGCCAATACTTCAACCACCGGATCGGAGAAGAAGTCTTGCGCGCGAATCGTAACAAATCAAACCTTGCGCTTCTCCTTTGCGATCTAGACCATTTTAAAACAGTCAATGATTCTCTGGGCCATCAAGCCGGCGACGAGGTATTGCGGGAGGCTGCCAGGGCATTCAGAGATTCCACTAGAGGGACGGACCTGGTTTTTAGATGGGGCGGTGATGAAATTGTGGTTATTTTAGCAAATGCGACTCGGGAGGGCATCCTGGTGACCTCTGAGCGGATCCAGAAGGGAATTCGCAAAATAGCGAAAAAAAATGACCTAAGCTTGGATGTCAGTATCGGAGTCGCCCTCTATCCTGAACATGGATCAAATGAAGATGAACTGATCTACCTTGCGGATCGCGCGCTCTATATCGCCAAGAAGGGAGGGGACAAGATCCATATTGGTGAGGAAGAGTACGAACTCAATGAAGATGCCATCAATATTGTGTTTCAACCCATTGTGAATGTCAAGACAAACCAAATCCTGGGACATGAGGCCTTGGGTCGTGACCCGAAGGGCAAGCAAAGCATACAAGAAGTCTTCAAAAAATATCACGCCGTCGGAAAGCTGAGAGAACTGAAGTGTATTTGTCTCAAGAAACAGATCAAGGGGGCTCAAAAAGCCGGCTTGAAAACCGTATTTGTCAATGTTGAGTTTGATATGCTCAGCGACATTGAACCGATTCCCAGACCTCCCGGCATGGAAGTCATCTTGGAGATATCAGAGACCGAGGCCCTGTATGACGTGGAATACAACCTGGAAATTGCTCGAAAGTGGCGCGCGTTGGGGTATAAATTTGCCATCGACGACTTTGGGGCCGGCTTTATCTCCTTGCCCTTTATTGCTCAGTTTACTCCTGATTATATCAAAATAGATCGATCGACCATGCTGCAAAGCGTGCACTCCGACAAGTTCAGAACTTTCTTAAAAGAGTTGTTGGTCGCCATCCGGAACTACACGCGCGAGGAGATCATTGCTGAAGGGGTTGAAACAGAAAAAGAGCTACACGCCGTGAGGGATATGAATATTTGCATGGTCCAGGGTTATTTACTGGGCAAGCCGAAAGAACTCAAATCCATCACCAACAAAGAAAAGGTTTTGCTCCTTAAGTAGGTCATCAAAGATTAACTGAGAGCATCCCAAGGAAAAGATCGCTCCCATTGATTAGCAACCGGTTTTTGAGGTTGTTTTTTGTGTTTTTTACTGTTTAATATATTTTCTATTTAGTATTGAAGTCCCTTATATTTAAAGTCTCAAGATGATTCTATTCTCTTGCTCTCCAAAACCAAGGCGAGACAAATGATGAATGATAAAGAGCTCATTGAGAAGTGTTACACCTATGCCCGACTTGCACTACCACTCATGTCCGAACATGGGATACCTGTCACGCCTCGGAATTATGCGGTATGGTACGAATATGTATCCGGCAATGAAGAAGTGCTAAAAACCCTCAATGCGATGATTGAAAAGGGCGAAAAATTTCCGGAGGAAAGAAATGAAGTGCTTTATAAACGCTTTTGCTCCGAAAAAGACGAGAACGAACTCAGAAAATTCCGGGAAGAGATACAACAAGTAATGGTAACCATGCTTGCTGAGGTCGCGGCCCTGTCCGGAGAAACCGAAAAATACGGATCTTCGGTTTCAAACTCCATGGAACATTTGTCAGAGGACGCCTCTGTTGAAGAAATAAAAAAAGTGATGAACAAAATTATCGTCGAGTCAAAATCAATAGGGACCTACGGAAAAACATTGCAAGCAAAATTGAATGAATCTGCGGAAGAATTGAAAGCCCTTCAAGGTGAACTGGACCATTCAAAAGCAGAAGCCGCAGTGGATTTTCTAACGGGCCTTGCCAACCGGAAAGCCTTCAATGAAACACTCGTGATTTGTTCAGGCCAAGCCACATCCGACCATCAAGATTTGTGCTTATTGCTCTTTGATATAGACCACTTCAAGCGGTTCAACGATACCTATGGACATATTACCGGCGATGATGTTCTGAAATTTGTTGGGAGAAAGATCAAGGAGAAGGTGAAAGGTACCGACTTTTTAGCACGCTACGGCGGAGAAGAGTTTGCCGTGATCCTCCCGCAGACCCCCCTTGCAGGAGCTAAGATTGTCGCTGAAAATGTGAGGGCTTTTTTCGCCCAGACAAAACTAAAGGCAGTGGGGACATCGAAACCACTTGGGACACTAACCGTCTCGATCGGCGTCGCATGCTATCGACCGGGAGAACCCTTAGAAGACTTCATTCATCGGTCCGATCAAGCACTCTACTTTGCAAAAAATTCAGGAAGAAACCGTGTGGCAACAGAAATAGACTTAAGCAATCAAGAGATTACTACCCCGACTGTATAAAAGCTGAGCACATAGGAGAGCAAGGGGAATCTCTGCCCTTATGGCAGAAGATGAGATTAAGATTAAACGCAGGTATTGAAAAGAGGGCTTTGGTGGGATGCGTCCGGATCGCCTGTGTTCAGATAGAGAAGGTAATGGATGACCTCATGCCGCCAGACATGCAGGCTTCCAACCTTAAGAGAATTCGGCTCGACATATTCTCCGCTGCAACCTCCAGTATAATGCTTGCAGGGGAAGACAGGTGGCATCAGGACCACTGAAATCTTTTCAAACTCCCCCTCAAATTGCCCCATTTCTAATTCAATACACACTTTTGTCTCACTGAATGAAGTCTTCAGAAATCGGTTTGTCGAAGAGTCGATAAATAATCCTGGTGGTAGTTCGGGTCCTGCAGAGGCTTTTTCCCCGCAACCCGTTAGAGTGAGCACAGATATCATGCTCAACAGAAGGTAGAACCCTAGGTAAAGATTTTTGATATTCATCAATAAATCATCTCGGAGAAAGGCTTAAATCCTTGGGCGTGATGTCAGCTCCTCAGTAATCACAAGAGTGACGCATCCTATATAATTTATCGGTGAATTTATTAATAATCTTTAGTGTTATTTTTCTTCCATGGATGACTCTGTATTCAATTTACTGGTGTGCAAAGAGGGGATCATCTATAGAGAACAAGGGAAAAGAATAGCGTTGGCCAGATCTGAATTGGTTTGGTCGGAAGGGGAGAATTTAATGTCTCGAACCAATACCGATAACTTGTCATTTTTTGATTAAATTTATTATGGTTTATCGATTTTGAATGGGTTCTTGAGGTTATGTGTAGCGGGGCTTACGGTGCTTCACAACAGATCGTTTGGATTGAGAGTCCAAACGATCTGGAAGAATAGGGGGGGGAGTCGTCGCCATAAAAATGGCAGAAAGAATATAACCAATTGATTTTATTGGTGGAACTGGGGAGGAATCTCACACGCGCGACAAGCTCGCTTCCCCAAGGGGCCAGCCCCCCAGGGCGCCCCGAAAATCGGTGCTGTGACCCTCGAATCGTGGGGGGAACCTCTCCCCCACTCCCCCTCGATCGATCCCCCCAATGAAGGAAGTTTAATTTTGATGAAAATATATTTGGTGGAGCTGGGGAGGATCGAACTCCCGACCTCCTGATTGCGAATGAGAAACTGTGTATTTTCACAAGGGCTTGATTTTAGGCTGGTTTCCCCGTTTTCTTTATAAAATCAAGCAGTTTCTCCCATTACATTGATCCAATTGAGTACGATCAATTATATCGACTTCGACCAATTTTGTCACAAATCTATCACAATTTTATCACAATTCCAATAAGGGATTTTATAGTCGGTAATTTATCTATTTCCATGCCCCATAGCTACTGGGTCGTAAAGCTCCTTACCTCGCTTTCTGATGTGAGGCCTTGGCTATCGCTTGCAATTACTTTATCGAATCGGACCTTCAATTCAAAGAGATCTTCCTCGATCATTCCAAAGGCGTAACGCTTGAGTTCTTTCAGTGAATAGGTTCTGCGGGGAAAGACCATCCCGGTTGGAGTGAGTTTTTTGATCTTATTGAGACTGAAGTGACGGACTTCTTTGTATTTGTAGACATAGGCCGCCAGGAAGAGGACACGCTCGTAGGTGATAAACTTGATCGGGTCAATCGTGTAGTCGGCCTCTTTTCCCTGCCGCTGAGAATAATAGACCATTGTAAGCTGACTGCGCTTTTTAATCGCGTCGTTCAGTTTTTTGACCAGGGGCTTATATTGTTCGTAATCAACTGCGGTCTGTCGAGGGTTCCGAACATCGCAAGGGCGTCTTCAAGTGACTCTCGCGCTTCTCGTTTGAAGATCGGCTGAATTTTCTGCCAGAAGGAATCAAGGTCTTCCTTAAAAGGCGTCCCTTCATACATTGAAAGAAGCGACCGCGCCACGGCCAGGGCGACCAACTCCTTAACCGTCGGAAGAATCGGTGGGATCTCCTGGAAGGTTTTAATCGGTTTGTATAAAGCCTCCCCATCTTCCGTCCGTCCGGAACGATCAATCGAAAAACCAGCTGATTCCAGGACCTGTAGATCTCGCTGAAGGGTCCGCTTCCCTTTTCCTCCCGGTTCCAACTCCTGTATGGCCTCTAATAGCTGTTTTTGCGTCACTCCATACCGGGAAGAACTCATAATTCGAGTCAGAATCTTCCACTGCCGAAGGGCCTGATCACCTCTCGCCATCAGGTATTCCCCCATTGTGGTAATCAACAGCGATCTGACCTTGCCACCCTTCTGCGATAACAACACAAGCCTTGGTCATTACTTCAAGGTGCCGCTTTTGTGGTATGAGAAAGAAGACAACATTTTTTGTTCGGAATGAGAATACCTCCGGAGCAGATAACTTATCTTCAAACTCTGCCGAAAATTTCCGAATAAATTGTGTCCGTTCCTGACGGCGGAAATGTTGATAGATAAGAAGGGAGTGGCCCTGTTCGTATGTGGCGATGACTTCATGCCAGAATAAGTACTTTGATGAGTTTTTTCTCCCGAAAGGTGCGGATTGGACCTCCATCCCATTATCCGGATCAAAGAAGACAAGATCAGATTCCTTGGCAGTCTCAAGGAAGGTAGAAAAGTATTGCTTCCGATCCACCTCAATATCGGACACTATTTCCGAGTAGAAATAGGTCTCAGGTAGCATCGTTGAAGACTCGATAGCATTTACAGACCGGACACCCTCAGTCAGGACCGCCCCGCGAAGGTGATCAAAAAGCTCAGGATCAAACCCCCTCCAATCCTTTGGCTCGTCAAGATAATCAATAAACCGGCCATCGCTACGCCCATCCGGAGGAGTCAGCATCCAGCAGACGGCTGTTTTGAAGTTCACTCCCCCGCTGAGAATCCTAAGCAGTCCATACTTCCGATAGTCGTTTATATCCCCGAAATACTGATTTTTCATTTGACCATGTCCGGTGGGAGAAAGAGAATCATGGCAGTTAGCCCCTTCATTAATGAACTCGATAATAGTCCCGTTGAAATTCCTTAAAACCTTGCCCACTCAGTAAAGATTCCATTCGATTACCAGATACACTCCTAAAACGGATAAGCTTCTGCTGAGGTTCTACGATGGTCCCCAATAACGTTTCTAATGCTTTGGTCCCTCTTTTCTGACCTTCATGATTTGGATTCGGGTTTTTACCCATTGGATAGAAATGATCTATGTTTAGAACCATATCCTCTTTAGATAATTGCTTTTTTTTAAATAGATGCCACGCGAGATTCGTCCCCTCTTGTTTCATCTTCTCTTTTTCGTATACCTCTGATTTTGGATATTTCAGGAGAGATTCAATGCTTAATAAGATGGGCACTTCCATTGCGTATATCTCTCCTTCGACATCGATATCAGGAAAATAGGTTCGACATTGCCATATCCTACCAAAGTCTTTTTTGATAATTTTGAACCCAAATTCCACTGAAATGGCACCTACTTTAGTGAAGGGGATTAATCCAATACCCCCTTCACTCCCCTACCCTCTCCCAACACCCCGGCCCATCATTTCTTGGTTAATTGACGAAAGTCGAAACCGGATAATATTCCATCTCCTGCTCCGGATAAGTATCAAATATACGGGTCATCTCGTGCAGTTCTATCTTTTTATCTAGCCAGGGATCAATCCCCTCCGGCCTTAAAATCACCGGCATCCGGTCATGTACCTTCTTTAAGAGCGGATTGGCCCATGTTGTCAAGATCGTATAAGACCGAAGCGGCCGCCCTTCGGCATCCCGCCATTCATCCCAAAGCCCCGCAAAAGTAAAAGGCTCTTCTGATTTCATCATAATCCGAATCGGAGTCTTTGATTTTCCATCCTCTGATTTTTGCCATTCATAAAATCCGTCTGCCAAAACCAGACAACGCCGCTTGTTCACAAGGCGACGAAAAGAGGGCTTCTCCCCGACCGTCTCACACCGAGCATTGATCATCTTATTCCCGATCTTCATATCCTTGGACCAGGACGGAATCAAGCCCCACCGATAAAGATCCAGCACGCGAGTCCCGTCAATATTAACGATCACCGGGGCGACTTGGGAGGGAGCAATGTTGTAACGAGGGCGGTCACGGTTCAGCTCGGCCCGCTTCTCCACCAGGCCGTCGTTACTTCGGTGCTCGTAATCCTCACGGATAGACACATCCGCTGCGGTTCCTCCGCTCCTTGCGCCTTGTCCTAGAGAAAAATACAACCCATCTGAACCGTGACGAATATCCAGAGAAGAAACACCAAAAACCGAGAGGATTGTTTCAAGGGAATTTGTCTGAGAATAGCGGCCGCACATGATCTTTATACGTACTTTTTACAACGTTTTTTTCAACGCGGCCGAGGGCTTAAACCTGATGGATTTAGATGCCTTGATCTTAATCGTCTCGCCCGTCTGAGGGTTACGGCCCTTTCGGGCTTTCCGTTTCGTTAAAGTAAACGTCCCAAATCCAGGATAACTGCATCGGCCTTCTTTCTTAACCGTTTTCCGAATCGTCTCAAAGGTCTCTTTCAAAATCGCATCCACTTGTTTTTTACTCACCTCAGCTTTCGTACTTTTAGAAACAGCTCCTGAAATCTTCTCGAGTAGGGTGGCTTTGGTCATTGGTTCTCCTTATGAAATGTAGCGGTTGATATTACCTCTCTTTTACTTCATGGCTTTGTTGTGTCGATGCTCGTAATCCTCACGTAGTAGAGCTAGGCTCCGGTTCCTGTGCGTCTCGCGCATTACCCTGAATAAAAATCCAGGAAATCTAAACCTCTACACGAATATTTTTATTCTCGTTTTCGAGATGGATAATCATATCCATCACTACAAATCCATATTTTTATATGATTGTATGCATAGTTTAGTTCTTCTTTTCCTTAATATACTTTGGGAATGATTCATACAATAATTTTTTGTGTTGGATAAAGGGATTCTATTTTTTCTTATATTGTTTCCTTTTTAAAAAATATTTTTCCGGATGCTGGGATCGCTTATCCTTTAAGAGATCCCAGCAGGGGCTCCCCTCTAAATTGTCGCTTCGCCTGTTCTATACAATAAGCATAGAGAAATAACCGGTCAAGCAAGCCCTTTAGGTTCCCGGTATCCCCAACAATAAAAGGCCACCCCTTACCAAAACTACTTCCGCCTAGAAGCAAATACCCCGAAGTCGCAACACTTTTCATGGTCGCTACGAGACGATCTCTTGAAACCGATGTACGAACCGTAACTCGGCCATGGTGTGAGAGAACAATATTTGAACCATGGGTTGGCTCAAGAGAACGTTCCCCATTGAATTGGATAGTGGCTCCTTCACCATCTTCGATGATTCTTCCGGCAGGTATTACCTTTACGATCAGGTCATCCCGAGTAAAATTACTATAGAAAGAAAAAAGCATTTCAAGATCGCCTAATTTACTCGAATAAACCCAACAATTAGTTCCTTCATGTGCCCCTCCGGGGTAACCAAAGTTGCATCTCCGAAGTTCCTTCAAAATCGCCCCCTTTGGCGTTTTCATTGGGCGTTTAGATAAGCTCGATTCAAGCGAATGTCGTAATTGCTCTCTTGGTAGTTTCATTTCAGGTACTCTCGCCATCAATTCCCGTACGTTCGGTTGATAAATATCAATTATTTCCACCTCTTATCCTATTACATAAGCGATGAGTTAGCCGAGCATTCTCCGGGATTGTTTTCCCGCCCCTCCAATAACAGGTAATGTGGTCAATTTCCGCATCATCTATTCCGCTAATTTTCTGTCGGCAAATTTGACATGTGTTTCCTGCCTCCCACAACTGCTCTTTTAAGGAATATGAAAATGCACGCGGCTCTTTTTTAGGATAATTCAAGATACCTTTAATGGTATTCCCCCATACATCGAATTTCTTTTTTATTTTATTGGAACTGTTGGTCCCACTGCCCGTCAACGTGTCTCTGAAAGTTTCATCATATATTTGAAGGTTGATCAACTCTTCTTTTATTAAGTCAGCAAAAGGTATTATTTGTGCGGCCTCATAAGGAATAAACCAATAGGTTAGTATATGAAATAATCCCTGATTAAATTTCTTTGTCCAAGTTAATTTCTTTGTCTTATCGTCAAGACTACAGATGTTGAACGCTCTGTCACCCCATATATGTTTGACTAGGCGGACTGATTTTTTAAACTGTTTTTCAAGGTTATCAATTTTCTCTATGGGCATTGTTCTGTTGTTTCTCATTTCATCATTGAGCATTTGAGAGAGACTCTTTTTAAAAAGAACGGGGTTTGTGTTATGAAAAGCGCAGAACATTAATACTAATTCAACATCTCGCATTCTTGTTTTGTAGCTTGGGCTATTTATTATAAACTGGAAATCTTTATTCTCTGCCCTTTTCTTCAAAAATCTATTGTAGACTCCACGATATAAACAGTTTCTCAATTCCTGGGCGTTCAGTGGTGTTATATTCGTGTTTAATCGCTCAAACATTTCAAACTTGACCTCTTCTTGAGAATCTTCACTAATAGAAACCAAAAAAAGAGGATATTTTTTAAACGTTTTTTGATAATGCTTCTCGAGCTGAGCGAATGATCTTCCTCCAATTTCTTTCCCTAATACTTTTAATTTCCTAGTCAATTGAAATTTTGTGCCATCTGGGAACTGTCCATCCATAAAAGCAAAGATTGACGTCATTCGTTGCTGACCATCTATGACTTCTTCTTTGTCACCTGTGGATGCCGTAAAAATTATTGGCAATGGAATGTTTAACAAAATAGACTCAATTAAATTGCTCGCTTTTTGATTATTCCAGACAAATTTTCTTTGGAATGTTGGGGCAATTCTCAGATCTCCCTCTTTCCATTCTTGATAAAGGGATTGTATCGTTGGGGTTGTTGACTGTGATTTTATTTTTCGAGGTGTACCATTTTCTATTACAAATTTCTCTTCATTGGAATCATCTAATTCGTCGTTATCATACCCCATATGAGTGCCTCTAAGTTAATGTTGGAGGAGGAACCTGCTTCCGATTAATCCCCAGAATGTCTCAATTGAATCAAAGTTTATCCTGAGACAGAATTACTCATTTTGTCTCACTCGCTATCTCATTCTCGATTATAGCGATAATATCGGAAGAACGACCAAATGACAAATATTTCTCTAGCATAGCGCCCTCAAAAATCAGCCCACCCTCACGCTATGCGTGCTCATCCCGACAGGACAAAGCACCTCCAGGGCTTCGCTTAAAAGGGCTTCATACTTCTCAACATCATAGCCCCATGCCCCATCGATAAAACCCAGCGCCCTGGCCCGATCCGCTGGGACCCTTGCCTTCATCTCTGTGATGACATAAGAAATCGTCTGTCCCGGCATCAGCCTAACACCCCGCGCCGCCAACTCGTTGGCAACAATAGCTATGAGACTCGCCTTTTGATACTCGCTAGGCGCTTTTGACAAGGCCTTTGAAATTGCCAAATCAAAGAACGGAACCTGTCCAGACCGCAGTTTGTCCCGATACCTTTCAAAACAATCCGTCACTTGCGGCAATATTGATTGATATGCTTCGCGGTTTCGCGCGGCTGATAGGATCTCAATCATTTCAAGTTGTGCGCGTTTAATAAAGACCGGCGTGTCCGAGCGCCGGGCCTCAATCCCGCGTAGTTTTGTCTTGCCAGAGCGATAGACTCCCAGATAACGGCCAGGCGTCGCGAGGCCTGGATTGGATTTAGACGGAGGGAAATGCAACCAGTTAAAAATCCCTTCAAAGGCAATTGGTATCTCACAGGTGGCAGAGATCTTAAGGGCCAGTGCCTCATAGGCGGCTTCGCTTGTCCCCCATTTTCTGATCATGAGGGAATCCACAATGGCATGAATCATCTCGAAGCCTTCAGCTTCGACAAGGGATTTCGCCTGAAGGAGTTTCTCACGCGAGTAGGCGGTAATCGCCTCGTGGGCCTCGATCTTCCCAAACCGGGCATTTTTATATCCCTGATAACCAAAGGTCGTGACCAATCCCCATTTCAGTGCCGATTGGCGCTCATCATAAATTCGTTTCTGTTCCGGGTCTTCCGCCTCCTTCATGAGCCGCTTGTATTGGGTTCGTTTGTCCAAAAGCGGTTTGAGAAAACGGGGAATCAGTCCCTTCCGTTTTTTGCAGAGGTGATGACCGATTTCGGGAACAAGATTATCGAAACAACAGCGGCAGTTGATTGTTTCAGGAGAGATGTTGTACTTCACCATGATCGACGGGTACATCGAGGCGAAGTCGAGTTCCCCCACTTCCTCATGAAAACCTAGTTTTGGGGTATAGGTCAGTCCGCCTTTATCGCTCAGTAAAAGTTGGCTCGCGCTTTTAAATCCCTCCGGTTCCCGCTTTCTCCAAGGAATCAGAATGTTCTCCTGAAAGGCAAGATCCATCTGCATCGATGTGATCCCTGTCCCTGTAGAGGTCCGCGCCATTTGCTGGACCGGAATCTTGGAGAGGCGGGCGAATTCAAACACCCCCTCCAATTCCGTATGACTCACCAGAAAAGAATTACAGACATCGATATGCCACCGGCCAAAGAGAAGCCTTGCCTGCGCCTTGTGAACAATGCGCCCATAAGAAAAATAGGACTGCTCTTTTCTGGAGTGTACTTTCCGAGACGGTTCCCGGTTCAGATTCAGCGGGAGTCCAAGCCTTTCGGCACTGGAGATAAGTTGGGGTAGAATACAGGGATCGCCCCATTCCGAGAGAATGAGATCGGGGTCATAACGCGCAAGCATGGAATTGAACTGCTCGATTGTTTCCCTCTCACTCACCCCCTCGATCACATGGGTGGTCCCTTCGATTTCGATCTCCAAGGGCCTCGGCCCGCACTGATCCGGGTGAATCGACTCCCCTTCCATCTTCAGGTGCATCACCGATAAGGGAGGAATCGTATAGTCTGTTGACCAGGGCAAATCCATCAGCTCTATTTTCTGGATCTCCCCTTTATCTCCAACCCCGATCTCACAAAAAGCCAGGGGGAAGAGATCTTTTGAAAAGAAATAAAGCTGGGGCAGAGAAAGATCACAATTGTAAAGATTGAGAGTAAGACTTCGGTTCTCTTTTTTATTTTCAAGGGTGATGACCCACTTCACCACCTTGGCATAGTCCAGAGGATTAAAGACGGTGACTCGGGCAACGGGGATGGTCTCGCCGGAATAGAATTCGATGCCTTCTGAGGGTTTGATTCGCAGTGGGAGATTAAGGCGGGAGATAAACGAAAGGGTCTTTTTTAATTGTGACGACGGCCCCCCTACATAAAACGAGGGACTGAAGGAGTCGAAAAGTCGATGTTTTTGACCTGATGGGTCGATAAACCAGAGACGCATTCCCCCATAAACCGGGTAAACATCAAAGATCCATCCCTTGAGTATTTTCCTGGTCATCCATTTCTTTCTCGTTTTTGTCTTGTTCCAGTCGGGCAACCCTTTTTTCCAGGAGGTCATTCGATTTGTAGGATTCGATCAGCATGGCCATCACCATTGCCTCGAAAGGACTTGCCTTTGAGGCATAGCTCCCTGCGGCCACATGGTATTTTGCCGCACGGAAAAGGCCGTCGAGATATTCCTGATCCTCGCGCCGCAATGCCCGGCGGAAAGCACACCAGGATGAAACCTCTTGTGCAATGAGTTGTGTAAATGTCGCGAGGGTTCTGCCCATGGGTCACATCCTATT
>JAJDBV010000018.1 GCA_029261165.1 Nitrospirota bacterium | reverse complement strand
AACCCCGAAATTTTTTGCCAACTCTGGGGTCAGGGGCTGTATTCCGACGCCGAGCCAGCCCCGAGTCACCCTTCCCGATGCTTTGAGTTGCGCGGTGATTGATTTTACCATGTTGGATGGAATGGCAAATCCGATGCCCTGTGCGAAGTTGATGATGGCTGTATTAATTCCGATCACTTCTCCCCGAATATCAAAGAGAGGACCTCCCGAATTCCCGGGATTGATGGAGGCGTCTGTCTGTATGAAATTTTCATAGCGGGAAAGGTTGACATTTTCCCTTCCCAAAGCGCTGATGACGCCCACGGTGACGGTCCGGTCCAAGCCAAAGGGATTTCCCACCGCGATCACCCATTGGCCAACTTTGACCTTTTTGGAATCACCTAAATTGACAAAGGGTAAATTCTTTCCGGCCTCAATCTTGACCAGGGCGAGATCGGTATCCTTGTCTTTTCCGATCACCGTTCCCTTAAAGGTTGACTTATCAGACAGGCGGACTTCAACTTCTTTTGCGTCACCGACAACGTGATTATTGGTGACAATATAGCCCTCTTCGCTAATGATGACCCCTGATCCTGAGCCGGGCGGCGCTTCTCTCGGAGAATTACGCGGTCTGCTGGGGGTGGATGTCACATTTCCAGAAGGGGAGATATTGACGACTGAGGGTTTTACACGTTCTGCAATACTGATGAAGGTTGACTGGAACTGTTCCAGGAGATCAAACCCCTTCTCCAGGTCTTTTGGTGACTTGGCCCCGAGTGCCACTCCCGGTAACCAAAGTGCAACCAAGACAATGATCATTACCCTTCTAAACATGACAGCTCCTTTCAGTTGATATGAACTCAATAAATAATCACTCTTTAACACATTCTATCCCAAAAAATATGGGATTACAAGCCCTCTAACCCTTCCCGTTCACCAATCTCGGCCTTCATGCTTACGGGTAGAAACCTGAAAAGGGTCGTATGACCGCCATCCTTTTCAGGTGTATCCTGAGAGTCGGGTATAATGATGTGTGTCTGAAGAGGGTGTAATTATGATTATATCTATTAATCCTTGAAAAAATCATTAAATGTTCTGATTCAGTTTGACTCCGGGGCGTCTTTCGAAATATACAGTGTTATGGTAGCGTGATTCTAGGTATTCCTTTCTCCAGGTTCAGGGAGGAGGGGGTCCGTTTTACGTGAATTTAGGAGATTTTCTATGAAGGATTTTATTTTCCGGTCTGCCCTCATTGCGATCCTGACCTTGTTCCCAGGCATTCTCAAAGCTCAGCAAACCATTCATCATGAAATAAAGGTCAACCTGAATCCTGAAACACATCACCTTCAGGTTGAAGATACAATTACCCTCCCAAGGTCCATTTCCTCTGATCCGGAAGGGAATTTCCATTTTCTTCTTCACAGGGGTTTGCGGCCTGTATCTCAGACCGCCGGGGTAAAGATCATCTATGAAAAGGAAGATCCGAAACCTTTGGGGTTTGGACTGAGTGGAGGGGGAGGGGAGGCAGGGGTACGTTTGGAACACTACCTGGTGAAACTTCCGATCGGACTGCGTCAGTTTGTCATGGCATATGAAGGCGAGATCAACCACCCCTTGATGTCAGGAGGAGGGAATGCCGACCGGTCATCCGGAACCCCTGGAATTATTGCGACAGAAGGCGTCTTTCTCTCGGGTGAAACCTTTTGGTATCCCTGGTTTTATGCTGACATGACCACATTCTCCCTTGACCTTACTTTGCCGAAAGGCTGGAATGCGGTCAGTCAGGGGGGAAGAGAAGAATACATCAGAGAAGATAACCTTGTCCGCGTTCGCTGGGTATCATCTGAGCCGCAGGAGGAGATTTATCTTGTTGCGGGGGAATGGCATGAATACCTTCGGCAGGCGGGAAAGGTGGTCGCCATGGTCTTTCTCAGAACACCGGACCCTGAATTGGCACAGAAATATTTAGAGGTAACGGAACAATACCTTGAAATGTATGAGAAATTGCTCGGTCCCTATCCCTACTCAAAGTTTGCCCTGGTTGAAAATTTTTGGGAAACAGGTTACGGGATGCCATCTTTTACGCTTCTGGGCTCAAAGATCATCCGATTTCCATTTATTTTACACTCCTCCTATCCCCATGAGATTTTACACAATTGGTGGGGAAACGGTGTCTATGTTGACCGGGAGACCGGTAACTGGAGCGAGGGATTGACGGCATATCTGGCAGATTATCTCATACAGGAACAACATGGGGGAGGGAAGGCGTCCCGGCATGCTTCGCTGCAAAAATATGCAGATTATGTGACAGCGGGAAAGGATTTCCCGCTCATGGAGTTCCAAGGGCGGGTCGATGCCGCTTCACAAGCTGTTGGCTACGGAAAGACGATGCATTTTTTTCACATGCTGAGACTTAAAGTTGGCGACGAGATTTTCATCGAGGCATTGCAAACATTCTTTCATGAAAATAAGTTTAGACGGGCCTCATTCACCGACCTTAAACATGCGTTCAGTCGTGCCTCCGGGCTGGATCTAGATTTTGAATTTAATCAGTGGGTGACCCGGCCCGGTGCGCCTCGCTTGCAGGTCAGGCGTGCGAAAGCAGAGAAAAATGAGGAAGGAGAAGGCTATGTCTTGACTGCAACGATCAGGCAGAGGCAGAGCGGGGCACCTTATCGACTCCAACTCCCAATTGCTGTGACACTTGAGGGCCGGAAAGAAGCATACCAGACGACCGTTTTAATGACGAATAAGACCCTTGATCTGTCACTCCAACTCCCGGCAAGACCTCTACACCTTGATCTTGACCCGGAATACGATCTCTTTCGGAGATTAGACCCTGAAGAGGCACCACCGTCTATTTCTCAGATGTTTGGCGCGAAGTCTGTCGTCATTCTTCTGCCTGCAACGGCGCGCGAAAGGGTACGACGCGCATACCAAAGCTTGGCACACACGTGGAAAATGTCTCATCAAGGGGAGGTTGAAATAAAATGGGACGATGAGGTTGATGCGCTGCCGGACGACCGTGCTGTTTGGCTCCTCGGCTGGGAAAACAGATTCCAGCACAAGGCGCTGGCGCAGTTAAGGAGATACAACCTTGTGATGACGAGTGCCATGGCCCGAATTGACCGGATTCAGGTTCCCCGCAGAGGCCATAGCCTTGTTCTCGCCGCGCGCCATCCAGGGGATAAAAAACTTACCTTGGCCTGGATGGCCGTGGACAATCCGGCATCGTTGGCCAGCTTGGGAAGAAAACTTCAACACTACGGACGATATGGCTATCTTGCCTTTAAGGGGAAAGATCCGATCAATGTTGTGAAAGGAAAATGGCCGGTCAAACGTTCCCCGATCTCGGTCAGGGTTAAACAGACGGATGGCGGAAAGACGAGGCGGAGGGCACGAGGCTTACTCCCTCCCCGGCATGCTTTGGCCAAATTGCCTTCTGTTGTTTCAAGTACCCAGATGATGAAAGAGATCCATTTTATGACGGACCGTACTTTGAAAGGGCGGGGTTTTTCAATGCCGGAGTCGGATCTGGTTACAGATTTTATTTCCAAGGCTTTCCGGAAAGCGGGGCTGAAATCGGCCGGAGATATCGAAGCGAGCTATATCCAGATATGGAGAGAAAAAGGTGACGGTGTGGGAAGTCCGGTTTCTCTAAAAAACGTGATCGGTTTTATTCCCGGATCCAGAGCGGAGTGGTCGGATCAAGGGATTATTGTCGGGGCCCACTATGACCATCTCGGACTTGGTTGGATGGAGGGCCATGAAGGAAACGAGGGCGAGATCCATCCGGGTGCAGACGACAACGCGAGCGGTATTGCTGTTTTGTTGGAACTCGCCAGGGTCCTGGCAAAAGGAGGGCCGCTTGAACGGCCCGTGGTCTTTGTTGCCTTTGCCGCCGGGGAAATGGACCGGCTTGGATCAAAGCATTATGCCGCCTATCCAAAGCCATTTCAGGCAGATAAAATTTTCGGGATGGTGAACATTGACATGGTCGGCCGATTGGGAGAGAAAGATATGATTATTTACGGTACCGGTTCGGCACGGGAGTGGACTCGAATGTTCAGGGACGCCGGTTTTAAGGCCGGGGTGCCGATTGAGACGAATTCGAATGAAATCGGTTCAAGCGATCAAAAGAGTTTCACTGATGTCGGAATTCCGGCCGTCCAAATATCGAGTGGGAAGACCCCTGATTTTCATCGTCCTTCAGACACGGTTGATAAGATCGACAAAGCGGGTCTGGTCAAGGCGGTCAAGGTGGCCAAGGAAGTTGTGGAAAATCTGGCTTCCCGCCCTGATCCGCTCTCTTCGACCTTGTATCCGGAGGATGTGCCGGAACCTAAATCATGGAATTGGTGGTTTTTTAACTAACACCAATTTGTCGTTATTTTGGGATGAACTCCGAGGGCATCTCCTTCCCCTCGGCATTTGGACCCACGGCATCAGGTTGAAGGGAGAAGGCAGACATCCTACGCGTTTTTCCAGATCGAAAGATGAAGATGGTAATGATCCAAAAGAGTACAACATTTAATAGCACCATGCCAATGGCATAAGTGAGGGTCGGGGTCCCCGCCCAGGGGGTCGTGTCTTTTAAGACTTCAGTGACATGCCAATCAAGCCTGACCGACGAGCGGATGTATCCCATCAACACCATCGTTGTCGAAATAAAGACGGCCAGCGAAAAGATGGAAATCGCCCCGCCCAGGGGGAGTTTCCCCCATTGAATCGGCCCGATGGACTCCGATTTTTTGAGCATCACCCCATTTAGGACTGCCCCGATGACGAGTGCGCCCATGGTGACAAGAAATTGCGGACGGGCCAGGTTCACCCTGATGTTGGCCGGGACAAAAAATCCGTAGACCCCGTAGTAGATGATGAAACCCTCCGCAATCGCAAAGAGAGAGATCATCGCCGTATTCCCCCACTTTGACCATGTAATCGTCATCTGCTTGTTGCAGCGTTTAAAGATGATGAAGCAGATACCGAAGCTTAAGATCATTGTGTTGATGGCTGTATTTTTGGCCGCCATGGTTCCATAATATCCGACAATCGGATGTTGTGCGCCTCCCATGGCCTGAATCTCTCCTTGGCTGGCGGGAATGGTGTGCGGTGTGATCCAGATCATGAAGGCGATGGTAAAAACAATCATCATGTACTTTGCAAGGTGGTTGTACCGCTCGGCCCCCTGCATCCGGGTCGTCCCTCGCCAGAGGTAGTAGGTCACTGTCATGAAGATCAGTCCGATCAGCGTCGCCTGCATCACAAAAGGCCAACTGAGCTTACCGCCCATTAAGGTCATGCCCATCCGTTGACGATAGATGAAGATCGCTTTTGCGAACCAGTATCCGGCAAAGGGGAGAATAAAGAGGTTGGCGATGGAGATCATGATCATGACATGTCCCATCCAGTCATAATGGGCTTTTTTCTCCGGGTCACGTGTGGTGAGCATCTGATACGCCGCGTAGGCCGCGAGGACGGCCCCGCTGAACATGATACTGGCCAGAATCCGGTGGACATTGAGCGGATTCCAAAGAGGGGTATTGACCGCGTTCCAGATGTTTCCCAGGTAGGCTCCCTTTTCGTTAACTCCGGACGGCGACATCATGAAAGCCATCAAGGCATTTGCAAGGTAGATAATCGCCAATCCATTGAGGCAGGTCAGGCCGCCAAGGCCGAAATGAAGCCACTTCAGCCGGCCCTGCTTCCACCGGTTCCAGGTCAAGGCATAGGCGTAGAGCAAAGGAGTCTCGATAAAAAAAACGACGGCATAAAGCGCGATCACCGGATTGAAGACCGAAGACATGTATTTAGAGAACTCCGAATACAAAAAGAGAAATGCTCCGAGAAGAGCGAGACCGGTAATAAGCGTCAAAGGATAAAAGGGGAGGCAGATCTGCATGATATCCCGACCGAGTTGATCATGTTTTTCAGGAGGGTCTGCTCTCCTTTTTCGGAAGAAACCGAAGCATTCCAACATCCAGGCGATCATGGGAACACCGAGGATAAAACTTCCCAGGAAAAAATGTTGCTGGATGAATATCCAGAGGACGGAGCGGCTGTCGATCCGCCTCCCGCCTCCGTAGCTGTCCGGGTAGGACAATACCGGCGCAGGCGGACCCGAAATAACACCCTCTGTTCCTAGATAAATATCAGTCAGCGGATTGGAGGGGGTCTTTTCCTGAAAGGATGGGTCTGCCTCGGAAGCATGACTCAGGTCGGATGAGATGACCAGGGAGAGAATGAGAAACGCCGCGAAAAGCGGCGCAGAAAGTCTGTAAAACTGTTGATGCCAAACCATGATATGCCTTTGTCTTTACGAGTAAAAATAATCATACCGACTGAGGGGGAAAGGTGTCAAGCGATTTGGAGGGCTGAGCAGACATTCATGAGGATACCAGGAAGCCGGGCCTTGTGAAGTTTCTGTCGGCTTAACCAGGGTAATTGATCAGCTTCCCATCAGACAGACATCGGTCGAAGTAGCCTTCATCAAAGGTAAAGGTATTTGTTGCTTCATCAAAGCTCTTGATCTTCGGCATCACAAGATGCCGGTCTTTTAGACAGCCGTATTCGAGGTGTTCAATGACATCATTCGGGAAATGGTGCAAGATGCTACCGATTTCAAGACCCGGTTCAGTACAGAGATAGCAATGTCCTGACCCTTTGATATGTTCACAGTCCTCCAGGATGGCCAGGACGGTCTCTTCAGTTGCGCGTCCTTCTTCCAGTAGCTCAAGGCCGCGGGCAATCCGGCCTGTTCCTGTTTTGCATGAGGAGCATTGACCGCAGGACTCAATCGCAAGAAATTTCGCAAAATCCAGGCCTGCCTTGAGGACACAAGCCGTATTGTCTAAAACGATGAAGCCGCCCGAACCGAGGCCGGAGGGTATTTTCCGCATGGATCCGAAATCGAGAGGGGTGTCGAGCTTACTGGCCGGGATGACAGAATTTGTGGGTCCTGAAAAGACGACCTTCACATGCCGTTCCATCTTCGGTCCGCCACCGTAAACATCAATCAAGGTGCGCAAGGGGGTCCCCATCGGAAGCTCATACATGCCGGGGCGGTTGATATCGCCCGTGAGGGTGAAAATCATGGTCCCCGGGGTATCGGCCGTGCCGATTGATTTAAACCAATCTGCTCCTTTACGGAGGATGTGGGGGACCGTGGCAAGTGTTTCAACATTGTTCACGACCGTTGGTTGTCCATAAAGCCCGACATAGACAGGAATGATACCCTTCGCACGCGGCCAGGGTGGTTTTCCCTCTATGACTTCCAGCTGCGCGCGGTCTTCCCCCAGGAGGTAGGAGTCGGGGCCAAACGTCAGTTTAAGTGGGAGATTATGGCCAGAACCCATCGCATTTTCACCCACGTATCCGGCTGTAACACATTCCTGAATGGCCCGCTCCAGAATGGCAATTTCCTTCTTGAAAATTTCCTTGATGCAGATCATCGCATCGACAGTGCCAATAGCGTAGGAAGCGATGATCATCCCTTCGATGAGGGTATAGGGGTTTTTTTGGATGAGGTAGCGGTCTTTATAGGTGCCTGGTTCCCCTTCTGAACAGTTACACACGAGATATTTCTGAGGGGCGCGTCCCAATATGGTGTCGTTGTTCCGATGCACCCCTTCCCATTTGATCCCCGCGGGAAAACCCGCGCCGCCACGGCCTCTCAGAAATGATTTTTTAATTTCATTAATGATTTGCATCGGGGTCATTGTCACGGCTTTTTTGAGCGCCTGGAAACCTCCGATCGCGAGGTAATCCTCCAACGTTTCAATGGGACCTTCATGCTGAAGCAGAATTTTTTGCGCGTCTAGGATCTTTTGGTCTGCCATGATGAGAATTTCTCCATTCAGTTCTGGGCGAATTATATCGAAACCATATCAGAAAGGCAATGTCGTTTTCGTCTACTCTTTTTAGTTCTAAAATCTCAGGATGGGAGACTCGATGACTAATGAATTACTAAAGATGAAAGGGATTCGATAATTGCTACGGCCACAAGACTGCCTCCCTTTCGGCCCCGACAGGTAATAAACGGTTTTGAAATATTGAGGAGCTTTTCCTTTGATTCAGATGCGGCATGAAACCCGACGGGAACGCCCACAATCAGTGATGGCTTGGCGGACCCGTCCTGAACCAGACGGATGAGTTCGGAGAGTGCTTCGGAAGAACTCCCGATCACATAGATGGCGCCTTCACACTCTTCGGCCGCTTTTCTCATTGCAATGACCTCTCGTGGAAGACGGAGGTCCTTTGCTTTTTCAAGTACGTCATTGTCCGAGATAAAACACCAGACGCTTCCGCCGGTTTTAGCCACCAGATTCTTTGGAATGCCAGCCTCAACCATTTGGATGTCCGTTACGATATCGGCGCCGGCACGCATTGCCGCCATTCCGGTCTCCACTGCAATAGGATGAAAGGTCATCGATTCGGAAAACTCAAAGTCGGCCGTTGCGGCGATCACACTTCTTACAACCTCTAACTGGTTCGGGCTGAAGGCATGTGAACCCATTTCTTTTTCAATGATCTGTCGTGTTGACGCTTGACGCGATTCAGATTGATGCGGCATTGCAATCTCCTTTTTGACCTGCCGAAGACGACCTTCCAAGTCAGGGTGGATTTCCATCTCCGGACGGCATTCGCATTGAATCTCCGATCTTTCGGGATCAGGTTCTTTAGTGTACCGGTTTTGGTGCCATGAAGACCAATACGACCAGACGGTTTCTCGACTGATTGATCACGCCATGGATGACCCCTGCTTTTGCCATCGTTGCTGATCCATGCCGCACGCAGATCTCCTCATCGCCGATGCGAAACAGACCCTCTCCTTCCAGAACATAATAAATTTTGTCTTCCCCTTCGTGGAGGTGTGTCTTCTGTGATTGGCCGGATTCAAAGCAGTACAGATCACAAAACATGTGTTCAGAGTCAAACATTTTGACCTTTTTCATCTTTTCCGTCGAGAAGGTCTTCATTTTCTCAATATCAAATACCTGCATTCGGTTCAGCCTCCATTATACAAAAGTTGCATCGACCAATAAGAAAAAACGGGAGAAGATGGCCCCAATAATAACCATCATCATCGCCACGTACAGTAAGCCCGTTGCAGACATTGTGGCCCGTTCCTTGACCGTTTCGAGGATCATCGGCGCTAAAATAACCGGCCCCACGATTCCGATTAATAGCCGAATCCAGAGATAAAGCCCTTCAATTGTATTGATCAGCAGGGCGTCTTTCAAGCGTTGAGGAGGGACCAGAACAACGAGACTTACCAGGGTGAGTCCGGCTTCCAGAAACACAAAAACCATGAACAGTTTTGCAAGATTTCGAAGCGGGACAATTGAAAGCGAGGGACGGGTGAGATAGCTGTGGCCCAACAGCATCCCCAGCACACCTGCGCCCATCAGGAGGCTGGAGGACAGAAACTGGGCTGACAGGGAGAGCACGCGGATCACGCCGGATGGCTGGGGAAGATAGTATCCGACGCTGGCCAGGATCGCAAAGGCACCGAGAAGAGAGGCCGACAAGAGAAGTGGTCGGCTATGATGCGGGTTTCGAAACCAGAGACGGAGATTGTAGACAAAAAGAGTGAGGACGAAAAGAAAGAAAAAAAGAAAAATCATCCCGGTCCAATTGAACTGAAACGTCGTCATGGTCCATTCTGACAAAGGAATCGGAAATAGTGACATGCCAAGAAGAATGCAGAGGAGAAAGACAATCCCATTGGTTCTAAAGAATCCGAGGCCGACCGTCTCTAATGAAGGAAGTGCCAACAAGAAAATACCTCCGACGGCAAGTTGCCCGAAGACTAAAAAAGCAATTTCCTGTATCCGTCCCATACCTTAGGAGCCTCTGACTAAGTCTGAGTTGAATTTTTCATGAGATAAAATGTTTCGATTCAAGGCGTAAATCGCAGAGAATAGCCTGCTATTGTCAAGAGTTGCAACGCAGAAGCGGGACATTTTTGCCTTGAAAAAACAATTCATGACTTATTCAGAGGTTCCCTTACGACTTCATCCTGAGTTTTTCCAGACTAGTGGCCATTTGAGGACTCATCCGGTTCTTTTTCTTCAATCGTGATCTGAGGGGACCCGTGGTGATGGATGAGGAGCCATTGTCCAGCCCGGCGCTCAAAAAGGTTTGTTCCGATGACCCTTCCCGTAACCCATTTTCCCTGGTCTTGTGTAGAGATTTGCTCTACACAAAGGGTCCAGCCCCACTCGCCATTCACGGTAACATCGAGGACATCGACTGAAAATTTTATCTCGTAGGTATGATTAAAGATGAGAACCCAGCTATCCCGAACTTCCTTCCAGCCAAGACGTGCTTCCCAACCCGGGTGGACACACTTGACATAATCCTCCCTTGACCAAAGGCGTTCCATTTCCTGAATGTCGAGCTTCTTAAAGGCCTGATAAAAGGCATCATTGGCCAGACGTACCGCTTCGATGTTGCTCTCCAATTAAGCCTCCTGCTTGGGTCTTTTTTGATGTCCTCCCTGTTTGAAAGGAATCCTTCTTTATAACGTACTTTGGGGGAGAGGTCAATTATGATCCGTTTTGAGGAATGGGGCTTCTGTCACCCTCCGACGCTTACCGATGTTGACTCAGGGACCGTGCGATCTGTATTCGTAGTAAAATTAAACATAATCGTTTATAGTATCGAGAAAACGCAACCATGCGCGATAATAGGAGGAAAAGGGATGCAGAGTATTTTGCGATTCTTAACGGTTTGTGCCATCTGTTTCATATCACTCCCCGCCGCCGCACAGGTGCCTGAAAACGGTGTGCCGGGAATTCCTTATGGAAATCCGGAGACCTTTGCCGAGTTTCACGGCTTCGTTGATCTCGTTTATCGGAATGTTGAGCGGGACGCACCGAACACAAAAGAGGGTGGGAGAAAGACCTTTGACCAGAAAGGGTTTTACTTCAATGCCATTGCCAGGCTCCGTCAGGACCTGACCATCTACTCAGAGCTGGAGTATGAACATGGCGGGGAAGAGTTCAAACTTGACAGGGCCATTCTCGAATGGAAGTATCGTGATAGAGGCAAACTCAAACTCGGAAAGTTTTATGCCCCCTTCGGCTTAGAGGTCTTGGAATACCAGTCGCCGGTTCGCCGCTTGGTCAGCCGCCCTTTCATGGTAGACGATCTCCTCTTTCACGAATGGACGGAGGTTGGGTTCAAGATCTTCCATGACTTTCCTGATCTCCGTATCCCCTTCAACTATGAACTCGCCCTGGTTAACGGCCCGGCCGGCCTTCGGAAAGATGATCGCCAGAACCACGACAACAACGATCAGCCCTTCGTCATTGGACGGATCACCGCAAAGCCTCACGAGTCGCTCACCTTGGGGGTATCCTATGCGGGCGGGGAATACGATCAAGCCGGGACGAAGGAAGTCAAGCTCGTTGGTTTTGAGGCGAACCTCCGCTGGGAAGGGCTCGATCTGCGGGGAGAGGTGGTCCGCCGTTCGGGCGATAACCAGGACGTTGTTGAGTCAACGATCAGTGCCGGTCCAACTGCGGGCGATCCTGCGGCAAGGTTGATCAATCAGACAATGATTCCTGCCGATGCCTCCGGGTACTATGTTCAGGCCGCATATGCTTTCTTTTTTGATCGTCACAACCTTCACTACATTGAGCCGGTCCTCCGGTATGACGTACGAGATCCAGATCGAGGCGCGGACAATAACCAGGACCAATCCCGTTGGGCCTTGGGGTTGAATGTCGCCCCCATGCCTCATTTCGTGGTTAAGATAGAATACGATTGGACCCGAGAACAACATGGCAATGCACTTAAAAATAATGGCCTTCTTATTCAGGTTGTCGCCGATTTTTAGACGACTGGGCCAAGGGTCCCTCTGCCTGACCCTGGCCATCCTCCTGAGTACGCTCATGGTCACGTCCCCTGCATGGGGTGATCGCCTTGATGACGCCATCAAAGGGGAAGTCGTGCATTCTCCTGTGGAGGTGTATCGTGAGATTCTCCTCCATGTCTATGCAAGAGACTATGGTCCCGTGGTCCGTTTGCTCCAGAAGGTCAAGTCCTGGACCGACCATCTGGAAGAGGGGAGTGGAATCGATGCCGTCGAGGAGATTCGAGAGGCCATCTCCCAGGGCCATGAAGTGGTCCTCCGTTCTGTTCTTCGCCTGATCCATATAGACTTGCTGCTCCGCCTCGAAGCAGGTCTGAATCAGGTCGATGTCTCCCTTATCTTGGCCCAGGCCGAGTTAAGGGAGGGCTATCGAAACTATCTTCTCCTCAGCCCTTTTATTCAGGACCAACATTTTGAGGTCGATCAAAAAATAAAAAATCTTTTTCGTAGAGGGGTTACCTCAAAGACGGATCGAAAACGGCTTGATCGGATTCTTAATGAAATGAGGGGTCTTATTCTGAAGGGTTTACCGGGACTCGAATGAAACTGCGTCCAAAGATGATATTAACAACCGTCATTGGGGGTATCCTGGTCCTCTCTTCCGGCCTGTTGATCACTTCTTATGTCGGGACGACTGCGCTTCGTTCGGAAATTGGTGAGAACTTTCAGAGCCTTGCCAAAGAGGTTGCCCATAAGGTCGACCTTTCTCTCACACAGGAAATTAGACGATTAAATGATCTTCTTCCTTTACTCGCGGAAGATCTTCGTAAAGTCGGCGATCCTCCGGAGTTGGGGGCGATTGAAAGCGGGATTCTTGAATGGAACCGCGAACGCCGGGGCGAAGTGATCGAAGACTCGCTCCTGAGAAAAAAAAATTCCGACCTTCTCAGAAGACTGATGGTGAATGAGATTGCTCAGGGAAAATTGGGCGTCCTCTTCGTTGTCGATCGAAAGGGTGCCCTGGCGGCTTCGATTAATTTCAAGCCGAGTTACTTTCATGGGAATGACACATGGTGGAAAAGGGCGATTGATCCGGAGCGGGGATTGGTCTTCCTGAGTGATATATACCGTTTCGAGGACCGGTTTGTCTTCGATATTGTTCTTCCGATCATCGATGAGGTGACGGTCGAAACGCTCGGGGTTCTGAAAGCGGTCGTTGACCTGAAAAACTTTCTCGAAGAACCGATTCACCAGATCCGTTTTGGAGAGACCGGCCATGCCATGCTGGTTGATGCCTCCGGGACGGTCCTCATCTGCCCAATCCTTGCGACCGGAAGCCACATTTCCAACGTTTCCCTCGTGGAGACGGTCTCCTCTCCGACCTCCGGCTGGCTTCAGGCCGAGGACGACGGGCATGGGGGAAGTAACTCCATCGTCGGGTTCGCGCCGACGACAAAAATTAACCGTTTTATCTCGAGTGGTGGAAGCAGCAAACTGTGGCATAGCTTCATCCGCCAGGATCCGAGAGAAAGCTTTCTGCCAATCCGGACGCTCCAGACTTACAGCGCGCTGGCAGGCGTTGGCCTGATCGCCCTGATGGCCTGTACCGCAATCTTCCTGGCGGATCGCGTGGCACGACCCATTGTCCTGCTGAGGGATGGGGTTAAGCGGATCGGAAGGGGCGAACTCCACCACCGTCTCCCCACTTCGTCGGGGGATGAGATCGGCGAGCTGGCCTTCGCTTTCAACAAGATGGCCGATCAAATCTACGAATCGACCGTTCTCATGGAGCAGAAGATCTCAGACCGAACGGACGACCTGGCCCTGATCAATGAGGTTTCCAGGGTGGCCAACCGATCACTTGACCTTCAGGAGACCTTGAAAGATACCCTTGCTGTCGTCGTCAATCGAATCTCCGCCGACGCCGGCTATATCGGGGTTTACGGCATGGAGCACAGGCTGTCTGAGGGGAGGGGCAGTCATGAGGAATGGGTCGGTACATCTGGAGATGTCATAAAAGCTTGGGGTCAACAACGCAAAAAAACGGTGCTCCTGCGTCGCCCGGTTATCGTTAATCCAAAGACCACGCCGCCGGACGGAACCGTCCTTCCACTTCTGAACGCAGGCTATAAGGAGGTGATTTCAATTCCGATCCTCGCGGGAAAAGGCCCCTTAGGGATCCTCTCTTTGGCGCGTAAGGATGCTCCCTTTTCGCCCGATACGATCGACCTCCTAAGTTCCGTCTCACGACCGATCGGGATGGCGGCCCAAAACTCCCAACTTTATGAAAAGAGCAAAGAGCTTGATCAGCTCAAGACCGACCTGATCTCGAATGTCTCGCACGAAATCAGGACCCCGATGACATCTATCCTTGGGTATGCAGAACTTCTTGAATCCGAGGACCTCGACCCATCGTCTCGACAGCGCTTTCTTTCTATCATCGGCCAGGCGGGAGGACACCTCCTGTCGCTCTTGGACGATCTGCTCGATCTTTCAAAGTTATCTTCCGACAAGATGGTATGGGACATCATTCCTATTAACTTGAAACAACTTTTATTTGAGTCGGTGAATCTGGCCAAACCGCTTGCAGACAAACAGGGCCTTGGCCTCCGCATAGAACCTTGTTCGAATCTCCCGCTGATCCATGGGGACCAGGAACATCTCCGTCGGGTGGTGGTCAATCTTTTGAGTAATGCCATCAAGTTCACCCCGTCAGGGGAGGTTGTCGTCGGGGTGACACAGAATGAAAGTTTTGTGGAGGTCTTCGTCAGGGACACAGGGGGCGGAATTGAACCGGAGGATCGGGAGAGGATCTTCGAAAAATTTTATCAGGTGATCGAAAAACAGGAGGGAAAGCCGAAGGGGACGGGACTCGGACTTCCCATTTGTCGGGAAATCATTACACACCTTGGGGGGAAGATCTGGTGTGAGAGCGTGCCGGGAGAGGGGAGCACCTTCTTCTTTACTTTGCAGGTAGGCGTTCCCGTCAAAAAAGACCGCGACATATGAAGGAATGACCGGGGGTTGGAATTCTTGACATCTGGAGTTGGTGTGTTACCATCTCCCTATGGTTAAAGTGGTCATCGTCGGCGCGGGACAAGGGGGGGCCACTGTTTTGCGCCGACTCATGCAATCAAACTGGGTCGAGGTCACGGGGGTGATTGATCAAGACCCCAACGCGGAAGGAATTCGTATTGCGCGTGAGGTCGGTGTCCCCTGTTATATTGAGGATCCAATCAAAGTTTTGGAGAAGGTGAAGGCTGATCTGGTTTTTGAGCTGACCGGGGACCCCCAGATCGGAGCGAATCTCAGCAATCTTCCGCAAAGGACATTTGATGTCGCCAGCGGCCAGGTCACTTATCTCCTTTGGGATGTTATTCGAGACCTGGAAGTTCAGGAAGCCAGCATCCGAAAACGCCTTGGTGAACAAAAGATTCTCTCAGAGATCAGTCTGATGCTTTCCAAGTCAGAGACTTCTGATCAGATCTTCGAGGCGATTGTCACGGGTGCGATGCGGATGACGGAGATGCCTGCCGGTTCTCTTTCGATCTACAATAGTGAGCAAGAAGAGCTTTTTCTTGTCAGTGCAAAAGGTTTCTCCTCAAATTTTTACAGGAATGCGGTCTATCCCGTTCGTCAAGGAGGATTGGCGGAATATATTCTGGCACGACATGAGCTCGTGCTTATCCCTGATATTTCGAAGCACCCTACTTTTAACAATCCGGTCATGGTAAAAGAGGGGATCTGCTCGCTCATTGCCGTGCCGTTGTTTTCTGAAAGAGGTCCGGTCGGCATCCTCTATGTGGATGACTTCAAGGTTCGGGGCTTCAGTCCGTCCATCCTGGACAGTATGACCGTATTGGGTACCCAGGCGGTCATCGCCATACAGAAACAGCAGGTTTTTGAAAAGATCAAAAGTCTTTCGATTCGCGATCCCCTCACCGGTGTCTACAATCGGCGATATCTGAATGAGACTCTTGTTGCGGAGTTAGGAAAGGCATCACGTCTCCATAGCCCCTTATCCATTCTCATGATCGACATTGACCATTTCAAGACGGTGAATGATCGATTCGGACATCTTGTCGGTGATCAAGCCCTGCAAGATCTGGCAAAGCTTTTCGAGTCTGTCATCCGGCCCTATGATACCTTAACCCGCTTTGGCGGAGAGGAATTTCTGATCGTGATGACAAATACAGAAGAAAGTGATGCCATGGCTGTCGCTGAGCGTATACGGGAGACGGTCGCATCTTCCCGAATTCTGCCCGCGAAAGCGGTTTTGACCTGTAGCATTGGGATAGGGACATTCAAGGCGAATGAAAAATCACTGCTGTCTCAAGAAGGGATCATTTCACGTGCCGACAAGGCTTTGTACAGGGCCAAATCGGAGGGGCGAAATCGGACTTGTTCCTGAAAACGGACGATGACGCCATTTCTAGCGCGGGAAGGCCTCTTTGACTCCGCCATCGACCGGCAGAATGGCGCCTGTTGTTTTAGCGGCCCGGTCGGAGGCGAGGAAGAGGACGGATTGGGCGACATCCATGGCGCTTATTCGGGTTTGTAGGAGATTCCGCCTGGCGTAGAAGGCCTCCAGGTCTTCAAGTGAGACTTGGTGGGCCTGAGCACGTTCTTCCCTGATTTCTTTTGACCAAAGCCCGGATTCTTCGAAGACCCCGTCCGGGTTCACCATATTCACGCGAATTCCTGCCTGGGCATTTTCAATGGCCATAATCCGGGCAAGTTGTGCCTGGGCGGCCTTGGACGCAGAATAGGCACCAAAATCTTTTCCGGGTGCCAGGACGTTCTTGGTCGCGACGACGACGATGGCGCCGCCAAGCCCCTGAGCCTTCATGATTTGCAATGCCGCTCTCGATGTTAGAAAATGGCCCGTTGCATTGACGGCAATGGATGCCTCCCAGTCTTTACGGGATAATTGATCCACAGCTGCGCATCGAGCAATCCCCGCGTTCGAAACAAAGATGTCAAGCCCGCCGAAGTAAAGGGCGGCAGTTTCAAAACCGCAGCGGACGCTCTTCTCATTGGTGACATCCATCTCAAGGGCGACCGCCTGTTCTCCTCCAGTCTTGGCGTTTATTTTTGCGACCGCCGCGTCGGCTTTTTCTAACTGAATATCCGTTAAAATCACGGAGGCGCCCGCTTCCACAAATGATTCAGCTATTGCGCGGCCGATCGCCCCGGCGCCGCCGGTGATCAGAACCACTTTTCTGGAAAACTCCTTTTCAGGCGGGAGAAGGGTCAGTTTATAGTTTTCCATCGGCCAGTACTCAAAGTTGCAGATCTCCCGTGTCGGGATCGACCGGTATCCGTCAATCGCCTCTGCGGCTTCGATCACGCCCATCGTATGAAGATAGAGGTCACGCGTGATGCCGGCCGCACGTCGATCCTTCCCGCTGGTAAACATCCCGATGCCTGGAATCAGGATGATGCGCGGGTTCGGATCGAGCATCGTGACGCCAGGTGTTTTGTAACGATTGAAGTATTTGACAGAGCGTTCTCTATAGGCTTCACATGCCTTCTTAATTTCAGAAATGAGACCTGCCGTATTCCGAGGATCCTTGGTCTTGACGAAGAGCGGCCATGGTTTTGTGTGGAGGAGATGATCCGGCGTAAAGGGGCCAATCTGCGTCAAACGTTTGGCTTCTGTTGATCCGGTAAAGGTCAGGACTTTTTGAGAATCATCAAATTGGAAGATCATGCGCTTGTTCTGACTGACTTCACCGCGTAATACCGGGACGAGGGCGGCGGCAGCCTTATGGCGTTCTTTACGCGCGAGCGGCTTGACCTGAAGGGGACCCATGGCCTGTTTTCCCCGCTTTTTTCGTGCGGCGTACCGCTCTGCCGCGGAGACCATCCGGATGGTTTGATCATAGGCTTCTTTGGCGGTCTCTCCCCACGTGATGAGGCCATGTTTGTCGAGGATAATCGCGCGCAAACCGGGATGCTTCTGATAAGCATGAGAAACCCCTTTTGAGAGGAGAAACCCGGGACGGATGTAATCAACAACTGCGACTTCCTGGCCGTAGACATCCTCAACAATCTTTCGGCTGTTTGTGGTGTCCGTCAGGGCGCATATTGCGTCTGCATGTGTGTGATAAATGTGGGGTGCGGGTAGGAAAGCATGCAAAAGGGTTTCAATCGACGGCTTTGGGGCTTTGGGTTCCAAAACAGATTTTAACTGGTAATTCACCATTTCTTCATCGCTCATTGCCTTTCGTTTCATCAGGGGGAGGAGGTCGTCAAGACGAAGTGGCGTGAAGTTTTCCGGGGCGATGGTTCTCATATCCGACCCGCTGCCTTTAATCCAGAGGATTCGCGCGGGCAGGCCCTTGTGATCTGTTCCATCAACTTTTATCGAAGAATTACCTCCTCCCCAAAGAACCAGGTTCGGATTGGCCCCAATCAATCTTGAGGTATAGACCACGAGGTCTACCCCCGATATTTTCCTTGCTTCACGGTCTGACCACAGACTCTTCATTTACCCTCTCCTCTTCCCAGTTTTCTTCGTTTTTCTCTGTTGGACGCAGGGACGTTGTTGACCAATAAAAAAGGCTCAACTTTATGAGCCTTTTTCTGACTTTAACCAGAGCTTGACGGCGCTGTTTTTCTTCAACTCTGGGTCGATGCGGATTCCGGTGACAATGCCGTCAGGGTGAACACCCCCTCTTCCTCCTGGACCAGACGGAATTGAACATCTGGAGGAAGGGGTATCTCGAGATCTCCCGAAAAGAGGTCTTCAATCGTTTTCAGGACAAAATCTTTCCCCATCTCTGTCGCAGCGCTGCCGAGTCCCTGGGCCTTGGTCTGTTCAGTATTGCCGTATTCCAACTCCTTGGTTCCACCAAACTCTTCCGGCAGGCTAAAGCCTGTAAAAGCGATTCTGGCCTTGGAGAGGGGGGAAATGAGCGAAACAAGCGCCTCTGCAACCTGATTTAACGGGAGAACTTTTGGCTCCGGCTTGGAGCTGGGTTCGGCCTTCGGGACTGACTTGAGTGTTTCATGAAGCTTGAGTTTGGCATCATTGAGCACCACCAAGGGCTCTAGAACCCTCAATTGGGCCAGAATTTCGGGATCACCGAGATGTTTACGCGCCGATTGGATGACCTTGGTGTACATGATCGGAAGATCAAAACGTTCCAACATCGGACGTTTTGTC
Organism: Nitrospirota bacterium; assembly: GCA_029261165.1. Classification (GTDB taxonomy): domain Bacteria; phylum Nitrospirota; class Nitrospiria; order SBBL01; family JAADHI01; genus DUAG01. The sequence continues at coordinate 13,913 of JAJDBV010000018.1, read as the reverse complement.
TTCTCATTGAGCGCGAGCCAACGCTTTAGACGTGCCTTCAGGCTGGGAATTTGTGCAAAAAGTTTGTCTGCCAGCTTTGCCTGAACTTCCGCATGAAGCCCTTTTCCCTCCAGGAGTTTTTCCAGTTCGGCCTCGACGCCTTCATCAGGAATATAGGCGGAAATGCTGTCAATTGTGGTTTTTTGTGTGACAAGGTGGAGGGCGGCAAAATTGGTCTTGAGCAACTTGATCAGTTCCTCACGGGTTTCCTCTGTTTTAAAGGTTCCGATTAAACCGATAATGTTTTGTTTTTGGAGCTGGTCCTCCACCTGATGCAAGAAATCAAACAGACGAGAGAGTCGATCCCCGCCAGACGGGAGGGCCTGGAGTGCTTCTCTTGCCCTATCCTTATCAATGGCTGTCGGAGAAGAAAGCCTTTCACGATAAAGGTTGAACATGCACTCCCAGACTTCATTCTCAAGCGGGAGGGGGGACTTCTGTTTTTTTGCTACCTTTGCGCGGGAGGTGAGGGCACCCGAAGCTTCTATTCGGATGTTTTCGCTTTGATTCACGGCCCCGGCCAGAAGGACTTGAATCAAGGGCTCAGTACTTGGAAATCCCTTTGGTGTTCCCTCTTTCGAGAGGTTCATCCGGAGCGCCCGTAAAAGATGAATGGCCGTCTTATCCAGCTTAATATTTGAAAAACCGGAGAGAAGCGGCTCGAGTGCATCAGGAGGGTATTTTTCCTGAACATATTGGGAGAAGACATAAAGCCCGTCTTCAACCCCCGTCGAAGCCAGGTCGATAATGGTTTTTGTAACCCGATCACTTTGGCTGAAGTTGGAGAGGGTCTTGTATAGTTCGAGCCAGACCTGGTGTTCTGCGATGATCTCCTTGCGGTTTAACTGTGAAATGATCGGGTCCAGAAGCTTTTCTTCAAAGGCTTTTCGTTCTACATCTTTTTTCTCGGCGACCAGTTTGACGATGGAATTTCGTAACAAGACGGCCCCTTCAAGATGAAGGTCCTTTGCAGGGGCAGATAAAAGTGAAAGAATCCCGTCGGCCATGTCGGCACTAAAGGGAATTCTCTTAAGAAAGCGGACTTCCAGTTGTCTGATCCACTCTACCGGTTCCTTCTGGATCGTTGGAATCAAATGACGCCAGAGATCAGGGTCTGGGACGGTTGCACTATAGACCAGTTTTTCTATCGTTGATTTTCGATCTGCATCACTTACTTTGTCCGGGTCGAGCTTTGCTACCAGTTCATTTTCCATCATTCCCCCATCGTCGCAAAATTTGTTTCATTTTTTATAACCTATTTGGGTGTTTGAATTCAAGAAATTCTTGAAATTCCCGGATGATGACCCTATGAGAGGGGCAATCGACCCTTGATGACGGCGTTTTATTCTGAAACGAAAGGTCTCCATCCTGAAAGGATGGCCTGTGCGGGTCTGGTCAAGAAGGACAGAGAGGATTATGATCCATAAATGAGTCGTCGTGCGCCACGATACCGTATTTTCCAGTACTTGGTGGAGAGCCGCTGAATATTAACTTTTCCTCCGGAACTGGGCGCGTGAATGAACCTCCCGTTCCCGATGTAGATCCCGATATGAATGGACTTCTTTCGTCCAATCTTGAAGAAGACGAGGTCTGCCGGTGAGAGTTGGTTTCGACGAACCGATTTCCCGACACGGACAAGTTGGCGTGCTGTTCGGGGAAGGGCGAGACCGGCCGCTTGACGGAAAACATAGTTGATGAGACCACTGCAATCAAAGCCTCTGGGTGTTGTGCCGCCAAAGAGGTAGGGTGCTCCAAGTAAGGTATGGGCAGTTTGAACGACCTCTTGTCGGGTTTGTGTTGAAGGGTGGTCGTTATTCGATCCTACAGAAATTTCTGGAGCATTGGGCGTGACGCTGCAAGCGCTCAGAAGGATTAAAAGGGTCGATATTTGAAAGAAGGCCCGCATCCTCTCAATGATAACCAGTGGCCGTTGTTTGTCAATATCATAAAATGATTGTGTTGGCATCGAGGGGACGTTTAGGGGGATGTAACTTGAATGTGTGTGCCGCCTCCGGGGACCGAGGTCAGCTTCACGATATAGTCAGCTTCACGGTCGCCTCGTTTCACGTGCCATTGTTCAGTGATGGTATTGCCTTTGACAGAAAGGACCTTTGTTCTGACGACTTTTCCACCGAAGATCAGGTTATCCCCAGGACCTTTTGATGCCGCAATTTGCTTCAGTCTGCCTTCCTGAAGCAAAAAATCAATTTCTGTCCTGACAGGGTGTTGTTTGGCGCAGCCGGTGAAAGAGAGAAGGCTGACGAAAATGAAAAAAGCACACAAGGTTCGTAGTGAAATCCTGGGTGAACCATTCAATATCCCGAAAGGCAAGATCAAGGGAGAGGGGTTGTGATTGCTAAACGTCATAGTCAACGACTCTCCGCTCAAGGCAAATCGATTTCACGAAGGGCAGGACGGACCTGTGTTCCGGGTGGTTCCGATAGTGTTCCAGATCTTCTTTTTTCTCGAATTCGGAATAAAGGACCAAGTCTGATGAACTTTCAGATTTAGAGAGATCAATGCCAACTTCTAAGTGGAGAAGACCTTTTATTTTCCCGTTAAGAGATTCCAGAACTTCTTTTGCCTTTTTGGCATTTTCATCTTTATGATGACCGTCAGCGTTTTCTTTCAATTTCCAAAAAACAATATGCTTTATCATTTCTTCCTAACGTTTCAAGGCAGGGTTTTTGTTATATCCGTTGTTCGTCGCGGAGATCATTGTTGCCTCTTTAAGCGCATAGGCACTGTCCGGTCCGGGCGGCGACGTGTCGACCGAGGTTTTTTCCATGGAACCCTGGTGAGTCGTTTTTCGGTCCTGGTGAATCAGCGCAATGAGCTCGGATACGCGTTGTACGCCCTTGTCGCATTGGCCCGGGATGAGAAGATCATTTGTGAGGATGCTTTTGGGAGGTCGACGCAGGTCTTTGGCCAGGCCCAGCCAGGACATGACTGTAAGCACATAGTAGCTGAAATCGACTTCCCACCAGTAGAACCCCTGATTGGCGGTGGACTGATAGTGGTGGTGATTGTTATGCCATCCCTCCCCACAGGTGAGCAGGGCGATGATCATTGAGTTGCGGCTTGTATCGTCTGTTGCGAATCGGCGTTGGCCAAATAAATGCGTTGCAGAATTAACAAGAAAGGTTCCGTGGTAGAGGAGTACCGTGGAGAGAAAGTACCCGACAACCAGCGTCGGCCAGCCTCCCAGTGCCCAGCAGCCTGCTCCCAGGAGGATCGCCGGGGTATACCAATGTTTGTCGATCCACCTCAGTTCGGGAAACTTTGCAAAGTCCTTGATTAGATCAAAACGGGTAGGGTTGTAACGGTCGCACAGTATCCATCCGAGATGGCTCCACCAAAATCCACGAAGGGGAGAGTGAACATCTTCCAGTTGGTCCGAATAGCGATGATGGTGCCGATGATGGGCGGCCCACCAGAGGACCCCCTTCTGTCCAGCGGTTGAACCGCCCGCGGCCATGAGAAATTGCATGACCCGACCGAGCTTATAGCTCCGGTGTGCAAAGTACCGGTGGTATCCTGCAGTGATGAAGAACATCCGTGCGTAATAGAGTGTAAAACAGACCCCAAGGTCAAACCAGGTGATCCCGGTCCAGAAAATGGCCAGAGGCATGAGGTGAACCATAATAAAGGGGATGCTTGTGGTCCAGCAGATTCGTGCGTCTTTTCCGAGTTGTAATGCTTCGGGCGCGACGGCTTTAATCGGTGGTATCGCTTGATTTGAAGATGTTCTCTTTGAAGATGTTCTCATCGATCCTCCTTGAGGGTAACAGGCATAACGCACCGCATGATTCTCAGTTTGCGGGAGGGATTTGATAAGGTGACAAAAAGAAAAATCTAAGGTGAATTTATTGAGGGCGATATGCATTAGATAAAGACCTACAAAATATACCTGTCTCAGAGGCATTAATCAAGAAAAAAATTAAAAAAAGAAAAGACTTTATCTGTAAAGCCAAAGGCGAGATCATCGGTCTTTAGTGTGATAAGACCACTGCAATTTAATGGAGCCGGGGTCCCTCTGTGCCGGCCATCTCTCTTATTCCTGTACGTTTGTTTTGAGAACCCCCTTTTGTTGACACCCTTAAGCCCCTTTGTTATCCTACGAACAAGTGAAATCTTTGAGGGGAAGTATCACCATATGGCGAGAGAGAAAGGAAGCGGTGTAAAAAATCTGTTAATCAGTCAGGTCCTGGTCGTGATCCTGATCTATATTGCCGTGATCTTCTACGAATCTGACCCGCTTATGACCAAGGTGGTCGTCTTCCTTCTTGCCGCCGGCATTATTCACTTCGCCTGGAAGGGGATAAAGGCACTTTGGGTTAAACGATAATGAACCGCAATCACATCGTTGGCGGACGGGGGACCCTGCATCTTCACGCGCCGAGTTGTGAGATTGACCTTTGTCATACAGCAGAGCCTGCGATTCCGTTAAGAGATCCCTCTCCCGTCTTTGGGACGGTTGAAAGGAAAAAGCTCCTATGGGCGATCCTTCTGACGGGGAGTGTGATGGTCATCGAGTTCATCGGGGGGGTGATCTCTAACAGCCTGGCCCTCCTCTCCGACGCCGGTCACATGCTGACCCATCTCCTGGCCTTGTCTATCAGTTTTCTTGCTGTGATTTTCTCTTCACAACCTGCAACACGGAAAAAAACATTTGGTTTTTATCGTCTTGAGATCCTGGCCGCCCTCTTAAACGGGATGTTGCTCCTGGTGGTAACGGTCTGGATTTTCTATCATGCTTATCAGCGTTTTTATCAGCCTGAGCCGGTTGCCTCGCGTGAGATGATGGTCGTTGCCTTAATCGGCCTGGTGACCAATCTGGTGACTGCTGTCCTCCTGAGCAAGTCGACGAAGAAGAGTATTAATTTTAAGTCGGCCTTTCTTCACGTCCTGGGGGATACACTTTCTTCCGGAGGCGTTGTTCTGGCGGCCGCAGTCATTTATTTTACAGACTGGTGGTTCCTTGATCCCCTTGTCAGTGTGGCCATCTCCCTCCTGATTCTTTGCTGGTCTTTTCGGCTTATTATGGATTCCATCGATATCCTTCTGGAGGCAACGCCGAAAGAAATTGATCCGGACCGTGTTGCCGAGGCGGTACAGGTGATCGAAGAGGTACGCGATGTCCACGATGTGCATGTCTGGACACTCACCTCCGGCATGTATGCCCTGTCGGCACATGTTGCGGTGCGGGACATGCCGCTTAAAAATACGACGCATTTATTGAGAAAGATTAATTTCCTCCTCTGTCAGCGTTTCAAAATCGGCCATGCCGCGATTCAACTCGAAGCTGAAATGACGCCGGCCCTTTTAGAAAAATACAAAGGAACTGCAAATAATAATTGATGACTTTTTTTAGAGATCCCGAATGACGCTGGACCTATTTGACCAGATGAATACAGACGGTCACGAGCAGGTCCTGTTCTGTTCTGACCCCCCTTCCGGCCTTCAGGCGATGATTGCCATCCATGACACACGCCTTGGTCCTGCTCTGGGCGGGTGTCGTATGTGGCCCTATCCGTCGTTCGACGCGGCGCTTTCTGATGTCTTGCGCCTATCAAAGGCAATGACCTACAAGGCAGCCGTCAGCGGGCTTCCTCTCGGCGGTGGAAAAAGTGTGATCTGGGGGGACCCGAAAAAAGACAAGACCCCGGAACGTTTGACGGCCTTTGCGAAACAGGTGGCAACACTGGGAGGGCGCTACCTTGTTGCTGAAGATGTCGGCATCAGTCTTGACGATATTGAGCAGATACGGCAGATCACCCCCCATGTCGGGGGATATTCTCTGGAAAAGGGAGGAAGCGGCGATCCGTCTCCCGCGACGGCCTATGGGGTCTTTTGCGGCATGCGTGCCTGTCTGAAGGAGGTCTTTGGCGAGGAATCTTTTGAGGGAAAGCGGATTGCGATTCAGGGCGTCGGAAAGGTCGGATATGCCCTCGCCGCATTGCTTCATCAAGAAGGGGCACGCCTCTACGTTTCCGATATGGACCCTGAGCGGGTTGCGATGGCAAGCCGCGATTTCGGAGCCGATCCCCTCTTAGGACATGAGATCTACCGGGTGGATTGTGATATTTATGCCCCTTGCGCTCTGGGGGGAAGCATCAATGAGCGGACGGTCCCGCGCCTCTCTTGCCGGATTGTCGCCGGAGCAGCGAACAATCAACTGGAGTGCCCCGAAGTGGCCGCGATGTTGGACGCGTCTCATATTCTATATGCCCCGGATTATGTCATCAATGCGGGCGGCTTGATTAATATTGCAGAAGAGCTGACAGAATATTCGAAAATACGGGCATATCAAAAGATATCCGAAATTCAAGCGCGTCTGGACACCGTATTTTCCCTTGCAAATGAAGCGTCGGTGACAAGCGCTGAGGCGGCAAATCAATTGGCGGAAAAAAGACTGGAAGCGGGGGGAGATGACTAAAAGAATTTTCCCGGATCTTGTCCGTAGAGGAATGACCGCCCTCATTATCGCGGGTTTTTACTGGAGACTTCCGAATATTATGTCGATTGAATTGAAGGGGGTCGTCATCGTTATGATCGTCCTCTTCTTCTTCGGGTTTCCGAATTTGAAAGGTGTGCCGGGCGGAGTGGTTGCGGGGGGATTTTCCTTAGCCTTTGCGGGCCTGGGGCACCTCTATGTGCGGGAATATGCGAGGGCTTTTCTCTTCCTTTTTGGAGGAATTTTTGCCTACATGACTTCCGGGTATTCTTCAAAAAGTGTGATATTTAATATCCTCCTTTTTATTATTTCGGCATTTGATGCCTTCTCCTTTGGAAAAAGAGGGTTTGGGATTATCTGATCCACCCGCTTTCTTTTTTGTATTCCCCAATACGTCTAACGGATGCCGTCACACGTGGTTTTCGAACTACCCAACACCCTCTCTAAAATAGTATAATCACAAGAGGTACGAGGGCCTGGATATGGATCAGTACAACTCGGAACAATTATGGGCTGGATTGAACCGTCCGGATACAAAACTCCCCGATGTTTCAATCATCGGGATCCCTTATGATGGCGCAGCCTGCTATCGATCCGGTGCTTCTGAGGCGCCGGATCGTATCCGGGCACTCTCTGTTGAAATCCCCCCTGTCCTGGAAACGGGGGAAGTGTTTAAGGGGCTTGTGGTTCGGGACAGTGGCAACCTCCAGTGGACCGGAGATTTTGTTGCTGCTCACCCGTTTATCCAGGACGAGATTGCAAGGCGGGTCGGCGCGTCCTTTGTTTTGACGCTGGGGGGAGACCATTCGGTTTCTATTCCGGTTCTGCGTGCGATCAACCGTCAGGCGAATGAGAAGGTCGGTCTGATCTATGTTGATGCCCATACTGATCTCTCCAATCAGTTTCGTGGGTCTTCCTTCTCCAACGGATGCCCATTGCGCCGCGCGATGGAGGAAGAAAAGTTTTCCCCTGAATGGACTGTTCTGGTCGGAACCCGCTGTTTTGAGACGGAGGGACTTCAGTTCATCCAGGACAAGCGGATGAAGGTCTTTCCCGCTTATGAGATCGCCGAGCGGGGGATGCAGACGGTGACCCGTGAGATTACCAAGTGCTTCGAAGGTCTTTCCAATGTCTACCTTTCAATCGATATTGATGCCCTCGACCCGGCCTTTGCGCCAGGGACCGGTATCCCGGATGGCGGGGGCCTCAGCACTCGCGATATGATGACCTTGATTCGCGCCCTTGATTCCCTCCCGGTCATCTCGGCGGACCTGGTCGAAGTTTCCCCTCCACTGGATCATTCCGATATCACCAGTTTTGCCGCGCTCCGAATCATTATGGAAATTTTTGGCTTGGTCAAACGGCGAAGATCGCTTGGAAAACGAATCACTCTATTGTGAACATGCACAGCGTGCACGATCCTCATTCTGCCAGGGCGGGGTTCTTCAATGGAAAAAGGAGGCCTGCGATGAAGAAAAAAAAAGACCCTGCTCCTTCTGTTCAATTAAGACTTCCCGGCCCCAAAGCAAAAAAGTGGGTTACGCGGGATCATGCGGTTATCTCACCCTCGGTCACCCGCAGCTATCCTTTGGTCGTTGAGTCGGCGAAAGGCTGTGTCATGACCGATGTCGATGGAAACCACTTCATTGATTTTACCTCTGGCATTGCCGTGACCACAACCGGCCATTGCCATCCAAAAGTCACCCGGGCAATTACCAGCCAGGCAAAGCGGCTTATTCACATGTCGGGAACGGATTTCTATTATCCTTCCGAGGTGCTTCTGGCTGAGAAACTTGTCCAGATTTCGCCCGGTGCGGGGCGGAAGAAGGTCTTCTTTACCAATTCAGGAACGGAGTCGATTGAGGCGGCCATGAAGTTGACCCGCTATCAGTCCCGGCGTCCTTACTATCTCGCGTTCACAGGGGCATTCCATGGGCGAAGCATGGGTGCCCTTTCTTTAACTGCAAGTAAATCGAGTCATCGGAAAGGCTTTGCGCCCTTGATTTCGGGGGTTGTTCATGCACCCTATCCAAATCCATACCGTCCTCCTCAAGGAGTCTCGCCGCAGGACACGGTTGAACATACACTGACCTGGATTCGTGAAATCGCGTTCAGGCATATCGTTCCTCCGGAAGAGGTCGCGGCCATTTTTGTTGAGGCGATACAAGGGGAGGGCGGTTATATTGTCCCGCCGAAACATTTTTTAAACGCCCTCTCTGACTTGGCGAAGGAATTTGGCATTCTGGTTGTTGTCGATGAGATTCAGACCGGGATGGGGCGCACCGGAAAGATGTTTGCCTCAGATCATGTTCATTTTCAGCCGGACGTGATGACCCTGGCGAAGGGGCTTGCCTCTGGACTCCCCTTGGGAGCGATGCTTGCCCGGTCTCATCTGATGGATGCATGGGAATCGGGCGCCCATGCCAATACGTTTGGGGGGAATCCCATCGCGTGCGAGGCGGCCCTTGCAACCATCGATCTCCTGGAAACGGGATTGATTCAAAATGCCGAGAAGATCGGAGAATTTCTACTGAACAAACTCAAAATAATACAAAAGGATCATCGCCTGGTCGGGGATGTCCGTGGTCTTGGGCTCATGATCGGCATCGAACTGGTCCGAAATCGAGAGACGAAGGAGATGGCCGTTCCGGAGCGGGACCGCATTGTCCAAAGCTGTTTTGAAAAAGGACTCCTGATACTGGCTTGCGGTCAAAACGTGGTTCGCTTCATGCCCCCTCTTTTGATTTCCAGAAGAGAAGCGGAGACCGCGCTCTCAATTTTTGAAGAAGTGTTGAGCGAGGTGGAAAAGGAGAAGGTTCCCGTCGCTTAACAGGAAGAGGGGGGAGGGCTGGGGAGGAAAAATTTGGTTTGACAGGCCTAGAGGTGGTTCCCTATAATCACTTGTTTTGATGATCGGAATGAAAATGGAGATAAAAGTTCAAGAGATTCCGAGCGAGGGGCTTTCGTTGTCCTACGAGGAAGACCCAATGCACTGGGGGCTGGATGAGCAGGAAATCTCAGTAGAAGGGATGGTTCATGTCCAGTTGAAAGCGGTCAAACATAATGAGAACAACGTCTATATTCGCGGCGCGATTGAGGGGGGGATTCTTTCCGAATGCGGCCGTTGCCTGGTGCATTACCGTGATCCGATTCGGTCTGATTTCAACATTGAATATGTCCCCACACCGCAGATTCCTTTAGAGGAAGAACTGATCTTGTCGCGTGAAGAACTGGAGATCAATTACTATCAAGGGGACCAAATCGATATCAATGATGAGCTTAGGAGTCAGCTTTTACTGGCCGTTCCGATGCACCCGCTCTGTAAGCCGGATTGCCGTGGCCTGTGCCCGAATTGTGGAGAAAACTTGAACCAGAAGACTTGTTCCTGTCCCGCAGAACTTCCTAATGCGCAATGGTCGAAATTAAAGAACCTGTTGTAATACCTAATCGTCACATAAATAAGGAGAAATGATGGCGCATCCAAAACACAAGCAGTCAAAATCGAGGCGTGACAAGAGACGGTCACATCTGAGCCTGAAGACCCCGGGTGTTGTACGTTGTCCGCAATGTCAGGAGCCGCGTATTCCGCATCGCGTTTGCATGAATTGTGGAACGTACAAGGGGCGGGAAGTCGTCGCGGTAAAAGAAATATAAGAATCCACAAGTCCTCCCTTCTATAGAGGTATTATGAAGATTGCATTGGATGCGATGGGAGGGGACCGTGCTCCTGAGACGATTGTCGAAGGGGCTGTCCTGGCGGCTCGCGACCTGGACGTCGAAGTCATTCTCGTCGGAGACAAAACAAAAATTGAGGCAGTGCTTGCGCATCATGCGACGACAGGGCTGCCTCTATCGATCGTTCATGCCTCACAGAAGGTCGAAATGGAGGATTCTCCTTCCTCTGTGATCCGAAAGAAAAGAAGTTCTTCCATCTGGGTTGCAACCGAACTGGTAAAAAAATCGGAGGCCGTGGCCGTCATCAGCGCCGGAAATACCGGTGCCACGATGGCGAGTTCACTCTTTATCCTGGGGCCGCTCTCCGGCGTTGAACGACCGGCAATTGCCACGCTTCTCCCGACCTTGAAAGGGCAGGCGGTTTTGATCGATGTCGGGGCGAACGTCGATTGCAAACCGCAGCATCTTTTTCAGTTCGCGATTATGGGGGATATGTATGCCGAAAAGATTTTGGGGATTCGTGACCCTAAAATCGGTCTCTTGAGCATTGGAGAAGAGGATACAAAAGGGAATGAATTGACGAAAGAGGTCTTCAAGATGTTGAAGGCGAGCTCTCTTGGCTTTATCGGCAATGTGGAGGGGCGGGATGTCTATTCCGGAGAGACCGATGTTGTTGTCTGTGATGGGTTCATCGGAAATGTCGCGCTCAAGATCTCTGAAGGTCTTTCCGACGCCATTATCAAGTTTCTTAAGCGGGAAATTTTGGATTCCTTCATGGGGAAGCTGGGCTACTTTTTTTTGAAGCCATCGTTTGCAAGATTTAAAAAGAAGATTGACTACGCCGAATATGGAGGAGCCCCTCTCCTGGGCGTAGACGGTATCAGTATTATTTGTCATGGGAACTCTTCGGCACGCGCGATCAAAAATGCGATTCGCGTTGCCAGAGATTTTCACAAGAAAGGAATGAATCGCCATATCAAAGAGCAGATCGGGACACAGATGCGACTTTCCAGTCCCTTGGCTGAAAAGCGTTGATGATCTTGTCGTGTGACCTCCCGAAAAGCGCTTCTGAAAAGACGATACGGTTTTATCGATGAAGGCTCAAATTATTGGGACCGGTTCCTATATTCCTGAAATGATCATGAGCAATCATGATCTTGAGAAAAAGGTTCAAACAAACGATCAGTGGATTGTTGAGCGAACCGGTATCCGGGAGAGACGGATTGCCGCCTCAGATGAATCGACCTCAGATCTTGCTGTGAAGGCTGCCCGGAAGGCAATAGAGGCTGCCGGGATCGGCCCGGACCAGATTGATTTCATTATTGTTGCGACGTCAATGCCGGACATGTTTTTCCCCTCAACCGCGTGTATCGTACAGGATAAACTAAAGGCGACCCGTGCGGCCGCCTTCGATCTTTCGGCGGCCTGCTCCGGATTTGTCTATGCCCTGTCGGTCGGAGAACAATTTGTTCGGAGCGGCGGATCTCAATATGTTCTCGTGATTGGGGCAGAAACAATGTCCCGGTTGACGGACTGGACGGATCGGAGTACCTGTATTCTTTTTGGAGATGGTGCGGGTGCGGCTGTATTGGCGCCTTCCGATTCGGAGAACGGCATTCTTTCCGTTCATCTTCACACGGATGGAAAACTATGGGATCTCATCTGCGTTCCGGGTGGCGGATCGGCGATGCCTGTGTCTGAAAAGGTCCTGGCGGAACATCTCAATACAATCCAGATGAAGGGAAGCGAAACATTCAGGGTTGCCGTTAGAAACCTGGAAGAGGTTGCAAGGGAGGCGCTTCAATCGAATGGCCTTTCTACTTCGGATGTGGATTTTATTGTTCCCCACCAGGCAAACATACGGATATTGAATGCCGTCGCAAGTCGTCTCGATATTCCGAAGGAAAAGATGGTTGTCAATCTTGACCGATATGGAAATACATCGGCGGCATCCATCCCCGTGGCATTGGATGAAGCGGTTTTGGATGGGAGGATTAAAAAGGGCAATATTATCCTTTTTCTGGCTTTTGGGGGTGGGTTGACGTGGGCTTCAGCATTGGTCCGCTACTAATAACGAGGAGGTTGACTTGAACAATGAATTTCTGAAGGGTTGGGCGCTAATTCTCGGGGCTTCAAGCGGTTTTGGCGAGGCCTGTGCTTTGGAATTGGCTCGGGCCGGAATGAATATCTTCGGTGTCCACTTGGACCGCAGAGGAACCTTGCCCAATGTGGATCGAATTACTTCAACGATTCAGGGAATGGGTCGAGAGGCCCTTTTTTTTAATATTAATGCGGCCGATTCGGAAAAACGAAACGGAGTCCTCGACGAGATGAAGAAAAAACTTGCGGGGGATGAAAATGGAGGCGCGGTTCATGTCTTGATTCACTCGTTGGCTTTTGGAACCTTGAAGCCCTTCATTGGTCCGTCGGGAAAAACGATTATTGCCAAACCCCAGATGGAAATGACACTCGACGTGATGGCGAACAGTCTCATCTATTGGACCCAGGACATGTTGCATCGCGACTTGCTGGCAAAGGGGGGAAGGATTTTTTCCATGACTTCTGCCGGCGGTGCGCGCGTCTGGAAAACCTATGGCGCGGTATCGGCTGCCAAATCCGCACTTGAATCACATACACGCCAGTTGGCGCTCGAGCTCGGGCCGATGGGGATTTCAGTCAATGCGATTCGTGCCGGGGTGACAGATACGCCCGCGCTGAGAAAAATTCCCGGCAATGAGGAGATGATTGAGATGGCGAAGGCTAAAAATCCCCAGGGGCGCTTGACAACAACGGAGGATGTTGCAGGGGCAGTCGTTCTCCTTTCACACTCCAAGGCCCATTGGATTACCGGAAACGTCATCGGGGTGGACGGCGGGGAATTTATCGTCGATTGACCAGTTTTCTTTTTGCCATATTTTTGTTGACATCTATCGATTTTTTGATCAATATTTCTTCAGTGTATTATTCACCCTTTAAATATGGAGCGGGCAGTGTCTGTTGCCTTTCTTTTTCCCGGCCAGGGTTCACAGTATGTCGGCATGGGAAAGGATCTTTGTGCCCATTTTGATGTTGCGCGTCGGACTTTTGTTGAAGCACGGCAGACCCTGGGATGGGATGTCGCTAATCTCTGCTTTGACGGGCCGGAAGACCAACTTAATTTAACGCAATATACACAGCCGGCCATCCTGGTGACGAGTGTTGCGATATGGCGCTGTCTCGGAGAACCGATAAGTATCGGTTCTTTCGTCGCGGGACACAGCCTGGGAGAATATACTGCCCTGGTTGCGTCCGGAGGCCTTTCATTTACAGATGCGGTCTATCTCGTTCATCGGCGGGGCCGATTTATGCAGGATGCGGTTCCCGAAGGAAAGGGCGCGATGGCCGCCTTGATTGGCCTCAATCGAGAAGCGGTTGAGGCGCTTTGCAGAGAGGCCTCAGAAGCAGGGCTGGATAAGGATGGACAGGTGAGTTGCGCAAATTTTAATGCCCCGGGCCAAGTTGTTATTTCCGGAGAGTCTGCAGGGGTTGAAAGGGCAATGGAACTGGCACGCGATAAGGGGGCAAAGCGGGCCATCCGATTGGCCGTGAGTGTGCCCGCTCACTCGCCCTTGATGAAGAATGCCTGTGCCCGTCTGTCCAACGAATTAAAAAAGATTGAGGGGCACGACCTTCATGTCCCCCTGCTTAATAATATTCGGGCAGAAAAGGTCAACGCCTGGTCAGCGGTGAAAGCAGGGCTTGT
>JAJDBV010000017.1 GCA_029261165.1 Nitrospirota bacterium | reverse complement strand
TCCTTTATGCACCAGCCAGTCTCTTGTCCGTTTTTCATTTGGGTGGTGTTTAAATCGCATGGAAAAGCAGGAGAGGAGAAAATATCCGCCGGGCCTCAGGAGTGAGAGAATCGTTTTGAGGTAGGATGCCGTATCCCGTTTGCGAACGTGATGAAAACAACCGTAATCGATTAAGAGGTCAAAACTGTTTTGAGCAAGGGGAAGGTGGAAGAGGTCCCCTTGGACCCAGTGAAGATGGGCGCGGTTTTTCTTGCATAAGCGGTTTGCCCGCGCAAGCGCCTCCGCTTGATAATCCAGTCCGATGGTCTGATAGCCTGCTCCCGCAAAAAGGGCAGCATGTCGTCCTTCCCCACATCCCAGATCCAGGACACGGCCTGTTTTTTTCTCTTTTTTAAACCGTTCTAAAAACCGGACAACGGGTTCAGATGGACCCTGGACAGGCCAGCCATGTTCCCCGGTCCGGTAAGCCTCTTCAAAATATTTCTTCTGCGAAGGATAGATGTCCATAATTATTTCGCCAAGGTATCATATTCAGAAGGGGCCTTCAAGAAGGAGGAATCTTGTTACGATATTGGAACTGGTTGCACGGATCGAAATTGGTATGATAGGTTTAGTCTTATGAAAAAAACAAAACTTCTTGCCTTAAGTTTTCAGAAAGTTGAGGAATTCGTCGCCCTCCTTGGGTGGAAGCCGTATCGTGCCAAGCAGATCCTGTCCTGGATTTATGAGCGGCACGCGGCCTGTTTTGAGGAGATGACCGACCTTTCCAAGGCAGACCGCCTTCTACTTGATGCGCGGGCGGAACTTCGCCACCTGGAGGTGATCACTCGGCTCAGATCAGTCGATGGGACAGAAAAATTTCTTTTTGGTTTGGAGGATGGTCGGCAGATCGAATCGGTCCTGATTCCGGATGAGGAGCGGCTGACCCTTTGTATCTCTTCCCAGGCCGGGTGTACGCTGGACTGTACCTTCTGCCTTACAGCACAGGAGGGCCTGAAAAGAAATCTCAAGTCCGATGAGATTATCAACCAAGTCCTGACGATCCAGGGCCTTCTGCCGGTAGGGAAACGGGTGACCAATATTGTCCTGATGGGGATGGGAGAACCGCTGGCGAATCTCCCGCAGGTGACAGAGGCCATCATCAAGATGATCTCACCGATCGGCCTGGGACTTTCACCCCGTCGGGTGACGATATCGACGGCGGGGCTTGTGCCTCAGATCCTCGCGCTGTGGCAGGGGCCGGTGCCTGTGAACCTCTCGATCTCATTGAACGCGACCACCAACGCACTCAGGGATCAGATCATGCCGAAGGTCAACCGGCTTTATCCTCTTGAAAAACTTATGTCTGCCTGCAGGTCTTTTCCGCTTCCAGCGCGGCGGCGTATCACCTTTGAATATGTTCTTTTCTCCGGGATCAATGATTCACTCGAAGATGCGGGCCGCCTTGTTCAACTGACAAAAGGCATCCGATGCAAGATCAACCTGATCCCCTACAACCCATACCCCGGCTCACCCTATCGCAGAACACCTGACGATCAGATGATTCTGTTTCAGAATTTCCTTCTCAAGGCCCGCCTGATAACGACCATTCGAAAGAGCCGGGGAGGAGACATTCTTGCCGCCTGTGGTCAGTTGAGCAGTCTCTCCCATGATCAGTCGTGCGCCAGCACAAATTAATCGTACTCGCTATCCCCGCCGAATCCGCCTCCACCAAATCCGTGGCTTTTCCCTCTTCCCCCATGGGGGTTTTTCCCGGAGCGCCCATGACGGCCGGACACACCATGTCGCCTTCCCTTCATCTGATGGGCGATCCGCTCCATGAATTTATTAAATTGATCTTTAGACAAGAACCCTTTCGCGTTTGCCAGGGCGCGGACACGAACCATGACGAGGGCTGTTGACACCGCCTCCTTTGCCTTCACCTTTTTTTCGATGGCGGACAAAACGAACTTATCATCGGAAATAGCCTCTTCCAATTCAATCCGGGCGATCTTAAGGTGTGCATTTTTCAGGATCACGTCCTTGCGGTAGTTGCGAAATAGCTTGTGCATCTTCTTGGTTTGTGCGTCGTCAAGATGGAGCGCCTCTTGCATCCCTTGGATGGAAAAAGGAGAGTGTTTTTTTCTTCGGTCGCTCTTTCCCTCTCTGAAACGGCGGTGCGGATCTTCTGATTTCTTCTCAGATCTCTCGCCTCTCGAATGCGGACTCATCCCCTGAGACCTTACTGTCGCGCTTGTTGAAAAAACGAATGCAATCAAGAACAGAACCGGCACGAAGGCCTTCCATCTTCTCATCGTTCCCCTCCATAATTATGTTTTTATACTGCACGTCATTATTATACATAGAATCAGTATAGACAAAAAGGGCGGTTCACTCAACTCTCGTCCCTGATTTTAATTGGAGTTTGACACGATTCATTTTTAATAATATGATACGGCCCCATGTCTGAGCATATTGAAAAGCGGATAGAGCGACTCGAATCGGAAGTGCTTCACTTGAAGGATCGGTTCCAGTGCCTCCAGTCGGAGGTCAATCTTTTCCTCAAGCGGTATCTTACGGCCTGCCCCGCCTGTAAGAAGGAGTTCGACCTCCTGGTCAACCACTACAGCATCGGTCTCTTTGATAATCTTGTCTATGTAAAATGTCCCCATTGCAATAAGTCGATGCCTGTTGTCGATGAAGAAGGGGGAGGCGTGGGGGTTGTTTGCGAGTAGATCCCCTGGTTTGGGGATTTCGAAATAGCAGGATTTGAATATGCAAATCCGCCTGAAATGAGGCGGTGTTCTTGGGTCTTTTCTCTTACTTAGGTTGTCCTCCCAGTATTTCTGGTGGTTGTTGGCCTTGCCTTTTTCGGCGAATTGGTAAGTTTTCAAGGTCTCGACGCGGTCCCCGGAGAATAAAAAAATGTTGTCTTTAAAGAGGGAAAGTGGTATAATTCGCCCAATTTTTATTTGTTTTCAGGGGGTTTGCTTCTTTTGTTTCGGACGCTCACTCATATTAAGTTAAGGGGGGATTGAACGATGTATAAGTCAATTTATATCCCGGTGGACAATTCGGATTATGCGAATACGGCGATCGATATCGGGATCATGCTGGCGAAGCAGTTTGGGTCGAAAGTTGTCGGGAGTCACGCCTATGCGGCAAAGCTGCATGATAAGCGCTTTAAGCAGATGGAGGCAGGCCTTCCCGAGGAATATCATGATGAAAATGAGCTCGAACGTCAACGGAAGATCCATGATTCTTTGATCACGCGCGGCCTTGAGATCATCACCGACTCCTATCTTGACATCATCGATAAAAAAGCGAACGAGAGTAATGTCCCAATGGAGCGCAGGTCACTTGAGGGGAAAAATTACAAGGTGCTTGTTGAAGATATTGTCAAGAATGGTTACGACCTGGTCATCCTCGGGGCGCTTGGGGTCGGTGCTGTGAAGGAAAGTATGATCGGCAGTGTCACGGAGCGCACGATCCGGCGTGTCCGAAAGTCCGACATATTCGTTGTCAAGGAGTCGGAGCCGCCCGTTCTGGGGAAAATGGGAAAGATTGTTGTTGCCGTGGATGGAAGTCATCATTCTTTTGGTGGTTTTAAGACGGCTCTGGCACTGGCCAAGGCCTACGATCTGGAGATGGTTGTCGTTTCTGCGTTTGACCCCTATTATCATTATGCTGTTTTTAATTCGATTTCCGGGGTTTTGAACGAGGAGGCCGGAAAGGTCTTCCGCTTCAAAGAACAGGAAAAGCTTCATGAAGATGTTATTGACTCGGGCCTTGCGAAGATTTACCAATCCCATCTGGAGGTCTGCCTGACGGTAGCTGAGAGTGAAGGGGTGAAGATTAAAACAGCACTGCTGGACGGGAAGCCTTTTGAAAAGGTCATTCAGTATGTCAGAAAGGAGCGCCCCTGGCTTCTGGTGGTCGGTCGGGTGGGCGTGCACTCCGATGAAGAGATGGATGTGGGAAGCAACTCCGAAAACCTCATCCGGATGGCGCCTTGCAATGTCTTGGTTTCAAATAAAACATACATTCCCCCGATTGATGCGATTGCCGAGTATACCGTGGCTTGGACCGAAGAGGCGGCCAAGCGTATGGAAAAAGTTCCCGTCTTCGCACGGGGTGTTGCCAAAACGGCGGTCTATCGCTATGCCATTGAAAAGGGCTATACGATCATCAGCAATTCCGTCGTGGATGCCGCGATGGGAGATATCCTTCCGAAGTCTTCGATAGACGCAATGAAGCGACTGGGGAAAGAGCTTGATGATAAGGGAATTGACAGAGACAAGATGACGGCGTCCGACAGCGTGGCGCAGACACTTGGTACTGGGAGTGGTATGGCTGGCATGATGGCCGATATCGTACAGGACCGCGATGCAGAACGGGCGGCCAGTTATGATGAAAAGGCGAAGCTCGATTTTCATATTTGTGGGGGTTGCGGATACACGGCAAAGGGTGAGAAGCCGGTAAAATGCCCGATTTGCAATGCCGATGGGGCGATCTTCCAGTTTCTCGACAAGTCGCTCTTTACCGCTGCGTCCAAGGCCGAAGGTGAGTTGAGCAAGGAAGTGGGTTATGATGGTGTTCCCTTGAATTGGACTGAGGACGCGAAGAATATTCTGCGAAAGGTACCGGCCGGGTTTGAGCGTCGGCGCGCCAAGGCCAAGGTTGAAAAGACAGCTCGTAAAATGGGTCTGCAAACCCTGACGAAGGAGTTCGCCGTTCGGATGATCGAAGCGGCAGAGGGAGACGAAGATATTGAGATGAGTTCGAAGGTAATTGCGGACTCCCAGGCGAAAGCGGTGTCCGCACAAAAGGGAGAAAGCGTGAAGCCCCCCTCCGCTCCAAAATTTTCCTATAGCCCCGAGGCCCAGGCGCGGGTTGATCGGGTTCCCGTCGGATTTATGCGGGACGCGACACGACAGCATATTGAGAACCACGCTTTTTCCAATAACATTCAGCATATTACGCTAGATGTTGCCGAGGCCGGAATTCAAAAAGCGACCGAAGAGATGGAAGCGGTGATGTCAGGTGCGGCTAGTCTTGATGACATCAGGGAACGGCTTGCCACTATGTCGACAGGAGCGGATTCTCATCCTGAAGAGACCTTCCACTTTTGTGGACTCTGCGGCCATGTCGTCGAACAGGTTCCGGAAAAGTGTCCTGTTTGTGAAGCGAAGAAGTCGCGGTTTGTCCTCATGCAGGAGGCCATTGACTATTTCATCTGTCTCATCTGCAGCCAGGTGGTAAATCAGCAGATCCCGGATCACTGCGCGCTTTGCGGAGGCGGCGGCGAATATTACAAGAAAATGGAACGCAAAGAGTCAGGCATGGAGAAAGCCTTCATGGCGATTACCTGGACGGCTGAAGCGAAAGACAGGATGAACGAAATTCCAGAAGGCTTTATGCGAGAGATGACCTCCTGGAGAATAGAGGCCGATGCCCGTAAAAAAGGGATCCGCGAAATTGATCCCACCGTCATAGACGCGAAATACGAACAGTGGGCCCGTGCTTCCAGAAAGGTCGAGCGGCATCTCCCATGGGATGATGAAGCGGAACGTCGGATGTCTTATATCCCCTCCTTCGTTCGAGGGACTGTAGTCAGCGAAATTGAATCTTACGCGAATGAAAAAGGGTTAAAGCGTGTAAGCGCTGAAATTCTAAACCAGGTCACCGAACGCTGGGCCGAGGCAATGCGTTCCCAGGGATTTTAAGAGCGGGGAATGGTAAAATGTGATGAAGTGAATCACGATTAGATGGTTTAGAAGGGCGAATAAAAAACATCGCCATCTATCGTCCACTTGTTTTTGACTGTTCACGCTTACTTATTCACGGATTACGATTCACGCATACGCATTAGGACATATTCAATGGCATACCAAGCATATTCTGTTTCATGGAATCTCACCCAACGCTGTAATCTGTTTTGCACGCACTGCTATATGAGTGCCTTCCCAAATGCGGATGTTACACGGGACCTTACGACAAAAGAATGTTTTGAGGTCATGGACGGCATCGAAAAAGTGAATCCGAATGTCTTTTTAATTCTCACCGGTGGGGAGCCGCTTGTTCGAAAAGATATCTTCGATATTGCCGCCTATGGCTCCGATAAGGGTTTCACCTGTGTTCTGGGGACCAACGGGGTTTTAATCGGTCGTACGGAGGCGAGGAAGATGCGTGAAAGCGGTCTTCAAGGTGCCTCGATCAGCCTCGACTCTGTTGATCCGAAGAAGCATGATGAATTCCGAGGTCTGGCCCATTCCTGGAAGAATGCCATGCGCGGCATGGAGTTTCTCCAGAGCGAAGGACTCGACTTCTCCATCCATATGAGTGTGATGTCCTGGAATGTCTCTGAAATTCCCAAGATGATCGAGTTGTCCAAAAAAGTCGGGGCCAAGGTGCTCAATTTCTTTTTTCTGATTCAGACCGGTCGAGGCGAAAACCTGATTGATATCCAGCCCAGCCAGTATCGTGAGATCCTGACTTATCTGGCGCGCGCTCAGGGTGTCGGCCCGAAAGAGGCGACCAACGGAGGCGGATTGCTCGGGCAGTTCGATGATCCCTGGACCGCTCCCGCGGGGGAGAGTCATGGTTTAATCCTTCGCGCTAAATGTGCACCCCACTTCAGGAAGATCATTTACGAACTTGATCCGGATTCGCCCTTGTTAAAGAATTACTCCCAGGGAAGCTGTCCTGCCGGTAAATATTATTGCCGGATTACACCTGAAGGAGACATCACCCCCTGCCCCTATATGCCGGTGAGCGCAGGAAACCTCAGGGAAAAATCGTTTGATGAAATCTGGAACACTTCTCCTGTTTTGAATGATCTGAGGGACCCTCAACTTGGGGGACGCTGTGGTGATTGTGAGTTTTCCGAAATGTGCGGCGGCTGTCGTTGCCGGGCTTATGCGGCCACTGGAGATTATCTGGCAGAAGACCCCGCCTGTGACTACCAACCGGGTCAGTATGGGGGAAAGAAGATTCAACTGGCTGCCGATCAGACCTTCGGCCTGGAGGTCAAATTTACGATGGACTGGAGTGTGGCTTCCAAGGAACGTCTGAAAGGACTTCCGTCCTTTGCCCGCGGGATGGTGGCGCGAGGCGTGGAGCGTTATGCTGAAGAGAACAATATCACCCTGATTACACCGGAAGTCATGCAGATTGTACGGGAGAAAGCGGAGGCCAAGCGGGGTCGAAGCTTCAGCTTTACCGAGTTCAGCCGAAGTGTCCCTGTAAAAACTCCTGGAGACAATTGACGTCTTTTCTTGCGTCGGAGAATTCTCGCCGTTCTGCGGCGGGGTTTTTCAATAAAATTGAGGTTAGTTATGGGAAAGAAAGATCAACAAGGAAATACAGTAACCTGGACGCCTGAGGCGGAAGCCCGTTTGAAAAAAGCGCCTTTTTTCTTACGAGGGATGGTTCGAAAACTTTCCGAGAAGAAGGCCGTAGAGAAGGGAATTACGCTGATTACTGAGGAAGTCCTGGCAAAGTTCAAAGACAAAATGATGAATCCGATGGCAGAGGCCGGTGTCGGCGCGTCTCACGCGGAGGCGGGGGTTGAAACGAAAGCCTTGGCCTGGACCCGTGAGGCAACCGAGCGCTTGGAAACTGTTCCGGAATTTATGAGAGGCATGATCCGGAAGATCGCAGAAGAGGTTGCGCTTGAACGGGGACATCTTGAGGTAGATCTGGCCCTTCTTGAAAAAGCGGAGGCCTTGGGGGATGAAGCAAAAGAGGAATCACTGTCCGAGATTCCCTGGACGGATGCGGCAAAAGTCCGTCTGGAGCAAAAAATTGCGGATTCTCCGGAAATGGCCCGTGAATTTGTCCAGGGGATGCTGAAGAACGACGCGGAAGACCTGGCGAGAGAATTGGGTTTGGAACGCATTGATCTGGCCGCACTGACGCAGATATGGGACGCCCCGAAGAGTGATGTTGTCTGGTCAGAAGAAGCACACAAACGCCTGATGACCTCGCCCGATTTTGTCCGCAGTGGGATTAAGAAGGCTGCGGAACGCCGCGCGCGCAAAATGGGGATCACTGAGATTACTTCAGAGCTATTGACAAAATATCGCAATGAAGCCATGATGAAAGCCATGAAACGCATCCGTGCCTTTGGCTATCGGGAGATGACCTTCGATGCCTTTGAAGACGCAAAAGGCAAGATCCGGCGGCTTAAAGAAAATCCCGAAGCGGAGAAACGATTGGACGACATTAAGTCGTACATGGGAAAACGGGGAAACGTCGGTCTCATTGATGAAGAGATGCTCGACAAGATGAAGGATTACCTGAAAGACCCCTCTAAAAAGGATTTTTAAGCCCTAAGGAGCTTATGAGGCTTTTTGCTGTTTTTAATCATTGGCTGCACCTGTTTTGCGTGATTCTCTGGCTAGGAGGTGCTGCTTTTCAGGTTTTTATCATGGCACCTCTCCTTGCTGCAAAGGATGTTTCGAACGAGACTTTCGTTAAGATCGCAAAGCGCTATCAACGGATGGTGATCCTCCTTCTTTTTATCCTGATGATCACGGGAGGAATCAATTTCGGGATCAGGCGGGCCGGATTTGATGAAATTCCGCCAGGATATATCTCGGCATTGGGCGTCAAAGTCTTTCTCGTTTGTGCCATGGCATCAATCCCTCTCTTCCAGCTTGTGCGTACAAAAGATGATGAAGAAGCCGAAAAAACCGTTTCGGGCAATGGGCATCTTCCCGGCTATGCCTTCACAAAAGTGACTTTGATTGTCGGTATTGTCATTATCTTTATTGCGGCGATGCTACGTCAGTGGAAATTCTAGCTTTGACTCGGAGAGGGGCAATATGGCCCCTCCTCTTACCTTTTTCGGCGACGGGTTTTTACTACCTGTTCCTCTTTCCATCGTCTCGATTACGCCATGTCTTCCTTCCCTTAATATTTTCTCTGATTGCCCTGAGTATTTGGATCAAGCTGAACCCGAAGCGGTCTTGGAAGCTTTACCTTCGAAAAAATAGCTGGAAGGGTGCTGTATCGAAGGGGATTGCCGTCGGCACCGGACTGGGGATTTTAAATCTCTTTGTGATCGTCAAGTTAACGCCATGGCTCGGATATTCCAATGAATTTCTTAGAGAGACCCCCCATGCCGATTTCCCTTTGTGGGTGATGTTCCCCTTCGGCATCCTCATCATCAGCTTCCTGGTAGAGGTTCTCTTCAGGGGATGGATCCTTGGGCGGTTTTTAAACCTGTTCAGGGGAACTCGGGCCGGCACGTGCTTTGCGGTTTTGTTGTCGGCACTTTACTTTTCTTTTGATCCGTTCATGGTCATTTATTTCAAGGGATATCACTGGCTTGCGCTGACCGATGGCGTTGTCTGGGGAGGGCTTCTCCTCAAAACAGGAAACTTGTTTTCCTCGATCTCAGCGCATACCGTTGAAGTCTGGATCGTATACCTGGTATTAAAGGTCTTTTATGCATAGTGTCAGAAAAAGTGGATCCCCCTTTGTTCTCTTGTTCCCCATTCTTTTTCTGATGCTGTGGCCGGCTCCTCTTTTTGCGATCCATGCCATTTTTGATGATGGCGAGCCCATCCAACGAAAACACGGCCCGATCTTTCTGGGGATGGAGGTTGCCCCTTTTCTCCAGACCGTCGAGAGCAAGGAGGAGGCCGCCGTAAAAGGGCAATTCAAACATGAACGGCGTTACCGCATGGACGGCTCTGCTTTCCGCTCAGAGATTGGCAATGTCATCGCCGATTTTTACAGAGGAATGCTATATCGTATTGAAATTAACTTTAAGCCTCTTGAGAAGGCCGCGTCTCCGATTTTACAACTCAGCAAAAAATGGTCTCACCGCCACGGTCCCCCACGGACCACGGCACTACCAGGGATTGACCTCTATTTCTGGGACGATGGAAAGACACGCATGATCCTTGAAGCGGATCATGTGGAAACAATGCTCGAATATTCTCTGACCTATATCGATGATGACCTTTTTCATCATGCCAGCCGAGATCGGGTTCAAATCGAAACGGAGGGCAAGTCATCCTATAAGAATTAGGAACGGGTATTTCTAACCCGATAACAACGACTTGTGAAGTTTTCCACAGATTAAGTTGGTAACCTGTTTGTAACTCGATGTCGTTAGGCGAGATGATCTGATATCTACACTGAATAAAGCACTTTGCCTAATATTTGTGCACCTTAAAAAGTAAATAAAATCAATATGTTATTTCTTCTGTCTTCGATAAAATCCTTCAGATGTCTTCCTCATATTTTATACAGTTAATAATAAGTACTACATGTTGAAATAATCGATAAAGAAGGTCCGCATATTGATATTATGATGGATTTCTTTATTTTGTTTTAGTTTAATCCTGGGTGCTTTCTCTTCTCTTCATTCCGAATAGAATGAGTGTTCTCTCCTGAAAACGGGAAGAACCCCTTCCCAAGCCGTGGGATTTTTTCATGCCGGAAGCCTTGTTTCTCTCCCAATAGGTTCTGATTGTTAATTCACCTCGGATATGCTATAAGCACAGATCATGGATAAGAGACAGCATTATCGTGTTCCTTTTACTGGCAAGGCGAAAGTATCGACTGAGGCCCGTTCCGTAGAGGTGCAAATCAGCAATATGAGTCTTGGCGGACTTCTTCTCCATGCGAAGAAGCAGTTTGGCCTTGGGAAGGAATTAACGGTCAGTATTAGTGGGACACATCGCGGGAAGACTTTTCGAGAAATCGTACTTGGAAAAATTGTTGTGACTCACCTCAGTCCGGACGGAAATGCTTACGGGATACAATTTTTAGACTATCTCGACAAAGAACAGCAGCCCTCTCTTTTCTCCTGGGTGAGCAGCCGTCAGAAAAAGGCCATTTCATCTTTTTTAAGAGAACCCTTGCCTTGAACACACAAAGCGCGCCAACCCGGCTCTTCATGAAGGGGGGCTCCCTCTTTCGTTCCGTTTTGTTTCTCTTTACGCTCGCCCTTCTGTCTGCTTGTGTCCGGACAGGAACCCTTAAGACCTCTCTTCCCGGTTCACCCATTTCATATGATCAATCGTGGAAGGCTGCCCTGCGTACAGGCCTGATCCACTACGAACAAATCGCAATCTCAGATAAAGAGGGCGGCTTCTTTCAGACGACCTGGAAAATGCATAAGGTTGGGATCATCATCGGAACACCGGTGAGAAGAAGTCGGCTCATTGGCCATCTGTCCAAGAAAACACCTTTTCACCTGGATCTCACCATGGAGCAAGAGGCCTTTACGCTCGAGCTTGGCCGATGGGTCTCTGATCCTCCGGACGAAAAGCGTTTCTCAGAAATTGTCCGAAGCGCGCAAGCTCAGATGCGGTCCCGATAGGGTTTTAAACGCCTCCACAAAGCCAAAGGGTAATTGAAGATGCTTTCCAGGATCTTTAGTGCTGTATTGTATGGGGTCGAAGCCCATCCCATTGATGTAGAGATTGATCTTAGCCAGGGGCTTCCCTTTCTCTCAATCGTCGGTCTGCCCGATCTTGCCGTCAAGGAGAGTAAGGACCGCCTCCGCTCGGCAATTAAAAATACTGGATTTCACTTTCCCGTCAAGAAAATCACGATTAATCTGGCACCGGCTGATCTCAAAAAAGAAGGTTCTGCTTTTGATCTTCCGATGGCGGTGGGTATTTTAGCCGCAGAGGGGGTTGTCAGCGACCATCCCCTTCAGGACTATCTGATTGTCGGGGAACTTTCTCTCGATGGCCGTATCAAAGAGATCAAAGGCGGCCTTCCCATCGCGATCCTTGCAAAGCGGATGGGAAAGCGGGGTGTTATTCTTCCTATGAAGAATGGACCCGAAGCGGCCGTTGTCTCCGGAATAGATGTGATGGGTGTGGAGACCCTTCCCCAGGTCGTTGAATACTTGAACGGAAAATTAGACCTGCAGCCGATCAAGACCGATATAAATCTTCTTTTCGCCCAACAATCGGTCTATCAGGATGATTTCTCAGAAGTCCGAGGGCAGACCCATGCAAAGCGGGCACTGGAGATTGCGGCGGCAGGAGGCCACAATATTTTGATGGTCGGCCCACCCGGCTCCGGAAAAACGATGCTCGCGAAGCGCTTTCCCTCCATCCTTCCTGCAATTACTTTTGACGAATCTCTTGAGGCGACGCAGGTTCACAGCATATTCGGCCTGCTCAGCAATGATCATCCTCTTTTGGTGACCCGCCCTTTTCGTTCCCCTCATCACACCATCTCCGACGCGGGTCTGATCGGCGGAGGGCAAATCCCGAGGCCCGGAGAAGTGAGCCTTGCCCATAATGGGGTCTTGTTTCTAGATGAGCTCCCTGAATTCAAGCGGAATGTTCTGGAGGTGATGCGCCAGCCTCTTGAAGAGGGGAAGGTGACGATTTCGCGGGCAAGCGCCTCCTTAACCTATCCGGCTAGGTTTATGCTGGTTGCCGCGATGAACCCCTGCCCCTGCGGCTATTTTTCAGATCCGACTCGGAACTGCGTCTGTACCCCGATGGCAATCCAGCGCTACCGCTCCAAGGTCTCCGGGCCACTCCTAGACCGTATCGATCTCCACATCGAGGTTCCCGCTGTCCCATTTAGGGACCTGACGGTGGAGGCTCAAGATGAAAGTTCGGAGGCCATTCGAAAGCGAGTTCAGGTGGCGAGAGAATTCCAGATGACCCGATATGAAAAAGAAGGAATCCGCTGCAACGCGCAACTGCGTCAGAGAGAATTGAAGCAGTATTGCGAGATCGACGAAGCTTCAAAAAAGCTGGTCGAAATGGCCATGGAACGACTCGGCCTGTCTGCCCGGGCCTATAATCGGATCCTGAAGGTCAGCCGGTCGATCGCGGACCTGGATCAGCGCGTGCAAATCACAAAAGCCGATATCTCTGAGGCGGTTCAGTATAGAAGCCTTGATCGCAAGCCTGTTTTGTGACTCTCCTTCCGCGATCACGGAAGGAGAAACCACTGATTCGTCTACAATACTGCGTTATCGGTCATAAGTGTTCCTCAACGTACGAGTGAGTACGCCAAGTAGTGAGGATCTATCTTACAAGTCGATAACATCCAAAACTCTGAAAATTATCGAATACGGGGAGAAAGCAATGGTTGATCGCTTCCATATTTCACGGCCTTAACCAAATTCAGAGGCGATATCAAGCAAAATCCACTAATAAAGTGTCGGAAAACCTTACACCTTTATCTTACTAAATTACCCTATTATTACCTTATAATCATAAGTATTTGTAATTATTAGTTTTATGTCTGGCATCCTACTAATTTAGGTGTCGGAAAACTTTACACTTTTGGAAATTTATAGCGTCGGGAAACAGCCGACGGAAATCGTACCACCCCATACTTTTTTTGTAACTCTTTGATTTATATATGTATTGTTGTGAATCCCCCTTCTAGAGGAGTTAAAACCGACGAAAATCGTACCACCTGACCCTAGGATGGGGAGATATGAACTCTAAAAAATCAATGGGTTATAGAAAGGAATGGATTTTGCTGCAAATTCGTCTTTGAAAGGTTACCGAAGAAGATGTGCGGCTATCACTGACCTTTGGAGGCCAACTTTATCCAAGATAGCATTAAACTAGATGTTGGACTAGATAAATTTGGTTGCTACGGTCATGTATCTTTTAAGCAAGTCCCCCAACTTTTTATATGGAGGCAAGCAATGAAGATATTTGTTGCGTTACTGATCGTTTCCGGCGTTTTTATGATCCCTATTACGGCAAAGGCCTTAACCATGAACTTCGATGCAGGGATCAACGGTGATCCGGCTTACACCGAAGGAGATTTAACGGTTAGCGCCACTCATCCTACTGAAACAGCACATCTTCACTTCGGCGACGTGATTGGTGGTGATGCAGGGAATAACGAGTTATATAGTCACATTAATTGCGTCTCGTTTCACTGTAACAATTATGAATTCACTAATGCCAACGGGCTCTGGGATTTCAACAGCTTATTAATTGGACCATGCGATCGTCTTCCCAGTTCGGATCCATGTAGCGCTACTGGCGGGCACGTGGTCCTAACTTCTGATCTCGGCCACAGTTTTGACCTTATTATGAATAGACAGCCATCCGAGACATTCGTATTCGATTGGTTGGGAATAACAACTTTGACTTGGAATATCTCAGGTAACGGCGCTTTAGCTATGGATGACCTTGTATACACCAACATAGACACCACTCCCGTCCCCGAACCCGGCACCCTCATCTTGCTGGGATCTGGTCTTGTAGGTATGCTTGGCTTCCGAACGAAGATACGGAAGAACGTTTAACTATCTAATTCTTCACATTGGAGAGAGGGATTTTATCCTTTCTCTCCCTTTTTTTGTTCTGCCTCCACAACCCCTCAGTTATCGATTACCACTAGAAACCCTTACCCAATCTCTTATTTTGATTTTATTGTTTTCAGGAAAAAGAGAGCTGAGAGGACTTATCTTACAAATCCTCAAGAACCAAGACTCTGAGAAATGACGATAACGATAAGAAATCAATGGACTGCTAAGCCTAGTTTTGGGGAGGGGCTCATATCAGGGGCCGTCCAAGATCATTTGACATATATTTTTTGAGTGATATCTTTTTAAGGACTTGTTTGATGCGAAGTATCCCCTATGATTCATTTTCCAGAAACAATTTAACAGACAGAAGTGTATGGCAGAAAAAACAGTTAATAAAAGACGGAAGAAATATATAGATCGCCAAGCACAGGGGCGGTTTGCCTTCATTGGAGTTATAGTCAAATCTGGTGCATGGGCTCTTCATTAAGCGGCGGCCTGATCTGATTCAATTATTTTAATAATTTCAATTCCATCTTTAAACGGAACCCCTTCAATGACTTTGGCCAGGTCGTTAAATCCTCGCAACTTTC
>JAJDBV010000016.1 GCA_029261165.1 Nitrospirota bacterium | reverse complement strand
CGCGGGAGCGCCTTCCCTGAAGACTGCCACGATTTTCCGGTTTCCATTCCGGTCGGAACTCATATTCCTCATGCCGTGGGTGCCGCTTGGGCGGCCCGATTCAAGAAAGATCCGATTGCCATCATGACAACTTTCGGGGATGGCGCGACATCGAAAGGAGATTTTCACGAAGGACTTAACTTCGCCGGTGTGAAGCGGCTTCCCGTTGTCTTCGTCTGCCAGAACAATCAGTGGGCCATCTCGGTTCCGCTGTCGCAGCAGACCGCATCCGACACCCTGGCACAAAAAGCGATTGCCTACGGTTTTGAGGGTCTACAGGTCGATGGGAATGATGTTTTTGGAGTCTATGTAGTGGCTAAAAAGGCTCTTGAGAAAGCGCGTCAGGGAGGTGGACCGACGTTGATCGAGTGTGTGACCTATCGTCTGGCTGATCACACTACGGCAGACGATGCCTCCCGGTATCGTTCAGAGAAAGACGTTGAAACATGGCGGAAGAAAGACCCCGTCTCCAGATTACGTACCTATTTAGAACGGGAGTATCAATGGTCGAATTCTGAAGAGAGCGAACTGCTTCGAGAGGTAAAAGAAAGAATTGCGTCGGCGGTCGGTGAACTGGAATCGGCCGAGCCTTCTGATCCGGAGGCAATGTTCACCCACGTATTTGAAGCCTTACCCCCCGCGCTTCAAAAGCAGAAGAACCAACTCAGAAAGCGCTTAGACCGGGAGAAAAAGCTTTGAACAAATCGAACCTTGTCCAGGCTGTCAACGAAGCGCTCCATTTTGAGTTGGAGAAGAATCCTGACATGATTTTACTGGGAGAGGACATTGGTCGCGATGGAGGGGTCTTTCGTGCGACCGACGGTCTGATCGATATATTTGGAGAAAACCGTGTGGTCGATACCCCGCTCTCCGAATCGGGCATCGTCGGCGTGGCCATCGGAATGGCCGCTTACGGGCTGATCCCTGTGGTTGAAATTCAATTCATGGGTTTTCTCTATGGCGCCATGGAGCAGCTTCTTTCACATGCTGCGCGCCTTCGGAACCGAACGCGGGGCCGGTATACCTGTCCGATTGTTGTCCGGGCCCCCTATGGTGGCGGGATTCATGCACCCGAACTGCACTCTGAAAGCACGGAGGCGCTCTTTGTCCATACCCCGGGTCTTAAGGTTGTGGTTCCCTCTACGCCGGCAGAGGCCAAGGGTCTTCTTTTATCTTCCATCCGGGACCCCGACCCGGTCCTCTTCCTCGAACCGGCAAAAATCTACCGGGCGATCAAGGAAGAGGTCCCGGAAGGGGAATATCTTATCCCCTTGGGCCAAGCCCGTATCCTTACGGAAGGGAAGGATGTCACCCTCATTACATGGGGGGCAATGTTGCACCCCGTGTTGAAGGCAGCAGACAGACTGGCGGCGGAGGGCGTCGAAGCAGAGATCATTGATTTACGCACGCTTTCGCCATTTGATAGTGAGACCCTTCTCCAATCGGTTTCAAAGACCGGGCGGGCCGTCATCATCCACGAGGCGCCCCGGAGTTGTGGTCTCGGCGCGGAAATCTCTGCTCTGCTTTGTGAGGAGGCGCTGTACTCTCTGGAAGCCCCTGTTCTTCGCGTGACCGGGTTCGATATCCCGTTTCCTCTTCCAAAAACAGAAAAATATTACCTGCCTGATGTTGACCAAATTGTAGAAACCATCGAAGCGGCCGTGGGTTATTGAATATGGAGAGGACATTCAAATTCCCTGATGTCGGTGAAGGGATTGCGGAGGGTGAAATCATCCGGTGGTTGATCTCCGAAGGGGACCTCATCAAGGAAGACGAACCCGTCCTGGAGATTGAAACAGACAAGGCGGTCGTCAGCCTCCCCTCACCCTATACCGGAAAGATCTTATCTCGACGGGGAAAACCAGGAGACATTATTCCGGTTGGCGCCGTCCTGATCACGGTTGAGACGGTAGAAGAGGTCGACTCGGAGACTCACTCGAATACAAAGAAGGATGCTGGATCGGTTGTCGGACAGATTGAAGAATCGGAAGAAGAATTTGTCGTCCCCGCCCTCTCTCGCAAGCCGGGCCGTTCCGGGATGAAAAGCATCCGTGCGATTCCATCCGTCCGGATGCAGGCAAGGAAAATGGGAGTCGATTTAGCAAAAGTCCGGGGGACAGGAAGGGACGGACGGATTACCCGAGCGGATGTTGAATGCGCGGCCTCTCAAAAAGAGGATGTCCCGGTTGGGACATTCCCGCTCGGCCCGGTAGAACGGGTCCCTTTTCGAGGCGTCCGCCGAAGGGCCGCCAGGCAGGTTGCCGTATCGTCTCAGCATGTTGCCGCAGTGACTTTTGTTGACGATGCCGATATCACGGCGCTTGAAAGGGTTCGCTCCAGCAAAAAGCAGCTTGCCGAGGAAAAGGGGTTCAAGCTGACCACCCTCCCCTTCATTATCAAATCAGTAATTGCCGGTTTAAAGAAATATCCTTATCTGAATGCCACCCTGGATGAGGAGAAGGAGGAAATTCTGCTCAGGAAATATTACAATATCGGAATTGCCGTCGATACCCCTGAAGGGCTGATGGTCTTTGTGATCAAGAAAGCCGATGAGAAAAGCATCCTTGAATTGGCCTTAGAGATCTCCGTGTTGACGGAAAAGGCCTTCTCCAGAACCATTGACCTCTCCGATTTGAAAGGGGGAACCTTCACCCTGACCAATTATGGCGTAATCGGTGGGATCTACGGGACGCCCATCATCAACTACCCCGAGGCCGGGATCCTGGGACTCGGGAAAATAGGAGACCGGGCCGTGGTTCGCTCAGGAGAAATTGTCATTAGAAAAATCCTTCCTCTTTCTTTGACGTTTGACCATCGTCTAATATACGGCGCAGAAGCGGCCCGCTTTATGAATACCATCATCGAACACTTGGAAGATCCCGACCTGATACTCATTGAAGGAAAGTAGGACTTAGAAGAAGGTCAGGTTCTTCTATACGACTAACGTCGCCCTCAAAATTCTGCATTCCTTTTTTGAAGAACAAGAAACCCATATTATTCTGAATGGAATGACTTTAAGGAATGAGATACTGTTTGTCCATCCCTTCAAACCAGGGGACGAGAGAGAAAACTTTTATTGTTGGAATAATGAAGTTTTATTTGGTATATTACCCTCATAGATTTTATATTTTTGGATTTTTGAGGAGGTACTGACAAGAAGTCCGGTGAATATATCGTTGTGAAATAAAACCAAGTAACGCGTCAGATGGGTGGGGGTTTCCTTCAAGCCAGTCTGGACCGTTACACCACATGAGGAGAAATGCATGACCAAAGCTGAACTCATCGAAAAGGTTTCAAAGTCTGTTTCTAAAAGTACAAAAAAAGAAGTCAGTAAAAAACAGGTGGATGCGACACTAAAAGAAGCTTTTGAGACAATTCGGAAAACGGTCAAGAAGGAAGGTCGGTGTAGTTACCCTGGATTTGGAACGTTTACTTTAACAAAACGAAAAGCCCGGAAAGGCCGTAACCCTCAGACGGGTGAGACGATTAAAATCAAAGCCTCTAAATCAATTCGATTCAAGCCCTCGTCTGTGTTGAAAAAAACATTGTAAGGGGCAGGAGAAACTCTAAAACCAACAAATTAAAAAAGCACCGCTCGTTCCTTCCATTTCTCTGCGATGATCTTTCCCTGACAGCCGGATTGCATTGTCTTCGCAGACGATTCAAGGGGTCATCTCGGGGTCCGGTTACGGACCCCGAGTGATTTCCGACACAAAGTGCCAATCACTCCGTGACTTGACAATCTTTGTTTTCTGTAGCACACTCCCAAGATATGTGCTATCCAATAAATAAGCAAAGGGGGTTTGGGTGTCGAAATTAGTTCGATTTGGAGTCTCGATTGATGAGGGCCTTCTAAAGCAGTTTGATGACTACATCGAGCGAAAAAAGTATACAAACCGCTCTGAGGCTTTGCGGGATCTCATCCGGGACCATCTGGTTGAGGAAGAGTGGGATGAGAATAAAGAGACGGTCGGAACCATTACGATTGTTTACGATCATGATGTTCGGGAGCTGATGGAAAAACTGACCCATCTCCAGCACCATTATGAAAAACTGATCCGCTCAACCCTCCATATCCATCTCGATGCGCACCGCTGTCTGGAAGTGCTCGTCGTCCAGGGCCGAAGTGGCGATATCCGGGAGGTTGCGGAGAGATTGATCGCAACAAAAGGGGTGAAGCATGGCAAGCTGACGACCACGACCACCGGCAAGGACTTATAGGGAAAATGATGGCAGTAAACCAGTCAGGTCGAGAGAAATCTCCTGAGTCTGGAAAATCGCTTGTTTCCTTATCGAATGTGACTTGCGGTTATCACAACCGTGTTGTCTTTCAAAACCTTTCTCTCCAGATTTTTCAGAGACAATTTGCGGGTCTGGTCGGGCCGAGCGGCGCTGGAAAGTCGACCCTCCTCAAGGTTATTCTCGGCGTTGTTCCAGTTCTTTCCGGTACTGTGATGGTCTCAGGCACCCAAGTCAATGGCCGCCATCCTCCTCATATCGGGTATGTTCCCCAGATAGAAACCGTCGATTGGGATTTTCCGGTGACCGTGGAACAGGTCGTTGCCATGGGGCTCTACCGTCAATCCAGGCGGCTCCCCTGGCTTACCCGGGAAGAACGAAAGCGCATTAAAGATCTTCTGGAAGAGCTCGGGATCGGATCGTATGCTCATCGGCAGATCAAGGCCCTCTCCGGCGGTGAACAACAACGGGTCTTTCTGGCCAGAGCACTGGTTGGCAATCCGGAACTTCTCATCCTGGATGAGCCCACCTCGGGTGTCGATTTGAAGACCCAACATGCGATTCTCCATCTTCTTGGCGAATTAAACCGGCGCGGGGTGACGATCCTGATTACCACACATGATCTCAATGCCGTTGCAAGGCATCTCCCCTGGGTGATCTGCTTTAACAAACAGATTATCGCACAGGGAGATCCCGACGAAGTTTTTACCGCGCCCGTGCTCTCCCGGACCTACGACTCGGAAATGTCGGTCATCCGGCATGGCGATATCATCCTCATCGATGACAGCCCAAAGGCCGGCCTGCATTTTAAGCGACATCAGCATACGCCTGAGAACCAAGGACGCAGGGGCAGGCTTAAATGAGCTTCATGACCACACCCCTCAAGTATGAGTTTTTTATCCATGGACTGATTGCGGCTTCACTGGTGGGCGGGGTCTGCGGCCTGATCGGGGTCTATATTGTCCTGAGGCGGATGAGTTATATCGGGCACGGATTGTCGCATGCCGTGTTTGGCGGGGCCGTGGTCAGCACCGTCATGAAGTGGAACTTTTATCTCGGCGCGGGGCTCTGGGGATTTTTTTCCGTCCTACTGATCAACTATGTTGCCGGAAAAAAGAAGATCGGGGCTGATGCCGCGATTGGGGTGGTCACCACCGCCAGCTTTGCCGTCGGTGTCGCCATTATCAGTCAATATCGGAGATTCACAAAAAACTTCGAAGCGGCGCTCTTCGGAAATATCCTAGGAGTCACATCGGAAGACCTCTGGATGATCACTATCGTGGCTCTTGTTTCCGCTCTCTTGATCGGTATCTTTTATCGGCAGCTCTTATTCACCACCTTTGATGCCGAGGTCGCCCGGATCTACGGCGTCCCCGTCGGCTGGACGGAGAGCCTATTTTCCCTGATTCTCGCCGCTGTCATCATCGTCTCGATGCAGGTCATGGGCGTGACGATGATTGCCGCCGCCATTGTTATTCCGGCGGTTGTGGCCCGCCTGATTACGGACAGCTTTAATAAAATTGTTTTTCTTTCTGTCCTGATTGGCATCTTTTGCGGCATCTTCGGGATGTATCTCAGCTTTCACCTGAACGTCTCATCCGGGGCGACGATTGTCCTGGTGGGTGCGGCCATCTTCCTGATCACCTATCTCATCCAACTTTTGAAAGAACGGACGGTTTTACCAAAAGAAGGGACACTCCCCGCTCCCCTCGATTCGGTCCCGACTCACCAGCATCCGCATGAGCATGCCGGTTTTTTCCATGTCCACGAACACTCCAACCATGAAGAAGACCCCTCCGAAACAGAATAAGCACCCTATCCATGCTCTCCATTGAAGAGGATAATGGGAGGAGAGGTCTTAAGCAATAAGATCAGGGTGTTGTCGTTGTCAATTGAATATCATAAGACCCGAACTGACCCGCCGACGGCGGAGCGACTGAAGAGCGTCTGACTTCGACAGATAGGCGCTCAGGGACAGTTGATGTCCAGGTGATTGAGGAGGCAAGAGGTTCCTTAAGGATAAGTGGCAGTATTCCGTTTGAAGGGCAGGTACTGTTGCCGGTTGAGGGACTGACAGCACATCCGAGATAGTTTACGCCATTCCAATTGTCATTCGTGAATAAAGTGTTCCCGCTGTTATCCTTGATCGTCAGGAAAGTATCTGTGCCGCTAGTCAGGTTGAGGGTCTCTAGGGTATAGACCGTATCTTGCTCGACATCGAATTGAATCGTATCTATATCTGCTATGGGGTTGAGCCCGGTTCGATAAAGAGTGTGATGTTGCGGGATTCCAGGCTGGAGTAAGGGGAAAGAAGTATCATCCGGTTCGTGTTGATCTGGAAAGAGTTCAATTTGCCTGTCCTTAAGAATAAATTGAAG
The DNA here is from genome assembly GCA_029261165.1 of Nitrospirota bacterium. GTDB lineage: Bacteria > Nitrospirota > Nitrospiria > SBBL01 > JAADHI01 > DUAG01. Next base: position 9,685 of record JAJDBV010000016.1, on the reverse strand, counting down.
GTCAGTGATTTCTGTGAAAGGCCGTGCGGCTTCAAACGCAAGCCAGAAGGACTCCATGGTTGCCTGGCTCGACAAGGGAATATCTATGACTGTTTGCAATATCTCATCAAAAGTCAGGTCAAGCGGGTCAGTATCGACAGTAGCCGGACTCGCCACTCCGTCCAGAATATCCCAGAGAATACCGGCCACGGCAAGTTCGCTTGTCGTATAGATGGCGCTTGTCCTGAGTGGGGGAAGGGGGTTTTCTATATCAAAGAAAAACGTTCCCGCCCCTGTATCGACATATATCGGGCTTGAACGGACGGCGCTTGAAAAGAAGTTGGCCCATCCCTCTGACCAACTCAGACGAATATCCTGCCCATTTTCCGAAACCCCATGAAAGCCGCCAGGCGAATCGTCATGAGAAAACTGTGCCAGGGCGAAATGACCATATTCATGCGCGATGACGGAGTCATCATATTCGTCGTTATCTCCACGCGTACAGTTATTGCTCTCCCCTCCTCCGCAGATAAAGATGGCGTTGCTTTGATTGCTTAATGTCGAGAAAAATGTTCCCTCCGAGCTTTCCGGTTCCCAATAGCCGGTAAGGAGAGGAAGGGGGCAAGGAAGACTTGGGTCAGGAGGGGGAGGGCAGATCAACGCATCCCCTTTTGAAAAGACGTCAAGCATGTTAAAGGCGCCGCCAATACCGGTGGTCTGGGCAATTAACGTCGTCATTGTGAATGAATTTGAGATGCTGTCATCAAAGGCACTAGAAACCAGGGCCAATAATGCTCCGTCTGACACGTTGTTCCGAATTTCAAATTTTGGGCTGGTCGTGCTCGATTTAGTGAGAACTTGGAGATAAACGCCTCCCCTCCTCGTATTATTAGTGACTATAAAATTAAAAAGGCCGTTAGAATCGGTTGATCCAGAGGCAATCTGTACAAACCCATCAATGGCAATCACATTAATAAGTGCATTCCGAATAGGTTCGGAAGTTGTCCCCGTAAACCCGGCCTCACTAAAAAGTTTGTCCTCATATTGTGCCGTTCCAGAAAGGGTTAGGGTAGGTGCCCCAAATTGTGGGCTGACCACACCGACTGTTGCGCTTCCGGTAATTGGACCTGAAGTCGCCGTGATCTGGGCGACGCCTACTACTACACTCGCTGTTGCTAAACCGGTAATGGGATCAATTGTGACAATAGATGGATCGTCTGATGTCCATACAAACGTGGCATCCTTCACAACAGCCCCGGAAGCCGACACCTCAGTCGCTGAGAACTGGAATGATTTCCCCTTAAGAATGTTGACTTTACTTGGAGAAACGTTTATCCGCAGTGTCCCGATTGGAGTTCTGTTCTTTTTTCCGCATGCAGATATTGTGAGACAGAAGAAAATAAGGATTCCAATACGGATTTTTAAACGCATCAACTTACTTCCCTCGGAACTCCAGAATGGTCTCTCCACCCTCTTTTTGTATGATGGGCGCAGGCGGGGCGGGACGCTCCTGCTTTGATTCGTTGAGTCTCAGATTGTTTTCCTGAACGAAGGTTCCCCCGCCGGTGAATTGAATCGTTGCCCTTCCGGTAATCTCTTGAGAAGGACTCCCCGGATTTAGGATGGTTATTTTGATTTTCCGGGTCTCCCCTTTTTTCAAAGAGCCTTCCCATGTGGTTTCACCTTCAAGAACGGAAACACTCGGCGGGAGATCGATAGAGAGTGTCACCCGGCCCGATGCGACATTGGCCTTTGCTTTGAAGGTTAATTGAATCTCCCCCTCTGACAGGTTTTGATGTCGAAATGTGAGTCGAAGCGGGGGCCGCGGTTTGGCCTCCACAACCGGAGAGGAAATGACGAAAAGAAGAAGGGACAGGGCAAGGGGAGTAAAGATTTTTCTAACCATATTTAAGGACCTTAAGAAATATGAGACATGCGAAATCACCCGGACTTCAATGTAGAGAATTATTTTACCATATTCGATTCGGAGGAGACTTCTTTGAAAATACGGCCTTGAGGTTTTCCAAAACGATGAGGCCCATCCGAACCCGGGTGTCCGTAGAGGCAGAGCCGATATGGGGGGCCATCACGACTTCGTTGATCTGTCGTAATCGGGGTGTGAGGCGCGGTTCTTCTTCAAAAACATCGAGTCCAGCGCCGGCAATTTGATTTTCACGCAGGGCCTGTACCAGAGCGGTCTCATCGACGATCGGACCTCTTGCGGTATTGATTAAAAATGCGCCTGTTTTCATCCGCCGAAGCGCCTTCTCATCAATCAGGTGGCGGGATGCGTCCGTCAGGGGCAGATGCAGTGAGACATAGTCCGATGTTCTCAAGAGACGGGCCAAAGTGAGGTATTCGGCGCGGAAACTTTTTTCTTCTTTAACGGACAGGCGGTGGCGTTGGGTATACATGACTTTCATTGAGAATCCAGCCGCTCGCCGGGCCATCGCCTGCCCGATCCGCCCCATCCCGACAATACCGAGCGTCTTTCCATAAATGTCGCGCCCGAGGAGTTCAGTCGGCGCCCAGCCGCGCCACGCACCCGATCGAACCAGCCGATCGGCCTCAGGAATCCGACGGGCAACCGCCATGAGCAGGGAGAAGGCCAGATCCGCCGTCGTCTCGGTGAGGACGCCGGGGGTATTGGTCACTGAAATATTCCTTTCAGCCGCCGCCTTGAGATCAATATTGTTGTAACCGACCGCATAATTAGCAATGATCTTTAATCGGGGAGCGGTTGCAATCACTTCGCGGTCGATCTGATCGCTCAACATGCTGATGATCCCGTCGGCAGATCGTATCCCCCTGAGGAGCTGCCGACGGGAAATCGGGCGGTCGAAGCCGTGGACATGGAGATCAAAATGTCGATTTAGTTTTTTCATGACCGCTTCGGGAAGGGTGCGGGTTAGAAAAATATGCGGTATGGTCTTGAAAGACTTCAATGGGCCTCACTCCAGTTTTGTCCCATGCCGATATCGACTGTCAGCGGGACCTTGAGCTCAACAACCCCCTCCATCAAAGAGACGACCCGCTCCTTCATCAGATCCACCTCATGGGTGGGCACTTCAAAGATCAGTTCATCATGGACCTGAAGCGTCATTCGGCTTGCAAGCTTTTCTTCCCGCATCCACCGCCAGATCTCAAGCATCGCAAGCTTGATGATATCGGCGGCGCTTCCCTGTATCGGGGTATTGATCGCCATCCGCTCTCCCATGCCCCGCTTGTGACTGTTCCGGCTTTCCAGATCACCAATCTGCCGCCGCCGCTGGAAAAGAGTCGAGACATAGCCTTTTTCGGCTGCGGTTTTCAGGGTCTCATCAATAAACAGCCTCACGCCATGATAATGTTCGAAATAAAGGTCGATATATCGCTTCGCCTCATTCATCGAAACGCCGAGGCCTGCCGAGAGGCCAAATGGACTCTGGCCGTAAATGATACCGAAGTTCACGGCCTTGGCCGCCCGGCGCATCTCAGAGGTGATCGACGCTTTCGGGAGACCGAAGATCTCAATCGCCGTCCGCGTATGCACATCCTCCCCGACACGGAAGGATTCAAGCAGTTGCGGGTCCTCAGACATATGGGCCAGGATGCGGAGTTCGATCTGGCTGTAATCGGCGGAAAGGAGGCAATGATCCGGTTCAGCCGTAAAGGCCTCCCGAATCCGTTTGCCGATTTCGCCCCGAATGGGGATGTTCTGAAGATTCGGTTCCTTAGATGAAAGTCGTCCTGTCGCCGCAATGGTTTGATTCAGTTGGGTATGGACCCTTTGTGTCTCCGGGTGCACCAGTTTGGGAAGGGCATCCACATAGGTCGATTTTAGCTTCACCCACTGCCGGATGGCGAGGACTTCCGCCGGTAATTCGTGTTGTACTGCCAGTTGCGTCAGCACCTCTTCGTTCGTCGAGAAACCGGTTTTGGTTTTTTTTATCGGCGCCAGTCCGAGCTTTTCAAACAAGATGTGGGCCAACTGTTTTGGAGAATTGATATTGAATTCGACCCCGGCAAGCCGATGGATGGTTTCAGTCTTTGCCGCGATTTTCCCTTCAAGCTCTAAGGAGAGCTCACCCAGAAGGGCTGTGTCGATCTTGACCCCGTTTCGCTCAATATCGGCAAGAACCCGTATCAGCGGAATCTCAATATCAGAAAAAAGTGCCGTGAGCGATTGTTTTTCCAGGAGAGGCGGGAAAATCTTAGACAGTTTCAGTCCCGCATCAGCCCGTCGGCAAAGCGCGGAGGGAAACTGCTCCGGGTCGAGCCCTTTTTTTGAGGCCGACTTTCCATCCGGAATCATCTCCTTCATCGAAACAAGATGCTCGTTTAGATATTCGAGGGCCGCCGCCTCGAGAGAATGATCCCGCCGGTCCGGGTTTAAAAGATAGGAGGAAATCATCGTATCGACGATCCGGCCCCGCGTTGAAATCCCCTTATTTCCCAAAAGGATCAGGAGCGGCTTCAGATTATGACCCGTTTTGATGATCTGATTGGACCCCAGAATCTCTTTGACCGCTTCCGGGAGGTCTTCCTGATCTGCAAGGGGGAGGTAGAAGCGCTTTCCTGCTTCCGGAACAAGGGCGATGCCGACCCAGGCGGCGCACATCGGCGTTAAAGACGTTGTCAGGAATTCAATCCCGATCTCACCGCTTTTTTGGGCCATCGCCATGATTTTTCCGCATTCAGAGGGGGCCACAAGCTGATGTCCATCGTCCTGATTCGGCGCGGAGGCCTGAAATTCCCTCATCAGGGCTGAGAATTCCAACTCCCGGAAGAGGGGAATCAGTTTTTCCGAGTCTCCGGGAGAGCATGCCAGGCGGTCCAGATCAAAGTTTATCGGGCAGTCGGTATCAATGGTCACAAGGGATCGGCTTAACCGGGCCTCCTCTTCCTGCGAGGCCAGCAATTCCCGAAGCCTGGGCCGCTTCACCTGGTCGAGGTTTTTAAGGAGATGATCGATGCTTCCGAATGTACCGATCAATTGAATGGCCGTTTTTTTTCCAACCCCCTTCACGCCGGGGATATTATCCGCCGTGTCGCCCATCAAGCCCATGATCTCAATCATTTGGGGCGGCTTCACTCCGAATCGCTCCATGATGGTTTCTTCCGTGATGACCTTCTCTTTCATTGAGTCGTAGATCGTGACCGAGGGAGAGATGAGTTGGAACATATCCTTGTCCCCCGAGACAATCACCACCTGAAGCCCCGCCGCTTCTCCCTTTTTGGCAAGCGTCCCGATGAGGTCATCGGCCTCAAGCCCTTCCTGCATCAGCGATGGGATCTCGAAGGCCTCGACCAAACGATGAATATAGGGAATTTGGACCTGGAGCGGATCAGGCATTTCAGGGCGATGGCTTTTGTATTCTGGATAGGCGGTATGCCGGGTCGTCGGACCTTTTGTATCAAAGGTCATGGCCAGATAGTCGGGGCGTTTGTCCCTGATCAATTTCAGGAGCATCTGGGCGAAACCGTAAACGGCATTGGTGGGAAGGCCTGAAGAAGTCGAGAGTTCCCGAATGGCAAAATAGGCCCGGTAGACATAGGCGCTACCGTCGATGATATAGAAACTTTTCTTCATATTGCGTAGGAGGTGAAACTTCCTCTGAGGTAAATGAGAAATTGCGATCATCTTACATTGGCAGTGGTGTTGTGTCAATTTGGCGACTTGGATCTTGGATCATCTTGAAACAACTCTGTTTTTCAGGTAGAATGGGCCCTTATTAAAATATGATCCAATGTCTAACCCTTATTCGTATTGTATTGAGAAAATGATAAGAAGAAATAAGGTCACCATCATCGGCGCAGGGAATGTTGGCGGAACGGCGGCGCAGCGTCTGGCTGAAAAGGAAATGGCCGACATTGTCCTGGTTGATATCGAATCGGATCTTCCCAAGGGCAAGATGCTCGATTTGTCGGAGTCGGCTCCGATCTACGGGTATGATGTCTGCTTGGTGGGGACGGCGGGATATGAAGAGACGGCGCAATCCGACATCGTCGTGATTACCTCGGGCATTCCGAGAAAACCTGGGATGAACCGGGATGATCTCCTTCGCGTCAATACCGGGATTGTCAAACAGGTGACGGAGGCGGTTGTTCAAAAATCACCGGACACGATCCTCCTGGTGGTCTCAAATCCACTCGATGCGATGACATACGCCGCTTACCGTGTCAGCCAGTTTCCACGGGAAAGGGTAATCGGCATGGCGGGCGTACTCGATTCTGCCCGGTTTCGATCTTTTATCTCAGAAGAACTCGATGTTTCCGTAGAGAATATTCAGACGCTGGTCTTAGGTGGCCATGGCGACAGCATGGTTCCGCTCCCTCGTTATACCACTGTGGCGGGTATCCCCCTGGCCGAATTGGTTTCTAAAGCCCGTCTCGATGCTTTGATACAGAGAACACGCGATGGCGGGGCTGAGATTGTGAAACTGCTGAAGAAAGGGTCGGCCTATTATGCCCCCTCGGCGGCCATTGTAGAAATGGTGGAGTCGATCCTGAAAGATAAGAAAAAGATTCTCCCCTGCTCGGTCCTCTGTCAGGGGGAGTATAAAGTTGACAATGCGTATATCGGCGTCCCGGTAAAGCTGGGCCGAAAAGGGATTGAGAAGATTATTGAAATCAACTTGACCCCCGATGAAGAAGTTTGTTTAAAACGATCCGTGGAAGCGGTTCAGTCCCTCTGCACCTTTGTCGATAAAGTCCTCTGATCCCCCACGTTATTCTCTCTTCTCAAAATGGAGGCACCCAAGACATTCGTATTCCCTTTGAAGAGAGGGGTTGTAGAGGTTTACGGATGTGTCAGCTACGAGAATTTGTCGGTGTTGTGAGGTTATTTCCAGAATGAACAAGGTTGTTATTATCGGCGCAGGGAAAGGAGGAACCGCCCTGATCGAAATACTGCACAAGGATCCGCTTGTGAAGATTGTCGGGATTGCCGACACCCATACTGATGCCCCGGGTCTTGATTTGGCCCGTCGTCTTGGCATTCCGAGTGTGACCGACTACCGTCTCCTCATGAAGGATAAGATTGACATTGTCATCGATGTGACCGGCAGCAGGGCAGTTCGGGATGCGCTGGAGGAAGAGCCCAGCCACATCGAAGTCATCGGAGGGCTTTCGGCAAAGTTTATGTGGCAGTTGATTGAAGAACGGATCAAGAGCAAGGTCATGAAGGAAGAATTGCGGTCGCGGTACTCGTTTGAGAATATGGTCGGGAAGAATGACAGTATGCTCGAGATCTATCGTCTTATCCCAAAGATTGCCAAGACAAATTCAACAGTTCTGATAGAGGGAGAAAGCGGAACCGGTAAAGAGCTGATTGCCCACTCCATTCATCAATTTAGTTTAAGAGAGGATAAACCCTTTATCCGTGTGAATTGCGCCGCTCTGGCGGAAAGCCTTCTGGAGAGTGAACTTTTTGGCCATGTGAAGGGTGCCTTTACCGGTGCGTTGACGCATAAACTGGGGCGCTTCGAGTTGGCCGACGGCGGAACACTCTTTTTGGATGAGATCGGTGAGATCGGGCCCTCGACACAGGTCAAGCTTCTTCGGGTGGTCCAGGACGGTGAGATTGAAAAAGTGGGTGATTCCCGGAGGATAAAAGTTGATGTTCGCTTGATCGCAGCCACGAATAAGAACCTGCTGGAGGCCATCAAGACAAAAGAGTTCCGGCAGGATCTATACTACAGGCTTCGGGTTGTTCCAATTGCGCTCCCTCCTTTACGCGAGCGCAAGGATGATATTCCGCTGTTGGTAGACCATTTCATGAGTCGGTTCAATAAAGAGATGGGGAGAAAGGTGAGCCAGGTATCTCCGAAGGCGATGGTTATCCTGAAAGCCTATGATTTTCCAGGAAATATCCGTGAGTTACAGAATATCATAGAACATGCAATGGTCTTTTGCTCGGGCGATACCCTCGAGGCGGAACATATTCAGAAAGATATTCAGCCAACCGGGCGGGAGATCATCGGTCAGGTCATTGAGAAAGAAGACCCCCTGCAGGCAATGGAACGGGAGTTGATATTAAATGCACTCGGTCAGACCGGGTGGAACTATAAAAAAACGGCAGAAAAGTTAAGGATGAGCCGAACCACCCTCTGGAGGAAGATGAAAGAATATTCTTTGTCAAAGCCTAAAATGGTTTCAAATTAGAACGTGTTTTAATATGAAACACTTCTTGTTTAACACGTTGTTTTTATTTGTTTATGTTAGCATTTAAAATATATATGTTCCATAGTGAAACAAGCCTGGAAGTGATTTGTTTTTAGTAACTTATTGATTTATTTGATTAATTTACATGGAAGTAAAGGTGGCATTTATATTGCATATCGTATGGTTTCCTTGGTGAAATATGATCTACATCAATCTTTTTGTTAAGACCAAGGGTTACGAGGGAGGTTAGATATGAATTGCCCAAGGTGTCATGGAAGAATGGCTCCGGAAAAATTTCAAGATCTACATGATGATACCGGTCGTCTTTGTTTTTCCGGTTATCGCTGTATGGCCTGTGGAGAGATTCTGGATCCTGTCATTATGTCAAACCGGGAGAATCGGCCACACATGCAGGCGAGAAACCGGAACCTGATGTCCTCTTCAAGACGGTAACATTCTTTTTCGCCTGCCCATAAGCTGTGCCGAAGGGAGTTGATCATGAGTGTCCAGCGTATTCTAACGGGGAAAGACATCCCGTTAGATCTCCTCCCAACGGTCAAACCGATACCCTACGAAGCATATCTTGAAAAAGGGGGCTACGCCGCATTAAAGAAAGCGGTTGAAGTCACGGGTCCGTCTGGAATCCTGGAAGAATTAAAAAAATCGGGTTTGCGTGGTCGGGGCGGGGCGGGTTTCCCGACCTGGAAGAAATGGGATCTGGTCCTTCAGCACAAGGCGGAGCAAAAATATTTATGTTGCAATGCCGCAGAGGACGAGCCGGGTACGCTAAAAGACCGTTATCTTCTCAGATCGAACCCGCATCAACTGATTGAAGGGGTCATTCTCTCCGCCTACGCGATTGGCGCAAGCGAGGCCTATCTCTATATTAACGGTAATTACGAGGAGGAGCTCCGATTTTTGGAAGCGGCTCTGGCGGAGGCAAGAGAGCACGGCCATTGGGGGACGGCTTTTGGAAAGCCTGAGTTTTGTGTACAGCTAAAGATATGTCAAAGCCCCGGCACGTATGTAGCGGGTGAAGAGACGGCACTTCTTGAAGTGATTGAAGGGAAAGTGGCGGCGCCTCGACAAAAACCACCCTATTACCCCACGATGCACGGACTGTTTGGGATGCCGACAGTCGTCAATAATGCAGAGACCCTTTCAAATATCCCTCATATCGTTCAGAAGGGCGGAGACTGGTTTCAATCGGTCGGTGCTCCAGCTTCACCCGGTTCGATGATCTTTACCCTGACGGGTGAAGTGAACCGTCCCGGCCTGTATGAATTACCGCTCGGATCTTCTCTTTTAAAGCTCATTGAAATTCAAGGCGGTGGTATCAAAGGCGGAGAATCCCTCAAGGCACTTTTTCCGGGAGGTCCTTCCAATACGATTATTTCTGCAGATCAGGCTGATGTGGCGCTTGATTTTGATTCATTGAAGGCGATCGGTTCCGGATTGGGGACGGGAGCGGTGATCGTGATGTCGAATGAAACCTGTATGGTGCGTTCCGCTCTGGAAGTGGCGAAGTTTTTTGCTGCGGAGAGTTGCGGGCAATGTCCCC
>JAJDBV010000015.1 GCA_029261165.1 Nitrospirota bacterium | reverse complement strand
GTCATTTTTTATCGAAACCCCTGCTTCGAAAACTTGACACATCATAAAAACCAGAATAAACTGACTCCAGTTGGCAAATTCTTGATTTCGTTGGTTTCGACTTTCCCTCAGATCCTCTTCTTAACTTTCTCTCGCACGGAGGTTTGATGCCATTCACAAATCTGGATTCATCGGAAATACCTCAAAATAAACAGATCCTTGAAAGCTTACCGGCGGGGGTTTTCTGCGTATCCCCCCATCAAATCATCACATATGTGAACCCGTCCTTGTGCCGCACAACCGGCTATGCCCCAAATGATTCCGTAGGGAAGCACTTCGATATGATCAGGGGAGAAGGCTCCGAGACCTCAATCCCCTGGGAGGAACTTCTAAAAGGAAAAAGCTGGCAGGGCAATATCTCCATGCGAAAAAAAGACGGGAAATCTTATCTCGCGGATCTGTCGATATCCCCCATCTTCTCCGAGACGTCCCAGATCATGGGCTTTACCGGTTTCCAACGAGAAGTTGATCAGGATCAGGGAGCCCTTCCGACGCACCTCCAATACAAGAAGGCTCTCGACATTTCAGAAAATGGCCTTTTGTTGCAGAATAAGAAAGGGGATCTCCTTCTGGCAAATCCTGCATTCTGTGAAATCTTTGGTTTTTCAGAAGCAGAAATTATTGAACAGGGACTCCCCGCACTTCTGACAATGGAGGGATGTAGCGTCCTTCAAAATAAAATCATGCCTGAGTCACTCCAACTTATAACCGCAAAAGGGGTGGTTGAAGCCACAAAAACCGGGGGGGATATTTTTGAACTCTCCATCAAAATCATGTGTGTCCGAGATAAAAATGATAGAGTAGAGGGCTTTGTCTCCCTTTATCAGGATCTCACTAAAGAAAAAGAGATCCAACTTCAACGAAACCAGTCCAAGAAACTTGCCACCATGGGCGAAATGCTCGCCGGGGTGGCGCATGAACTAAATAACCCGCTGACCAGTGTCGTTGGATTCTCAGAACTTCTCCTCCGGAGAAACGTCAATCAGGACATTAAAAAACAACTGAGAAAGATCTCCTCAGAGGCGATCCGGACCTCTAAGATCGTCCAGAACCTGCTCTCAGTCGTTCGCTCGCACAAGCCCGAGAAAATCCTGGTCGGGATGAATGGGGTCATCCACAACGTCCTGGAACTCAAGAGCCGTCAACTTCGCGTTGACAACATCCGAATCGTCAGGAAATTGACGCCCGATCATGCCCTTCCGAGAATCATTGGTGACTACCAACAGATGGTCGAAGTCCTTCTTAATCTGGTGAACAATGCCCACCATGCCATGGTTTCCTCTGGTCAGAAGGGAACCCTTACGGTAAAGACCGAATCGGTCGGGGATTCTATCTATGTCCGTGTCAAAGACACCGGTCCCGGGATTTCGAAGGAGACCCAATCAAAATTATTTCAGCCCTTCTTCACGACAAAATCAACCGGAAGCGGTCTGGGCCTGTCTATCAGCCGTGATCTCCTTAAGGAGCATTTCGGAGAACTCGTACTTGAAGAGACCAACACACACGGCACCACATTCATCATTCGCCTGCCCATTGCGCCGGATCAAATGCTCAAGCCGCCTGAATCCTCCGCGGAGGAGTTTCCTCCTCTGGAACCGCTTAGAATTCTGGTGGTCGATGATGAAGAGATGATCCTGGATCTTTACTACCATTTTCTAACACAGTTGGGTCACACACCTCACTTGGTTAAATCGGTTCAAGAAGCCCTCCAGAACCTGGACACGGCGCAGTATGATCTCATCATCTCAGATATGAAAATTCCCGGGATAAATGGAGAGACTTTCTACGACCTCTTGAAGACACGCGGTTCTCCCCTGACCAAGCGTTTCATCTTCGTCACCGGAGATATACTCAGCGAGCAGGTAACCCGGATGATGAAAGAAAATCATATTTGTGTCCTGCACAAGCCTTTTGTTCTGAGCCAATTGGAACGAACCATTCACATCGTGGTTCCAGATCATGGCCTTCATGCACCCGTTCATCCTGAGGATGGCCCGTGAAAGGTAACCGTATTCTCATCGTTGAAGACGACCACGCCGTCAGGGCCGTACTGGAGACCCTGCTCCAGGAAGCGGGGTATGAAATCAAGGCGGTTTCTGATGGGCCACAGGCCATTAAACTTGCGAAAAATGCCCCCTTCCACCTTTACCTCATCGACCTTCGCTTGCCCAGCATGAGCGGCATCGATGTCCTGAAGGAAATTCGAAAGATCAATTCTCAGGCAATCTGCGTGGTCCTGACCGCCTATGCAACGATTGAACTCTCGGTGAAGGCAATGAAGGCAGGGGCATTTGATTTCATTGCGAAGCCCTTTCAAGTCGATGTGGTCTTATCATTGGTCAAGAATGCCCTTGAGTTTAATCGCTTAAAACATGAGAATCTCCTTCTCCAACAGATGGTTCGTGACAAATACCGTTATAAGAATATGGTGGGGAACAGCCCGCCAATGCACAAAGTGTATGACCTGATCGAGAGGGTCGCAGACAGTGACAGCACGGCCCTGATTTTAGGAGAGAGCGGGACCGGAAAAGAGATCGTCGCGAAGACCATCCACTTTAACAGTGCGAGAAAAAATAAACCCTTGATCCCTGTCAATTGCGGTGCCATCCCGGATGCACTACTGGAGAGCGAGCTCTTCGGTCACGAAAGAGGCGCCTTTACAGGGGCAACATCTGCCCGGACCGGGCGGTTTGAACTTGCACACGGGGGAACGATCTTTTTTGATGAGATTGGTGAAATGCCGATCGGACTACAGGTTAAACTCCTTCGCGTCTTACAAGAAAGAGAATTTGAAAGAGTCGGCGGCACAAGATCGATCCACGTCGATGTCCGGATCGTTGCGGCGACAAACCAGGATCTGGAAGAATTGGTCCGGGAAAAGCGGTTTCGTGAAGATCTGTTTTACCGCCTCAACGTAATCCCCATCAACATCCCCCCCCTGAGAGAACGAAAAGAAGACATCCCCCTCTTGATCGACTATTTTCTCCGAAAATTCAACGCGCGAAAAAAGAAGGAGGTCGAAGGAATCACACCCGATGCGCAAAAGGTACTCATGGACTATCACTGGCCGGGGAATATCCGGGAGCTCGAGAATTTGATCGAGCGAATGATCGTCCTAAAAAATGGGGAGATGATCACCTCCGAAGACATCCCCCAAAAGGTCTTACATCCGAGTCACCCTGATCATGTTTTTCAATTTGAACTCCCCGAGGGAGGGATCAATTTTTCTCATGTGGTCACGGAATTTGAGAACAAAATCCTTGATCAGGCCATGTTGAAGGCAAATGGCGTCAAGAACCGTGCGGCGCAATTGCTTAAAATGAATCGAACCACTCTGGTTGAAAGATTGAAGCGACAGCCCTCTCCCGATGAAGCTTGACCATGATGATTAAAATAATGTCTTGCTGAATCGCAACAAAATTTCCCTTAAAACCTTGACTCTCCCCGTCAAATCCTTGACGATTCCAATCGTCTCCCAAGCCTTAAACCCTCCGATTTTCTCTTAATCGTCCACAATCAAGTCCTCAGATACGGCATTGTTCTTGCTACCATACGGTTCGAGATGATGAAACCTTTTATCATACAGAACCACACGCGACCCCCTTTCACTGTCTCTTTTGTGAGAATTTTGAGTGTGTTGAGCGTCGTGATCCTATCCATCGCTTTCCATGGATTCGCCCTCGCTGATGATCGATCGCTCCCCTTCTTTCCAAAGAAAGACATCACAAAAAAAGACAAGCCCTTCGGTGACATCCTGAAAGATTATCGTAGAAAAAACTATGCGATCGCCCTAAAAAAAACCGTCCGTCTCAAGAAAGATCAGCAAAAGGGTCCTATTGAAGAGACAGCATTATTTTTACTCGGAGACCTTCACTTAAAACTTGCCGAAGAAGGAGATTCCAGACACCTTCGGAAGGCACTTACGGCCTTTCAGAGTGCACGGGCATCATACCCCAATTCTGAAAATGCCGCTCGCGGGCTCTGGAGAATCGGACAGACTTACGCGCTCTTGGATCTCTACTATGAATCGATTGCAAACTATAACCGCCTTCTTATAAAACAGCCGGAAAGCCTTTTTACGTCGTGGGCGCAACTCGGTATCGCAGAGACCTACACGAGATGGGGGAAAATAGAAAAAGCCATTGAAAGTTACAACAAGATCAACCTTCATAAAATTTCCACAGAAGGTCGGAGTGAGGTCTTAATGAAACAGGCTGACCTGTTATATCAGTTGGACAGATTTGAGGCGTCCTATCGGACCTATGAAAAAATCCCAAAAGGGGTAGACACATTAAAAATGATGCCTGAAGCCTTTTTTCAGCACGCCGATTCTGCGCATAGGACAAAGCACTACAAGCGTTCACGGAAACTCTTCATGAACTTCTTTGATCTCTATCCGAATACATTCCTTGCCCCGATCGCTTTGTCAAAAATTGGAGAATCGTGGTATCTCGAAGGGAAGAACACGCTTTCCAGATCCTTTTCAAAACGAATACGCTCACTCAAATCAGCGTCATCGGATAGAAACATCTACGATCTCCTTGCGGCGATCAATGATTTAAGGTTCAGTCCAGAGGGAAAGAAAAACAGGGCTGGTGGTTTGGCTCTCAAAGAAATAGAAAAACGAGCAGCAGCCCTCCTCGCGGGTCCACCACTCCCCTTACCTCTTCAAAGGGTTATTCTTGAAGCTGCAGAAGAATCGGCAAGGCATGGTGCCTTGGTCATTGCATTGAATATTGAGGGGACACTCTTGAACCGACTTCCTTCATCCCTTTTAAAGAAAAAGGTACGCTCAGTCTTTCAAAAAACCGCGGACAAAACAATTGAAAAATTATTGAAAGAGAACGAGACAACGCGGGTGGTTGAACTTTACCACCGCTATCAAGCCGACTTCCAATCAAAAAAATCGAACGGTTCGCTCCTCTTAAAGGTCGCCATTGCGCATGCGCAAACCGGCCTTTTCCCTGAAGTGGTGAAACTCCTGACCCCTATCGCGGAAAATGAGAACAATGCTCTGGGAGAAGAAGCGCTCTTTCAACTGACAGAAGTACACTTTCAAACCGGGGAATACAATAATGCAGAAGAGAACGCAAGACGATTTCTGAAACAATATCCCAAAAGTATTCGTCTCCCGGATATTCTTGAACTTTCGGCAAAATTAAAAGATCGCCAAGGAAAGATGGATCAGGCCATTCAGGAATACCGTTCATGGCTGAAACGCTATCCAAAGCACCGGAATAAGGATCAAGTCTCTTTTCTTCTGGCAGATGCCCATCAGCGAAAAGGCGATCTTAGGCCTGTTCTTGAAGTTTACACAAAGATGAATTCAAGCTTCAAAAAATTAAACAAGTCTAAAGAACAACGTTCAGAATTGCACCTTAAGTTGGCAGACACCTATTTCATGCTTGGTAGATACAAAAAATCTGCCGAGTTCTATCACTTGGTTCTAAAAGGAACCACCAAAGGGGAGAAGGCCGAGTGGGCCCAATTTCAGCTGGCAATGAGCTATGAGCGGATCGGAAAAAAAAATAAAGGCGCTCAGATTTTCACGCAACTCGCTGAGAGGGCCAAAGATCCACTGCTGAAAGGGCTCTCAGCGCAAAAGACCAATACCCGCTGAATCCAGATAGGAGATCGATATGGCGATCGAAGAAAAGAAAATAACCCTCCTCCAGGAGGCCTTTAGCAACTTTAATCAAACCTCGTTTGAACTGGAACAATGCTATCGCCTCCTTGAAGAACAGGTCAGACGCTTACATCACGAACTGGAAGAAAAAAACATGGCGCTCAAGGAGAGCCAACTTGAAAAAGCCCTCTTGAGAGATGAAGTCGAAAGAAACCATCGCTTGGCAGCTGTCGGAGAAATGGCGGGCCGAATGGCCCATGAGCTGAGAAATCCGCTCGGGAGTATTGAGCTGTTTGCTTCTCTCTTAAGGAAACATTTCGCATCTGACCCGGAAAAGAAGGCATGGACGATACACCTCTCTGATGCGGTGAATGCAATGGACTACGCACTTTCGAACCTTCTCCTCTTCACAGGAAAACCAAACCCGAATTTACGTTATATCAACCTTCGAAAAGTTCTCGAAGGGGTAGAACATTTTTCCGCCCATCTCATCAAACAAAATCACGTCCGATACAGTCAATCACTCAAGAACATCCCCGATCTTGTGTGGTGCGATGAAGACCTGATTCGACAAGTCCTTATCAACCTGGCTCTGAACGCCGTCGATGCCATGCCGCAAGGGGGGGACTTAAGACTCTCGGCAGAGATCATCCACACTGGAAGCACTTCGACTGAATGTTCCAACCGAAACCTAAAGGAAGAAGAGAAGGTCTTTATAGCGATCTCAGACACAGGAAACGGTATCGCAGAAGAAACCCTGCCAAAAATATTCGACCCCTTCTTCACAACAAAAGAAAAAGGAACCGGACTGGGACTGGCCATCGCACAAAATGCCATCTCCGCACATGGGGGGATCATACGCGTTCATAGTAAAAAGGGCCGGGGCACAACATTTACAATCATTTTTCCGCTGCACAAGCAAAATAAAAAGATTGAACAGGAGGCAGGATGACCCCAGACATCGGGACAAAAACGATCATGATTGTCGATGACGATCCTGCGATGCGTGCCGCATTGTCTGAATCTCTGAGACAATTGGGACACGCGACCCTGACAACCTCTAACGGGGAAGATGCCCTCGTCCTCTTAAAAAGAAGAGAGCGGGAAGATCCGATCGCAGCCATTATTACGGACATGAATATGCCTGGGATGAACGGGATGACTCTTTTCCGTGAGGTCAAGAAGGACCTTCCTCAGATGCCTGTCATCATGATGTCGGCCTTCGGCACCATTGAAACCGCCGTCGTCGCAATAAAATCCGGGGTATTTGATTATCTGGTTAAACCCTTCAAGCAAGAGGCCCTTGAGACGCTGATCCGGCGCGCCCTTTCCGCTCCAAAGAAACACACTTCAGACGAACAAAGACCAGAACCGCTCTCGGCATCAAAAGAAAGAACTTTTCTGGCACAAGACCCGGCCATGTGCAAAGTCCTAAAGATGGCAAAAGTGGCCGCCGCCAGCCAAACAACCATCCTTATTGAAGCGGAGAGTGGTACCGGAAAAGAACTCCTCGCCCGCTATATCCATGAACACAGTCCCAGGGTGCATCGCCCCTTCATTGCGATCAACTGTGCCGCCGTTCCAGAAGGACTTCTTGAGAGCGAGCTGTTCGGATACGAAACAGGAGCCTTTACCGGCGCGGTATCCAAGAAGCCGGGGCGCTTCGAATTGGCCCACAATGGCACGCTCCTCCTCGATGAGGTGGGAGAAATGCATCTCTCCCTCCAGGCAAAACTCTTGCGTGTCTTACAGGAAAGAGAGGTCGACCTTCTCGGGAGTAAGGAACCCATTTCACTGGATATTCGGGTCATTGCAACAACCAATCGTCCTCTTTTGGAAGAAGTAAAGGCTGGACGCTTCCGGGAAGATCTCTACTACCGCCTGAATGTTTTTCCACTTCAGCTCCCTCCCCTTCGCCATCGCCTCTCCGACATTCCATTGCTGGTCCAGCACTTCCTTCAAGAGGGCGCGAGAAAAAACAGGAAACCCGCCCATTCGGTTTCACCGGAAGCCCTCTCTCTCCTGACGGCACAGGAATGGCGGGGAAACGTCAGGGAATTGGAAAATGTCATCGAACGGGCCGTCATCCTGGCGGAAGAAGGAACGGTCACTCCTGAGCATTTGCTCTTCCCAGGATCGACCCCAACGCGAACAGAACGAACTTCCACAGACGGCTTGACCGTATGGGAGGCAGAGCGGAACCTTATCCTGGAGACTCTGGAACAATACGGAGGAAACCGGACCCACGCGGCCCGTGCCCTTGGGATCAGTATTCGGACGCTCCGCAATAAAATAAGAGAATATCGCCAGACAGATTCCCATCTTGTTATTGCGTGCGGGAAAACCACCGACAGCATATAGGAGCCGAAGATGATCATCGACCTTTTCAGCAAGACCATGTCCTTGATGGAACAAGCATTGAACCTGCGAAGTGAACGTCACCAGGTTATATCCGGGAATATTGCCAACCAGGATACTCCCGGATATCGATCTAAAGAAATCCGGTTTAAGGAGATCATGAACACCGCCAATGGCACCTCCACAAAAATACCCTTAAAAAAGACAAATCCGTCTCACCTCACACCTGCTTTGAAGAGGGCCGATTCAAGTACGTCACATGCGGTACAATCCGCCTCGAGCAGATCGACACGTCTGGATGGGAATACGGTCAACGGGGAAGAAGAGATGGTAAAACTGGCCGAAAATACCTTGATGTATAACGCAACCGCACAAATCATCGCCTCAAAATTTCGAGGACTGAAGAATGTTATTCGAGAAGGGAGGTAAACCATGAACCTGGAAGACGCGATGCGCATCTCTGCATCCGGACTTAACGCACAAAAGATGCGCCTCAACATCATTTCGAGTAATCTCGCCAATGTCGATTCGACACAAACAACGGAGGGAGGCCCGTACCAACGAAAAGATGTTGTTTTTAAGTCTGCTCCCTTGGAACGCTCCTTCGAATCCATACTTCAGGGGAATACTGAGGCCTCCCGACAGGGCGTAGAGATCTCCCGGATTGTTCTGGATCAACGACCGTTCAAGAAGGTTTATGAACCTCAAAATCCTTCTGCAGACGGAGAGGGTTACGTCCTGTACCCCAATATCAATGCGATGGAAGAAATGGTCAACATGATGTCAGCACTCCGTTCTTATGAGGCCAACGTCACGGCCCTGAACGCGACAAAAAGAATGGCCGGAAAAGCACTGGAGATAGGGCGCTAAACGGACCCTTCTCTTCTAAAACGGCAAGCGGAAAGAAGCTGTAAAGTCACTATTTAGGAGTCAAAACTCATGGCAATTCAACCGATTGGACCAAAGGCGATGGGCAACCTGAGCCGGGTCAAGCAGGGCGATTCAAATCCCGGCGAAAAGCCCTTCATGGAGACCCTCAAGGAATCGATCAATCAGACCAACTCTCTTCAAATGGAAGCAGATCACGCCGTTTCTGACCTGGCAACAGGGAAGACACAAAACCTTCACGAGACGATGATTGCAATCGAAAAGGCAGATGTTTCCTTCCAATTGATGATGCAGGTCCGCAACAAGATTCTTTCAGCTTATGAAGAAATGACACGGATGCAGATATAGAGCCATAAAGGGGGCTTACGTCGCCCCCTCCACCGGCAAAGCCGAATGGAGCCTCCCTCTCAACGCTCACATTTCTTCGCTGGTTGGATAAAGATCATCGTAACAAACGCGTAACGCTACAATCGCAGAGACCGATTCAAGCGGTCGAATATGGTTCTTTAGAGGATATCACATGGCAGATATTGTAAAAGATCTTAAAAGCAGTTTATCCAGATCGGATGGCGTTAGAAAGATCATCCTTTCATTTGCCCTGGCCGGCGGATTGGCATCAATGGCCGTCGTCTGGCTCTGGATGCAGAAACCGAACTATCAGATCCTTTATTCGAATCTCTCATCAGAAGATGCGGGGGCCGTCGTCACCAAGTTTAAAGAACTCGACGTTTCCTACCGATTGTCCCCAGATGGGACAGCAGTTCTTGTTCCCTCTGAAAGGGTTCATGAACTTCGAATGCAATTGGCCAGCCAGGGACTTCCTCAGGGAGGGGGCATTGGTTTCGAGATTTTTGACGAGACCAGCTTTGGAACAACCGAGTTTGTCCAGAAACTCAATTTTCGCAGAGCTTTACAGGGTGAGCTGTCAAGAACGATCAGCCAGATCTCAGCCATCAGCGGGGCGAGGGTTCACCTGGTTGTGCCGGAGCGGGCTCTCTTTTCGGAACGCCAGGAAAATGCGAGAGCTGCCGTGGTCATCAATATCCGTCCAGGCCAGAAACTTTCTCTCACACAAATAAATGGGATCACACACCTTGTGTCCAGCAGCGTGGAAGGCATGGACCCTCAGTCTGTCACCGTTGTCGACAACCGTGGACAGGTTCTTTCAAGCGGTGCGGAAGAATCCGGGTCTGCACAAGTGAGCGATACACGACTCACTTTTCAGGCAGCCCTTGAGAAAGATATCGGGAAAAAGGTCCGAACCATGCTCGAACGGATTGTCGGCCAGGATAAGGCAGTTGTCCGCGTCTCCAGCATCCTCGACTTCAGACAGATCGAACTGACAGAAGAACGCTTTGATCCTGATGTCCAGGTCGTACGGAGTGAAACACGATCTCAGGAAAAGTTGTCGGGCTCATCTAGGGCGAACAATGCTTCCGGCATCCCGGGCGTTTCATCCAACGTCCCTCCGGTTTCTGAATCGCCCTCTCAAGCCCAGGTCACCAACCAGAACCAGACACAGAAGAAGAATGAAGTCATTAACTATGAAATCAACAAGACGATCAGCCGTATTGTTGAACCGACAGGATCGATTCAGAGACTCTCCGTCGCGGTCCTGATTGACGGAACCTATGAGACCTCAACAAATGAAGAAGGAGAAACACTCCGAAAATATATCCCCAGGACCGAAGAAGAAATGAAAAAACTAGAGGGTGTCGTCAAGAAGGCAATGGGATATTCTCCTGAGCGGAACGATCAGGTGGAAGTGGTTAATTTCCCCCTGGAAGCAGATTCTCTTATGGAAGAAGACACCATTCAGCCTGAGTCCACGCTGGATCAAGTGGCCCGATGGTTGCCGATCGCCCGTTATGCCGGTGGACCGATCTTTGCCTTGATCATATTCATGTTGATCATCAAGCCCATCCTGAAGGCGCTGACTGCTCCTCTACCTCTCCCTCTCCCCCTGAGCACTGAAGGCGCGGCCGCACTCCCCTCCCTTTCTCGAACTCCGCAATTACAGCCACCAGGTGAGGAAGAGGGCACGAGTACCGGACAACCGTTGGGAGACCCCATCAAGGTGGCGAAAGAAAATCCCGAGGTGACGGCACAAATTGTAAAAAAATGGCTAAAGGAACCATAGATGGCACGAACGCTTAACGGATTTGAAAAGACTGCAATTTTATTGATGAAATTGGGGGAAGATGCGGCCTCAGAGGTCATGAAGGGTCTTGACCCTAAGGATCTCCGTAAGATCGGGGCAATGATCGCAAGTCTTTCCGATGTTCCCAAAGAAGAGGTCGAAATCGTCCTAAAGGAATTCTCAGAAAGCCTGAATGAAACGGGCGGTATCACCATCGAGGGAAAGGATTATATCCAAAAGGTCTTGGTGAGGGCGCTCGGAGAAGAGAAGGCAACGCATGTCATGGACGGTCTCTCCACCGAGGATGATGGCGGCTTGGAGTCCTTGAAGTGGATGGATCCCAGGTCGATTGCCAGTTTGATTCGAGGAGAACATCCTCAGACGATCAGCCTGATTCTCACCCAGCTTGAGATGAGCCAAAGCAGCGAGGTCCTCTCCCATTTTTCACAAGAACAAAAGGCGGATGTCATTGTCCGCATGGCAACATTGGAGGATATTCCACCCGGTGTGATGAAAGAAATTGGTGCGGCACTTAAAAGCGACATGAGCGTGACCGGAACGGCTTCCGGACGAAAGGTCAAAGGCGTGAAACTTGTGGCCGACATTTTAAATATCACGGACAAAACATCAGAAGAAGCCATCATGACTTCAATTACGGACAAACAACCCGAGCTGGCTGAAGAAATACGTCAGCTGATGTTCGTCTTCGACGATCTAATTCAATTGGATAACCGTGGACTACAGGAGCTCCTTAAAACAGTCAGTAAAGAAGACCTGGCCCTCGCGCTCCGTGCGGTCAAGGAGGATCTCAAAGAAAAATTCTTCAGTAACATGTCAGAGCGTGCAGTTCAGCTTTTTAAGGAAGACATGGAAGCCAAAGGACCGGTAAAACTCTCCGAGGTCGAAAAAGCCCAGATGGACATTCTTAAAATCGCAAAAAAACTGGAAGAAGAAGGGAAGATCGTAATCGGCGGAGGGGGGGGTGGCGATGCAATGGTATAAAATCAGGAAAGAGGATGTCTCACAGGACCTATGTATTTCCGAGTATGCACTGGAAGAGCTTACCCCCGTCGTCAGAGAGAACAATGAATCGGTCGGAATCAGGTCTATCCATTTTCAAGATCACACCCGCAATCGCCCCGATCAGGTTGGGGAACAGACAGGCCAGATCGGGGGGAAACTATCGGCCATCGAGCGGGATGCCTACGAAAGAGGATTTGCCTCAGGGGAACAAGCCGGACAGGAACTCGGTCTGAAGAAGGTTGAGGGAGCGTCTCAACGTCTGAAACAGCTCCTTGATGCACTTAACCATTATAAAGAAAGTCAGTTCAAAGCGTCTGAGGAAGACATCCTCGTCCTTGTGCTGGCGGTTGCACGCCGTGTCCTCGGCCGGGAATTACACCAAAACAAGGAATATGTCACAGCGACCATTCGAAAAGCCATTCAGATCATCGGGCAGAACGAATCAATCACAATCCGGATCCATCCCGAAACTCTTGAGAGACTGGGAAGTGACTGCGCCGAAATGACCCAATTACTTCAAGAGTTTCAAAATATAAACCTTGAACCGGACGGCAGTCTCACCTCAGGTGAATGTGTCGTAGAAAGCAACAGCCGGATGATCGATGCACGTATAGAAAGTCAAATCTCCATCATTGCGCAAGAATTAAAAGCAATGGACTCCTTGGAAAATGATGCAAAATAAAACCCAACACCTGATTGATAAAATTAGGCGTATAAATACAATTCCAGTATGTGGACGCGTCTCTCAGGCAATCGGCTTGGTCGTAGAGGGACATGCCGCAATCTCTGCCGTTGGAGAGGTCTGCGAAATAACACCCAAGGGAACTGAAAATCCGATTATGGCAGAGGTTGTCGGGTTTCGTGAAGACAAGATCCTCATGATGCCTCTGGGAGAATTAACCGGGATCGGACCCGGAAGTGCAATTCACTCCAGGGGGAGACGCGCGACGGCTGCAGTGGGTCAAGGTTTGCTCGGCAGAGTCATCGACGGCCTTGGAAATCCTCTTGACGGACGAGGGCCCCTCAATGTCCATGAACACTATCCATTGTATGCCTCCCCTCCAAACCCGCTTCAACGGCGGCGGATCACTCAACCACTCGACCTGGGTATCCGGTCCATTAATAGTTTGTTCACCTGTGGGCGCGGACAACGGATGGGCATCTTTGCAGGGAGCGGTGTCGGAAAGAGCGTCCTCCTTGGCATGATCTCCCGCTATACGGAAGCCGATGTGAACGTAATCGCGCTGATCGGAGAACGTGGTCGGGAGGTCAAAGAATTCATCGAAAAGGACCTGGGTGAGGAGGGACTCAAGAACTCCATCGTCATCGTCGCGACTTCTGAACAGGCACCTCTCATTAGACACCGGGGCGCCTTCCTTGCCATGACCATCGCAGAATATTTCAGAGATCAAGGACGACATGTCCTTTTGATGATGGACTCCCTGACCCGCCTTGCACACGCACAACGTGAAATCGGGCTCGCCATCGGAGAACCGCCAACAACAAAAGGATATACACCATCCGTATTCGCCCTGCTTCCAAGATTTCTCGAGAGGGCCGGAACCGGTGCCGGTGTTGGAACAATAACAGGGCTTTATACCGTTTTGGTAGAAGGAGACGACATGAATGACCCGATTCCGGACGCGGTACGGGCCATCCTGGATGGACACATTGTTCTCTCTCGAGAAATCGCGGCTCAAAACCAATATCCTGCCATCGATGTTCTTAACAGCACAAGCCGGGTCATGATTGACATCGTCGACCCGGAACACCTTAAAGACGCGAAAAAATTAACCGATATGACGGCAAGCTACAAAAGTGCCGAAGACCTGATCCACATCGGCGCCTACAAATCAGGAAGCAGTGTCAAGATTGACAAGGCGATTGAACGACACGATGCAATTCAATCGTATCTTCGCCAGGACATCAATGAAATGGCCAATTTCAATGAGAGCATCCGGGACTTGCACGATCTGTTTGACGCGTCACCACAGAACCGGAAATGGATCGCTGCAGCCTCTTAGACAAATAGAGAAAGATCACAGTGCCAAACCCGCATAACAACCTAGATACAGTCCTTAAATATCGAAGCCATCTTGTCGAAGAAGTCCAGAGGGAATTGGTGGAATTAAAACAGCGCTTTTCGATTGAAGAGAATCAGCTCCTCCAATTGGATCAAAAAAGGAGGAACGTGATCAATGATATCGCTGAGCGACAAAAAAGCGGAATCGATGCGCAAGAAATGAGCCTCTCACACCAATTCATTAAGCTTCAGGGAGATCGTATTAAGGACCAGAAGAAGAAAGTCCAGACGCTTTCCGGGGAATGTGAAACTCATCGTGTTCGTCTTGAACATCTCTTACAAGAGAAAAAAATTGTCGAGAACATCAAAAACAAACGTCAAAAAATTCAAGCCGACCGGCTCAAAAAGAATGAGAAGGCCATCCTGGATGAAGTCTCAGGCCGCAGAGAACGGAGCATACAATGATCACAGTCCGTGTCAATCAGATTATTTTATCCATCGCTGCTGCTCTCTTCTTCCTTTTCGTAAAACCACTCCCTCTTCTTACACAATCTCAACCCTTGAATAAGAACAGCTCAAAGGAGACGGAGTCACCTTTGAGACCGGAAACACCGGAAACCATGATTGAGGCAATCCGTCAAAGAAATGAGGACATCGACAAAAAATCGGAAGCACTTAAAGTAAAAGAACAACGGCTTCAGATCATGGCGCAGGAAATAAGTAGTATGATTAAAAAACACACTCAGATTCTAGAAGACATCTCGCAACAGAAAGCCCAAAAAAAATCAAAAATGGCATTGGAACAAGAAGAGCGCTACCGGCGGATTTCCAAAATCTATGAGAAGATGCCGCCAGAGGATGCCGCGACAAGAATCGATAAAATGAAAGAATCACTTGCCCTGAATCTTCTAAGAGTAATCAAACCAAAATCTGTCGCTCAAATTTTAATCGGATTGTCCCCGACCAAGGCTGCGAAATTAAGTGAGAAGCTCAGCAGGAAACCCCGCTGACAGTCTACAGGTGACGGATCTCCGAGATCTTTCAGTGAGGATTTATGAAGGAAAAAGACAAAGAGGACTTTAAGAGGAGGATAGACGCCCTATATCAGAGGGGTGAACTGGAAGAGAAGCAGGAGTGGGTCGGGCAGCGTGCCCCTGGTATCGGCGAGCGGAGAATGCCGAAGTGGACCTCGTATGATCCGGTTGCCGATATGAGTGACTTTGACCTGGGGAGAAATGAAGCAGTAGACGTATCCCCGGAACACTGGTCTGTCCCCTGGTCTGATCTCATGATGACCATGTTCGTGATGTTTGCAGTCCTATACTCATATTTACTCACTGAGAAGGATGTCCTTGGAGCCTTTCAGCCAGAAGTGGGGACCAAAATGGAAACCACTTTTTTGAAGCCTCAAAAGGGTCTGTCCTTCGGGGAATTCGAATTGACTCCGGAGAGACTCTTTGAGGTCAGCAAGCTGGCTGTGAAAGAAGCCAATCTCGAGGATGTAAACGTGGTTCTCGAAAAAGACAAAACAGTCCGGGTCAGCGTAAGAGGACCTCTCCTTTTTGATCTGGGCAAGGCTGAGCTGAGAGAGGGAACCAAGAATTTCTTGAAGAAGATTGCTTTGGTTCTCAAAAAAACAAAAAACGAGGTTCACGTTGCCGGGCACACAGACAACTTCCCTGTACGCAGTGATCTTTTCCAGACGAACTGGGAACTTTCCGTCATACGCGCCTCGGGAGTGGCCCGATACCTGATCGAACAAGGCAAACTTGAACCGGGGCGTTTCAGCATCCTTGGACACTCAATGTACAGGCCGATCGTGCCGAATACCACGAATAAAAATAAACAAAAGAACAGGCGCGTAGAAATTATCATCACCAGAGATATCTACAAAGGGAACTCGACGAGGTAACGACATGAGACCAATCAACTTCATCGGTACTTTCTTCTGCATTTTAGTGTTTATGACCAGCTTTCTTCTTGGCGAGGGAGTCGCCCTGTACTTTAATCTGTCTGCTTTGTTCGTGGTCATCTCCGGAACGATCGGGGCCATCTTCTTAAGCTATCCCTTCTTCAGGATACAGTCCGCATTTCTCGTCGCCCGCAACGCCTACCTTGCCCGGCTGCCCAGTCAGGCCCTCATCATCAAAGCCCTGCTCAGTTTAGCCGTCCGAAGCCGGTATGATGGAATCTTGTCACTTGAGAAATCACTCGGGCGCACAAGCACTGCTTTTCTGAAGGATGCCCTGAGCATTCTCGTCGACGGCTACAAAGAAAACGAAATCAGGGAAATCCTTATTACTGAAATGTACTTCTTCAAGCATAGGCGGGAGCAAAATGAAAGGGTCTTCAGAAGCATGGCAAGGGCTGCGCCTGCCTTCGGTGTTGTGGGAAGTGTCATCGGCCTGATCGGAATGCTCTCAGGGATCGGGGATGTCGGTATCATCATCAAGACAATCCCGATCGCCCTGACATCGACTCTTTACGGAATATTACTCAGTAATTTTCTCCTCACGCCCATCGCCGAGACCATCTACATTCGAACTCAAGAAGAGCTCCTACTTCAAAAACTCATTGTCAGTGGGGTCATCGCCATCAGCAACGAGCAGAACACCTATACCCTCGAGAAAAAACTCTGCTCCTTCCTGACCCCCTCAGACCGTCCAAACCACCAGAGGAGCTTTGAGGAAATCCGGAAGAAATATATGAAAATGAGTTTTCAGGAAAGAGAAAGAGAGCCCCTGGAGACCACATAAGAACGCACCATCCTTGAAGCCCCCCCCCTGAAAAGAACAGGGTTAAAAAACGCGCTTACTTTTTTCTTCTTTTCGGGATATA
The DNA here is from genome assembly GCA_029261165.1 of Nitrospirota bacterium. Lineage (GTDB taxonomy): Bacteria > Nitrospirota > Nitrospiria > SBBL01 > JAADHI01 > DUAG01. Next base: position 48,490 of record JAJDBV010000015.1, on the reverse strand, counting down.
GAGATCGGTAATGGTTCCGGAAAATGTGTCCGCTGCCATGGCAACTGTTTCCGACAGCGTCGGATGTGGGTGTATGGTCAGACTGAGGTCTTCGGCCGTGCAGCCCATCTCGATAGCCAGAGCGGCTTCGGACACCAGGTCTCCGGCATGGACCCCGACGGCACCCATCCCGACAACCTGCTTGGTCTCCGGATCAAACAGGAGCTTGGTCACACCTTCACTGCGACCCAATCCCAGTGCACGCCCGCTCGCCGCCCAGGGGAAAACGCCCTTTCCATAGGTGATGCCGCGATCTAAAGCATCTCGTTCAGTGAGTCCGACCCAGGCGATCTCCGGATCGGTATAAGCAACCGACGGAATCACACGCGCGTCAAAAGCGCTGTTCATTCCGGCGGAGACTTCGGCGGCAATGCGGCCTTCATGTGTTGCCTTGTGTGCCAGCATCGGTTGGCCCACAATATCCCCAATGGCAAAAATGTGGGTGGCGTTGGTTCGCTGGTTTTTGTCAACCGGTATAAATCCTCGCGCATCAACGTGGATCCCTGCCGCTTCTGCATTGAGCGTCTTTCCGTTGGGTGCGCGACCCACGGCCACCAGAATACGGTCGTAAATCGAAGCCTCCGGCGCACCCGAACCCTCAAAATAGGCTTTCAGTCCTCTCTTTTGAACCTGAATTTCTGTCACCCGGGTATTGAGAAAGATGGCTTCATAATGTGCCTTTAAATATTTGTGAAGCGGCCGAATCAAATCCTGATCACTTCCCGGCATGAGTTGATCGGTCATTTCGACAACGCTGACATTGGCACCCAGTGCTTGAAAGACACACGCCATTTCCAGGCCAATAATCCCGCCCCCCACCACCAACAGATGATCCGGAATATCCTGAAGCGCCAGGGCACCGGTCGAATCCATCATCCGAGAATCATCCCAGGGAAAGACGGCGGGTTTGATTGCATGAGATCCTGCGGCAATAATGCATTGATCAAATGAAATACCTTGTACCTCTTTTCCATTTTCGACCTGGAGAGAATGAGGGGAGAGAAATCGGCCTGTACCGTGTACCACCTGTACGCTCCTCTTTTTGGCCAGGGCCGAAAGGCCGCGTGTCAATTTTTGAACCACCCCCCGCTCGAAAGAACGCAATTGATCGAGGTCAATTTTTGGATTTCCGAAGTGAATGCCCTGTTTGACCATGGATTCCGCTTCATTAATCACCTGGGCCGTATGTAAAAGCGCTTTAGAAGGGATGCAGCCGACATTCAGGCAGACACCGCCGAGCGTTCCATAACGCTCCACAAGAAGCACCTTTTTTCCAAGGTCCGCAGCGCGAAAGGCCGCCGTATAGCCGCCGGGACCCGAACCGAGGACAAGCACCTCGGCATGAAGCGTCTCTTTCGTAGATTTGTCGATGTTGGAATGTTGCTGGTTCAAAGGAGTAATCCTCGAATATCAGACAAGAGATGACTCAGATATTGGGTAAAACGTACTGCGGCCGCCCCGTCAATGACCCGGTGGTCATAAGACAAAGAGAAAGGGAGAATAAGCCGTGGAACAAATACCCCCGCTTGATAGACGGGTTTTTGACTTGCCCGGGAAACTCCGAGTATGGCAACTTCAGGTGCGTTGATGATCGGAGTGAAGGCGGTTCCTCCAATCCCCCCCAAGCTGGAGATTGTAAAACAGCCTCCCTGCATTTCATCCAGCGTCAGTCTTTTTTCCCGTGAACGCTGACTGAGTTCTCTTAACTCCACGGCCAGATCAAGTAAGCTTTTCTGATCGCAATCACGGAGAACGGGAACCAGGAGGCCGTCCGGGGTATCGACCGCGACGCCGATATGATAGTAGTGTTTGAGAATTAATGTCTCGCCATCTGACGACAAGGAGGCATTGAATTTTGGGTATTGTTTTAATGCCGCAACGCAGGCCTTGATGAGAAAAACCACGGGTGTCATTTTAGCACCCCGCTTTTCCGCCTCAGGCCGGCTCTCCTTGCGGAAGGCTTCCATCTTTGTAATGTCGGCCTCGTCATGCTGGGTGACATGTGGAATCACGTTCCAACTGCGTTGGAGGCGGATACTGGAAATTTTATTAATACGGCTCAAAGGCGCTGTGCTGATTTCTCCGAATCGGGAAAAATCAATCTCCGTCTGGGTCAACGGCGGGTGGTCCCTTTCTTTCAAACACGCCTTTACATGCCCCTGGATATCCTCTTTAAGGATACGGCCCGACGGGCCGCTTCCTTTGACTTGATGCAGGGCAACACCCAGTTCACGGGCCAAGCGCCGTATCGCCGGAGACGCCAATGGAAGCCGTAAGTCATTGCTTTCCGGGTCATCCATGGGCAAGGAAAAACTTTCTTTTTCAGGTCCCGGAACGGATCGTGTTGGCTCAGATGCGACCTGTTTCTCTTGAGAAACAGGTGCCGGATCCACTTCTGAAATCGACTTCGCCTTGCCAGCTTTCGTTCCGGATTTCGGTAATTCTGAACCTCCTTTGCTTTCTACTTCCAAAAGAAAGATGACCTCTCCTTGTGATATCTTGTCACCAACGGCCACTTTTACTTCACGGACAATTCCGGCTTCGGGTGCCGGAATTTCCATTGCAGCCTTGTCTGTCTCCAGGGTTAACAATGGGTCCTCAGCAGAAATTTGGTCGCCCTCATGGACAAGCACTTCGATCACATCCACTCCCTTAAAATCGCCAATATCGGGCACTTTGATTTCTTTCGATTTCGGCAAGAAGGTACGCTTTCTCTCAGCAGTTCACTGGCATTGGTTTTGCGGGATTTATCCCGTATTTTTTCGCGGCAGCTTTCACGGTCTTTCTGGGCAGATCGCCCCGGCGAACAAGCGCGACGATCGCCGTATACGCAATATGAAAACGATCCACTTCAAAGAAATGACGCAAGCGGGCGCGTGTATCACTGCGGCCAAAGCCATCCGTCCCGAGGACATGGTAGTCATTCGGCACAAAGGCACGAATCTGATCGGCGTAGGCCTTCATGTAATCGCTTGCAGCAATAACCGGACCTCCATGATTTGAAAGACATTGGGTCACATAATTCTGCCTCGCTTTTCCCCCGGCTCCACGGAGATTCAAACGTTCAACTTCCAGACCATCCCGGCGCAAAGCAGTAAAGCTCGTCGCACTCCACACATTGGCTTTCACTTCGAAGTCTTTCTCCAGCAGATCAGCGGCATAAATCGCCTCATTCAAAATCGCCCCGCTCCCCATCAACTGAACCTTTTGTCCGCCTTCACCTGCGTCTCTGAACAGATAAAGTCCTTTCAATATTCCAGCTTCCTTGCCTTGAGGCAATGCCGGCTGCGCATAATTTTCATTCATCAGGGTGATATAATAAAACACATCCTCCTGATCCTCCAGCATACGCTTGAGGCCATTCCGCAAGATGATCGCGACCTCATAGGCAAAGGCCGGATCATACGAGACACAATTGGGAATGTTCGCGGCCATCAAGTGGCTCTGTCCATCCTGATGCTGCAAACCCTCTCCGTTAAGGGTGGTCCGGCCAGAGGTGCCCCCCAGGAGAAAGCCACGCGCACGCATGTCCCCGGCTGCCCAGGCCAGATCACCAATCCGTTGAAAACCGAACATGGAATAAAAGATATAGAAGGGAATCATCGGGACACCGCAGGTACTGTACGCCGTCGCGGCGGCAAGCCAGGATGAAAAGGCCCCTGCTTCATTGATCCCTTCCTGGAGAATCTGTCCTTTTTTATCCTCCCGGTAATACATGACCTGATCCGAGTCCATCGGCTCGTATTTTTGGCCTTCAGCAGAATAGATGCCCAACTGTCGAAACATCCCCTCCATGCCGAAGGTCCGGGCCTCATCGGCGACGATCGGGACGATGGAAGGGCCCATCGTCTTGTCGCGCAGCAGGACGGACAAACAACGGACAAAGGCCATGGTCGTCGAAATTTTCCGACCCGGCGCGGTCCCCCTGGTGATGGTCTCAAATGCGTTCAATCCCGGCACCTTCAGCTTTGGCGCAATGGACTGTCGCTGAGGGAGCCAGCCCCCCAGAGCCTTGCGCCGTGCCTTGAGATACTTGATCTCTGCAGAGTCTTCCGATGGACGATAGAAAGGGAGCGCTTCCAATTGATCATCCGGAATAGGCAGATTAAAGCGGTCACGGAAAGCACGGATAGACTCAATGTCCATTTTCTTCTGCTGATGGGTAATATTCTGACCTTCACCGGCCTCGCCCATGCCGTAGCCTTTGACGGTCTTGGCCAAAATGACCGTGGGACGACCTTTCTGCTTTACCGCCGCAGCATAGGCAGCATAAACCTTATGTGGATCATGGCCTCCGCGATTTAAGTGCCAGATGTCGCGATCAGAAAGATGGGCAACTCGTTGTTTGAGTTCCGGGTATCGGCCGAAAAAATGTTCGCGTGTATAAGCGCCGCCATGCGCCTTGCAATTCTGATATTCACCGTCGCAGGTTTCTTCCATTCGCTTTTGTAATAAACCATCATGATCTGTTGCCAGCAAAGGATCCCAATAAGAACCCCAGATGACCTTGATGACATTCCACCCCGCACCGCGAAAGACCCCCTCCAACTCCTGGATGATCTTGCCGTTGCCACGGACCGGGCCATCGAGGCGCTGCAGATTGCAATTGACCACAAAGATAAGGTTATCCAGCTTTTCCCGTCCGGCAAGAGAGAGCGCCCCCAACGATTCCGGCTCATCGCATTCGCCATCGCCGAGAAAGGCCCAAACCTTCCGTTGAGAGGTGCCTGCCAGCCCCCGATTGTGTAGATAAGAGAGAAAACGCGCCTGATAAATGGCCATCATGGGTCCAAGTCCCATGGAGACAGTCGGCATCTGCCAAAAATCAGGCATCAGCCAAGGATGAGGATAGGAACTCAGACCTTTGCCGTCAACATCCTGTCGGTAATGATCCAACTGCGTCTCCGTCAATCTCCCCTCCAGAAAGGCACGGGCATAGATGCCGGGTGCGGAGTGCCCCTGAAAGTAAACCAAGTCACCGCCTCCGGGGTGATCCGGGCCGCGGAAGAAATGATTGAAACCTACATCATAGAGGGTAGCGGCGGATGCGAAACTGGCAATATGCCCTCCCAGTTCACCCGCCTTGCGGTTGGCTCTGACCACAGTGACCATGGCGTTCCAGCGAATCATAGTACGGACGCGCCATTCGATCTCCTGGTCTCCAGGACTGCGATCACCAAGATGGGCGGGAATGGTATTTAAGTAGGCTGTCGTCGCCTTGTAGGGCAGATAAGCGCCGGAACGGCGTGCTTGATCGATCAGTTTCTGCAAGAGAAAATGTGCCCGTTCCGGCCCCTCGTGTTGAATCACGGCACTTAAAGAATCGAGCCATTCCCGGGTTTCTTCAGGATCAGCGTCTAAGTCCAGATCAGAGCGGGAGCCGGGATCATCCATACAAAAGCCTTACTCACTATTCTAATATTTCTGAACATCCAGGATTGAAAAACCTTGGATCAATATACCAATAATGATACATGATGTCTGATCAGCTTGCAAATAGATAGAGGAAGGCTGATGAAGAGACATCGACCGTGGAATGAATTGCAGACGCCCTTAGGAATTGGCTGTGGCGAACCGCCGGGTCTCACTGCTTGCCTACCCACCGTCCCCTTCATTTCCAAGGTAAAGGAAACCGCCTCGACAATTTCCGGCGCATCACCAATGATCGGGAGTCTTATTTCCCTCAGGATCACGCCCTTCACCTTGGCTCGCTACACGGACTCTGTGAGTAGACCGCCGATCTGTTTAAGTAATTCATCCATCTCAAAGGGTTTGTAGATGACCGCATCCGCTTCAGTAAATGACCGGTACATCTTCTCCTACTCCGGGTCATCCTTAAGGTTTCGTGCTGTCAGTAGAATCACACGGGTCTTTTTTGAACGCCATCCCTCTTGTTGATCCTCCTTGATCATTCTGGCCACCTGATAGCCATTCTCTTTCGGCATCATCACATCCAGGATCACAAGATCGGGCTCACGGGCTCTCACCGCGCCTAAGGCTTCCCATCCATTCGTCGCGGTGATTACCTAAAAACCTTCCTGATCAAGGCGAAACCGAACAGTCTCAATGATGTCGGGATCATCATCCACAATCAAAACTTTAGTTATATCCATCCTGAATACCTCCTTTTCTCATGGTTTTCTTGCTCGGGCGATCAGCGCGCTTGCCCGGTCTTCACAAGTCTAGCTGTTGCTGGGATGTCCCACTGTCCCTGGATTTAATTCTAGCTGTTTTCCCTTGCTGATGAGGAATCGTGTTGTCTCCTCAGTCTCCATGGGTTTACCGAAGAGATATCCCTGTCCTTCGTTACAATGCAAGGATTTAAGGATCTTGAGTTGATCAAAGGTCTCGATACCTTCTGCAATGACTCGCAACTTCAGGTTATGCGCCAAGGATATGATTGCCTCAATAATAACCGTGTCATTCAAATTGAATGTAAGTTCACAGATGAATGATTGGTCGATCTTAAGTTCTTGGATTGGAAGACGCCTGAGGCAGTTTAAGGAAGAATATCCGATACCGATGTCATCGATTGAAATGTCGATTCCCAAATCATTTAATTGTTTTAATGTAATAATTGCTTTCTCAACATTAACTCACCTCTTCTATCCTATCCAAGATTCACCTCATAACGCGTACTCCGTCCGCCTCCGAAAGAAATGAAAGCCCCTTTTTTGACCAGGTCTTGTAAATCCCTTGTTGCGGTCGCTTTTGATGTGTGGGTCAGAGTGATGTATTTCTTGGTACTCATACCGCCTTCAAATCCTTTCGGCCCTTCTTCCAGCATTCGGCGAGCAACACGGTGTTGACGCGCATTCAGTTGATCTCTAAAGCGATCAAAGAATTTCGTTTTCTTTAATGTAAAGTCAATTTGCGATTCTGCCTGGATTTGTGCATCGAACACCATATTCACAAAGTATGTGATCCAGGGTGTAATCTCATTTGATCGTTGCCCGGCTTGGAGTGCGTCATAATAAAGGTTTCTGTTTGCCGCGATGGTTCTGGACAGGCTGAGCAGGATGGGCCGACCTACCCCTCGTGACAAGGCTTTTTCAGAGAGTGCCCGCCCGATTCTCCCATTTCCATCTTCAAAAGGATGAATGGTTTCAAAATAGAGATGGGCAATCGCGGAGCGGACGACTGGTTTCTTGATCTCATTTTTTCCGTTTGGGCCTGTGTCATTAAACCACGTGACAAAGTGTTTCATTTCCTCCGGGACCCGGTTGGAAGGGGGTGCTTCATAATGAACTTTTTCTTTTCCAATCAGGCCGGAGACCACCTGCATGGGTGCTTCATGAGATCGCCAGTCACCCGCTTTAATCCCCCGGCTCCCTTTCATGATCATCCGATGCCAGGAGAACAGCTTCTCTTTACTCAGTGCTTCGGCATAGCACTCCCGAACATCAATCATCAGCTCGGCTGCCCCTTCCGCCTTCCTGTCTCGAACCTGTTCCATATGCTGATTTAAACCTAGATTGTTTCTGATTGAGGAGACCACATCCCTGCGGTTAAGATATTCGCCTTCGATCTCTGAAGTTTTAATGGCTTCAGAAACCATCAGATCGATGACTGTTTCGGTTTGTGTGCTTTCCGGCAGGCCCTTCAGAAGACCACTGGCCTGCCCGACTTTCTCAGCAAGTGCAAACAGTACATCTTCAACACCTGTGAGGTCGTATTTAAATTCAGGCCAGTCTTTTTGTTGCCAATTATAGAGCATGGGCCGATTATAACAGTTATTCGACTCAAATATAATAAAAAAACGATCCGATTGAGGGAAGTATTCGGTTCATAAAAGAGGTGCTGAGTGAAGAGGATTTCAGTTCCAGCACCCAGAACACCGCCTTTTCTCAGGCCCTGTAAACCGTAAAGGACATACATTTCGCTTCACTCAAAGAATGCCCTTTACCTAAGATCAAGTAGGCTCTGTAAGACTGTCTCTGCTTCTCTGCGGCTAAGCGTCTCATTAGACTCATTTTCTTGCGCCCATATTTTCGATATAGAGAATTTATTCTGGGAAGTCAACTGGTTGAGAATTCTGGGGGCAGTATGACATTTTAAAGAGTTGCTTTCAAATTTGGATTTATTCCAGAAAGACCTTCCAAGAATACTCTCCAAATAATACACAATACTAACGAACTATATAAAAATTATACAGCCAAAGTAAAAATGAGCTAGAAGATTCCTCCTAACTCATTGATTTTACTGGAGCCGGCGAGTGGAATTGAACCACCGACCTGCTGATTACGAATCAGCTGCTCTACCCCTGAGCTACGCCGGCAAAAATTATTCTTAACACTGCATGGTGTGGTCCACCAAGCATGTCTTACTCAGATATGGCTTCGGCAATGATGATCTCTTTTCGAACGACCTTTCCCATCGCTCCCATCGGACCAAGATCTTCTCCATCCAGATAGACCCGGACACCGCCCGCATTACCAAGCGTCAAAAAAAATGACTCCTTCGCCCGCCACCGAACCGCATCACTCGGTTGAAGCATGGCCTCTTTTATTTCATCCCCGTCAATGGTGACTTGAACCCAAGAGGAGGAAACCGCCTCAACAAGCAGGACAGAAGGATTGACAGATTCCTCAGGCCTCAGATCAGGTTCATGATCAGACGCCTGATCTGATAACGGTGCCGTAGCCGTCAGAGGAACTTCTTCTTTCGCGTCAGGCAAAGCGTCTTCTTCCTCAGCCTCAGACACATCCTCCCCTTCTGGAGATTCTCCATCCTGATCACCTGTTTCCGAAACGGGTGGTCCAAGCATCTGAGGCACCTCTGGAGAAATAATCTCTTCCAAAGGGGTCGTTTCAGGTGGGGGCGTTACGTTCTCTCCTTCCTTTTCCTTTGGAAGGATCACTGTTAGAATGAGCAAAAATACGATAAAGGCACCGACAGACATGACCGCCCAGGATGGAAATGGAAGACGATCAGGCCTCTCTGCCTGGATATAAGGAGGTGCTTCATCCTTCTCCGCCCTTGCCTTGCGGGGATCTCCCGATTCGACCAGTTCGGAAAACGCCTCGAGAGCCGCCTCCGTATCCAATTCCAGGCATAGGGCATACCCTCTCACAAACCCCTTTGCCGAGACCATATTGGGGAGAAGGTCAAACCTGTTCTCTTCAATTGCCTGAATAAAGCGGACCGAGATCCGGGTCCGGGAAGCCATTTCTTCAATCGACAGTTTTTTCGCTTTTCGCGCTTGTTGGAGGTATTCTCCCAGGTTTTCCATGAGCCTGCTATTTTATATTGTTTTTTAAATTACTGGAGGGCGTCCAAAAACTTTTCCGACTCTTTCGCCACTTGACTTTGGGGCGACAACTCGATCACCTTCTTAAACGCCTTCGCGGCCAAATCCTTAGAACCTTCTTTCAGATAAGAAAACGCCAGGTTGTAGTGGGCATCAAGATAAGTTGGTGCTCTCTGCAGTGCCTCTTGATAAGAAGCAATCGCCTCTTTTAGTCTTCCTTTTTGATAATACACTTTTCCCAGTTCGTTGTGCGCAACAACATTTGTCGCATCAAATCGAAGGACATCCTTAAATTCCCTCAGGGCATCATCATAGCTTCCTTCCTCGAGATAAAGAAGTCCTAGGTTCAGATGGGGCAATTGCGGGGTAATATACTCCGGATTTTCGAGAGCCTTCTGGTATGCTCCGATTGCCGCTTCTATTTTCCCTTGCGCTTCATAAGCCTTTCCCAGGTAATTATGGGCTTCGGAAAACCCTGAGTCAATTGAAAGCGTTTTTTGGAATGACGCGATGGCCTCAACATAGTTTTCTCTTTTATAGTGGACATGTCCCAGGGCGTAATGCACGTCCCGGTTACGAGGGTCAAGGCGCACCGCCTTTTGAAACTCAAGATAGGCCTTCTGAAGATCGGAAGGCTTGTCTTGCAAATACGCAATACCAAATTTGTAGTGCGCCGTGGCTTCCTTTTCTTTCTTGATTCGCCCTTCTGTCATGCCGCAAGCGACCCAAAACGGGAGGAAGAGCAAGATGAAACACACTCTATAATTGAAGAACCCCATCGTAGAGGGGCGGGGATTACTCTCGCTATGCGTGTTCATAACACCTCTGGTCCGTTGAAGACCCCTGCCCTGGAGGGGTGGGGTTTAAACACACGCTGCGTGATCAAGATCTAATGACTCTCAAAGAAGGTGAGGGCCTTGAATTCCTTGTACCGGCTTGTAATATCATCCGCCTTTAACGAACGAATCCGATCAAGGCTGAAGGCCTCTACATTGAAAGACGCCATCGCGCTTCCATAAATAACAGCCTGCCGAATGGTGACATCATTGACCTCTCCAGTCTTGGCGAGATAACCCATGAACCCTCCAGCAAAGGAATCTCCTGCACCGGTTGGATCAAAGATGGACTCCAGGGGAAAGGCCGGCGCGGCAAACATGGTTTTACCATTAAACATCAAGGCACCGTACTCTCCCCGCTTGATCACAAGGATTTTAGGGCCCAATGCCAGAATCTTCTTTGCCACCTTCACAAGGTTGAATTCGCTTGCAAGCTCACGCGCCTCACCATCGTTGATCATCAGGATATCCACCACCTTCAAGGTCTCTAACAAGGCCTCCCGTTTTCCTTCAATCCAATAATTCATCGTATCGCATGCCACGAGTTTCGGACCTTCAACCTGTCTGAGTACATCCAGCTGAAGTTCAGGATCAATATTGGCCAGAAAAACAAATGGCGAGTCTGCATATGACTTTGGAATTTTTGGATGAAATGTCTCGAACACATTGAGCTGTGTCTCAAGGGTTTTTGCTTCATTTAAATGGAAGCCGTATTCCCCCCGCCACCGGAACGTCCGCCCCGGCTGGCGCTCCACCCCATCAGCATTAATGCCCCGCTCCTTCAAAAACTGAAGATGGGTTTCTGGAAAATCCTCACCGACCACGGCGACCATCCTAACATCTGTAAAGTAACTCGCCGAGGTTGCGAAATATGTCGCAGACCCACCCAAGACCTCATCGGCCTCCCCAAAAGGGGTTTTCACAGAATCAAATGCCACCGATCCAACGACCAATAAACTCATCTCTCTCCTTTTGTGACTATCCTTTTGTCAATATCCCGTTTTAACATTGCGAGGGTTTCGTACCCCCCGGGTGTTTTTTCAAAGCCTGATCAAGTGCAGCGATCAGATTTCGGCTTGTTGAGTTGAGAATATCTTCAACACGTACACGTTCCTTTTCTCCAGGCTCGGTCACTTCAGACTGACTGGTTCCAATCCACATGGCTTTTCCGCATTGACTGTCCCAGAGTTCTCCCCGAAGAGAAACCCGCTTATACACCTCAACAGGGATGTGGCTCGGCCCGGAAGAAAAAATGGATATCAATCCCCCGATACCCGTTTCTGCTTCCTGCATCAATCGGGTCGCAGTATGCTTATCGTTAAAAAGGATCTCCCCGATAAAAAGGTAACGGACACCCTCTATTTGACCCCATTCTCTAAGGGAACTCACATCCATCGACCTTCCTTCCTGGTAACTTCTCAAGAACCTTTTATAATCTGGTTTTCTTCCCGCCTGAGTGATTGTCCTCACCGCATCCATTCTCGGAATCACGCGAACTTCTGGAAAAAAGGAACGAAGCCCCTGAAAGACCTCGAAAGCCACCGACTGACGCAAAACATCGGGGGCGCCTCTCTCCAAGATCGCAAAGAGTGCCATCCCATCGCCTTTCAAGGCGTCGGAAGAAAATTCCGGATGAATGAGTTCGGTTTCCCAGCGTTCCTGAAGCGGTGGCGGTGGATTCTGCAATGCTTCATGCGAGGGCACGGTAAAAAAGGACACGCAACCCGATAAAAAGAACCCAAGGAAGACAACCGCATTTTTGAAAAACCACACTGCGGAATGGCGATAACGATTTAACCCGAAAAGAAAAAAACGCTCTGATTTTTTTCGCCCGCCGAATCCCACTCTAGAAGGACGGGGATTGCATTCACTCTGTATGTTCATGAGAGATATTTTCCAATAAGGGGTTTTAAAGAACTCTTCAGTTTTCTTGAGATAGAAGAAGGGTCGGTCACAACGGCATTCTTCAGTGCTTCTGCGCAAAAACAGTTCCTTTTTAAATCAATCCGCCCCACGGCTGCTTGAATCATGTCTTTGGAGAGCGCCACATTTTCCCTAAGCGTTTTCAGGACCATTTCCGCCGTGACAGGACCTGCACCGATATGCCAGCAGTCGTAGTCGGTCGCCATCGCCATCGTCACGTAACAGATTTCCGCCTCCCGGGCCAGCTTTGACTCAGTCACATTCGTCATCCCGATAACAGAAACGCCCCAGCCCCGGTGAATTTCGGACTCAGCACGGGTAGAAAATTGGGGGCCCTCCATACAGAGATACGTCCCGCCCCGATGAAGCGTCGCCCCAACATCCTGGCCCGCCATCGAAACAACCTCTGTCAGTTCCGGACAAACCGGGTCCGCCAGACTTACATGCGCCACGATCCCTTCACCAAAAAAGGTGCTTCCTCTTCCCTTGGTCAGATCATAAAATTGCTCCGGAATAACGACATCTCCGGGAACAATTTCCTCCTTCATGCTACCGACAGCACTGACAGATAAGATCCGTTCTACACCCAGTTTTTTCATTGCAAAGATATTTGCACGGTAATTGATTTCGGACGGCAATATCGTGTGTCCTTGACCATGCCGAGGCAAGAAGGCAAGCGGAACACCCTTGAGGTTTCCCATGATGAACTTCCCGGAGGGCCGCCCAAATGGCGTGGACACCGACACCTCTCTTACCTCCTGAAGATTCTCCATCTGTGTGAGACCGCTCCCCCCAATAACGCCGATTCGCGCCTGTGGAAACTTCCTTGATATCCCCAGTCTTTTTGTGGGCCGTTTAATCATGAAGACCTTCCCTCTACAACTTTTCTGACCCAAAATCGGACGGACGAAACTGGGTCGGATTATATCATACTCTCGTAATTCTTCAAGTTTCTAATCCGATCAGCGGTTTCACCGGCAGACTCATCTGGGGTAAGGTCAATCCATTCAATCCTGGGGTCAGCGCGAAACCAGGTCATCTGCCGCTTGGCATAGCGGCGTATATCGCGTTTCAATAAAGAAACAGCCGACTCCAGAGAACACTCTCCTTTAAGATACGCTACAATCTGCCTGTACCCGAGTCCGAGCATGGACGGCAATGACCGGGAGAAGCCAGATGAGAGCAGTGCTTCCGTTTCCTCTACGAGTCCTGACGTGACTTGCTGATCAACACGCCTTCCAATTCTCTGAATCAGGTCTTTTCGATCACGCCTTAATCCAACGATCCAAAAAGGAGATCTCTGGGAACGTTGATGCCGATGCGCTTCATGAAATTCGGAGAGACGGCGGCCGGTGAGTGAATGGACTTCAAGTGCCCGGATAATTTTACGAAGATCCCTATAGTGGATTCTCTCCGCCAGGGAGGGATCAATCCCCTGTAACATCCGGTAGAGCGTTCCTTCCTCCTGTTCTTTTTCAAGAAGCGCACTGCGCAATTCCCAGTCGGCAGGGGGACCCTCCCAGAGTCCATCCAACAGGGCCTTGAGGTAAAGACCACTCCCCCCTTCAATCAAGATAACCTGGCCTTTTCCTTCTCTCTCGGAAATCGTGGTTTCAGCCGCCCTCTTGTAGGCCCCTGCTGAAAAAGATTGATCAGGAAGGATAAGATCGATGAGATGACGCGGGACACGCCGTCTCGCCTCTGGAGATGGTTTTTCAGTCGCGATATCCATCCCCTGATAAATCTGCATGGAATCCGCGACGATGATTTCAGTCTGAAGCCCCTGAGCCAGAATCTCCGTCACCTGACTCTTCCCGACCGCCGTCGGACCCGTAATGACAAACCAGGGCTTCCTGACACCTAAAGGAGATTTCGTAAGCATCGTGGACCAGATCGATAGCGGCACTGCCGCGGTGGCAAGGTGAACCTCATCGTCGCCGGAACAGCTTCTCTAATTCTGTTAAGGGATAGGTTAATAAAATCGGCCTTCCATGAGGACAAGTCGGGGGCGTATCCTTTTCAAAGTATTTCTTGAGAAGCGCTTCAATCTCCGGTAGTGCCAGGGTCTGATGGGCACGGACGGCTCCGTGGCAAGCCATCGAGGCGATCATCTTCAGCATGGGCTGATCCATTTGAGAAGAAACCTCTAGCTCAGATAATTCATCCGTCAGATCTATGAGCAGCGATTCCAGGTTCATTTCGGTCAGGAGTGCCGGCACAGCACGAACAAGGAAAGTTGTTTCACCAAAAGGTTCAATTTTCAGTCCGACCTCTTCCAGGCGCGTCAAATAATCCTTCAGAATACCCGCCCTGGATAAGGGAAGATCCACCTGCTGTGGAAAGAGGAGCGGCTGGACTTCGATAAAGACAGAAGAGGCCTCAATCTTTTGCCCTTCTGACTCCTGAAACCGCCGCCAACCCGCCAGCAAGGACTCATAAAGGACGCGTTCGTGTGCCGTATGCTGGTCAACAATCACAAGGCAGCCCTCCACCTCGGCAAGCAGAAAAGTACCATAGACCTGCCCGATTGGACGAATCAGCACTGTTGATCCCAAAGGTGCGGTTTGAGGTGAAAAGGAGGCGTCCGCTAATAAGGGGAGCGGTTCAGAATAAGATCCCTCCGACTCTTTTACCTCTTCAGAAGTGCTTCGTGATGCTGTTGGATTGGGCCATCCAAGCCATTTCCCTCCATCCCCTGCGACATCGAGGCGAGAACCCAGCGCTTCATGGCTAAGGCCCTCCCTTCCCCGCCATCTTGATCGACTCGAAGGTGAGGGTAAGGGTTCGATCGGTTGGGATACCAATGGGTCACTCACCTCAAGCCCGACGCCCCCCGCCGAGGACAATGCTTCCCGAAAAATCCGGCGAACCGTCTGATGAACAAGATCGGTATTTTGAAAGCGGATCTCTCTCTTTGCCGGGTGAACGTTGACATCGACCCGTGTGGGATCAATATTTAAGAACAAGACAAAAAAAGGGTGTTCCCCTTTCATCAGATAGCTTGCGTAAGCGTCATAGATTGCGTGAACAAGAAGCGGGCTCCGGACTGGCCGTTGGTTCACAAAGAGATATTGATTCTTCTTATAATTTCTCTGAAGCGGGGGACGGGAAAAAAAAGCCCTGAGGGAAATCCCCTCTCCGGCCATATCCTGCCCCTCTGCCTGTAGGCAGTGCGCGACCGGCTCTCGGCCAATCAGCTGCAGAATCCGAGCCTTTAGATCCGGGACGCGCGGACAATCAAGGAGGCGTCTTGCTCCGTGAGTCAATCGAAAATGAATCGATGGATAGGAGAGCGCAAGTTGGAAAAGAGTTCCGCTGATATGGCTGAGTTCGGTTTGTGTCGATTTTAGAAATTTTTTCCGCGCCGGCACATTAAAGAAAAGATCTTTGATCTCAAAGTTGGACCCTTGTGCCAGTGCCGCGGCCTTTATGGATTCTATCTTCCCCGCTCCAAGGGAAAGGTCTGAGCCTTCTAATGCCTCGGCGGTACGTGTTCTCAAACGAATATTGGAGATAGAGGCAATGCTTGGAAGGGCCTCTCCACGAAAGCCCAGAGTCATAATGGACGAGAGGTCTTCTTCCTCAAGCACCTTGCTTGTTGCATGCCGTTGAAAAGCGAGACAGGCATCTTCCTGCTCCATGCCCTCACCGTCATCCTCGACCTGAATCAGTCGGGTCCCCCCCTCCAATATGGAGACGAAAATACGTTGACTCTTTGCATCAATCGCATTTTCAACCAACTCCTTTACGACAGATGCCGGTCTCTCAACAACTTCACCCGCTGCAATTTTATTGGCTAGGTTCTCAGAAAGAACATTGATCTTTGGCAAGATTTTCTACACCCTGTTAAAAAATGAGACAAAGAGGTTCTAGTACAGGAAGGTAAAATAAGGAGAGAGCGATCTTCAGTTCAGGGCGGCGAGTTGGTCTTTTGCGAGAAGCGCCTCATTTGAATTAGGAAATTGTTCGATCACTCTTTTTAAATGAATCCGTGTTTTCACACGATCACCCAGTTCCAGGTAGGCAAACCCGATCTTGAGTAAGGCACTTGATGCTTTTTCGCTCCTGGGGTATTCTCTTTGAATCTGATCAAAGTACTTGATCGCCTTCGAAAAGAACTTCTTCCCATAGTAACTCTCTCCTGTCCAATAGATCGATTGAGGAATCAAGGCCGATCCCCGATACTGCTCGGAAAAATTCTGAAAGGCGATAATCGCAAGATCATAATTTCCTTTAAGATAATCGTTGTACGCCAGGTTATAGGCCTCCGTCGGAGACATCGACCTGCCAATAGGTGGGCGTTTAATCTTTTGACCAGGCAAGACCGTGCGTTCTTCATTTGATCCTCGGCCTTTTTTTGCCCCTCCTCCAGCTTCAATGGCAAAAAGGCGCGATTCCAGACTATTCAGGCGATTTAAAAGGTCTTGCGTTCGAAATGCCTGGTCTTCCATCCGTTTACTCACGCCCGAAAGGAGGTGCCTGTCTTCGTCAAGCAAACCGGAAAGGACCTGGAAGTTGGTCTTCAAATCATCAACATGAGCAACCATGTCAGCGGACTGTTTTTTCTTGTCCGCCACCTCCTCCGACCCGATCTCACGCATCCTCTTTTCAAGGCGCTCCAGACGCCCCTGGAGTTCCCAGCGATGCTTTCTCAGCGTCTCGACATCATTTTCTATTTCAACCATATTCGATTGGAGGGCACATGCCGACATCATGAGAAAGAGAGACACGCCGCAAAACCTGACTAAACCCCTTTTCACCATTCTTTTTAAACCTCGACGTACTCAATCCGACAACATAAAAGGGAATACAAGCCCCTTGATCACTCTCATGCTCTTAGCCCTTCGTGTGTGGCCGAATAAAACCCCGTCAGTCGCCGCAAGAGGCCGGATCTATTACCTTTGCGCCTGAATAAGGAAGTGCGCCCTTCTATTTTGCTTCCAGCACCGTTCTTCACTCTGAGCACAAAAAGGTCGCTCCTCTCCATAACTGATGACTTGAATCAGGGAAGAATTCACTCCGAGGGCCTCCAGAAAACGCTTGGTGATTCTCGCACGCCGTGCCCCGAGCACGAGATTATATTCCTCACTCCCACGCTCATCGGTATGGCCTTGCACCTGAATCGATGCGCCTGGATTGGCCATGAGGAGTTCCGCATTTTTTTTGAGAACTTGCTTCGACTCATCTCTCAGTGAGGCTTGATTAAATTCGAAGAAAATATCTGCGACGACCTGATTTGTATCTTCTCCCTCCAGACCTCCAATCAATTCTTCCCCCCGAGATCGCCTTTCCGTCTGGCTTGGCGTTTCACTTGGGCGTACTTCCCGGACGCTGTCAATAACGTCTTCGACACGCTCTTCACGTAACCCGGCACTCCCTGACACGGAAGTGAGCTTCTTCGAACAACCTTCTACTGTAAAAACCAATCCAACAGTAAGCAACAGAAAAAGTATCCTCTGTTTCATTATGTATCTCCTCCCCCATTCAAAACACAATACATCTCAATAACAACCTTCTTGAACCTACAAACCGATACAGGGCCTCAGCCGAAGCACCCCGCATTTACTAAAAGATATTCATTGTCTTATGGAGTTCTGTTTCACTAATAGAAGATATTTATTTTGCCTTTGACGACAGGGGTGTTGATTGATCTCCAAGAATTAAGCTTGCCTCTATCCCCTCTACTTTTTTCGTCGTTGCGCGTATAAGCCGACCCTGCTCATCAATTTTTGTTGTAACCCTGCTCCCCAAAACATCAAGCGTCTTTTTCAAGTTATTAAGTTCACCAGAAAAAACGGCCAAGTTCTTCTCCATCTTCTTTGCATCAACCTCGCTCGCAATTTTTTTTATCTGCCATTCCAGTTTATCCAGACGAACAGATTGCCGATTTAACGCAGGAGGAATTTTCTCTGCCAATTCGGATGCCTGATCGGATACACCTCGCAGGCTTTTTTCCTGCGCCTCTGATACGTTCCGGAGATTACTGTCGATAAGTCTAACCGCATCAATCTGTGTCTGTAATGCACCTCTCAAAGAGGCAACCTTTCGCCCTTGATCATCGAGACGGCGTTTCAATGCATCTACCACTTTTATCTGAGACTGCAATAAACTTTCATGCTTTTTCCCTTGCTTGCTTAAGTTCCCCTGCGTCTCTTTATGTTTATTGACTCGAAATGCCACATTCTCAATATGATGGGAAAGCCCGGCCAACTGACTCTCTTTCTCCTCAACGATACCCTGGACCTTCCTCAGTTGTAGCGCCGCTTCATCCATTCGCACATTGAGACCGGCCTGGCCTTTTTGAAGACCAATAATCTCTTTGCGACTTTCCCGCAGGAGGGTCGCGTTCCTTTCAACTTCCTTCTTAAGAATAATGGCAGCCTGGCGACTTTGCTTCCTCAATTTTTTTAAATCTACCTGGAGCCGTACCACTTCTCCTTCCAGACTCTTTTTTTCCTGGAGTTCCCGCTGCTCCTCTTCAAGCGCAACCATCCTCACAGTATAGCCACACCCATGAAGCAGGACCATTCCCATTAGTGTGAATATGGCAAATCGGAGTCTCATCTATAAGCTCCTATGACTCCCTTCAAATCAAGGCTAAAAGTCACTGGTCCTAGGACATTATTTTTCCAGGACAACAAAGTGTGCACGCCGGTTCTTCCTATAACAGGCCTCACTCTTTTCACTGCAATTATTCTTTTCTTCGCCGAAACTAATGAACGAAATCCTCGATCGGTCCACACCCATACTCACCAGGAAATTCATAGCAGACTTCGCTCTCCGTTCACCCAGTGCCAGATTATACTCATTGGTACCCCGCACATCACAATGGCCCTCAATCTGAATTCGTGCCTCCGGATGGACTTCAAGCCAACGCGCATTATGCTCCAGGGTCGACTGCGCGTCATGCGGCAACACCCACTGATCAAATTCGAAATAAGCATCCTGAAGCAAACCCGTGCCTTCATCTCCTCCCGGTGAAGAACGCAATCCTGAAGAAGAATCTCCATCGGCCAGTATAAACGGGTCTTCTCCCGCACCGTCTCCTCCAGGAGCAGACTCCCCAAAAAATGGAAGCCCTTCGTCTGATGGAACCCTCTCTTCTCCAATGGAATTCTTCGAACCACGCTCCGTCCCAAGCTCGGCCGGGGAGCGACCAGTAAGCGATTCGGAAGGACGATCTGGCGCGAGCCCGGATGCACCCCCTATTGGAGCGATCTTCTTAGAACACCCTATCAAAAGTAAGGATGCGACAAAAACCGAAACAACACCGAAACAAGAAAATCCTCTGAGAACACGATCCTTCACCAATCTTCCTCCCCTATGCATTTTCATACCTTCCCATCACAACCTTTCAAAAGTTCAAGTGCTACTGAATAGCACATATATTTAAACAAAACAAGCCGAGAATCTACACAAAAGGAGGACAAGAACGAAGGCTTTTCATACCCCTTCTCATCAATTCGGTGACCAGGCTGGGCTGGTATTGTTCGCAGGGCTAGAAGTCAAACGGATCATTCGCGTACCATCCAAGTGAATCGAAAAAATCTGGTTTGTACCTGACCGGTTCGATGTAAAAACCAGGTCTCTCCCATTCAAAGCCCAAGAGGGTGACTCATCATCCCAAGGGCCACTCTCCGTAATCCGAATCGATTGTTGCCCATCCGCCCGATCAGCGCAAAGCTTCAACCTTTTTTCTTCATCCCGACAGGTGTAAGCAATCCAGTCTCCCTTGGGAGACCAAGTGGGCGATGTATTATATTTCCCGATAAAGGTCAATCGGTGAACATTCATCCCATCGGCATCCATAATGTAGATTTGAGGCCCCCCACCGCGATCTGAGGTAAAAGCAATCTGTTTCCCTGTAGGAGACCAACTCGGAGAAAGATCATCTGCTGCGTTAAAAGTCAAGCGCTTATGCTCCGTCCCCTCCGGATCCATCGTGTAGATTTCGGCATTGCCATCCTTCGTCGTCGCATAGGCAATCCGGTCTCCCACAGGAGACCAGCTCGTCGAAAAGTTCAGCCCGGGAAAGGAAACAAGGCTTTTTCGAAGCCCATTGCTCAAATCAAGGAGGTAGATATCCGGATTCCCACTCCGGTAAGAAGTGTATGTAATCTTTTTACCATTAAACGACCACCTGGGAGAAAGGGCAATGCTCCGGTCTGTTGTAATACGCCTTGGATTACGACCATCATAGTCCATGATATAGACTTCTTTTTTCCCGGACAGATCAGATATAAAGGTCACCTTCGTCTCTGCAATCCCCTTCTCACCCGTAAAGTGGTGAACAAGTTTGTCCGAAAATCGATGTGCCATGGCACGGAATGATTCTCTGCGACCGATAATCTTGACTCCGATAACCTGCTCTCCCTTGCCCGTCTCATACGCATAACTCTCCAAAACCCAATCGTCCCCGTCCGTATAAAGCTTTGCCCAAACCAAGGCCTGAACGCCACTCGCAGATGCCTTGCGCATGGCTGCCGAATCCGGCGCTTCGGTCGTTGCATGGGAAATCCCGATCGTGCTCGGTTCAACAACACGAAAGAGCCTTGAGCGCTCCAGGTCCGAGGTGAGTGCGGTCTCGGTCAATAGTAAGGCTTCGGAATGCTCCGAAGCCCCCTGAAGCGGAAGAATCATTAAGGGTATCTTCTCAAAACCAAACCGGCTGGTCCCCATAAAAACATCGGCTGCCCTTGCTTCTACCCCTCCTAAAAAGATGCCGATGGCCATCAGGAGAAAGAATCTCTGTAACATCCCTAGGAATTCTCCAGCACGGTAAAGTTAAAATGGATGCTCAGGTGATCCTTAGGAAGAATCTCTGGAAATGGAGGAAAGGGATCGGCCCCATAGACTGCGCGCATCGCCGCCTGATCAAAAAAGGGATTACCGGAACTTTTTTCAACTTGAATAGAATCGCGGTCTACACGCCCGTTTTTCATGACATTAAACCGAATCGTCACGATGACGGGTTCCTCTTGAAAGGAGACCGGAGGAGGGGCCCATTCTCCGCTGATTTTATTTTCCATCTTCTGTAAATAACCTGGAAATATCCCACCAGAGCTGCCTGATCCTGCCGTCCCGCCTCCAATGATACCAGCGCTTCCACCCATGCCACCATTTCCGACAATGCCGGAGTGCCGTATCATGCCTGTCTGTGTCGATTCCGTTTGAGCAAGAGATGCCCCCCCCCCGCTCAGACTTCCATCTGAAAAAGGATCAGAGGGGCCTTCTTCCCCCGGCAGGACCGAACCCGATTGGCTTTCAGCGGCGGATGTAGAAATAAGCCCTTCCGATTTACCTTGCCTTACCGGAAAAACCGGCGTTAAGTTCCGGGCAATCTGAATTTCAGGTGCCTTCTTCCTAATCTCAATTTTGTCCGTCTTCCTTTGAGGAAGCAATGATCCCTTGGTCTGGCCCTGAGTTTTTCCCGCCGGCGCTTTTATCGATCCGACCTTTTTCTTCCACCATTCCTCTAATCGTTCGGGGTCATTATCTGCATTACGAGGCACTTTTAATGACGTTCTCGGAGCACCCGCTGGGCTCGAAGCCTGAGGTGCTGTCTTCACTCCGGACTTTGGACGGGCCGCAGGAGCCGAAGAACGAGACGCCGGGCGAATCGCTTTTACGGGAGATCTTGAAACATTTGCAGGACGTGATACCCGAACCGCTTGATGTTTAGATGACGGGGGTGCGGCGGCAGTTCGAACGCGCTTCCCTCCGCCTTTGACGATTGAGGAAGATGACATCCCCGCACTGGGGGACACAAGGTTCACCTGGTAGCCTTGAAGCTGTGGATGGCGGACCGAAAAATGCTCTCCCACCATGATGAGAACGAAAAAAGAAAAGTGGATCAAAAGGGAAATCGTCATCATCCTGGGAAGGCCGTCACGGCGACGCATATCATTTCCCGGAGGGAACCTCCAAGCAGCCTGTCCTCGGTCCACCGACATCTTCTTCATCAAGACGACACCTCTACCAAAAGGATTCGCTTAGCCGATCAATACAACAGGGCACACTACTATTTTATAACAATCCAGGCCTCATGTCATCGGCACTGAGAAAACAAGGGATGTTTTTCTTCTTGATGCGGCCTTGACCGCTTTTGAGACGGAAAAATAACGGATGGAGCATCATTTGCCTTTAGAGACCGCGTGCGATACATGTTCATCTGGGCTTATCGCGGAAGTGCTTCTTTTGGAAGCGGTTCAGTCACGATCCCCAGCCGGGAAATACCCGCCCGCTTGATCAGATCCATAACCTGAACAACCGTACCATAAGGGACATCTCGATCGGCCCGAAGATACAGCGAAACATCCGGAGATACTCCTTGTAAGACACGGAGGCGTTCTTCGAGTTTCACCAACCCAACTTCCTCTTTATCAAGGTAAATGGATCGGTTTTTCTCAACACTCAGAATCTTTCTCTCTGACGGTTTGATGCTGTTTGTCGAAGCCCGGGGAAGCTTAATATCCATCCCACGGTAGAGGAGAGGCGCCGTGATCATAAAGACAATCAGAAGGACCAACATCACGTCAACCAGGGGAATAATATTAATCTCCGCCACTACTTCACGATGTCGACTTGATCCTGAAACCATCTCATGTTCCTTCTTAAGATCCGACCTTTTGCTCGACGGGTGCTTGAATTACTTGTTCTTCTACAAGGGTAAGAATCTCTGAAGAAAACACTTCTAACTGAGTCTGCATTTTTCTGAGCCGAATCACAAAAATATTGTAGGCAACAACGGCAGGAATCGCCACAAAGAGACCCGCAGCCGTATTGATTAAGGCTTCCGCCACACCCGGTGCAACGACGGCAATATTTGCAGATCCTTGCCGCCCAATTTCCTGGAATGCCCCCATAATTCCCCAGACCGTCCCGAATAGTCCGACAAAAGGAGCGGTGTTCCCCATGGTGGCCAACAGATGAAGATAGCGTTCCTGGTAACTCATCTCATCTTGGATCGCACTTTGAAGCGTTCGTTCAATGACCGATAGTTTTGGAGGCCGATTTCCATTCTCAGAAAGCGACAAACCGCTTCTTATCGCAGCAAGGTAATGTTTCATCTTCCCAAAGGCCTCTTCAAGGATTCCCCCCAAAGGCCCTTTCCCTCGTCCCGAAACCCTCCGCTCTATGTCCAGCAAATCTTCAGCATTTGCATAAAGCTCCAGTAATCGGCGGTTTTCGGCTTCGGCCTTTCGCAGCCCGATCCACTTAAACAATATGATCGCCCAGGAAGCGATTGAGGCAAAAAGAAGCGTCCCCAGAACCAGCCTTGCGACAATCCCGGCATCAAGAAACAAGCTCACAAACGAAAAATCAGAACCCGCGTCCAATAGATTTCTTCTCCTTTAAAGAGCTGACTTTCGGTCAGAGGAAAGAATCAGCTCTCGCTTACTTGGCGGGGCCGACGAGGATCGAACTCGCGACCTCCGGCGTGACAGGCCGGCGTTCTAACCAGCTGAACTACGGCCCCGCTCTATACGTCTATTTTGTCCCTGCTCAAGCCTGGTAGGCGGAACAGGGATCGAACCTGTGACCTCCGGCGTGTAAAGCCGATGCTCTACCAATTGAGCTATCCGCCCACGAAACTCTTGAAAAGAAGCTTATCGTGATGTAGAATACCGCTATGATCGATATTTGTCAATGAAAATAGGTATTTATTCTTGTTGAACTGGCTTCGATTTGCCCTCCTGATCTTGATTTTTTACCTGGCTGGCTGCGCCACGACTGTCCCCTCTGCCCCTCCCCAAAAAAAACTGATATCCCGGCCTCGTTTCATTAACTTTGAAACAGGCGGCAGAGTAAAAAGTATGGCTTTTGATGGGAACAATCTCTGGCTGGGTCTTCCCTCCGGAATTATACGTTACGACACCCGAACACAGGACCAGTACCAAATCTTCACCGTTCGCTCCACAGACGGGCTTCTTGCCAGAGGTATTTTTAAAGTGGCGGTAGACCCTCAAGGCGTAAAATGGATCGGCACATACGGCGGCGGGCTCTCCCGGTATGATGGCAAGGAGTGGCTCACATACACCCCTTACGGAGGAGGCAAAATAAGCTATGACCATCGGTGGACAAGCTATCCGATGGGAAAAGGCCTGGGGGATCTCTGGGTCTACGATATCCTTTTTGAGCCAGACGGGACGATGTGGATCGCAACCTGGAAAGGAGCCAGTTATTTTGACGGAAAATCCTTCAAAACCTACACCCAAAAACACGGACTGCTTGACAAGTGGGTTTATGCCATCGCAAAAGATCAGGACGGTATTTTATGGTTTGGAACGGAAGGGGGGGTCAACCGCTTCGACGGAGAAAATTGGAGCGGATATACCCATCGGGACGGCCTCGGCGCGGACATTGGCCTTTCTCAAACAAAGGACGATTCCTATGACGACAACGAGCCGCGACATCACGGAAGAGAACATAAGGACAACCGCCAGGCCAATCCAAACTATGTCCTCGATATCGCCGTGGACCACCAAAATGTGAAATGGATCGGGACATGGGGTGCCGGACTCTCCAGGTTTGACGGACAGCACTGGACGACCTTTACCGCGGGGAATGGCACAATCGGTGGAAATTTTGTCCATGCCCTAGAAATGGACCGGGAAGGGACCCTCTGGATCGCGACCGACAAAGGTGTAACCCGTTTTGACGGGAAGAAGTGGCTTACATATACCACTGCAGATGGCCTGCTCGACAACAACGTCTTTTCGATCGCGTTTGACCGTGAAGGAAATAAGTGGTTTGGGACATGGACGGGCATAAGCAAGATGATCGACTGATCATCTATATCCGTAACATCTCTTCTAAATCTTTCTGCCCAACACGATCCCAATACGAATCGCAATCATACCTGCAGCGAGACTCAGGAACATGTTGAGGAGAGCAAACCAGAAACTCCCGTCCTCGACCAGCTTATTTGTTTCATACTCAAAAGTCGAAAAGGTCGTGTATGCTCCCAGAAACCCGATGGCAAACAAGAGCCGCCAATGGGGATGTATCATAAAGCGCTCCGCAGTCAAGGTCACGAACAGAGCCAAGACAAAGCATCCGGTTACATTTACAAAAAATGTCCCATAAGGAAAACCGGCATTCCCTTTTCCGACCAACCACTCTCCAATTAAATACCGGGCGATCGCCCCCAAAAAACCGCCTGTCCCAACCATCAAGATCTTGATCAGTTGACTTCTCCCCGTCTCTTAGGAATCTCTAAATACCAGAAAAATGAAAATGGCAACGCCGATTCGATACCATCCAAAAGGTTTTAATGTCGTTCTCCCAAGAAGACGGATAAAGAACCTCAGGGCAAAAAGAGCCGCAATAAACGAAACCAAAAACCCGATAAAAAAAATGGGAATATCGGAAGCCTCCAAAAAAGAGCGACTCTTGTAAATGTCGAAAATCGTTGCGGCACACATGACCGGTACAGCGGCCAGGAAGGAATATTCTGCCGCTGTTTTTCGTTCAATGCCGATCATCATACCTCCCACAATGGTAGAAGCGGAACGAGAAACGCCGGGCCACATCGCCAAACACTGAAAAAAACCGATTGCGAGTGCCTCTTTCCACCCCAGGGCATCGACTCCAATGCGCTTTACCGCCGGGATCCTGGCTTCTGCAAGAAGAATGACAACACCCCCCGCACCCAAACCGATGGCCACCGTGATCGGGCTGAAAAGATGCTGCTTGATTAATGAGTGGAGCAGTGCACCGAAAAAGAGCGCGGGAGAGGTCGTCAAGGCCAGGAGAATCAGGCCATTCAGGCCGGAGAATCCGTTTTCCTTTTTAAAGGAAAGAAGGCCGAAAAAACGATGGCTGTAAAGAAAAACGACCGCGAGGATGGCCCCGAGTTGGATGAACACGTCGAAGGTCGCCGCCTTCGGCCCCTCAAAACCGAGGAGATGTCCCGCCACGATGAGGTGTCCCGTTGATGAAACGGGTATAAATTCTGTGAGGCCTTCCACTATTCCGAGCAGGATGGCCTGAAAAAATTCGTTCATAAAACACCTATTCTTTCTCTCTTTCCGGAGACAGACAGTGGGACAAGACCATCCCGTTTCCCCGTAAGTCCTCGTTTTTTTGAAAACGTGGCGATCGTAACAAATGCCCCTGTTACATTCAAGGAGAAACGCAGGCGCGACGAGACGCAGACAGTCTGAGTCGCAACACCTGACCTTGACAGGGGAAGGACGCTTGTAGTATCTCAACAGACATGAGGAATAAACTACTTCGGCTCATTCAAATGAAACCCGGACCCGCGTCTGATCCCCTCTTTAATGACTTGGCCCTCCATCTCTATAGACACCAGTACCGCCATAATCCCCCGTATCGCCAATTCTCTGATTCACGAGATCAAAGTCCTGAAACTGTAAAAGAGTGGGAAGCAATCCCGGCCATTCCCGTGATGGCATTTAAGCATAAGACACTCTCCTGCCGACCGACTCATGAGGCGCGTCACCTTTTTTATTCGAGCGGAACGACGCAAGAAGAAAAAAGTTGCCACCCCCTTTACGACATTGAAATCTCAAAGCAGGCCATCCTCGCACATTTTAAACGCCACGTCCTCC
The DNA here is from genome assembly GCA_029261165.1 of Nitrospirota bacterium. GTDB lineage: Bacteria > Nitrospirota > Nitrospiria > SBBL01 > JAADHI01 > DUAG01. The sequence goes on along the minus strand of JAJDBV010000015.1, from coordinate 21,866 downwards.
CGGAGTCCGAACAAATCCGCTTCATGATTCTAACCCCCTCTCCAGAAGAGGCCCCGAACACCTCTCTTTCACATATGATGGAGGTTGTTCGCAAGACCTTCGGGACAAAAAGAAGTGCTTATTTTATCGAGAAGGGACAACTTCAATCGGAACGGCTGATCAAGGAAATGTCGGATACGAATGAAGCAGTCTGCCTGATCGGGACTTCTTTTTCTTTCGTCCATTTCATCGATTTTTGTGACCAAAAAAAATGGGCCTGTACGCTACCGCCTGGAAGCCGTCTGATGGATACCGGCGGTTTCAAGGGAAGCTCACGCGAAGTCCCGCAGGAATGGATCTATGTAAAGGCCCAACAAAACTGGGGTATTCCAAATGAGAATTGTATCAATGAATACGGCATGACGGAGATGACTTCGCAATTTTATGATCGCATTGTAGGCGAAAGAGCGCCACGTCTCTTTCAACCCCCGTCCCAGGTACGAACCCGCGTCCTCTCGCCAGAAACATTAGAACCCGTTACAAAGGGCCAGATCGGGCTCCTGGCTCACACCGATCTGGCTAACCTTGACTCGGTTTCCTCACTTTTAACGGAAGATCTGGGACGTGAGGTCGATCGCGGTTTTGTCCTCCTCGGTAGAACTGTCGGTTCCGGGCAAAAAGGGTGTTCCATCACGGTGGATGAACTTCTTCAGAGAAATATCACTTTTCAGGATTAAGTCGATGAAAGGATATTTTCTGCCCATCACCTCCATTACGGAGAAAAAAAAACAACATCACGGTCTTCTTTTGGAACTCCCCGTCCTCTCGCCGGACAAAATGATCGACATCTCGGATCGCCTGATTCGTGCCGGAGACAAACTCGCGAAAGAACCCATCTTCAAAATATTGGACTGGATTGACGCCGCCACACAACGCTGGCTCGATCCAAAAGACCCGATACGCAAAGAAGCCGAATCGCTCCTGCTCCTCACGTCCGGGGCCTCAAAGGAGATGATCCATTTTATCCTGGAGGACCTTTTTAAAAACCTGACGCGCCCTGTCCTCATCCAGCTTCTGGAGGAAGAACTAGGCGATCCGGCCCTCTGTGACCAGTTTCGGCCCAAAAAAAAAGGACTCGGGTTCACACGCGTAATCGGGCCAAGACTGATTACACACATCCTCCCCGGAAATATTTCCGGCACGGCGGTGATCAGTCTGGTCTGCGGCCTATTGGCAAAATCGGCCAATCTGGCAAAAGTCAGTACGGAGGAACCTCTCCTGCCGGTTCTCTTTGCCCGATCACTGCATCAGATCCGACCGGAACTTGCCGAAAGCATGGCCATTCTCACATGGAATAATAAGGAGTCCCACATCACCCGGGCCGCCTTTCAAAAGGCCGACCTGGCTATTCTTTACGGGAGTGATGAAACAATCGCTCAGGTTCGGGAATTGATCCCCCCGCCCACGAGAACCCTTTTTCACGGACACAAGCTCAGCCTGGGCGTGATCGCACGCGAGTCAATACAGAAGGAAGTTGCGGAGCGGGCCGCCGTCGATATCACCCTCTATGACCAAATGGGCTGTCTATCGCCCCACCTCTTCTATGTCGAATCTCTGGGCAACCACACCCCTCTTGAATTTGCACAATGGTTGTCCCAGGCTCTCTATGCTGCCTCAAACCGGCTTCCAAAGGGGGAGACCTCACCCGTAATTGCCGCACAGATCCAGCAATTACGAGGGTCTCTCCCCTTGCGGGGAGGAAAGGTCTTTTCAAGCCCAAAAGGGGTCGACTGGACCGTCCTTTACGATCCTGATCCACGCTTTTCGGCCTCACCTCTCTCCAGAACAATCTGGGTGAAGCCGGTTCACGATTTGACCGAGATTATTCCCCATCTCGAACCCATCCACACCGCTCTGCAGGCCATCGGTATTGCCATTCCAGAGGACCGGAAAGCAGAGCTGATTCCGGCCATCTCAAAAATAGGGGCATCACGAATTTGTGCGATTGGAAAAATGCAAACGCCGCCAATGACCTGGCATCATGACGGCCAATTCCGACTTTTCAACCTCTTCCGCTTTGTCGATTGGGAACAGCATTGACTTCCCGGCATGAAAAATTCCTTAAATATGTCTGCCAGACCTCTATCCATCCGATGGGCTTGGAGATCGATCACGCCGAAGGCGTGACACTCACCACAAAAGATGGAAAAACCTATTTTGATTTCATCTCAGGTATCGGGGTCGCCAATATCGGGCATACCCACCCGGATGTTGTCAACGCGATCAAGGAGCAGGCAGAAAAGTATCTGCATGTGATGGTCTATGGCGAGACCATACAGGCGGCACAAGTCGACCTCGCTGAGAAGCTGGCAATGGTCCTTCCCAACCCCCTCTCACAGGTTTATTTTACGAACAGCGGAACAGAGGCAAATGAAGGCGCACTGAAGCTCGCAAAAAAATGGACGGGCCGCAAACGCTTCATCAGTTTTGAGCAGAGCTATCACGGCGACACCCAGGGTGCCTGCTCAGTGACGGGTCGTGATATTTATAGAAAACCCTTTGAACCCCTTCTTCCCGGAATCACCTTTCTCCCCTTCAATGAAACCAAAAGGCTTTCTGAGATCGATCAATCGGTCGCGGCCGTCATCACCGAACCCATTCAGGGAGAGGGGGGAATTCGGATACCGGATCAAGATTTCCTTCCGGCGCTTCGGGCCCGGTGCAGCGAGGTCGGCGCGCTCCTTATTTTTGACGAGGTTCAGACTGGATTCGGGCGGACCGGCAAACTGTTTGCCTTGGAACACTGGAACACGGTTCCGGATATCATCACGCTGGCCAAGGCCCTCGGAGGCGGAATGCCGCTCGGTGCTTTCGTATCATCTCCTGAAATTATGACAACCTTCTCGACCGACCCCCCTTTGTCCCATGTGACCACATTCGGCGGCCACCCGGTCTCCTGTGCCGCCGGCTTGGCCAGCCTGAATATCATCCTGAAAAATGACCTTACACAAAGGGCCGATCAGCTTGGCAAAAAAATAAAAACCGCTTTGCAGGGTCTCGCGCAGAGGTCTTCATGTATCCGCGCTGTCCGGGGGAAGGGATTGATGATCGGACTTGAGCTTTGTGATGCAGACACAACAGCAGCCTTTGTAAGGAAGGCTCTGAATGCGGGACTGATTCTCGGCTGGACACTCCATACCAATACCGTCGTCCGAATCGCTCCTCCCCTCACCCTCACAGAAGAAGAATTAGGAAAAGGACTCGATATCATGGACAGGGCCTTGGCCTAGTACAAACAACCCCAGACAGAATTATCCCGATTCTCCAGATGCGGTCGTGACGATGTGGTGCCGCCAGTACCGTGCAGCGCCAAAGAGGATCGCAGCACAAACCAGGAAAAGTACCGACGCGCCCAGGTAATCCCCAATGAGATCGAAGTAACGAAAGAAAGCCGTTAAGATCAGGATGCCTATTCCGAGATAATAATAGTGAGTCAAGGTGTCATGCACGGCGCGCACGATGAGCCAGATCCCCGCGAAGACCAGGAACAGATTCGTAATACACTGCAACAGGACGGGCGTGTTGTCGACGGGCGACGTCAGAACAAGGAAAGTGGACAAGACGAAAAATCCCGAGAACCCCAGTGTGGAAACATGTCGTTTCAAAACCCCTCCGGCATCCTCTGAAAATGCCCAGTGACGGTCCGCGAAATAGACAATCAGGCCCAGAACGACACAAATTAACACAACCCAGAACCGCATAAACGGCCCAGCCGTCCAGTGGGCATCGATCAACATCTTCCACGGTTCCTCAAAGCTCAGAATCAGCAGACCAATCAGACCAACGCGAATCTCCCACAGGCGCATTGCGAGGCCGTAGGACCGCAACCAGTGTTGGGTCGAAACCTCTTCTAAAAACCGGCCGATTTCATGGGCGATTAAAAAAAGTCCCCCTAAAAAAACCACCTGCTCGGGCCCATGCTCAAACTGTACACCTTTACCAAGCCCCCAGGCCAGCAAGAGTTCCAGCCAAAAGAATGTCCCCATTACACCAGAGAGAAAAATGAGGATACTCTGACGCTGTTTGAGGGAAAACCAAAAAAAAGCAGTAATGAAGAAAGGAAAGCTCGCGGGAAAAAACCCGTTGCTACTGTCGATAAGCAACCAGGACAACGCGAGGACAAAGGTCAAGAACATGATGAGAACACTGCGGGTCCAAAGCGCCAGAGGAAGAACACCCAACGCCCACCAGTAAACCCCATCCGAAAAATGCTCACCCAGTTGATAACTCTCCGCAATGAGCATGATGGAAATCCCATAGAAGATCGCTCCGACAAAGAGCCAGACTCTCCCAAGGTTCTCTTTTTTTCTGAGCATGGAACGAATACCGATGCCATTGGTCCCCACGGTCAAGGCGATGAGTAATATGATCCGCAGAACGCGCGGGATCTCATCCCAGTTTGCAGCAAGAATCTCAACGACCGCGAGCCCCATAAAAAGTGCCGCAAGCGAGAGCAGAATCGAATATCCTATGGATCTTTCCTCGCCTGTTGGAAGCACTGTTCCGTAGAGCTTCAGAATAGTCTGGGCCTGCTCCTTGCTCACCAGCCCCTTGTCCACCCAGCGGTTCGCTTCGAACGCAAGCTCTCTTTTTAATAGTTGAATCAGCTTCATGGTTTAAATGCGTAGAGGAGTGATTATAAGATCCGGCAGTACGATGGAGCCTCTGAGTCAGTCATGCGTTATTTTTCGCAGAGTCAATCATCCCACCACAACACTCGGCTGGATAATCGCCTCTGTCGTGATCGAGTTGGCGATAAAACACTGTGCGTGTGCTTTTTGGACGAGGGCCAGGGCTTTTTCCTTGTTCGTTCCTTCTGCAACAACAATCCTGGGACGGAGGACGATGCGCACCATCTGCATTTTTCTCTCCTTCTTAGCGAGGACCCCTTCAGCTTCATCAGTATAGGAGAGGACACGGATACCCGCAAAAGACGCCAGGGCCAGGTAGGTCAACATTTGGCAGGAGGCGATGGATGCAGTGAAGAGTTCTTCCGGGTTGAGACGATCCGGATCGCCTTGATACTGCGGAGCCGCCGACATTCCAATCGGCGGTTTTTTCGGGCAGGATACCCGGTGTGATCTTGGATAACTCTCATAATCGAGGGTTGTTCCCCCTTCTCTCTCCAGCCATTCGAGGCGGGTGTGAAAAAAGATTTCAGGTTCGTACATTATTGGTAGCCCTCTTCTTGTGAAGGGAACTTTCCGGATTCCACATCGGACTTAAAATGTCGGAAGGCCTCTGATGCAATCGTGGAAAGGTCGGCATATCGGCGGACAAACTTTGGCTGAAACCGGGTCATGAGACCTAACAAATCGTGGAGGACGAGGACCTGTCCGTCACAATCGGGTCCGGCACCGATCCCTATGGTTGGAATTTTAACCGTCGCCGTAATCTCCTGTGCAACAGAGATAGGTATCCCCTCCAAGACCAGTGAAAAGGCCCCGGCCGATTCAAGCGCTTTGGCATCTGCCACAAGTTGCTTCGCCTGTGAGGGACTCCGACCCTGAATCTTGTACCCTCCCATGCGGTGAATCGATTGTGGGGTCAAACCGATATGCGCCATCACTGGGATATCATATCGAGTCAATGCCGCAATCCGGTCCACGACTCCAGCCCCACCCTCCAGTTTGACTGCGGCGGCCCCGGCTTCTTTTAAAAACCGTCCCGCATTTTCTATCGTCGCATCCATCCCGGTCTGATAGGACATGAAGGGCATATCCCCCACCACGAGGGCCTGTTTGGCCGCACGCGTCACCATCCGAGTATGATAAATCATCTGGTCCATCGTCACCGGCAGGGTACTCTCTTTTCCCTGAATGACCGTTCCGAGACTGTCTCCGACGAGGATCATATCGATCCCCGCCTCATCCACCAACTTTGCGAAGGGAAAATCATAGGCCGTCAAGACCGAGATTTTTTCTCCCTTCTCCTTCTTCTGCTGAATCATGGGAACCGTTACGCGATCCATTTAACTCATTCCCGTACGATTTGAAATCGGCAGCAAGCCCGCGCGCTCAAGGATCACCGGTATCTGATCTTCCGCATTGATGGCCATAATATGAACCCCGTCACACATTTTACGAATTGATTCAATCGTCTTGACTGCGATCTCCAGGCCTATCTCCAACGCACCTTCCTGTCCTGCCCGTTCCAACCGCTGAATATGGGCATCCGGGACCCGGATGCCCGGAATATTTTTCGTCACAAATTTTGCCATCTTCGCAGAACGCAGAAGGAGAATCCCGGCAAGGACTTTTACATCGTATTTTCTGGCCTGCACCATGAACTGCCCAAATAGATCGGGGTTAAAAACGGCCTGTGTCTGGAAAAACCGCGCACCAACCATGACCTTTTTTTTGAATTTCATCAACAACGGCTCAAAGGGATCGGTCTCGGGGGTAACTGTCCCTCCAGGAAACAAAGAGGTGGCCCCGTTCATCCCCTTTCCGACCATGTCGATTCCCTGATTCAACCCGGAAACAACCTTCAGTATTTGAACCGACTCCAGATCAAAAACCGGCTTGGACTCCTTTTGGTCTCCCACCGTTACGTAGTCCCCGGTGAGGCAGAGAACATTTCTGATCCCCAGGATCTGCGCGCCCAACAGATCGGACTGCACCGCCAGGCGATTCCGATCCCGACCAGTGATCTGATAGACAGGATCATGCCCCATGTCCAGGAGGATTTTGCTGACGGCCAGGGAACTGGCCCGCATCACGGCGGCCTGATTGTCTGTTACGTTAACCGCGTGGACCAATCCCAATAATCTCTCGGCGCGGGCGATAAATCGACCAACATCGGGTCCCTTCGGAGGGGGAGACTCAGAAGTAATTAAAAATTCTCCCGATTCACAGGCTTCCCGAAGCGTTTTCATGAAGGGTCCCTCTTGCTTTCGACCAGTCTCGCATAATAATTTGTGTTTCTCGCCTCTTGTATTTTCAGGAAGGTATCGAGTGCATTGTCCTTCTCCATCTGCTTATATATATTTACCCAGACACAGTCAAGATCTTCAATGACCTCACATTTTCCACCATCCCGAACACCGCCGCAAGGGCCATTGACAAGCTCCTTCGGACAGCCGACAATCGGACAGATGCCTCCCGTATCCTCACAGAGGTGGTCATGAACGCAAAGCGGATACTTGTACTTCATTATGTATTGACCTATGCCAGACCAGCAGTCCATTTTGCCGACTGGAGGGTATTTGATAAGAGCATCGCGATCGTCATCGGCCCGACCCCCCCCGGTACCGGCGTGATCGCGCCGGCTCTTTCCTGAACCGCTTCAAAATCAACATCGCCCACCAGTCGCCCGTCCGGAAGGCGGTTAATCCCAACATCAATCACCGTCGCCCCTTCCTTGACCATATCCGCCTTGATAAACTGTGGCTTTCCGATCGCCGCAATCAGAATATCGGCCTCGCGGCAGACCGCAGCAAGATTTTTTGTACGCGAATGGCAGATCGTCACGGTCGCATGTCGGTGCAGGAGAAGGAGTGCCGCCGGTTTTCCCACGATGTTGCTTCTGCCCACCACCACAGCATTCGCCCCCTTCATTTCAACGCCAAGGGTATTGAGCATCTCGATGATCCCAAGTGGCGTGCAGGGAACAAAACCGGGTTCATTCGCCACCAGCTTCCCGACATTCAGATAATGAAAACCATCGACGTCTTTCTCCGGGAGGACTGCTTCGAGAATACGGCGTTCCTGAATTTGATCCGGCAGGGGAAGTTGGACCAGAATCCCATGGATCTTCGGGTCCTGATTGAGCTTATCAATCAAAGACAAAAGCGCATCTTCCGAAGTGGACTCCGGCAAGGGATGTTCTTCCGAATAGATCCCGACCTCTTCGCATTTCTTCCTTTTATTGCGGACATAAATCCTGGAAGCCGGGTCTTCTCCAACCAATACCGCGGCAAGTCCCGGCGTGATCCGGTCGGAGATCTTCTCCACCTCACTCTTTACGCGGATCCGGACCTGCTGCGAAATCATTTTCCCATCAATTCTCTTCGCCGACACCCTGCCCTCCTTGTAATAGACATTCAATTGTTCTCCGCTCTGTTATAATTTTATGTACAGAGCGGTCATACTCATCGACCGGGACTGTCGTAAGGACCTGGCACTCGAAGGCCAGGCCGATGATCTTTACTTTGACCTCAGCCAATACCCGATCATAATATCCCCCGCCATAACCGATTCGGTTTCCCTGGACATCAAATCCAAGACCCGGAACAATCCATAGATCTATTTCATGAAGTGTTATTTCTTTTATCCCAGAAGGAAACGGTTGACGGATGCCGAATGGTCCCGTTTGCATCTGACCGGGATCAAGGCTCGACAGTTCTGAAAAAGAGAGAGACCGGTCTTCAGGATGAACAACCGGGACAATGACGCGTTTTTTCAATCGGAGCGCGTCCAGGATCATCTCGTCGGTCTGTACCTCTACGGCATTCGACAGGTAGAAATGAATCGTGTGCGCCGCTATATATTCCGGGGAGACCCGGAGCTGTTTTGCAAGCGCTCTGCTCTTTTCATGACAGTCCGATACAGATAGATCTTCACGAAAGCGGAGAAGCTTCTCCCGCATCTCTTTTTTTGAGGAAGCGCGCTCCAAGCAAGATCCTTTCATCCCAGAAGGGTAACAATCTATGATTCATTTTGTCAAGAAATCCCAAGAACGGCGGCGGTTCCTCTGAATGTGCAGGAGAAAAAAAGGAAGGGATCTATTGTTGTTATTTCCTGGGAGTCTGTCGGAGAAGAAGGATCTTACCGGGGCGCGAACATATCGCTTCCGGGAGAAATAACCAGTACCAACTGGACAACATAATATCCCGCAATGAGCATCACAAAAATAAAAAATAATGTTCTCATAAACTTTTGCATGAAACCCTCATCTTAAGAAGCGATAAAAACTTTCGCAAACATCAAAAACTATCTCCCAACTTTAGCGGAAACAATTCCGCCTGTCAACTTGCGTTCATGAACGCGTTCATGAAAGGACATCTCCAGGAACGAATGACACGAAGGAAAAGCGTGATTATAATTTGAACATGAACAAGTACCCCTCGTCTAAAAAACGGCTCTTCACCTTTTCACACAGAATCTTCGAAAGCGGGGATAAGGGGATCTCTATCTGAGATTAAGGAGGGCCGCCCAGAGTTACGGTAGGGGGATGTATCATGATGTTTGTATCGCTCCCCACCACGATATCGACACCACCTACGGTGGCAATAACGGTCGAGGTAAGATCGGTCGGCTGTGTAATCAACAACTGCTGGTTGACATCATTGACTCCGGCAATCAGGAGGTCACGATTAAACTTCAGCGTCAACTGGTAGAGATCGATAATCCCGTCCAGATCGGAATCGGTCGGGACCACGGTGTCGTCACCCGGGTAAACATCTGCAGGAACGGTATAGACTACGCTTGTCCCATTCTTGTCAATATAAGTGTTCTCGATCCGGAATGTTGCTGTTACAGTTAACCCGTCTGCAGCCGTGAAAAACTCAAAGGCCGATAGGGCAGGAGAGCTTAAGACCCCGGTGATTGATTTTGAGGCCCCATTACTCTTTAAGTTAATCACTTCGGGATGAATATCAATATCAGGCGCGGGATTGACGAAGACCGAGACGGTGTCGATTGCACTGTCTAATAATCCGTCATTAACTACCAGACTCATGATATAAACTCCTTCCACATCCGGGATAAAGGTCGGGGTAGACGATCCATTGTTGGTAATTGAGGCTTGCGTTAATGTGCTTGCTGCAGGTTTCGAGGCAAAATCCCATTTGAATGTCAACGGATCTCCCTCATCATCGGAGCTTAAGGAGCCATCCAACAAAATTACCTGGCTGGTCAACGCATTCTGGTCTACTCCGGCATTCGCCGTCGGAGCTGTGTTCGGAATCCGCTTTACCTGCAATCCAGCACTATCCAGGGTCTGCGTTATCCCCGCTGTAGTCCCCCTAAGGATCAGCAGGTAATCTCTCGGGTTAAGATCCTCACTGTTAAACAGAATACTCCTAATGAAGACCTCCCGGCCGTTCAGACCTGTCTGATCGGTCAGGGTCCGAATCGGATTTTGACTGTTGGGATCGACCACGAGGATTTCAATTGAAATTAGCGGAAGATCAAATTCGTTGCCTGTATTCTGGATAGTGTAGGTCAGGATCGTACTCTCCGTCTCAAAAATACTGCCGGGATTGACCGTCAATGTTCCCGATAGAGCATTCGCCTGCTCCAAGCTGGAGATGATCTCAAAATCGGCTGTCGATGTGGTTAGAGGAATACCATTGGTATTGACCTGAAGCGTCGTGGTGTAGAGCCCGGCAGGAAGGGTTGATGTATTAAAAAATGCGTTATACGAAAATCCGGCTCCGGGAAGCAAGTCCGCCAAGGCCCGGGACTCGGTGAAGAGAAGGACGTCGAGAGAATCGCTTACCGTTACGGTTGCATTCAAATTCGTAAGTGTAGCATTGGGGCTCTGGCTGATTACCAAGGGACTCAGGGTAACCGTTTCATTCGATGAGTAGGAAATCTTATCCGTAACGATCGTAGAGGCTGCCTGTTTTACAGGGGCGATGGTGAAGTTGGCAAATACTTCTCCCACATCTATTCCAGCTTCAATCAACCGGACATGAACACGGTAGTCTCCCGCAAACGTACTTCCGGTATTGAAGATAAGACCTGGGAAGCTCTTTGTCACACCGGCCAAAAATGCCTCGGCGGGCAATGTCGCTACAGTATGCACCGGATTGCCGAGACTATCCTCGATCTCCACTACGGTATCGATCGTGCGGCTTAAGTTTCCAAGGTTGGAAATCGATAGAGCGATCAGGACATCTTCATTGGCGGTAAATAACGCCTTGTTTGTCGATAACGTGGGTGTAAAGACACTCGATAGGACATCAACCGATTGCGGGCCAAGTACGGTTTGGACCGGATTGCCGTTAATATCATCATAGAAGAGTTCAAGCTTATGGTTGACCAGCCGGCTCTCTCCAGGAAATGGATTCCTTATGGTCACGTCAAAGGAAAGGTCTTCAATCTGCTCGATCGAGAAAGTATCAAACCGCCACTCCACAGCGGTCTGATCAAGCGTTGTCGTCATGCTAAACGGCGGCCTTGCAAATGAGTCCTGAACCAGATCAATGTTCGTATTCGAGAAGGTATCAATGATACGAACATTACTAAAGGAACTCATCGGGATGATCTGCCGATAATAGATCTCCCGGTTTTGATCGCTTATGTTTGCAAGATCTCGGTGCTTGTCCTCTATCCAGGTCACATGGACAATATCTTTTGAATCGATTGCGATCGCAGGCCAACCCCATAATGAGTTGAATTGATCGTCTGAGGTAACCATCATATCAGGTATTAACTTTGTCCCGTTTTGCCCGTTCAACGCCGTGTAGAACATTTCAAAATTCTTACCCAGTATATCTTCCTCCACCCACACAATCTGTGGGTTCCCTTTGGAGTCTATTGCAATGCCGGGTTGGTTCGACAGGGGAACAGTCAAAGTGACAAGCTTATTCGGGATCAATGTTTCTCCATTTATCCCAAGCTTTTTGTAGAAAATATCTCCCGACTGGTACCAGACGATATGGACATGCTCCGATTTATCAACCGCAACTTCCGGCCAACCTGACGATGTCGCACTGACTTGAACGAGAGGGACCAGAATCGCACCACTTATCCCGTTTAACTTAGTATAATTAATCACACCCCCATCATCACTCCAGACAATATGAATATCTCCCAATGAATCAAGTGCCAAATCACCGATCTGGATCCCTCCCCCATCGCTCGTAATTGGAACCAAGGCCTCTTTAATCATCTGGTCTGTGGTCGGATTATAGGTGAATTTCTGGTAGAAGAGATTAAAGATGCCACGCCCTCTGCCATGCTCGGAAGAATAGAGGATATGGATCCCATGGTTTGCATCAACCGCTATCCTTGGAACATCGGTGTTTACACCGCCGGTGTTGGTCATTAAAAAGGGAGGGCCAAGCTGACCGCTGCTTGAGACGGAGACATGCATCATCTCCTCTGTCGCAAACCGCCAATTGTGCCATTCGATATGCACCCGATCTCCCGGCCCAACCGCCATGACAGAATCGGCCGAAAATTGACCGATTCCTTCTGAAATCGAGATCGGCAGACTGAGAGGGTTTGCAAGATCGAGCTTCTTATAGACCGTCTTCCTGAACCAGCCGTTAATAATCATGTCCTCGGCCCACGAAAGGTGGACTTGATCGGCAGAATCGATTGCAATTGCCGGAAGTGATGACCATTCCGGATTTTGAGTGATCCGGAACTCGGGCCCAAGCTCAACACGACTTTGTGATGATCCAATCGACGGGAAAACCAAAACCGCCATCACGGGGATGAACATCAGCAGGTGAAGGGCTCTTCGCATCATGGCTCTACCCCCTCCAGGTGGATATCTATCCGAATCTGCTTGTCTTCACTCGGGGGAATGACCCCGGGGACGAGGCTTTTGCTCGGATCAATCCGGATCGCAGGAGCAGCAGTGATGCTCCCGTTTAAGGTCATCTGTAATGTCGTATCGATAAAGATGGTGGCGACAACCGGATGCACCCCGCTTTCGGTAAACGTGTGCGTGAATTGACTCAGAATGACCGTACTCGGCGGCTGTTCCGAAACCCCTTTGCCCCGGAAGAAGTCTGAAGAGGTTGTTGGCAGGGTCGGATCCGGTGGATTGAGCGTAATTGATGTCAACCCGCTGTTGATCAAAACCCCCGAGGGGTTCTTCACTTCATGGTCTATCGTGACGGTTACCGGGATATTAGAGCGGTTGGAGATCACTACGCCGACCCTCTCTTCTTCGGTGGCTGTGACATTCGAAAATTCCGGGAAGATGCCCAGGATGGCCTCAGGAAGATCAACGACAGGATTGACCGTTAGCGAGGAGGTCATCTCATCCAGGATGAGACCTGACCCACCCGGATCCATCGCCTGGGCGGTGATCGTATAAAGCCCAGGGGCAAGACTATGGGTGTTGAATGGGAACTGATCCGTTCCCTCAGGACGGACATCCAACGTCTGCAATATCGTTCCGGTTGCATCTGAGATAAAGAGATTAATCGGGATGTCCAGTTCGCTAACCCCGATGTCGATGATCAGCGTCTCGAAAGGTCCGAATGTCGTCGCCGGAATGTTGGTGCCGCCGACAACCTCTAATGTGGTGATCGATGTGAGATTAATGGTCGTGACAGTTGCATCGACCCCGTCGCAGTTCTCGTCAATCCCGTTATTGGGGATATCGACCGCTCCCGGATGGATATTCCCATTCGCATCATTACAGTCCCCATCAATCGGGGTGAAGCCATCGCCGTCTGAATCCAGAGTGCTGGTGACCGGGCCGTCAATCCCGTCGCAGTTCTGATCAATCCCATCTACCGTCAGATCAGCGGCACCCGGGAAGATGCTCGCATTGGTATCATCGCAATCCCCTTGGTTCTCTGTTATTCCGTCTCCATCATTGTCGATATCCTGACCCACCGAGAGGCTGTCATTGAGAGCCCGAAGCACCAGTGCTGTCGAATAGACATCATCATCCCAGCTCCCACCAAGCGACTGAGTTGCGGTCAGATAGTTTACAGCGTTACTCAGTTTAACCGGGTCGACGACTGTTCGAAGCATCGCCTGCAAGGCCAGGGCGGTCTCAAAGGCAGTTCCAAAGCCTCCGTCGATGTTCTGCTTACTTATCAGAAAGGTGCTTGCCGAGACGATCTGGTTGCTCAATCCAAAGGTGACCTGAAAAGGTTTAAGAATCAGAACTGCAATGGCGGTATAAAAGGTTTCACTCGGCTGGCCCGATGTGCCACCCCAACCACCATCCGTATTCTGGGTTCCCAGCAGGTATCCGATTGCCTTGGAAGTTGTGGTCGTATCAGCAGAATTAGCAACTTCGAGTGCACCCAGTGCCGAGAGGGTGTCGATGACTTCGCTTTGGAAGGTTCCATTAAGATCGATTCCCCAGCCGCCGTCTGTTCGCTGGGCAGCCTTAACGGTGGTTACAAGGTTCGTGACTGAGGCACCGGAGACTGCCAGAACTTCAAGCTGTTGGGCAAGGTCGTCAACGGTGTTTGGGGGCTGGGTTGAGAGAAAGGTTATGGCACTGGTTAATGCAGGGTTGGTCGGGCTTACCAATTGAAATGTGCGGGCAGCGGCAGTTGTGGTCTGAAAGGGACTGTTCAGTGATGTTGCCGTCTCGCTCCAGTTGCCTTCAATCAACTGCGTCGATTGAAGGTAGGTGAGCCCGCTATCGATGGTCGCCTGCTGGGCGTTGACCGGCGCAATGGCCGCCAAAAAAATAGTAAAACTCAGCGCAATTGTAAGATTAATTTTCTGCATGACTATGCTTTGAGATAAATTTCTTCACACTTTCATCTACAGTAGCAACTTTGGCGCGCTTCACAATCTCAACGACCAAGGATTCAAAGTTACAATATGAATTTGTAACTGGGACTCTCTCTCTTTCTTTAAAAAAGTAGCGTTTTGGAAGTTTGTCCGTGGAGCGATGAAGGGTAATGTTTTCACCAATGTGTATATGGAGATTACTAAATTGACCGGTAATTTTTTTGATATCCTCCCATTTAAAACTGTACGAAGTTTTCTTAAATAACCGGTAGTGACAGGTAATGCCTTGATCATTCAAAACAACTTTCTGCGAATAAAGACACATTTTAACAAGGACGAGCATGGCAAGAACACCAAACTCAGCCAAAATTAAGTCATCACTCACTGACTTTCCCTTGACAAAAATAAGATAGATATCAAGGAATACAAATAAACCAATCATCATTAGCGCGATATACGTGAAGGTTTCAAAAAACCGAGATGGATATACTTTCTCCATATACGACAATCCCTTTAAAAAACAGGTTTACCCAAGAGCATCATGTAAATGACGCTGCTAGAAACTTAGGGGGTGCACGTGGATGAATAGATTTTGCATGTAACGTATCAACCAACCTGATTTTCTGTGTCTGAATCCCCGCTCTCTGAGCGAGATCAATCGGTTCTTGCGTACGCATCGCGTATCGGAATAGTTTTCTGAATAAATCGAAGATGGCTGTGGAAGCAGAAAAGTTAGTAAGCACTATTTTAAATGCTAACCCGACGATTACTGCCGCAATAACTCCAATAGCTATTGCCGCCCCCACCGTAAAACTACTAAAAAGTAATACCCAAATACTTAAAGCGAGTTCAAAACTTGGAAGCAGGGAAAGGAATGCACGCTCAAAAACACTCAGATTAGGCGTTATCAGAATGGTCTTAAGTCCCACCACCCAATTCAAACCAGCGAAAAAAAGACCAAAGCCTTCACCCGCAGTCTTTTCAAAGACCTCCCCAATTAAGTTATTAGAAACCCCGATGAGAAGGCCATTTTTATCAACGGTTGCTCCACCTGCCAATCCTCCACTGATAAGATAGGCTGCAGCTCCCGTCTGAGGATCTTCCACAATGTACCCCACCCCTGACCACTGACCTAGTGATACTTCTCCTTGAGGGATGGTCACCTCCTTGCCGGCATTAATCCCATTGACAATGTCATCTTCAACTGCCTGGGGAACAGTCAGCAGCGGCAATACTTGTGCGATATTCTGTTGCGTAATCCTATAAATAGGCATATTGAGCTGGTTTGCCAGCTCTAACGCCTTCGTTGATGAAATCCCCTTAATATTAGAGCTTTTCCAAAGCTGTTCAAACACAGCAAACTCCAGTGCCGATGCTAAGAACCCAGACCCTCTCACAAAGCTAATCGCGTTATTCGTTTCTCCCGTTATAGATAATGGCGCGATAATAATACGATCCACATCCAGAATCATTCCGCCGCTTGTGCTTGCCTCAAAAGGGACTCCAAACAGTAAACTGACGTCTAAATCCACAGATGCAATCCCGGCGGAGGTGCTCGGCTTCAGATGAAGGACTTTTGCAAGGCTACCCAATACGGCTTGATAGTTATCAAGCTCAGCAAAATACCCCATCACCGTTACATGAAGAAGTTGTCCGATAACCTCATCTGAGTCGGGAATAAAGGTCGGATCATTTGCCATCTGTGTTTTCAGCAGCTCCATGCGAGCTTGCAAATCATCAAGTTGAGCAGAGGAGATCTTTTGTGGATCAAGTCCTATTGCATAATAAGCCCCTGCCGTCACCAAATTTTGGACGACGTCTACTCCTCCAGCAGGCCCTGGCACAGTAAAATCCATCAAGAACTGTTCCGTTTTTCCCATCCCTACAGATCCACCTCTGGCGATTTCAGTCCCCTCAAGCCTTAGAATGGGGACAAGATTAATAAGATATGCAGGCAAACCAGTCACCCCTGAGTTTGCGTCTATAACCTGTTGGTCCTCCGGTGTAGCAGCAAGGTAGCCCAGCGTAATACGCTTCCCAGCTAACTCTGGGACAGTGACTTCATGGGTCAATGAGGTCACCCCTACATCCCCTGTTATTCGAAAGCGGACCTTGTGTCTTAACGCATCTGAGACTTCACTGAAGTTTCCTCCGTTTACAACCAGCTTGTAGGGTAATGCGGAAGGCACAAATCCAAAAGTTTCAGGAACAATCGTTTTACTTCCTAACACATCTGCAACCGTTGCATTCGGCATGTTTGCCGTGAAGAAAGTTTCCAGTTGCAGGGTCCGGGCATCTAACTTGCTCTTGATCAATTCTTGACTCAGGCCTGTTGCTGAGCTTTGGGCTTCATCGATTGTCCCTGTAGCATTAATCTCGTCAAAAAAAGCCTGCGCATCAAATGGGACGGCCGTTTGAAGATCAACCCCCTCCGTATATGTATATTGTTTGAAGCTCGCATCCATCGGCACCCAGGTATCACCTTGATTATGGACTGCCCCTCGTGACGGAATATAATCGATATATGCCTCCACCCAGATATGCTCGATTTTGGCTGCGACGGTCTTTCCACCTGAGTTAAGACTTATCAGCGGCGTCCCCCCACTGGTGATGAAGCTGAGACCTGACGGGACATCGGTAAAACCGCCTACCCAGTTCATGGCCTGATCGATGGGAATCTCAACCGTCCCTACCGCATATCGGGCCGAAATACCGGAAGTCCTCAAAAGAGCAATCAGCAGTGATGCCGTATCCATATCATTACACTTTTTGGTTTGCAAACACATCGAGGCTCCCTGGATACTTCCATAGGTCGGAACAAATTCAATATTGTTCCGAACCCAATTGTAGATCTTAACCGGGTTATTCTCAAGACTCGCTGCAAGATCCTGTATCTCCTGTGTGAATTTCACCTCAATGGTTTCCGCAAGATCCTGAGGTGTCGGAAGATCCGGGTTGGCCTGGACTAATAGAAGTGTTGAAGGATCGCCATTAAACGCAAGCTGAACCGGATTTTGAAACTCGGTAAATTCTTCTTTGTTCAGTCTCGGTGCTCGCTTTATCACCTTCGGGGTACGATGCGGAAGCTTGTTCGGATCGAGAGGCGTATGGGGTGTTTTTTTGACTTTTTCACTTAAGTGGATCTTCGTTTCTAAAATCCGCTGTAAAAGCTGATCCCGATTGGCTTGAGCCGCAACTGAATTTCCACTCGCTACTGCTCCTTTTCGCGCTGTCTCTAACTGCTCGATCGCCTTAAAATTCCCAAGTAGCTTTGCAAACTCTGCCACATAGTCGGCAACAGCCTGATTATGCCGGGCCAATATGGTCGCCGGAAGCCCGGCCGCCTTGATTTTCTCTTCCGTCACCGCAAAATCAGACCGGATCTCCGGATCCGCAGCCTCAATCACAAGACGGTGCTCTTTAAGCCCGGCCAGGGTCAGGGTAATATCCTCTCCTGCTGAAACTTTCTGGCCCAGGTTTTAAATTGCCTTTTGAACCGATCGAAGAGAATCGTCGAATCTTTGAGCGGCAGACTTCGTAGGAGCGGGGATGCTAGGTGAGGTTTGGGCTAAGGCAGCATAATGCCACGGCTCAATACAAAACCAGGAAAAGAAAACCAGGATGACTGTAGCAATCGGTCGCAAGCGACGTCTAAACTGAGGGTGCATGGCTCTACTCCTACCCTAAAACCACTACAAGTTTAAATCTATCGTATTAATTAATGGCTGGTACAAACCGGATACAATTATCTGATTGGAACGGATCATCTTTAAGGATCACCAGTCTAAGCATGATAGTGATTTATACTGAACATGTCAATACTAGCAAAGTATTATTGCGTTCATGAAAGAAAATGATGCGCTCATTGAACCTGGGGAAATTCCCGGAGGCTCTCTAAAGCAATTTTTGCGGCACCTTGCTCCGCCTCCTTCTTGCTGTTCCCGGTACTGACGCCATATGGCACTTCGTTGATTCGTATCTCGATTTCAAATCGCTTTTGATGGTCCGGCCCCGATTCCTGAATAACCTCGTAGACAGGAAGGATCCCGAACCTCTTTTGACATTGCTCTTGAAGTTCAGTCTTATAATCGCCTGCAACCCTGGACAGGGTCACTTCCTTCAACTGTCCTTCGAACTGCTTCAGAACAACCTCTCGGACCAATATAAACCCTCTGTCCAGATAGATCGCGGCAATCACCGCTTCCATCGCGTCAGCCAAAAGAGAGGGTTTTTCTTTCCCGAGTGTTCTCTCCTCCCCTTTCCCAAGGTAGAGAAAAGATCCGAGATCGATTCCTCTTGCGATTCGGGCCAGGATTTCCTCGCTGACGATCCTGGCCTTCATTTTGGACAGATCTCCCTCAGAGGCATTCGGGAACCTCTCCATGAGAACGTCACTAATGATCAGACCAAGGACAGCATCCCCTAAAAACTCGAGGCGCTCATTATCCTTGACGCCCGCCTCTCTATTTTCGTTCAGGTAGGATTTATGCGTCAATGCCTGTCGAAGACGTGTAGGTGCATCAAAAGAATAGAAGAGCGCTTCTTCCAGGAATTTAAGATCTTTCGGTGTCATTGGAGATAAAAGGTCCTGAAGGCAACGGAAATAGGGGGTTTTTTGTTCGCAACTATTGTTCTTGATATTTTTTGAAAATCAGGACCGCGTTGGTGCCGCCAAAGCCAAACGAGTTGGAGAGGGCTGCACCCACTTCGCATCGGCGGGCCCGAAGGGGGGTATAGTCAAGATCACATTTCGGGTCGGGATTATCGAGATTAATCGTTGGTGGAATCACGCCCTCATGGATCGCCAAGATACTGAAGATGGCTTCGATTCCCCCCGCCGCCCCCAGGAGATGACCCGTCATCGACTTGGTCGCGCTGATCGGAATCCGCTTCGCATCTTCTCCAAAGACCGTTTTGATGGCCAGGGTCTCAATGGCATCGGCCATCGTCGATGTGGCGTGGGCATTGATATGCTCAATCTCTCCCGCTTGCATCCCGGCATCTCTCAGCGCGAGTTTCATACAGCGTACCGCCCCTTCTCCATCACTCGGCGGTGACGTAATATGATACGCGTCTGCCGTCATCCCATAGCCGACAATCTCGGCATAAATTTTCGCGTTGCGCCGCTTCGCGGTCTCCAGAGATTCAAGAAGCAGGATACCCGCACCTTCACCCAGGACAAAACCGTCCCGGTCCCGATCAAATGGCCGGCTTGCTCGTTGCGGATCGTCGTTTCGTAAAGAAAGGGCACGTGATGCCGCGAATCCGGCCATTCCCAATGGGGTGACGGCAGCCTCGGTTCCCCCCGCAATCATCGTATCAACATCTCCATGCTGGATCATCCGGAAGGCATCGCCAATGCAATGATTCCCCGTCGCGCACGCAGAGACCGCACAGGAATTGGGTCCCTTTGCCCCAAACCGGATTCCAATCTGACCGGAGGCGAGATTAATAATAGACATTGGAATGAAAAAGGGCGTGACCCGTTTTGGGCCTTTCTTCGTGAGGATTGTATGCCAATTTTCAATCGCCTGTAAGCCACCAATCCCCGACCCGACATAAACACCAAATCGCTCCGCGTTTGAAGGGTTCACCTTGAAACCGGCATCATCCATCGCCATTTGGCTTCCCGCCAGGGCAAAATGGATAAAGGTATCCATTTTCTTTATTTCCTTGGCATCGACAAAGTGGGCCGTATTAAAATCACTGGCCTCACCTGCAATCTGGCAGGGATAACCGCTCGGATCAAAATGCGTAATCCGACCGACGCCTGATTGTCCCGCACAGAGTGCCTCCCACGACTTTTCAACACCGACACCCAGTGGTGAAACCAGACCCATGCCGGTTATCACAACCCTTCTTTTCAGAACCAATCCCTACCTTTTTCAGAGGATATGGCACACCCTCTTCGTCTCTAGCTCCCTGACAGCGCGAGACGCGTCATCCGGCTACGCCGCATAGAACAATGGCTTAGGTCTCTCCCTTTAACCGAGAGAACCCATTCGGCACAACACACCGTATTGGAACTGTTCTATAAGAACAGACGACATCCTGATTCGGTGAAAGACAGACGAAACTAGACTTTTTCTTTGATGTATTCAATCGCATTTTTGACAGTGAGTATTTTTTCAGCATCTTCATCCTGAATCTCAATGCCAAATTCCTCCTCAAACGCCATAACCAGTTCAACGGTATCTAAGGAATCTGCCCCAAGATCATCAACGAACGAAGCATCCAGGACAACTTCACCTTCTTCCACGCCCAGTTGCTCAGAAATAATCTTCTTTACACGATCATCAACTGCCAATTTCTTCACCTCCTTTGGTAATGGAACCTTTCTCATGTTCCATGGTCACGTTCCCGTGGTGTTTGAATCCTCACAAATGTCCCGCCGACGGTTCTCGGCAAGACAACAATATAGCGCACAACGACGACGCCCCCAAAAGCGAGAATACTTACAGACTCCTAGCCGCTCATATACATTCCGCCATTGACGTGAAGTACTTGACCGGTAATGTAATTTGATCCTTCCGACACGAGAAAGGCAACAGCGTGGGCCACATCCCCAGGAACCCCCAGCCGCCCCTGAGGAATCTGTTTCATCAGAGTCTCTTTCACATTCTCCGAAAGAGATGCAGTCATCGACGTCTCAATGAACCCGGGCGCAACCGCATTCACGGTAATGCCCCGGCTCGCGTATTCTCGCGCTACGGTCTTGGTTAATCCGATCACAGCCGCTTTAGATGCGGCATAATTGGCCTGGCCCGGATTTCCAATGGCACCGACAACGGACGAGATATTCACGATTCTTCCGCGCCGATTCTTTGACATTGAGGACAATGCCGCCTTCATACAATTGAAGGTCCCTTTCAAGTTCACAGAGAGGACAAGATTCCAGTCTTCGTCCTTCATCCTCATCAGAAGCTTGTCACGGGTAATGCCGGCATTGTTGACAAGGATATCAACCTTTCCAACCCGGGAAAGGACCGTATCAAACATCGCCTTGACATCACCCTCACTGGCAACATCCGCGCGGATTGCCATCGCCTCTAAGCCACGCGACGTCCATCCCGAAACCGTCTCCTCGGCGGCCTCCAAATTCAGGTCGGAGACTACCACAGTCGCCCCGCGCTCCGCAAGGAGCGTTCCGATCGCCTTTCCAATCCCTTGCGCCCCGCCGGTGATCAGGGCCACCTTGCCATCAAACTCAGACATCTCGTTACAGCCTCCCCTCCTCCTTGAAGATCGCGACCGCCTTTTCTACACCCGCCGCATCTTGAACATTCATCACTCGGAGACGCCGGTCGATCCGCTTTAAAAGTCCGGAAAGAACCCGTCCGGGACCCACTTCGACAAAAAGATCAACCCCGTCTTTCCGCATCGATTCAATGGTCTCTTCCCAGAGTAAAGGAGTAGAAAGCTGATCGACAAGCCCTG
>JAJDBV010000014.1 GCA_029261165.1 Nitrospirota bacterium | reverse complement strand
GGGGGGCTCCGTAGAACCATTTCCTCAAACTCAGTGTCCAGCTACAAACACAATGTCCGGCTACACTTGCAGGGGGATTCTTCGAGTTTCTTTTTAAGCACAATATCTTGTATGGAAGTCTGGAAGGTCACGATGATCATTCTTTGGGCAAAGCGCTGATCGACCTGTATGATAAGGGGAAAGGGCCGATGCAGTGAGAGTGAGAAGAAAAGGAAGTTCATGGCGCGACTGACTGAGCAGGAACAACAGGAGATTTTCCGTTTCATTGAGGCGGGGAAGCCCTTACCGGAGAAGTATCGCTTTTTGTTGTTTGAGGACAAGCGGGAGGTGGAGCTGGTGTGGAACGGCAAGACGGGCGAGGTCTGCAATATCGTCCTGCCGTTTTAGGTGATTGAGCAAGTGGACGAGCCGCGCGCGGAGAAGCCCGAAGATACGGCGGAAGATCGCAGTCAAGGTGGTCGATATCTTCGGCAACGACACAATGACCATTGTTGAGGTGACGGTGGGAAGGAAATAGTCATGGCGAAAATCAATGTACTGAACAAGGAAATTACCCTGTACACCAGAAACAAGGAAGATTATATCTGTATCACCGATATTGCACGGTATAAAAATTCAGACCGTACCGATGATTTGATCAGAAATTGGATCAGAAACAGGAACACCATTGAGTTTCTCGGCATATGGGAGCATCTGAATAATCCGATTTTTAAACCCGTCGAATTCGACGGGTTTAAAAAACAGGCTGGACTCAACAGTTTCACTCTTACACCTAAGCAGTGGATTGAAAAGACAGGCGCCATCGGCATTTTTTCCAAGGCGGGCCGCTACGGAGGTACATACGCTCACAAAGATATTGCCTTCGAGTTCGCGTCGTGGATATCCGTTGAATTCAAACTCTACCTGATCAAGGAATTCCAACGGCTCAAAGAGGAGGAACGAAAGCAGCTAGGCTGGGATATAAAAAGGAATCTGGCTAAAATCAATTACCGCATCCATACCGACGCCATTAAGGGAAATTTGATCCCCCGGCAACTGACAAAGACACAGATCAATCATATTTACGCCAGTGAAGCAGATGTCCTGAATGTCGCTCTGTTCGGTCTGACAGCAAAGGAATGGCGAGGCAAAAATCGTGGCAAGAAAGGCAATATCAGAGATGATGCCAATGTTTCCCAACTGGTCTGTCTCTCCAATCTGGAAAACCTCAATGCGCTTTTTGTTAATGAAGGCCTGGCTCAAAAAGACCGGCTGCTGAAGCTGAACGCCATTGCCATCCAGCAGATGAAGCTTCTTGCCGCCGACCATGGCATCAGAAAGCTGGAAGGAGGAAAATAATGGCACGCCTAAGGCAATGGTGTGAGGACGTCAACCGGGTGCAGTCTAATGTGCCTATGATTTTGTTTATGTGGACGAAGAGGGTTTTGAGAAATACAAGCCCTCTTCGTTCCGGCAGTTGATTGATGGGTTCAGAGAATACAAAGAAAAAATATAATACGGATAGGGGGAGGAAGGGCCGGAAATAGTGTATCGGGTCAAACTTTTGTTGTTCTTGATTTTTCAGGGTTGAAAGTGTTAAGTTCATTTTTTTAAAGGAGTATTTCTATGCTGAAGTTGATTAGAAAAGGGGCGATTGAAAACCCGTGGTTCTTTCGTATCTTGATGCTGGGGATTGCCGGTGTTTTCGCCGCATCAATGGGTTGGTGGGGGTTTGAGCAACGTGAGGACAATGCCATCGCCGTGGTCGGAGACGATCGTATTTCAGTGGAGGAATACCAACGGGCTTATCAGGCCGCTTCGAAGTTTTACCGGGAGATCTTTCAAGATGACTACGACGACGAATCTCTCCGTCAGGACGTCATCAATGGATTGGTTGAACGTAAGCTCTGGCTTCAATTGGCCCGGAAGATGGATTTAAAGATTAGCGACGCGACCTTGAAGCAGTCCATTACTTCTTTACCCGGCTTCCAAAAAGGCGGCCACTTTGACTCAGAGACCTACAAGCGGGTTCTTGCTTTTGAACGCTACACGACACAAAGCTTCGAAAAGAAGCAGCGGGAAGGGCTCCTGATGGAAAAGGTAAAAACCCTGGTAAAGGGGGGGATTGCGCTTACTCCCGCTGAAATCAAGGCGACAGACGAGAGTGAACCACCCAACCCAGATCCCGAGAGGGCGATTGCGGACCTGTTGGTTCAAAAAAGAGAGAGGGGACTGAGGGCATACACCGTCGCGCTGAAAGAGAAGGCCGTTATCAACATCAAGGAAGAACTTCTGTAACAATTCAGCTCACCCATCTTTTCCCCCTCTGACTACGTTCCTGTGGTATTCAAAATCCTCACGTATAGGCAGACGCTCCGGTTTTTCCTTCCTCGTGCTTTTTTCCTGGAGGATGGGTTTCTCGAAGCCAAAATAGTGGCAATCTGAACCGCTACCTGTCAATGATAGATACTTCACTCAAGTCGCTATCTCACTTTCTTTTCGATCAAGGAATAAGGATCAATTCTCGCGCCGTTCAGTCGCATCCCCCAATGAAGGTGCGGACCCGTCACGCGTCCCGATTTTCCAACCCGGCCGATCTCTTCCCCTGTATTGATAACCGCACCTTCCTTCGTGGAAATTTCTGAAAGATGAAAATACATACTGAAAAGGCCCAGGCCATGATCAATGATGACGGACCGCCCGTTAAAGAAGAAATTTCCGACGAGAACGACCTTTCCTGTATTGGTTGCCAAAACGGTGGTGCCCATCGGCGCGCTGATATCTTCTCCGGTGTGGGGATTACGGGGTTTGCCGTTTAGAAAACGCCGACGTCCGAAGGTCCCCTGTCTTTTCCCTTTAGAGGGGACAACAAATTCTCCATTCCAAAGCTTTTCTTGCATGCTCCGGCTGAAGGCCTTTCGTACGCGATTTTTCTCTCCCCTGACACGTTTCAGCGTCTCAGGATCAAGATCTACCATTTTCTTGGGAAGTTTGATGTTCTGTATGCCAAAGGTTTCTGATCCGATCTCGATCGAAACCTTTTGTTGACGTACCGATTCATCCTCCTTCCATGTGATGTTCAAGGAATGGTGCCCGATCGGCTGGGCGAGATCAATCCCGATCAGCGCCGCGTAATCTCCGGAATCTTTTTTAAAAAAGGGGACTTGTTTATCGAGAAAACGTCCGACAACTGAACCGGCCTTCGGATTCAGACCGATTGAAAAAAAGACAACGTTGCCCTGTGCGACATGGAGTGCCGGTTTTGATTCACTCCCTCTCAAAGGATTCGGAAGGCATAAAAAAAAGACAAGACAGATGAGTACCATCTTCATGATGAGCTTATTTTTTTTGTGCGGCAGTCGCAATGAGTTCCTCCACGCGTTGGTTCACAGATGAAAAAGGATCCATGCAGAGAATCGTTTCCTCCCAGTAGCCGTTCAATTTAAGGTAGGTCCAGTCAACGGTATAAGAGCGATTTTTCGCCTTGGCAAAGCGGATGAAATCACCCCGTATCTTCGCCCGTGTTGTTTGTGGGGGGTGCGCCAAGGCTCTTTGGACGTCTTTTTCTGATGCAATCCGTTCAATGAGGCCCTGACGGCATAGTAGGTAGTAAAGCCCACGGTCCTGGCGGATATCATGATATTGAAGATCGAGCATCGCAACACGAGGGTCATCCAGACCACAGCCCTTTTTGTCCATGTAGTTGTTGATCAACGCTCTTTTTGCAATCCAATCGATCTCCCGATCAAGTCGGCTGGGATCCTCCTCAAGTTCTTCGAGGACATATTCCCATCGCTCGACGACATCGCGGTTCATGTCATCGACATCTCCGGAAGTGACATACGCTTTTGCCTTTTCAAGATAAACCCTTTGAATCTCAATTGCCGTTAATTCTCTTCCCCCCTCCAAGCGCACTTTTTTACGAAGGCTTGGGTCCCTTGAAATTTCACGCATTGCCTTGACGGGATCTTCTAATTCCAGTCCGGAGAGATTCAATCCCTGTTCGATCATGGAAAGGACGAGGGCTGTTGTCCCGACTTTAAGATAGGTCGCATACTCCGACATGTTGGAATCTCCGACAATAATGTGGAGACGGCGGTATTTCTCTGCATCGGCATGCGGTTCATCCCGTGTGTTAATGATACTTCGGGAAGAGGTGGTCGAGGAGGAGGTCTTTTCATGGATATGCTGTGCGCGTTGAGAGATAAAATAGTGACTTCGCCCGGATGATTTCAACACCTTTCCGGAACCGGTATAGATCTGTCTCGACACAAAAAAAGGGATGAGCTGTTCCGTGACCTTCCAGAAGTCCAGATCACGGCGCATCAGATAGTTTTCATGGCAACCGTAGGTGTTTCCCATCGAATCGGTATTATTCTTGTAGATGTAGATATTCCCCGAGAGCCCCTCGTCTTCCAGTCGTTTTTCCGCAATGGGAAGGCAGGATTCCAGTATCCGTTCTCCCGCCTTGTCATGAACGACGAGGTCAAACACCTGATCACATTCAGGGGTCGCATATTCAGGGTGACAGCCGGTATCTTGATAGAACCGTGCCCCGTTTGTCAGGAAAGCATTCGATGGCCAGCTGTTGGGGATGAGTCCCTCAAAAATGTAGCCCAGAATCTTCTCCATCGGAAGATAAACTTTGCCATGCGGAGAAAATATCAGGCCATACTCATTTTCCAGCCCAAAAATACGATTCTTCATCTTTCGTCACGCATGTTGTTTGAGACCACCCCGGTCCTACTCCAGGGATATGGGTGTTTTCAAGGCCAGGCCATTCATAGGGAAAAGGCCTGAGCGGGACCGTGCCTATTTTTTCGGAACCCCGGAAAGGTCTTTCTGGGAGAGTCTCCGAAAAGTCCGTCCGGCCCGTGTCCGGTCGAGGACGGCCACCTCCATCTCCTCCGGGCTCATCTTTTGGTCATATTGTTCCTCCATTGCCTCTAGGCAGATTCGAAGCGCCTCTTTCAAAGCAACAAGACGGTATCTCTTCTCTAAGCAATCCTTCAGATTTTCAGATTCTCCCCCAATGACTGCAAACCCCTTCTCATCAAAGATACTCCCATCAAACGAGATCCGATAGATTTCATTTTCGTCATTTGAGTGACCGACTTCGACAACCAGAATCTCCACCTCTAAAGGCTTGACTTCCTGGCTGAAAATGGTTCCAAGCGATTGAGAGTAGGCATTTGCGAGCGATTTTGCCGTCACATCCCCTCTGCTGTAAAGGTAGCCTTTCATATCGGCATGGCGGATTCCGGCTTTCCGCAGGTTTTCAAACTCGCTGTATTTCCCCGCCCCTGCAAAACCAATCTTATCGTAAATCTCAGAAATCTTATTCAGAGAACTTGGATTATCCGCCAGGAGGAGTATCCCATTTTTATATTCCATGGCGACGATTGATCTCCCTTTAGAGATTCCTTTTTTTGCGTACTCCGCCTTATCCTGCATCATCTGTTCAGGCGAAACATAGTAGGGCATTGCCATATTTATTCTCCTCCAAACGCATGGACCATTTCTTCAAGCAAAGTCCTGACTTCTTCATCTACGACATCTTCTACGCCTTGTTGGTTAATCACTTTCACATTCGGAAAGATTCCGCGAACCAAGTCGGGCCCGCCGGTGGCGACATCCGCTTCTGCTGCGTCATAAAGTGCTTCAAGTGCAACGCGGACGGCTTTATCCCTGGGAAGGTTGGGCTTGAATATCTTTTTCATCGTGCCCCGCGCATCTTTCCCTCCGGAGCCAATGGCATAATATTCCGTTTCCTCGTATCGTCCCCCCGCAATGTCATATTTAAAAATACGTCCTGTTTCACGCTTTAGATCATAACCGGAAAAAATAGGAACGACGACCAGACCCTGCATTGCCATCGGAAGATTGGCCTTGATCATTTGGGCGAGCTTATTCGCCTTCCCGTCCATGGAAAGTTCCGCCCCTTCCAGTTTTTCATAGTGCTCCAGTTCGGTCTGGAAGAGACGTGTCAATTCCAGGCAGGGACCGGCAGCCCCTGCGATCGCGATGGCGGATGTGGCGTCGGCCTTGTGGACTTTTTCAATTCGGCGTTCCGAGATCGCATACCCCTCTGTTGCGCGTCGGTCTCCTGCCATGATAACGCCTTCTTGGTATCGCAAAGCCAAAACGGTCGTGCCATGAGGGATGAGTTGGCTGAGATCTTTTTTCTCAGATGGGTGCGCTCCCGGAAGTCCGGTCTGACCCCATTTCTCCCTCGCTCCAAGGGACAGATCCGGTGTATTTGAGATGAGCAGGTGATGAAAGCTGGAGCCTGGATCGTGAAACTGAAATTCAGCCACTATTCTCCTCCTTTCTGTACATAGTTTTTGATAAATTCTTCTGCATTCTCTTCAAGAACATCATCTATTTCATCGATGATATTATCGAGATCTTCTTTTATTTTCTTCCCCTTTTCTATGACCTCAGGGTTTGCAGAAACCGCTTCTTCTTTTCGGCCCGATTCTTTTTTCTTTTCTCTCTTCTTTTCCTGTTTTGCCATGTAAGATCACCTCATGTTGAAATCATGGACAGCAAGTCTTCAACGGATTCAGCCTTATCCAAAAGTGGACCAACCAGGTTCCGACTCCCTTTCAAGGGGTCCAAGAGCGGTATTTTTTTGATGGTTCCGTTACCGATATCGAATAAAAGCGAAGTCCAACTGGCGGCATAAATCTCTTTTGAAAACTTTTTAAGGCAGGTCCCACGAAAATAGGCGCGTGTCTCTTCCGGAGGGGATTCTTGCGCATTGTCCAAGGTCTCCGGAGTGATCAGGCGTTCAACATAGTTGCCTCGCTCGAGTGAGTAATAGAGGCCTTTTCCTTGAACCACATTGTGATACTGAAGATCCATCATCTGTACGCGGGCGTCTGTCCAATCACAGCCTTTCCGCTGCATATAGGATTCGATTAATTCTTTCTTGATCACCCAGTCAATCTCACGGGAAAGCTGCATCGGTTCTTCTTCGAGCTTTGTCAGAACCGATCGCCACCTCTGGAGGATGTCTTTCGTGGTCGGATTATGACTCTGGGAAAAATGCTCTTCTGCCTGTTCCAGATAGGCCCTCTGGATATCAACCGCAGACCACGAAACCCCTCTGGACAGCTTGATCTGTTTCTTCATGCTTAAATCCCGCGAAATGTCCTTAATGCTTCGAACAGGATCTTCGAGATCAACGCCCTCGACTTCCCGGCCCTCCTCAATCATGGCCAGGACCAGGGACAATGTCCCGACCTTCAGAAAAGTTGTTACCTCTGACATATTGGAATCACCAACAATCACGTGCAGGCGCCGATAACGTGCCGAATCTGCGTGAGGTTCATCACGCGTATTGATGATTGGGCGTTTAACCATGGTGTTCAGGTCGACCAGCGCTTCAAAGAAGTCGGCGCGCTGGGAGATTTGATATTCAGCTGGTTCTGTCCTGTTTTCCGCTCCAACTTTCCCTGAGCCTGCGTAGATCTGCCTTGTTACCAGGAAGGGCGTAAGTTGGGAAATGATCTTGTCAAAAGAGAGTTGGCGGGAAACCAGATAATTTTCATGATAGCCGTAACTGTTGCCCTTGCTGTCTGTGTTGTTTTTATAGATGGAAAGCCGTTTTTCTTTTCCCTTAAGATGTTCCGACATTTCGACACAACTTTCTAGGATACGCTCACCGGCCTTTTCGTACGCGACGAGATCCAGGGGACTTGCACATTCTGGAGTGGAATATTCAGGATGAGCGCCATCGACATAAAGACGCCCTCCATTGGGGAGAAGTTTATTGAGGAGACGGTTATATTCAGGTCCGGGAGACTCGCGTTCCCCATCGGCCTCAAAACCGCGCGCGTCGAGCAAGGGGTTTTCATTTTCATAATCCCAAAGAACAGACGAGGAGGGGAGATATGGATAATTGTTGACCAGAAAAATGGAGTTTGAAACGGGATCAGCCCCTTCAGAACCCACGTCGGCAATTCCGAATTCGGTTTCGGTTCCCAATATCCGTTTCATCGTTGTCAGATCTCCGATGGGGGTCTCCGGCTAAACACCGATCTGCTATAGATAATGTCCCGTCGTGACCGTTTCTATTTTCTTGGTATCTGCCGCGGTTCTTCCGGCCATGGTACGAACATGGATGATCTTTTCGCTTTTTCTGCCAGCAATCTTTGCCCAGTCATCCGGATTGGTTGTGTTGGGAAGGTCTTCGTTTTCTTTGAACTCATCTTTGATGGCATGGATAAGGTCTTCCTGTTTTAACCCCATGACATCGGTCTTCAACATCCGCTTAATCGCATATTTTTTCGCCCTGGAAACAACGCCCTCGATCATGGCTCCACTGGAGAAGTCTTTAAAATAGAAGATCTCTTTCTCACCATTTGCATAAGTGACCTCCAGAAATTTATTCTCTTCCCGGATGCTGTACATCTCTCCTACCGCGGCATTGACCAATTGTTCGACAACCTTTTCCCGGTTGCCCCCGGCCTTTTCCATTTCCTCAGAATGATAAGGAAGGTCGTCGGTCAGGTATTTTTGAAAAATGTCTATTGCGGCATTTTCATCGGGGCGTTCAATCTTAATTTTGATATCGAGTCGGCCCGCCCGCAGAACGGCCGGATCGAGTAAGTCCTGGCGGTTGCTTGCGCCGATGACGATGACGTTTCTAAGGCGCTCCACGCCGTCTATCTCTGACAAGAATTGTGGAACGATTGTCGCTTCCATATCAGACGAAACCCCGGTACCTCTTGTTCGGAAAAGGGCGTCCATTTCGTCAAAGAAAACAATGACAGGATTCCCGGCTTCAGCACGTTCCTTTGCTTTTTTGAAAACCTCTCGAATTTGCCGTTCGCTCTCTCCGACGTATTTGTTCAGTAACTCAGGGCCCTTCACATGTAGGAAAAAGCTTCGGAGTTCCTTGCCGGAACGCCGACTCATCTTCTTGGCGATTGAGGCAGCAACGGCCTTCGCAATGAGCGTTTTACCGCATCCGGGTGGCCCGTAAAGAAGAATTCCTTTAGGGGGAAGCAGCTTGTAT
The DNA here is from genome assembly GCA_029261165.1 of Nitrospirota bacterium. Lineage (GTDB taxonomy): Bacteria > Nitrospirota > Nitrospiria > SBBL01 > JAADHI01 > DUAG01. Next base: position 18,874 of record JAJDBV010000014.1, on the reverse strand, counting down.
TCTGCAAACAGATCAGGGTGAAGGAAAGGAAGTTCTACCGCATCCCGGACCAGCTCAATTTGATCCTTGAGTCCGCCGATATTGTCGTAGGTGACATCTGGAATCTCTTCGAGAATCACCTCTTCCAGCTCGGACTTCGGAATCTTTTCAAGGGCATAACCCGAGCGAACATCAAAGAGGAGATGGTCTCCGACGGAGATTTTTTCATTCAACAAGGGATCTGCAAGCGAGATCACGCGTTCTTCTTCAGCGCGAAGCGTCACAACCGCTCTGTCTTTTCCCAGAAAATCTTTCACCCGTGCGATTTCACCGTGTGGATCAAATTCGCAGACCTCCACCATGTTGAGTGCTTCATTCAGGACCACTTGCTGGCCTTTTTTCAAATCATGTACGGAGATGTCGGGATGAATATTCACTTTCATTTTCCGACCGGATACAAACACATTGGCGGTTCCGTCCTTATTCGAGCCTGAAAAAACGGCATAGCTGGCAGGAGGAGTCGTCAGTTTTTCGATCTCCACCTGCAGGGCTTCTATCTGTTTCTTCGCCTCCAGCAACGCGGCCGAAAGTTTCTCATTCTGCTTGAAGGCCTGATCGAGCTGTGTACGAGATTGGCGCAGTTCCTTCAATTCTCGCTCCATCGAAGAGACCTGGGTCAGGAGTTTTTCTTTCTCCCTTTCATATTCGATAATTTTTGTTTCAGCATCAGTACCACCAAACTGCCTGGAGAGTTTCTTCATGGTGTTTTTAAAGGGACTCGGGTTTTCCTGCCCTTTTCTTGGACCAGCCATTTGTGCTCCTTTCAAACGCCGATAACGAAGTGAACATCTCCCCCTCTAAAATAAGTCTATCACCTCACTTTATACGGGTCAACACCTCCAGGGGTCTCAAGATCCAAGAGCGAACCCCGAGATAAACCCCTAAATGGACTAGAAAAGTTCCCTCTGACGAAATAAGCTCATAATGTCGGCAGCCACTTCTTCAACGGCACGTCCGGTCACATCGATAATGCTCCATTTTGGGTTCCCACGATAGACCTTGCGGCAGTTTTTGAGTTCTTCGACGATTGATTCTAGTTTGGCATAGTCGGTGATTTCCTGGTTGAGTTTTTTTAATCGGGCCTCACGGATTTCCTGAAGTCGCCGAGGATCGATGATGAGGGCGACAATGCGGTCCTGGGCCACCTTCTCAAGTACTTTAGGGAGAGGGATGTTTAGGACGATCGGGACGTTGGCGACCTTGTACCCATGTCGCGCAAGATAGATCGATAAAGGGGTCTTGGCGGTTCGCGAGGGACCGACCAGGACGATATCGGCCTGAGGGACCCCCTGGAGGTTCTGACCGTCGTCATGTTTCACGGTGAACTGTACTGCTTCGATACGACCGAAGTAATCGGTGTCGACGCGATGAAGGCGACCTGGATCCGATTGGGGTCGTATGTCGAAGAAGTGGCTCATGGCGGTCAACAGGGGGCCGAGCATATCGACGGCCATCAGATTGGATTGCAGAGCCCTCTCTCTTATTTTCAATCGTAGCGACTCCGAAACAAAGGTGTAGATGATAAGACCTTTTTTCGATTGTGCTTCATCCAAAACCGACTTAATCTGATCTTCAGTACGGATATGATGACGACGAACCAACACCGTTTTGGCGTCTGAGAATTGTGAGAGTGCCGCTCGTGTGATCTTTTCAGCGGTTTCTCCGGTTGCATCCGAGAGAACAAAAATCTGGCGCTTTTCCATAGGAGGCATCATAGTTTATTTTGGTATGAAAGCCAAGGCATCCAAGATCCGTGATGATAAACCGTCAACTGGCCTGCTAAGATAAGACCAGAGGTCATAAGGATGATCGAAGCGTACAACCTCCACACGGTGAGGAGGTTTTTGGCCGATAACGCTGTACAAACAGGTGAATCGGCGGTTTATATTCACGGAATAAGGGGGGACAGGCGCTGTTGTTCGGTTCCCAGGGCCTCCTTCCATATGAGGTTTTCAATCGCGGCGAGGAGAGGGCCTAAGCATTCCGCTTGGTGTGCGGAGATTGCGATAGCGTCGTAGCGCTCGCAGAGGATCTTGATGGTCTCCAACCCAGCCTGATCCATTTTGTTAAAGACGAGAAGACGGGGTGTTTCCGACAGCTCAAGATCGGAGAGGATTTTCTCGACTGTTTCGATCTGCCGCTCCAGCCTCGGACTGCTGATATCGACCAGGTGGATAAGGAGATGGGCGTCCCGGAGTTCATCCAGGGTGGATCGGAAGGCCCCGAGGAGGTCAGCGGGGATGGACTGAATAAAGCCGACTGTATCGGTGATGATGACCTCTCTTTCCTTCGGAAAGCGGAGGCGGCGTGTCGAGGTATCGAGCGTCGCGAAGAGGAGGTCTTTTGTCTCGACATTGCTTTTTGTGAGTGTATTCAGGAGGGTCGACTTTCCTGCATTGGTGTAGCCGACGATCGAGAGGATCGGGATCTGCCGGTCGGTTCGTTTTGACCGCCGTCGGGCGCGGGCTGCGGCCAATGATTTTAACTCCCGCTCCAACCGTGCAATTCGGTCTCGTGATCGCCGCCGGTCGATTTCTAAACGGGTTTCACCCGGTCCTCTTCCTCCGATCCCGCCGGTAAGTCGAGAGAGGGCCGTGCTCCGCTCCGACAGACGGGGGAGCCGGTAGCGAAGCTGTGCGAGTTCGACCTGTACCTTCGCCTCCCTGCTGTGTGCCCGTTGCGCAAAGATATCCAGGATCAACTGTGTCCGGTCAAGGACCTTCATTTCCGTAACTTCTCCGATGGTCTTAACCTGAAGGGGGCTCAGGTTTTGGTCAAAAATCAGGAGGTCGGTCTGCCGCTGAAGGGCCTTCATAATGACTTCTTTCAGTTTCCCCTGTCCCAGGAGATATTTTGCGTGAAGGATCTTCGGACGCTGTATGACCCGGTCGATGGGTGTAATGCCAGCCGAGCGGCTGAGTTCGGCCAATTCATCCAACGATGCTTCCTGATCGATTCTCGGTTTTGACGAAGCGCTGACGAGGATGGCTTGCTCTTCTCGTCCGGTTGTGACGGCAGTCTGTTGGTGGCTCTCGAACTCTGCTTCGAGCGCAAGAATAAAGGGTCGCAAGGGGAGGTTCAGTTGGTGAATGGTGGTCGGGGGATGGACTTCATAAAGCTGTTCTCCCGGGTTTGGGGGGAGGAGGTGGGCGAGATAGAGGCGTCCGGGCGATCCGTCTTTGAGGACGCCGATGGCTGCGATGATGTCGAGTCGAAGCAGGGCTAGATCTGTCAAGTCATCGTCATTGAGCGGTTCATTGTTAAGGTGGGTGTGGACAAGCCGGACGCCGCGTAATGCGCGTTTTCCAAATCGAAGATCGCTTAGGTCAGGGATCAGAATCTCCCGTTGGTTCCCGACCAAGAGGGTATAGATTTTTCCTTCTCTTCCGACAAGGACCCCAATCTGTCGTCCTGTTTCAAATGAAAGAGCCACCAGTGTGCGGGCCAGCTCGGTCGTGATGACCTGGTCCCCTTTAATCTTCCGGCGGCCGATCTGCTCTAGCCGTTTTATCTGTCCCGGCTTCAATCCGTTTGTTGGTCCAAAGAGTTTCGTGCCTCTTTCCTCCTACATTTCTTACTTGTAATCCTAGCAGTTTCTGTTTTTAAAATCGATCTGTCGACTGGTTTTTTTGTGGGATGCCTACTTGACAGCAGTGATTTACTATGCGGTTCAATTCAGGACAAAAAAACATAAGTATCAAATAAAGTTGATTCGTTGGATGTCCTTGGCCGAGAGTACGTGTTTTATGGCATCCGCACTGCTCCGGGCGCTTTCAAGGCGGCTTGCACCGGGAATGGGAATCATCACCGGGGATGCAGCCAGGAGCCAAAGTAAGGCGACTTGGTAGGGGTTCATGTTGCTACGGCCGGCGATTTCTTGAATCAGTGGGTCCCGCCCTGTTCGTTTGTGTTTCCGGAAGCCGCCGACGGGACTGTAGGGAAGAAAGGCGATGCCTTCTTTTTCACAATAGCCCACCACCCCTTCTTTGAAGGCCTCCCGATCGTAGAGATTACATTTGTTTTGAACGCTGACAATTTCGACAATGCCCTGTGCTTCCTTAATTTGTGAGACCGATACATTTGACAAGCCAATGTGCCGGACTTTTCCCCGCTGTTTGAGTTCACTTAAGGCCCCGACGCTGTCGGCGAAAGGGACATGTTCGTCTGGGTCGTGAAGTTGATAGAGGTCGATACAATCGGTGTCCAGGGCTTTTAAGCTAGCCTCGCAGGCCTTCTTTAAATGCCTGGGGTCGCCTTTGGTTGTCCATGCGCCATTAGGCCGATTCATCCCGCCTTTTGTTGCAACCGTCACGGGGGTGCCGCCGCCCCATTCCTTTATCGCCTGGGCGATAAGCCGTTCGTTATGCCCGATATCATCATTGTCCAAACAATAGACATCGGCTGTATCGATGAAGTCGATGCCCTTGTCCAAGGCCAGGCAGATGACTCTAATGGACTGGACCGTCTCCGGGCGTCCCTGAATAGACATCGGCATGCCGCCCAAACCAATGGGGTTGACGGAAATACCGGAGTGACCAAGTTGACGACGATTCATGATGTCCTCCTGATTGCTCTCGTCGGATTCACTCTTTGATCAACCAGGCGGCGATACGTGCGACCATCAGCTCAAAATCATCCGGTTTGGAGAAGTCATGGCCGGCACCCGGGATGATCTCTATTGCCTTTCTGGCTTGAAGCAGCTTAAAGAGATGTTTGCTTTGGTCCACCGGGACATCGACATCGGCATCCCCATGAACAATCAAGATCGGACTCTGGATCAAGGCGGCTTCACGATAGGTGTCATACTTCAGGAGATCTTCATAGAACGGGTATTCAAGGCGGGCTTTTCCGTCGTATGTGGCGAATGAGAGGATGCCGCTTTTCTGCCATTCCTTCATGCCGCCTTCTCCGAGCAGGGACTGCCAGATCGCCGGATAGTCAGATACGGGGCATTTCAAGGCAACAGAACATAAGTCCGGATGACGTGCTGCCATGAGGATGGCGACGAGGCCCCCGAAACTGGAGCCGACCAAGCTGTACTTACTGTACCCATGCTGCGCAGACCAACGAAGAATCTCCTCGGCCTGATCCAGACAGCGGGTCAAGGTCATCTCCTGAAATGCACCAGAGCTCTCATTGTGGCCGAAGAAGTCGAACCGGCAGGTCGCTATCCCGTTTGAGAGGAGCTTCTCCGTCAGGGCGAGGTTTGTGCTGCTTTCCCTACTCGACATGAAGCCGTGACAGAGAATCACGAGATGCTCCGTCGGCTGCTCAGGTTCGGCGAGGACAAAGGAGGTTTTTTCTCCGGGAGTGAGCTCTAATTCGACCTTCGTTTCCATGAATATTCTCCTTTACAAATTTTTATAATCACAAAAAAGTATAAATGAACACACATAGCGAGCGCAATCCCTGTCCTCTTATTCTAGTTCCGCGATTGCGGAATTAGAAACCACCGATTCGCCTGGTAATACCGCGTTATCGGCCGACAGACTCCTCACCCCACGGGTGAGTACGCTTCGGTCGTCCTTATGGCATTTGGCCTTGTCTTCGCAGGCAACTTGGCGGTTTGCCCCAAGATCAATCGCTGATCTAGGGCTCTTAGGTCGAGATTCTTCAACGGCATCTGTTTTGCCGAACTCGGACACTGTGAGTCGTGAACGGTTCTCCCGGCTTCCTTTTCTCTGTGAAATTGGATATATTCTGGCGTGTTGTCCTGAGGGTGTCTGTGAGGAAAAATAGGATGGTCATGCCATGAAAGAAACACAAACTGTTCGTTTTGTCCATATCAGTGATACCCATGTTGGCCCGACTCCCGATTTCAGGCTTTACGGTGTCCAGACCTTCCAGTCATTGAAACGACTGATTTCTGCGATCAATAAAATTCCGACCCGCCCAGATTTTGTTATGCATACAGGCGATGTGGTTGCAGGCCCGGACCCGGAGGCCTACAGACTGGCGGCAGGTCTCTTTAATGAATTAAAATGTCCAATCTATTTTGTGGCGGGAAACCACGACTCGGCACGGGATATCCGGACGATGTTACCCATCGGACCGAAGGAAGACTTTGAAGATGAGAAGGATCGGCTAGCTTACGCAATGGTGTTCAAGGGGCATCAACTCCTGACTTTGGATACCTGTGAGCCGGGAGAAGTCGACCCTCGCGGGGAACTCCCCGCATCTCAGCTTGAGATGCTTCACCGGGAGGCTCGGGCAGGAAAAATGCCGCTCACAATTTTTGTTCATTTCCCTCCGATTCCACTCGATTCTCCATGGCTGGATCGGGAAATGTGTTTGTTAAATGGAGACGCGCTTCATCAAGCACTCCTACCTGCGAGAGAGCGCCTGAGAGGGGTCTTTTTTGGACATGTACACCGTGGGATACAGGTACTTAAGAAGGGGATACTCTACTCCGGCGTTGGAAGCACTTTCTGCCAATTTACAGCCTGGCCCGAGAGTCAAAAGGCCGGCTACGAATCGGACATCCCCGGTTGTTTCAACTATGTCACCCTACTGCCGGATCAGACCATCGTGAAAGAACATGCTGTTTAACGACTATGTGGGAAGGACTTTCTTTCAGTGTCTCTTCCCGACGGCCTCTACCTCGCTAACCCTGCCTTCTATAAGAGGAAGGGGAACTGCCGACCTTATTTTGAAATACTTTGCTGAAGTAACTCTGATCGGAAAATCCAACCTCACCGCTGACCTGCTTGATGATGCGGTGAGGGTCTTTGAGGAGGTTAATCGCACGGTTGATTCGGACTTCCGTGAGGTAATCATGAAAACCAATCCCGCATTCCTCTTTAAATGATGCAGAAAGGTATTTTGGATGGAGGGAGACCGCCTGACTGACCTTTTCAAGGGAAAGCGCTGGAGAATTGAAATGCCGGTCGATATATTGGACGGCACGGTGGATCTTGATCGAAAGTGAGTTCATATCGATCTTGAGGTTACGATGGACCATTTCGAAGGGATTCAGCCCAAGGAGACGGCTGATCTTTTTTCCCAGATCGATGTTGTCCCATGGTTTGTCAATGAAGGCGTGTGCCCGTACTTCCAGCATCTTGATCAGAAGTTCTTTTGTACCATAGGCACTCATAAAGAGGATCGGGGTGACCCGGTCATCCTGTCTGATCTTTTTGAAAAGTGTGAGACCGTCCATGTCGGAGAGGCGATAGTCTAAAATAAGGAGGTCAAATTTCTTTCCCCTCTTGAGGATGGAAAGTGCTTCATCTGCGCGTTCGGTGGTCGTTAAGTCATATTTATCTTGAAGGAGGGCCTTAAGAGAATGAAGTACGGAAGGTTCGTCATCTACGACAAGGATGCTTTTTTTAATGGGCTCATTCATAAGAAGGATTCCTTTATTTAGTTCCATTCCGGAAGTTTTAAAATGGTCTCCCATGCTTCAGGAGAGACTTGCTGTACAGAAAGACGATTTCCTCGCTGGACAACTCCCATATGATTTAACTCCGTAATCGACTTCAGCCTATTTAGCGTAATAATCTTCCGGCAGGTTTTGATGATCTCAATATCAACCATGAACCAGACCGGCTTTTCCGGAGAGCTTTTGGGGTCATAATGTTTGTCTTTGGGATCCCATGCGGTATAATCCGCATAGCCCTCCTTGATGACTTTGGCTGTACCGACGATACCGATCTGCTTCGCATTGCTCTGATAGAAGAACGCCCTATCCCCAATTTTCATCTCGTCTCGCATATAGTTTCGCGCCTGGTAATTCCGGACGCCTGACCAACAGGTTGACTTACACGATTTGAGATCGTCGATTGAAAAATCACTCGGCTCCGATTTCATAAGCCAGTATTGTTTCCGAAGCGACATGGGGCTGTCTCTCTGTTTGAAAAATGCCGCCCAAAAGGCCTGTCCACGGGTAAGGATATCCCCGAAAAATGGCTCACATTGAGTAAGCCTAACGCCCTTCTTAGTTTCTGTCAAGGTCCCGCCGTCTACGATTTCGGGGGGAGAATCCTTCTCTTTGCCTCATCACCGTAAAGATCCAGGTATAGATCCAGTAGTTTTTGGTTTTTTGTTATGTTATATTCCTCCTTTACTCACATCACAGCGTTGTATGTTCGGGGAACAAATGCTCACTTTTTATCATTACAAGCGTTGCGGTACCTGTATGAAGGCGAGGAAGTCCTTGATTTCCCGGGGGTATCGCTTGAAAGAGATTGACGTTACGATCACGCCTCCTTCGGCCCGGGCACTCGCCACCCTCATCAAGAAGAGTGGTCGTCCCTATACCGATTTCCTTAATCGGAGCGGACTTCAATATCGGGCGCAGAACATGAAGGAGAAGGTAAAGTCCCTTACTGAGAAGCAGATAATCAGCCTCATCTCGTTGGACGGAAGGTTGATTAAGCGCCCGATTGTCACGGATGGAAAAAATGTAACGGTCGGTTTTAAGGAAGTGGAATACGATCAGTTGTGGTCCCCTTAGCGGAGCCCTGCTGAAGGGACAAGAGCTGGTATGGGTCTATATGGGCCTATGAGCCTGTCAGATTTCTTGACAAAAGATATCCAGTAAGGTATACCAGAATCGGGGTGAAGCTAACTTTTTTCTTGTTTATATAGAAGCAATTGGAGGGGAAATGCCGCAAACGGTATTGTTGGCAGATGATAATGTTGCAGTCCAGAAGTTGGTCGAATTGACCCTCCAAAAAGAGGGTTACGACGTGGTTACCAGTGACAATGGTCTTTCTGCCCTTGATCTGGCTCTAAAAGAGACCCCAGGTCTTATCCTGGCTGATTACAGTCTGGAAGGCTTGGATATTGTCTCCTTTGTCAAGAAGACGAGACAGAAGGAGCGTCTTAGCGATGTTCCCATTGTCTTGTTGGTGAACTCTACTGATCACTATGATTCCACTCAGCTTGAATCGGCTGGAGTTCAGTCATTTATAGAAAAACCGATTGATTCGAAGTCCTTGGTTGAAGAGGTTTATAACCGAATCGCCTCCTCCGGGCGGTCCTCGATAGATCCCGATGCTTCGTTCTCCGCAAAAGAAGAGAGTCAGTCCGAAGACATTCTGTCCAAGGAAGAGGAGATGAAGATAGAACAACTCCTTGGCTGGAGCAGTTCTGCCATCCCAAACCAGGATACGGAAGAAAAGGCCGTAACCGGGGATGGGGTACCCGTAGAAGCGCAGGGCGAAATCCTGCCTGACCCGGAGAGGGAATCATCTCTTGAAGAAACCCAGTATTTTCAACCGCCTCCGATTGCCGAAGGGTTTGAAGAAGAGGAGCATCCCGAGGCGGACGCCCCATCGATGGATGAAGTCCATCAGCTGCATCAACTCCACGATGAACCCTCCCTTTCGTCTGTTTTGTCAGAGATGGAGTCCGAGGTTGAGGAGGAGCATCCTGAAGAGGATGATGTTCAAAAAAATCTAGGGAACAATATTCAGGACGCTGTTGAAAAGGTCTTGGGGGAGAAGTTGCCCGACATGGTCAAATCTTCTCTTTCGTCTGAGACCATTACGTCAATTATCGAGAGGGTGGTCTGGGATGTCGTCCCTTCTCTTGCTGAAATCGAGATCAAGAAAGAGATGAAGCGCCTTCAGTCGAATGAGGGCTGATCTCTACCGGCGTCTCCCGCGTGCCTGTTTCAGGGTATCAAATTTCTTCTCGGCATTTTCCTGAATGAATTCTCGAATGGAAGTTTCCATTACTTCTGATTTTTGAATATTGTGTTTGAATCGATTTAAGTTCAAACGTGCCATGGAATAGGTGGTGTGAACAGAATGATCGGTCCAACGGTCAAGGATGATGATGTCAGTCAGGGGGTTTACTGAAAGATCCTTTACCCTCTGTTCAAGTCCCCGTTTCTTCTTTTCCTGGTCGGGATCGTCTTTTGGTATGGAGACGATATAATCCCGTACTAATATTGCTGAATATATTGCAAAGATCTTTGTAATTTCTTCGCGGGCCATTTTGTCTGCTGCGGTTCTGGCCAGTGATTCGTTCAAAATCCCCTCTGCCTTGCCGATGCCGTAAAACGCTTTCTGATCCTTATTCATGATGGCGCTGCGCTTTATTTGGGTCCAATCAGGTCTGTTGTCCCTGATCTTCCTGCCGGTACAAGCAGACAATAGAGAGAAGAAAACCGTACAAACAATGAATAATCTCAGGGTGTATGGCTGTCCGGGACGCATGGCGACCCCTTTCGTATGAATCGTGGAATGTTTCAGCTTCTCCAAAAATTATATCGACCCTCGCTTAAAAAAGTCAAATGGGATGATTCCTTGCTAAAACCAAGCTTGGATTATAGTGCTTCCCCGTTTCCAAATAGTTTCCAAATAGTATTTGACAAGATGGTATGCGTTGGATATAATTATTTTCAATTGCAACGATGGATGGGGTTTCTACTCCGGAGTGTGTTGCATGAGGAGTGTCCCACCCAAGTAGCCGATCCGGTCCAGGGGAGCAAGCATCTCACTCACTATTCTTCCAAAATCTGCATCAGGGCATGTCAATTAAGAAATAAACCCATACTTAGGAAATCTGTCTGCTGCTTATCTTGTGATAGCTCTCTTTATCCAATCTTTGGGGGCCTGTGAACGGGAAGCGTATTTCGTTGCATTAGGGATATGTGCCCCTTCCGGTTTCGGACTTCCAATCTATAGGAAAATGTGATCTGCTGAAGGAGAAAAAAATGAATCTTTCTGAATTAAAAGAAAAAAGTATCGCCAAACTCTTTGATGTTGCGAAAGAGTTGCGAGTCGAAGGGGCAAGCAATCTGAGAAAACAAGAGCTGATCTTTGCGATACTTCAGGCACAGGCAGATAAGAACGGGACAATTTATGGTGAGGGTGTCCTTGAAACGCTCCCCGATGGTTTCGGTTTTCTCCGTTCTCCTGACTATAACTATGTGCCCGGCCCGGATGATATTTATATCTCCCCTTCCCAAATCAGAAGGTTTAGCCTGCGAACCGGTGATATCATTTCCGGTCAGATCCGTCCACCAAAAGAGAGCGAACGGTACTTTGCCCTGTTGAAGGTTGAAAAGATCAATCATGAAGAACCTGAGGCCTCGCGAAATAAGATCTTTTTCGATAACCTGACCCCTCTCTATCCCATGGAGAAACTGAAGCTTGAACACAGTGCGGGAGATTCTTCCACGCGCGTCATCGAGTTGGTTACACCGATTGGGAAGGGGCAGCGTGGATTGATTGTTGCCTCACCGCGTACGGGTAAGACGGTGCTTCTTCAGTCGATTGCGAAGGCGATTATGAAAAATCATCCTGAGGTGACATTGATTGTCCTATTGATCGATGAACGTCCTGAGGAAGTGACCGACATGCTGAGAGAGGTAAAAGGAGAGGTTGTCAGCTCGACCTTTGACGAACCCCCGCAGAGACATGTCCAGGTGGCTGAAATGGTTCTGGAGAAGGCAAAGCGTCTCGTGGAGCATAAACGGGACGTTGTCATCCTCCTTGACTCCATTACCCGGTTGGCCCGTGCCTTTAATACCGTTGTTCCTCCAAGCGGAAAGGTTTTGTCCGGGGGACTCGATTCGAATGCTTTGCAACGACCGAAACGTTTCTTTGGTTCTGCGAGGAATGTTGAAGACGGCGGAAGTTTGACCATCATTGCCACGGCCCTGGTTGAAACCGGAAGCCGGATGGATGATGTGATCTTTGAAGAATTTAAAGGAACAGGCAACATGGAGCTTCATCTGGACCGCAAACTGGCGGATCGGCGGATCTTCCCCGCGATAGATATCACCATGTCTGGAACCCGTAAAGAGGAGTTGCTTGTCGAGAAAGAGGATCTGAATAAGATGTGGATCCTTCGCAAGGTCTTAAGCCCTCTCTCGACGATTGAATCGATGGAGTTCTTAATCGATAAGCTCCGAGGAACCAAGTCGAATAAAGAATTTCTGGAGTCGATGAATAAGTAGGGAGATTCAAAGGTCCCCTCCCACCGATGACAGGCTCTGGGAAATAGGCCTTGAATTGCCGTGCAAATTAATGTATGATCCCTCCGCTTGAGTTTGTGTATTCTACCCTTAAATTTAGAAGTGAAGAACTGACTGATGAAAAAAGATATTCACCCAAAATATCAAGAAGTTAGCATTACTTGTGCCTGCGGTGCGGTAATACAGACAAAGTCAACACAGAGTGCGATCCGCTTGGAGATTTGTTCGTCCTGTCACCCCTTTTTTACCGGGACGCAGAAAATTGTCGATACGGAAGGGCGGGTCGAACGTTTCAAAAAGAAATATCAGAAATTCGCAAAGAAATAGCCTCCATGTTTTCCTTCCTGAGCCTGCCTGCCGGCGGGTTTTTTGTTCCTCACAGTTTTTCAATCTGCCTTACCAGGGGAGGCTGAGTAGAAGAACTGCCTGAGTGGGCGTCTTTGATGGGGCACAAGAGATAAAAAGATGGTTGTTGCGAAAGAAAACTTTCTCTTTGAAAAGCTTGAAGAGATATCAACACAATACGACGTTCTGACGCAAAAACTATCGGATCCGGTTATCCTGGCGCAGGCTGCCGAGCGGACCCGGCTTTCCAAAGAGCGGGCTGAATATGAAGAGATTATCCATCTCTATGAAGCCTATAAATCCCTCCTGAATCAAATGGCCGGTCTCGAAGAAGTCCGTCAAGACAAAGAAGCCGAGGCGGAGCTGATAGAACTGGCCGAGTCGGAATGGAACGATCTTCAGGAAAAAAAGGGCGAAATGGAAAGAGCCTTAAAGCTCCTTCTTTTGCCAAAAGATCCGATGGATGATCGGAATCTTTTCCTGGAAATCCGCGCGGGAACTGGAGGAGAAGAAGCCGCCTTGTTTGTTTCGAACCTTCTTCGGATGTATACAAAGTATGCGGAGAAGGTTCGGTGGAAAGTCGAGATCATCACATCAAGTGAAACTGGGATCGGCGGACTCAAGGAGGTGATTCTCTCTGTTGCGGGGAAAGGCGCTTATCGTTTACTCAAATTTGAAAGCGGGGTTCACCGCGTTCAAAGGGTTCCTGCAACGGAAGCGAGCGGGCGCGTACATACCTCTACGATCACGGTTGCCGTTGTTCCTGAAGCGGAGGAGGTTGATATCCACATTGAGCAAAAAGATCTTCGAATTGACACCTACTGCTCCTCCGGGCCGGGAGGGCAGAGTGTGAACACGACCTATTCTGCGGTTCGAATTACACATATCCCGACCAATCTTGTTGTGACATGCCAGGATGAGCGGTCTCAGTTGAAAAACCGGGGCAAAGCGATGCGTGTGCTCCGTTCACGCCTCATGGAGGCTGAGCGGGAGAAGCAGGATGCCAAGGCTGCAAAAGAGCGAAAATCCCAGGTCGGGACTGGAGGACGGAGCGAAAAGGTCAGAACTTATAATTTTAAAGAGAATCGGGTGACGGACCACCGCGTGAACCTTTCGCTTTATCAACTCGACCAAATCCTCGAAGGGGAGATCGATCCCTTTATCAAGGCCTTGACGGCCCAAGATGAGGAGAGAAAACTGCAAGATCTGCATGCGGGACCATGATCTTCAAAGATTCTCTTTCAATCGGCGGTTTCTAATTCCGCAATCGCGGAATTAGGGTTAGGAAACAGAACATGTCTCTGGCAATGACTATGGGTATATCGGTACTGCTTCAAAGAGGAACGGCCCTTCTGAAAGCGCATGGGATTCCTTCTCCCCGGCTGGAGGCAGAGACCCTCCTCTCTTCGGTTTTATCTTGTCAGCGAATCTATTTTTATACCAATCCGGATAAAGGATGTTCCGAACGGGAGGAGATCCTTTTCGGGGAATTTGTCAGGCGTCGCGCAGGACATGAACCGCTTCAGTATATTACTGGAGAAGTCGATTTTTCCGGTTTTTCCCTCGCTGTCCGACCGGGGGTCTTTATCCCCCGTCCAGAGACAGAACTCATTGTCGAAGCGGTTTGTGCGATCACTCCCTCGCCGAAACGTATTCTCGATCTTTGCACCGGGAGTGGGGCCCTTGCCGTAGCGCTGGCCCTAAGGCTACCCTCTTCAAAAATTACGGCGGTCGATTGTTCAGAGTGTGCCTTGAGCAATGCCCGGCTGAATATTGAGCGTCATCAATGCGTAGATCGTGTGACCCTGTTGAAGGGAGATCTGTTCAATGCTCTTCAATACGAGAATGGGTTCGAGAAAGCAGATGAGGGTTTGGCACGATTTGATCTGATTGTCTGTAATCCCCCCTATATCCCGGAAGAAGAGCGACCACACCTTCAACCTGAGGTGCGGAATTATGAACCGCATACCGCTCTTTTTGCACCGGAAAAGGGAAGGGCTTTCTATCGCAGGATTCTTCAGGAGACGCCCTCATTTCTGTTTCCCGGGGGGCATCTTTTATTCGAACTTGGGATGGGTCAGGCAGACTGGTTTGAAAGCCATATTAAAGAAGAGACGGAGTTTCAGGTACGGTTTATTCCCGATATGGCCGGGATTGATCGGGTGGCCGTCTGTTCTCAGGCAAGCACTGCGTTAGGGCTTTTAAATGGATAAAATCATCATTCAGGGCGGAAAGCCTTTAATCGGAGAGATTGAGGTCAGCGGGGCCAAGAATGCCGCCCTTCCGATATTGGCTGCGACCCTGCTTTCCGGAGGAGAGCATCTCCTGAAAGGGATTCCCGGTGTAAAGGATGTCTCTACAATTCAAAGGCTTCTGAGAAAGATGGGTGCTCAGATTAAAGAACAGGACGGTGTCCTTTCCGTCCGGATTCAGAAGATTGAGAATTGTGAGGCCCCCTATCAATGGGTCAAAACGATGCGTGCTGCGATCCTGGTACTCGGTCCGCTCCTGGCCCGGTGCGGGGAGGCCCAAGTTTCCCTTCCGGGAGGTTGTGCGATTGGAGCGAGACCGATACAGCTCCACTTGTCCGCCCTTGAAAAAATGGGGGCCACAGTGAAGATAGAACATGGGATTATCCATGCAAAGTCCTCAAGATTGAAAGGGGCCAATATCTATTTTGATATCTCAACGGTGACGGGTACTGAAAATATCATGATGGCCGCGACGCTGGCGGAGGGGACAACGGTCCTGGAAAATGCGGCCTGCGAGCCAGAAGTTATTGATCTTGCTCAGTTTTTGATCGCCTGCGGGGCGAGAATTGACGGTGCGGGAACAGACCGGATTACAATAGAAGGTGTCCGCTCATTGTCCGGTGGGTCCTACCGCGTTATGCCTGACCGAATTGAAGCGGGAACCTTCATGATTGCCGCGGCGATTACAAAAGGGGATTTGGCCATTCGCTCTTGTCGACCTGATACCCTGGTGAGTGTGATCGAAAAATTACGCACAGCCGGTGCGACGGTGACAGAGGGGCGCGAAATGCTTCGCATAAAAGGAGGGGAAATTCACGCGGTCGATATCAAGACCTCCCCCTATCCAGGCTGGCCTACTGATATGCAGGCACAGTTTATGGCCTTGATGAGTCTCTCGGACGGATTGTCTGTTGTGACTGAAACGATCTTTGAGCAGCGCTTTAATCATGTTGCGGAGTTGCGACGCATGGGCGCCCAGATTCGTCTGGAAGGGAACCACGCCGTGATTCGAGGAGTCCCGTCTCTTTCCGGGGCACCGGTGATGGCTTCGGATTTGCGTGCCAGTGCCTCATTGATCCTGGCCGGGCTGGTCGCTCAGGGTGAGACGGAGATCCTCCGGATTTACCACCTCGACCGCGGATATCACCGGATTGAAGAGAAGCTTTCAGGGGTGGGTGCCGCAATCCGCCGCGTAAAAGGATCGGGATAAATGGAAAAAATGCTGGTCATCGCGCTCCCAAAGGGCAGGCTTCTCGACCCTTCGATTCTCCTCCTGAAACAATTGGGAATTTTGCCGAAGGGGTTGACCGAATCGAGCCGAAGATTAATTCATGACGCCGAGGATGCAGGGGTGAGGGTTCTTCTCGTCCGAGCCGTCGATATCGCAACGTATGTTGAATACGGCGCGGCCGATATGGGGATCGCGGGAAAGGACCTTTTGCTGGAGCAGATGCGGGATGTTTATGAACCCGTCGATCTGGTCTACGGGTCGTGCAAGGTGGTTCTGGCGCAGCCTGAACCCAAAGAAAAAGACCTGACCTCGAAGCAAGAGGGAAAGGCAAGTCTTCAGACCAAGCTGCGAGTTGCAACAAAGTATCCCAATATTACGGAAAGTTATTTTTTGGAAAAAGGCATCCCGATTGAAATTGTAAAACTGTATGGTTCTATTGAGCTGGCACCCTTGGTTGGACTTGCCGATCAGATTGTAGATCTTTCGTCGAGTGGTGAAACCCTGAGAGCGCATCATCTCTCTGTGGTCGAAGAGATCGTCCAATGCAGTGCGCGCCTTATCGTGAACAGAGCGAGCCTGAGATTGAAGTACCCGATGATTCAGAGCATGATCGATACGATCAAGAAGGCAGTAAAAGTATGAGCATATCGCGATGATGAAGATCCTTCATGTTGATGAACGGCGTTTTCGATCGGTTTACAGAAAAATCGTGAGTCGGCTTGAATTGGGTGAGGGTCCCCTGGAGGAGACCGTTCGGGCGATCCTGTCGGATGTCCGGAAGCAGGGGGATAGGGCTGTGTGCCGATACACCGAGACCTTTGATCGCCTCAAACTGAGGCCTTCCGGAATGCGCGTGAAGCCCCAGGAAATTAAGCAGGCCTATCGGGAAGCAGATCCGAAGGTGGTTGAGAGTCTTCGGTATGCCGCAGATCGGATCACGCGCTTTCACAAAAAACAGGTAAAAAAGGGTTGGTCGGTTAAGGAGGGCGGGGTCTACCTCGCCCAGCGGGTCCATCCGATCGAGCGGGTCGGTCTTTACGTCCCCGGAGGGAAAGCCTCCTATCCTTCATCGGTTTTGATGAATGCGATCCCTGCCCTTGTGGCGGGTGTTCCGAAATTGGTCATCTGCTCACCCGCACCTGAGGGCGTGATGAATCCTTACCTTCTCATCGCGGCTGACCTGGTCGGACTTGACGAGATCTACCGCATTGGAGGGGTTCAGGCAATTGGCGCGCTGACTTATGGCACGAAGACCATTCCGAAAGTAGACAAGATTGTCGGTCCCGGCAATCAATATGTTGCCGCCGCAAAGCGGCTTGTGTATGGCACGGTAGATATTGATATGATTGCCGGTCCGAGCGAGCTTCTGATTATTGCCGATGCCGATGCCAATCCTGCCTATGTTGCGTCTGACCTGTTGTCTCAGGCGGAGCATGACGAAGAGGCCGTTGTGATCTTTCTGGCGACATCGGAAAAGCTGGTAAAAAAAGTTGAAAAAGAGATGGCGGTTCAACTCGCAGTGCTACCCAAAAAGAAGATTGCCACGGACTCGCTTCGTCGGCATGGGGTGTGCTTCATTGTCCCTGACTTAGAAAAAGCCATCGAAATGGCGAATGAGATTGCTCCGGAACATCTTTCCCTTTTCGTGGACGCTCCTTTTGACTGGCTTGATAAAATTATCCATGCCGGCTCGGTCTTCCTTGGGGAGATGACCCCGCAGGCGCTGGGAGATTACATTGCCGGTCCGAACCATGTTCTTCCAACGGGGGGGACCGCCCGCTTTTTCTCGCCTCTCTCTGTTGATGATTTTGTGAAAAAAAGCAGCGTAATCTCGTATAGCCGCCGGGCCTTGGCAAAAAACGGTCATCATCTTGTCCGGATTGCCGAGGTCGAGGGTTTGGAGGCCCATGCCAACATGGTGAAGATCAGGATGAATAACGATGCGTAAGGCCAGAATAGAGAGACAGACAAAAGAGACGGATATTTCCATAGGAGTGAACCTAGACGGGACAGGCCTTTATCGGGTAAAAACGCCATTTCCATTCATGGATCATATGCTCTCGGCTTTCTCAAAGCATGGTTTCTTTGACCTCGATGTCAAGGCCAAAGGAGATACCGAGATTGATGATCACCATACGATGGAAGATATTGGTATTGTTATGGGAGAGGTCCTCGCCAAGGCTGTCGGGAAGAAAGAGGGAATTCGCCGGTTCGGCAATGCGGTAATTCCTCTGGATGAGGCCTTGGCCCAGGTGACGGTTGATCTCTCCGGGCGTCCCTATCTCGTCTATGAAGTCCGGATGCCCCGAAAACGAATCAAGGCCTTTGATGTTGAGATGGTAGAACATTTTTTTCGCTCCCTGGTCGATCAGAGCCGGATGAATCTCCATATCCGTCTTATTTCCGGAAAAGACCCTCACCATATTCTGGAAGCGGTCTTTAAGGGGTTCGGGCGGGCGCTCGACCAGGCGACGCAGATCGATCCCCGCGTCAAAGGGGTGGCGTCCACCAAAGGAAAACTCTAAGGTGAAGATGGTCATTGTCGATTACGGGATGGGAAACCTTCGAAGCGTTCAGAAGGGATTTGAACGCGTGGGGGTTCATGCGACGATCAGCCGGGACCCGAATGTTGTTTCGGAGGCGACGCACCTGGTGGTTCCAGGGGTCGGCGGGTTTAAGGACTGTATGGAGAACCTTGAGACACACGGCCTATTGAAGCCAATTCGCGATGCCATCAACGCCGACTTGCCCTATCTTGGCATTTGCCTCGGGCTCCAGATCCTTTTTTCAGAGGGAACCGAGTTTGGTTCCCATATTGGTATGGGCGTTATTCCGGGAAAGGTGGTTCGATTCCCCAGGACGGAATTAAAGATCCCACATATGGGCTGGAATCAGATTCAAGTGGCAAAGAAGAGCCCGCTACTGGAAGGGATCCCTGAGGGGTCCTTTTTTTATTTTGTACACTCTTACTATGGTCTTCCGAATGCAGCCGATTGGGTGGCGACGACGACCGAGTATGGCGCGCAATTTCCCTCTGCGGTCTCGCGGGGCCGCCTTTTTGCCTGTCAGTTCCAT
>JAJDBV010000013.1 GCA_029261165.1 Nitrospirota bacterium | reverse complement strand
TTTGGCGGAGAATATCATTATCGAAACCAGGGGGAACACCACAACTGGAATCCTGAAACCATTGCCAATCTGCAACACGCGTCACAGACGAACAGTTATGCCACATACAAAGAATTCAGCCGCATCGTCGATGATGAATCGAAACGACGGTCCAATATCCGTGGCCTGCTTGAATTTAAAGACACAAACCCCATCCCCATCAACGAGGTGGAACCGGCCTCTGAGATCGTTAAACGCTTTACCACCGGGGCAATGTCCTACGGGGCGATCAGTAAAGAAAGCCACGAAACCCTCGCCATCGCAATGAACCGGATGGGGGGCCGCAGCAATACCGGAGAAGGCGGAGAAGATCCGGAGCGATATAAGGATGACCGCAACAGCGCGATCAAACAAGTGGCCTCTGGACGATTCGGTGTGACCGCGCATTATCTTGTCAATGCACGAGAGTTGCAAATCAAGATGGCACAAGGAGCCAAACCGGGTGAAGGTGGACAGCTTCCAGGTCACAAGATAGATGAAGTCATTGCGGGGCTGCGTTTTTCGACCCCCGGCGTCACGCTGATCTCGCCACCACCGCACCACGATATTTATTCTATTGAGGATCTGGCACAACTTATTTATGACTTGAAGAATGTGAATCCGAAGGCCATGGTCAGTGTCAAGCTGGTTGCAGAGGTCGGGGTCGGAACCGTGGCCGCCGGTGTCTCGAAGGCGCATGCCGACCTGATTCTCATTGCAGGCGGCTCCGGAGGGACCGGTGCCGCGGCCCTCTCCTCTATAAAACATGCCGGCATGCCCTGGGAACTCGGACTGGCAGAGACCCAACAGACGCTTGTTCTGAATGATCTTCGCGGCAGAACCCGGATTCAAGTCGATGGACAGTTTAAGACCGGACGAGATGTCATCATCGGTGCACTGCTGGGTGGGGAAGAATATGGCTTCTCAACCGCACCCTTGATCGTTGAAGGATGTATCATGATGCGAAAGTGCCATCTGAATACCTGTCCCGTCGGAATTGCGACGCAAGATCCGGTATTAAGAAAGAAGTACAAAGGGCAACCCGATCATGTCGTCAATTATTTTTTCTTTGTCGCGGAAGAGGTTCGCGAATGGATGGCACGGCTTGGGTTTCGAAAAATAGAAGAGATGGTCGGTCGTAGCGATCTACTTCGCTCAAATAAAGTGATTGACCACTGGAAAGGGCGCGGGATCGACCTGAGTGCCATATTGTACCGGCCCGAAGTCCCTGATCATATCGCCCGCCATTGCATACAAAAGCAGGACCATGGTCTCGAAAAAGCACTCGATCATCAACTGGTTGAAATCGCCCAACCCGCGCTCGACCGGAAAGAAAAAGTACGTGCTGAATTTCCCATCCGTAATATTCACCGAACCGTTGGAACCATTCTTTCTGGAGAAATTGCCCGTCGTCATGGCGCCGCTGGACTTCCGGAGGACACGATTCAGTTCAAGTTTACGGGGTCCGCCGGTCAAAGCTTCGGCGCCTTTTGCGTGAAGGGCCTTACGCTCACGCTAGAGGGAGAAGCCAATGATTATGTCGGAAAGGGACTCTCAGGGGGAAAGCTGATTGTCACGCCACCGACGGCCTCTATATTCTCCAAAAAGGACACGATTCTTATTGGAAACACCGTTCTGTACGGAGCGACCGGCGGGGAAGCTTATTTTTATGGTGTGGCCGGAGAACGGTTTGCCGTCCGGAATAGCGGGGCAACAACCGTCATCGAAGGGATAGGGGATCATGGCTGTGAATATATGACCGGTGGTGTTGTCGTTGTCCTGGGAAAGACCGGACGAAATTTTGCGGCAGGAATGAGCGGGGGCGTCGCGTTTGTCATGAATGAAGAGCGGACCTTTGAACGACAATGTAACTTAAGCCTCGTTGAACTGGAACCGGTCCGAAATAATGCGGACGAGACCCTGCTGAAAGAGACAATAACAAAATATGAACAATACACGAAAAGTAAAAGAGCAAAACACATTCTAGACCAATGGGAGATGATGCTCCCTTATTTTGTCAAAGTGATCTCAGTCGAATACAAAAAAGTCCTCGAGCAACGAAAGGCACAAAAGGCAAAGGAGGCGGCCACGCATGGGTGATCTAAAAGGCTTTCTGAAACTCCATCGAGAGGGTCCGAAACGGCGACCCATCTCGAAACGTGTCAAAGACTGGAATGAAATCTACCTTCCGGTTGTTGAAGAAACGCTCATGGATCAGGGCGCACGATGTATGGATTGCGGAATCCCCTTTTGCCAGGGAGGAACCGGATGTCCCGTTCAAAACATGATTCCGGATTGGAATGACCTTGTCTATCGGGGGCGATGGAAAGACGCCCTGAAGGCCCTTCACACCACCAATAATTTTCCGGAGTTTACCGGGCGGCTCTGCCCCGCGCCCTGTGAGTCGGCCTGTGTGCTCGGCATTATTGATGACCCTGTTTCCATCCGGGTGATCGAATGGAATATCGTTGATAAAGGTTTTTCAGAAGGATGGATCAACCCGATCACACCAGAACGGGAAACGGGAAAGAAGGTTGCCATCGTCGGCTCCGGGCCTGCCGGCCTTGCCGCGGCACAACAGCTTCGCCGGAAGGGCCATACCGTTACCGTCTTTGAAAGAGACGATCGGATCGGGGGACTACTTCGATACGGCATTCCTGAGTTTAAGATGGAGAAGGCCGTCCTCGACCGCCGTCTTGCACAGATGATCAAGGAAGGCGTCATATTTAAAACCGGTGTCGATGTTGGCAAGGATCTCGCTAGCGATAAACTCAGGGAAGAATTTGACGCGGTCTGTCTTACCATAGGGGCCATGAAACCACGCGATCTTCCAATTCCCGGCCGTGAACAAAAGGGAGTTCACTTTGCCATGGATTATTTAACACAACAGAACAAGCGGCTCGCGGGTGACAGAATTGACCCCGCAGAAAGCATTACAGCCAAAGACAAACGGGTGGTCATTATCGGCGGCGGAGATACCGGTGCAGACTGTTTGGGAACCGCTCACCGGCAGGGGGCAAAAGAAATTCACCAATTTGAACTTCTCCCGCAACCACCGCCTCTACGATCGGACACAACGCCCTGGCCCTTATGGCCGATGCAGCTTCGCACCTCCCCGGCACATGAGGAAGGGGGAAAAAGAGAGTGGTCTGTTTCAACCATAAAATTCACTGGAAAGGATGGAAAGGTCGAACGGCTCCACGCCGTCCGAGTAGAAATGACAAAAGACAGCGAGACCGGACGCACACAATTCAAAGAAGTTCATGGAAGCGCATTTGAACTTCAAACCGACCTGGTTCTTCTCGCCATGGGCTTCACCGGTCCGGTGACGGAGGGATTGTTAAGTGATCTCGGGGTGGAACTCTCTTCCCGGGGAAATGCCACCGTCGATGAGAATCACATGACCAATATCGACGGCGTCTTCGCGGCAGGGGATGTCAAACTTGGCGCTTCTCTCATCGTCTGGGCTATCCGAGAAGGACGGGACGCCGCCAAAGGGATTGAACAGTATCTTACTAAAAAAGAATCAACAAAAAAATAATCCGAACAAAAATCCACCACCAATTTTTTATAAAATGTTTCTCCCAATCCCTTATTCGTGAGTGCCTAAGGTTCTTCCGACTTAAAGTACCCCTTCCAATCCATTAAAAGATGATCTTTCTTCTCTGTGTTGCATTGTCTACAGGAAGGAACTACATTCCCTTTGGTACTCCTCCCCCCACGAATAATAGGAATAACATGATCCATCGTGAGTTCTGAAGGTCTGAACTGTTGATGGCAGTAATGACATAGTCCAGAGCTCTTCTGACGCTTCCACCACTGGCTGTTCCGTAATATGCGGGCTGAGTTTTTCTCTTTTTTAAGCCTTTCGTCATTGATGCCAAAGGAAAAATTCGCTGGCAGATCTTCCTTTGATTCTCTCTTTTTACGATTCATGGATTTCCTTTAAACGGAAAAAGCCCCACCTGGTTTACCCAAGTGGGGCTTTTAAAAAATTCCGGCAGCGTCCTACTTTCCCACACCCTCGCGGGTGCAGTATCATCGGCCCTAGAGGACTTAACTTCCGTGTTCGAGATGGGAACGGGTGTGACCCCTCCGGTATCGCCACCGAAAAGCTGAATAACGGCAATACAACTACATTAATCAATCGAGCAAATAAACCAAAATCCGATTCTGTCAGAAGCAAATAGTTGGTCAAACCTCACGGCCTATTAGTACGGGTTAGCTTAAGGCCTCGCAGCCCTTACACATCCCGCCTATCTACCCTGTCGTCTACAGGAGACCTTCAGTGCCTTACGGCAGGGAAATCTTATCTTGAGGCAGGCTTCCCGCTTAGATGCTTTCAGCGGTTATCCTTTCCGAACATAGCTACCCGGCGATGCCCTTGGCAGGACAACCGGCACACTAGAGGTTCGTTCAACCCGGTCCTCTCGTACTAGGGTCAACTCCTCTCAAATTTCCTACGCCCACAACAGATAGGGACCGAACTGTCTCACGACGTTCTGAACCCAGCTCGCGTACCGCTTTAATGGGCGAACAGCCCAACCCTTGGGACCTACTACGGCCCCAGGATGCGATGAGCCGACATCGA
>JAJDBV010000012.1 GCA_029261165.1 Nitrospirota bacterium | reverse complement strand
CCGGCGATAAAGATTTATTAGCTATAAAAAACATTGGGAAAACAGAGATTGTTAATCCAAGATTATTTTGGGAGAAAACTAAAGGATAGGTGGGGTAGGGGAGTCAAGGCGGAAAATATGAGTTGGACAGTCTATATCCTGGAATGTGGTGACGGGAGACTCTATACGGGGATTACGACGGACCTGGCGCGGCGGATCACTGAACATGAAACGGGTAGGGGGGCACGATTTACGAAGGGCCGTGGGCCGTTCCGGCTTGTTCATCAAGAGCCTTGTGAGAGTAGGGCGGATGCTTCAAAAAGGGAATTGGAGATAAAGGCTAAGACGCGGGCCGAGAAACTGGCCATGATTGAGTAGACGGGACTTTCTTGAGGCTCCAGGCCTTCACCGGTCACCGATGGGGCTAAAGTGCTGAGAATGGACCCGGTACTCCTTTCCTTAGGGGGTTCAGGTCAGAACTTCGACCGGATTAACGACCTTCACCTGAGTTTTGCGGAGAAAAGTACTGCCGAGGGAGATAGTAACTCTTGACATGCACGATAACTATTAGTATGTTAGTGTGCATAGGCAATGAGTTGGAGGCGGTATGAGCGGCGATCTTTCTCGGCTTAAGCGATACCTGTACGAGACCTTGGGTACTGAAGTCAGCCCGACTCCGTGGGATAAGGGCGCACGGCTTCCGTTTTTCCTCCGGAATCTCTACACCTTCTTTTCAGTACAACTGCTGGAAGCGTCCTGTCTTCTCATGCTGGACCGTGGCGAACAGGAGCAAACACCGGCAACGGTCCGCAAGCACATGGACCAGGTACAAGCCAAATGGGATGGAGAGGTCGTGTATGTGCGGGCAAGAGTTACTGCCTATAACCGCAAACGGCTGATCGAGTACAAATTGCCTTTTGTTGTTCCCGGAAACCAGATGTACCTGCCCATGCTGGGTATTGATTTGCGCGAGCATTTCAAAAAGCTTCGGACAGAAATACACAAATTCAGTCCCTCTGCCCAGGCATTGGTTATCCATGTGTTGCTCCACGGAATCACAAAGAGGATATTCACGCCGGCCGAGATGGCCGAGTGCCTTGGGTATTCTGCGATGACAATGACTCGAGCCTTTGATGAATTGGAGTCCGCCGACTTGGGTGATATCTCCCTCGAAGGCCGAGAACGGTGTGTTCGCTTTACTGATTCAGCAAAAGACACTTGGGCAAAGGCCCAGCCGTTTTTGCGTAGCCCGGTCAAAAAACAACGCCATATTAAACTGCTAAACGCTGATCCACCCTGGCCCCGCGCTGGTTTGACCGCACTGGCTGACTACACCCTATTGGCTGAACCGGCCAATCCCGTTTTTGCCATAAGTGGAGAAGACTGGAAATCCTTGCAACAAAGTCACAGAGTCCATGAGTTCCCCTCTCCGGAGCCCGGTGCACTGGAGGTCGAAGTTTGGAGCTACGCCCCGAGCCTGTTTGCCAAAGACAAGGTAGTGGACCGCTTGTCGCTGTACCTGTCGCTCAAAGAAAGTCGGGATGAGCGGGTTGAAGACGTGCTTGAAGAAATGATGAGGGAGCTGCAATGGTAAAAGGCCTGGATCTCTTTAGAGAACACTTCCGTGAATACGCTGATCGCTATGTCCTGATTGGTGGAACTGCCTGTGATCTGGCGATGGGGGAAGTTGGGCTCCCTTTTCGGGCTACCAAAGACCTCGATATTGTCCTGTCCGTTGAAGCGCTCGAGAAAAAGTTCGTGGAAGTCTTCTGGACCTTCGTTCGCAAGGGGAAATATCAACGCCAGGAAAAATCGGAAGGAAAGAAGCAGTATTACCGTTTCCAAAAGCCCGCCACTGAGGGCTACCCGTTCATGCTGGAGTTGTTCTCACGCGTACCAGACGCATTATCTCTGTCTGAAGGCAGTCATTTGACCCCTATCCCAGCGGATGAAGACGTTTCGAGCCTTTCGGCTATTCTCCTGAGTGAGGAATACTACCGTTTCCTTCACACCGGCAAGAAGGAATTGAATGGGCTTTCCTTTGTCGGACCGGAGCATCTGGTCCCCCTCAAGGCCAGGGCCTGGCTTGACCTGTCAGAACGCAGGAGCCAAGGGAAAACCATCGATAGCAAATCCATTAAAAAACACAAAAATGATGTCTTCAGGCTGTACCAGATCCTGAATCCTGATTTCGATGGTGAAGTCCCTGATAGTGTCAAAGACGATCTGAGGAAGTTTATTTCTGGTATGGAAGAGGAAGAAATCGACTTCAAGGCGTTGGGGTTGGGCACAACAGACCGTAAATCTGTTCTGGCGGGGATCCAGAGAATTTACGGTCTTTAAGAGAAGAGAAACTGTTAAAGGGGAGAGCCTGGCTCCAAAATAAATTATGACATGTGATTATATCAAAGTACTTGATCTTGTTCGGGATGGGCATTGGGATGCGTCTCATAAGGGAATCCAGCCGTATTCTGACGAGCTATCCTGTCTCATCCATGCCTATCTGCATAGGGTAGAGGGCGATATGAACAACGCCGAATACTGGTATCGGCGTGCCGGGCAGGATAAGCCGAACAATAGCCTGGGAGAAGAACTCAATCGCTTGTATCGATTGGCGAATGGTTTAAAGCCAAGGGAGTAAGGAGGACCCTTGATTTTAAGGTTTGCCTTCCGCTTAATGGTCCCCTTCAAAATGAGCTCGTGAAAACTTCAAACCTGGTTCATGTGTTTTATCTATAAAACCCCCATACTATAATTCTAGTTATTTGATCTCTGCGCAACAAAGAGAATTTCATATGCGGAATATCTCAAAGAGACTCTTTCTAAACACGCTTGCTTGCGAGACGCTTGGATGGATTCAGGGGAATCAAGATTTTGCAGAGCAAACACTTTCTACTGGGGAGAAGTTTCGGATTGAGGAAGGGTTTGAAATAGGGGAGAGGGCCAGGGCGGTCTTTTCTGGGGGCGTCCTGATTGATGAGCTTAAGATGACTGCGGCGGCGGAAAAGACTAAAAGTGCCCTTAAAGACCAATCGACCTCTGCCATTTTTGAAGGGGCCTTTCAGGCTGATGGTTTTGGTTCGAGGGCAGATATTTTGAGGCGGTCAGAGGACGGGTGGGACATGCTTGAGGTGAAGTCCAGCGTCAATGAAGATGAGAAATTCATTGACGATATGGCCTATACGGTGATGGTTCTCTCTCGGTCTGGTTTGGAAATCTCCACGGTCTCACTCTTACTCATATCAAGAGATTATCGCCTTGGTATGGATGATCAGGATCTTTTTGTAGAAACCGAATACACGGCTGAAGTGTTACAACGTGTGAAAGAATTTGAACCCTCCTGGCGTTCTGTCAAGCAGGTGATGAGCGGTTCCGATAAGCCGGAGCCACAGCTGGAATTTATTTGTAAGCAGTGTTCCATTTTCAGGGAGTGTGTAGGGAAAGATATCGATAACCATATATTTGAAATCCCCAGATTATCAGAAGCGAAATTTAATGACCTGAGCGAATCCAACATCGTGCACATCGAAGACATTCCCGATGACTTCCCATTGACAGAAAATCAAGCCATTGTCCGTGAGACTGTCCTGAAAAACAGCCCAAGCATTCGCGCGTCCCTTGGGCCTGCACTTGGGCAAGTAAAATGGCCCGCCCACTACCTGGATTTCGAAACCGTGATGACTGCAATCCCACTTTATCCTGAAATAGCGCCATACACCCAGATCCCGACACAATATTCCGCTCACCTTTGTTCCGGGGTTGACTGCATTATCGATCACTTTGAGTACTTGGCAGACCCCGTGAAGGATTGTAGGGAAGAACTTGCAGTGCGTCTGATAGAAGACCTTAAAGGAGAGGGAAGCATCATCGTCTATTCCAGCTTCGAACTTACCGTGATTAATGGACTTGCGAAGCTTCTTCCCCATTTAGCGGAAGAACTCCAATCATTGCTTGCCCGTTTAGTGGACCTACACAGCATTATCCAAAAGAACTTCTATTACAATGATTTCCATGGAAGCACCTCAATCAAAAAAGTCCTTCCCGTCCTCGTCCCGAACATGTCATACGAAGCATTGCAAATTGCCGATGGGGAAACCGCCATAGCCGCCTTCGCAAATCTGGCCAAAGAGAAATATGAACAAGAAGAAGCCAAGACCATAAAACAAGACCTTTTGGAATATTGCAAACAAGACACCCTAGCAATGGTCAAACTCCACGCAAGGCTGGTTGAATTTACTGTGTGAGGGTGAGTAGAGGGGCCTTCTCCTTCCCGAAATACCGGCTCCATGACGATATTGATCACTTCGTATCTTATTGATCTTCAATCCCCAAAACGCTACACTCAGGCGGAGTTTTAAGTCTCTAAAATAGATAGGGCTCTTCCAAGAGGTCTTCAGCGGCGGGAGTCTGCCGTAGAGAGGCGGAGGCAGTCTCACAGAGTGCGTTTAATCTTAAATATAGGGCATTCTTTGAGTGAAGCGAGATGTATGCCCTATATGGGCTTATTGCTCAGGGTTGCCTCAATATCCGGAAACTGTATTAAAAATGTTGTATTGTTCTACAGACTTATAACTATTTGACTTGCCTGAATAAGTTCGCTATACCAGTAGGCTAGGCGCAAGGGAATAAGGCCATTCGGGCGCCTGGTATATGTTCAGCCGCGCTTCACCCGGCCCATTAGACCACAATTACACGATTAAATGTTATGACTCTGCAAAATGAGAATGGGCTCAGAATAGGCAATCTCACTATCCGTCTTGCCAGCCAGCGTAACGTGAAGCTGTATGTTTTGAGAAACGACCGAAAAGAACTTCCACACCTTACAATCTCTTGGCAAAATCCCAGCAAACAAATAGATATACATCTAACGACAAGAACAATCGGCGGGAATGAGAATCATCAGCCAATAGCAAAAATCAATGAATCTGTTCTGAAGAGCGCTTGCGAACACCTCAGCGCAGAAATGCTCAAGATAATAACCGCAAAGATAGATAAGATTCGAAAAGTCAGGCCGGGCTGGTTGGCTCGCAACGGGTATGTTGTACTATATTTGCCCAGTGATGTTCAGGAATGTCTAATTCAGAAATTAGTTCCAAAGCAAAAACGACACGGCAAATGGACTCACATAGTTGACAAAGAAATAATAACAGGCAGGAAGCAACTGCAAGAAGTGATTGACGGACTTTACCATCCGTCTATGCTTCATGAACTTGCGGAGCTTAATTACAGAGAACCTGTCCTTGCTCTTGCTGCATCTGGGCGTAAGAAATGCAAACCCCGTCTGATATCGGTGATGCTGATTACTAACCCTAATGGCAACTCTTTCTGGGTTCGACTCGATAATTTAGCACAGGAAATGATGAAAAACTTAGAGGAGTTAATGATTTCCTCTATCAAGCAGATGTTACCAAATAACGCATGGGAAACAATTCAGGGGGAGTTACATCTTGATGAACTTGGATTTAAGACATAATTTTACTGCGGGGGGGGGCTAATCATACAAGTCGCTCAACCCGACCGCATAACACTTGTTCTGTTTTACGCAAAGCCTTGGGGCTGCGGGTTAGGTCAACGTTCGGCTTCAAGAATGAAATAAAGAGGAGGGGGTATGGCTGAAGAAAAAACATTAAGCTTTGATTGCATTATTCCTGACCTACTCACAGATAAAATCGAGGTGTCTGATCCATATCAGAATTACAATTCAAGAGGCAACCCAACAAGTTTCGGTGTTGATTTAGAATTTCAAGAAATGCACCTATCGAAGACGCTGAAATCAAGCGAATTTTATGTGCTGAGAGGCAAAATTGAGGATACACTGCGTAGCTGGGAGAGTAAGTACCAACGACACCTTGATAAATTGCACAAAGAAAATCGCGCGGAACATGTGGACGAATTAAATCAGGAAACGAAGCAGGCGATTGAAGCTCTCAATAATCTCCTCGTTCATACATTAAGTGTTGACGACACAATTGACTGGGAATCCATTAAACGTAAGGAAGCATTTCGAGTAAAAACTGGCAAACTTTTCAATGATGGGAAAAGCCCCGATTTTATTAAATTCAATTCGTATGGGAGGCCAACTGAACTTGAAAAAATTAGCCCACCAATAGAACCATCCTTCGAAAAAGTAAATAATGAGTATGGCTTTTTTAGCAAACTATTCCGTGGTAAGGCCATAAAAGAAGATTTTGAGGGCAGAGTAAAAGGATGGGAACAACAGAAAAAACGAACAAACAAAGATAATGCTGATCGGGAGTTGTTGTTTAATCAATCAATCTCAACCTTTGATAATAAGAAGAAAGAATTTGAAGAAGAAAAACAACGAGATAACGAAGCCCTTGAAAATATAAAAGCTCGATATACAGAAAAAGACCCAAAAGCAATTGAAGAGTACTGTGATTTAGTTTTAAACGGTTCACAATATCCAGACTACTTTCCACAAAATTGGGTACTCGAATATAGGGAAGACAGTCGCATAGCTGTTGTCGAATATGATCTTCCAGCCCCGGACCAACTTCCTACAGTTGAGTCTTACAAATATATCAAATCCCGAGATGAGGTCTCAGAGAAAGCTTTAACTCAAGCGGTACGAAAAAAACTCTTCAATAGTGTTATTTATCAAATTTGTATTCGCACCATACATGAATTATTTGAAGCTGATGTTGTCAATGCTTTAGACGCGGTGGCATTCAACGGACTTGTAACCAACAAAAGCCCGGCAACAGGCATCGAAGAAACAAAAGTTATCATGTCCATAATGGCGAACAAAGACCAATTTATGGCCTTTGATTTAGCGCAGGTGGACCCAAAGGCAACTTTCAAACACATGAAAGGTGTTGCTGCTGCCAGTCTTGTCGATCTGACACCTATACCCCCAATTATCCAGTTAGACAAATCGGACAAACGCTTTATTAGCGGGAGAAACGTTGTTGGCAATCTGGATGAATCTATAAATCTTGCAGCAATGCATTGGGATGATTTTGAACATTTGATACGAGAACTATTTGAGAAAGAATTTGCGTCAAACGGTGGAGAAGTAAAGGTCACTCAAGCAAGCTCGGACGGTGGTGTAGATGCTATAGCATTTGATCCTGACCCAATCAGGGGTGGCAAGATTGTTATCCAAGCAAAGCGATATACAAATGTGGTTGGAGTAGCTGCTGTAAGAGATTTGTACGGTACTGTAATGAATGAAGGCGCGACAAAAGGAATCTTGGTAACAACATCTGACTACGGAAAAGACTCCTACGAGTTTGCTAAAGACAAACCACTCACACTTTTAAATGGCAGCAATTTACTTTCGTTGCTGGAGAAACATGGACACAAGGCCCGTATTAATATTTCTGAAGCAAAAAAGATTATAAATGCATAACGGTGGTAGGGTCCAGCCGAACCAAACCGCTCAATACCGACAGCGGATAACGGTCTTCAATTTTAGTCCTAGTCCGTGGCACGGCGGGTTAGCTTGGCCCAAGCCTCTTTTTTTGAGGAAAGGATTAAGCAATATGAAAATATGCAAAAACGTAAAATGGGATAAACTTCGCAAGTCAATCATTGGTTCGTATATTCCGGGACAACGCCAACCCCATTTAAACACCGTCAAGCCCGGAATGACCGCTATCACAAAACTTAATGAGGTTACGGTCTTGATAAAAATTGAGAACGTTACAGACACGAATGGAATTGAAGGCAAGATACGCTCTATAGACCATCCGTCTGACACCATTGGAGGCCTTAAGGTGGGTGATTCCGTTGCGGCTGAACAGAACCAATACAATCTTGATCAAGATATAAAAGAGACATAATATTTTTAGTGTCCGCCTAACAATCCGCTACCTGACTTGAAATCAGAGTTTTGATTTTAGTTTTCATCGTTTCCTCGCGTGTGAGCTTTATCGTTAGGAAAAAAAGGAACCAGCGAGTGCAAAAAGTATTAAAGGAACGAAAACAGGAGCTAATTCGCAATGGCTAGCCGATTAAGCCCTGCCGAGGAGATCTTCGTTAATATTTTCGCCACTCTGTACGGCGAACAGCACCGCTCCTATCTTCTGAAGTACCACAATTTTCCCTTTGTTGATACACACGGTAGTCAGCGGTTCATGGACTTCGCGCTGTTTCTTCCAAACAAGAAGATCGCAATCGAGATTGAAGGTGAAGCCTTCCACAATCCGGCATTAGTAGAAGCGTCGAAGTACTCCGACGACCTGATTCGTGCGAATGCTCAGATTATCGCAGGATGGGTTCGCCTCTCCTTTACACCCCGAACGCTCTTTGAAAGCGTGAAGACTGTAAAGAAGCAACTGCACGCTGTCCTCGGAGACGCTCCTGTTCTCATTGAGAGCACTATGAGTGCACCATTATTATCGTTGACGACGAATCTACCGTCAAGGTTGCCTCTACTAGGATTCAAGGGAACCATACAACAGCGTGTGGAGGACGGATTCCAATCGTCAGTCATTAGAGATTACGTGCTATCGAAGATGCGGCAGGCAATGAAAAGCGCCATGCCGACTGCAAACGAGCTTCTTGACTATTCCATCGCAAGAGATGTCTCCTACTTGGCAGAGGTGGTCAATGAAGTACGCTTCAGTCGCCGTGAAGAAACTCTAACTAACTTTGACCGCCGGTATCCCGATACCCTCAATGACGTACTTCGACCGATCGCCAGTACGTTCAAGCTGTTCAACATCCAGAAACTCGAAGCCCTTCAGGCATGGCATGCTGCAATCAAAGAGTGCCTTGAGCTGATCACGACTTCCCGCGAGACCGCTCTCGGGTATCTTGAGCAATTTATAAGAGGGTTGTACAATGCGAACATTAGCCTACACGACGATGTCTTGAAATTGCGCGGCTCGTTTTCCCAAGACTTTTCCCTGAACAGGGTGGTGCTACGCTACCTTAGCAGCCAATTGGCCACCGCCATGTCGGCCATCTCTGCTGCTTATTTGCCTCAGCGGCAGGCTATAATAGCAATTGAGGATGGACGCACTTGTAAGGTCCTCTTGAATCGAAAGCAGACAGATATTGGCTCGAATGGATTTGAGTTCCCGAACAAGTTCTATGAGTCTTGCATTGACGAGATCGTCGGTTTAAATGTAATTCCGGTCCCAATTTTGAACCGTCTGCTCATGGGAGACAGCAGTCTCAACGTAACAGCAGACGAAGCCTCATCGTTACCCGCCGTGGCACATGAATTAACCGGGCATCTCCAAGACACCGTTTACCTCTGCTTCAATCACGGTTTGATCAACCGTTATTATGTCGAGACGGAGCCTTGCGAGTTCGTCATCAAGGCGTACAATATTAAGACCATCACAACTTACGAGCAATCCGCCAACAATGGCATTATCTTGCTCTGGTTCAAGGTCAAATACACGGATGAATCCGTCGAATTGGGAATGACGATTCTAGATCCGGGGCATAAGGGGAAATGCCACGACGAGACCTGCGCGATTAAGAAATACGACCTTCAGATCTTCGTCCAGTATAGCTCGAATAAGAACGTGTCAGTTTCAAATCCCAAGAAGTACATCAACGCCGCTCGCAACATGGGCAAGATCATGCCATTGATAGCAGCTTGCTATCGAGATTTGAACGTCCTAGAAGTCGAGACGCGTTCATACACTAAATTGCGCAAACAAGTCCTTAAACCGTTAACAGATAACCGCAAGAAAGAGTACTGGACCAAAGTGGTATGGGTGCCGCGAAGAAAGATCTATTATGACCGAGCACGCCTAGACCAGACTAGCCCTAAATTTAGGAAAGCCATCGAAGAACTTGTTCCAACGATGATTATGGGCCACCTACGTCGATGCGTGAAGCCCAACCCGAAACAGCTTGAACTCGCCCGTGAATTCGGAATTATGCCACCTGTAGGATATACTTTCGTCCGACCGCATTCGCGTCATGTTCATAAGGCCGAGCTTACACGCTTTCGCTCTAAGTCGGCGCTTGAGATTCTGTATGGGCAGGCTGGTTAACCCCTCTGGCTTGAAGATCACGGCCGAAAGGGCGTGCCCATTGGCTAAGTTCCCCTGAGACAGAATGAGTAATTCTGTCTCAGTAGAGTTGAGACAATATAGCCAATTATGTCTCATATATTATGGAATTTGACATCCAATCAAAACTAAAAATAATTGAATATGGAAAAACTTTGCGAATATTGCTATTGTCCAAACCTGAAGAGATGTTGTGTATTAACGAATAAGGAAACGTACTGTTAATTGGGTTGCCATGTCTAAAGCACTAATAACACCGAAAATGTTGTTCTGGTCTAGAGAACGGATAGGTATGCTTGTAGAAGACCTTGCCGATAAAATGAAGCAACCTGTCGAAGTTCTGGAGCAATGGGAAGGCGGCGAAAAACAACCGACAATCCGGCAAGCGCAAAACTTAGCAAAAAAATTATTTATACCTTTCGGCTTTCTTTTTATGTCCGAGCCTCCAAAAAAGAAAAAAGAAATTCCAGATTTAAGAACAGTAGGAGATGGAGAAAGAGATGTATTCAGCCCAGAATTTATAAATGTGTTACATGATTGCATCCGTAAACAATATTGGTATAGGGAATATCTTCAAGAGGACGGAGCAGAACCGCTTCCCTTTATTGCCAAATTTGACATGAGACATTCTGCTAAAACGGTTGCAGATGATATTGCAGCAAGGCTTGGAGTAAACAGGAAATTCAGAAATAAGTGTGCCAGTTGGGAAGATTTCCTGCGGGGCTTCATGGAGGCGGCGGAAAAAGTCGGTGTCCTCATTATGCGGAACGGTGTTGTCGGGAACAACACGCGCAGACCCCTTTCAGTCAAGGAGTTTCGGGGGTTTGCACTGGCTGACGATATTGCACCCTTGGTATTCCTGAATGGAAAGGATGCAAAAGCAGCACAAATATTCACGCTAGCGCATGAGTTGGCACATCTATGGATTGGTGAAAGTGGTGTATCCAACCTGAACCCCGGTGAGCAGAAAAGGCGCGAACCCCACAAAGTCGAAAAATATTGTAATAAGGTGGCGGCAGAATTACTTGTGCCAGAAGATGACTTTATTAACAATTGGAATGATGCAGAGAATATCGAAGGCAATATCACGGTTCTGTCCCGGATATATCGAGTTAGTGACTTGGTTATTCTGATTCGGGCAAAAAATATGAATAAAATTACCCGGAACGAATTTTTTACAGAATATGCTGCATATCTTGACCGTTTGCCATCAAAAAGAAGTAGTGAAGGAGGGTCTGCATATAAAACTATACCGGTCAGAAACAGTAAGCGTTTAACCAAAGCTGTTCTAAATGCGGCTTATGAAGAAAGAGTGCTTTTCAGGGAGGCAGGTAGCCTTCTTGGTTTAAAAAATCTCAACACATTGCACGCGCTTGCTGTTGAAATGGGCATCCGGTAGGTAATGCATGGCTAAGTATATTCTGGATGCCAATATATTCATACAAGCAAAAAATGGTCCTTACGATATGGAAGTAGCCCCGGTATTCTGGAATTGGCTAGACGCTGAATTCAATAAGGGTACAATAATCAGTTCCTCACTTGTATCCGGTGAACTCAAGAACGGTAACGATGATTTAGCGGAGTGGGTTAAAGAGCGGAATTCAATTGATGTGTTTCCGGAGCCTACGGAAAGGGCACAGGCAATCTTTTCGGAGATTTCAGATTACGTAAACAGAAAGTACGAACCAGCATTCGTTGAAAAATTTCTAGATGGTGCTGACCCGTGGGTGATTGCTCAAGCTAAAGATTTAAACATAAAGGTTGTCACAAATGAAAAGCGAGTAAATAGTAATGCGAAAAAAATAAAAATACCAAATATTGGTGACGTGTTTGATGTCAAAAGTTTGAATATGTATGAGTTGTTAAAGGTATTAGGAGCACGCTTTAATTAGACCTCCCGATTTATGACCTATTACAAGCTGAGACAGTATTAGGAATACTGTCTCAGCTTTGAGCTTTTTATCCCCAATTTTGTCTGATTTGACCGTTTTGGTTTTGATTATTTAGACATATTTCCTTAGCGTAAAGTCTCATATGGATTGATTTCAATATGGTTTTTATTCGTGGCTAGCTGCGAGGAACACAGAACTCCGAATGAAGTCTTAGCCAAATGATGGTTCGAGTACCGAAGTATAATATTAAAGATCACCTGGATTTTGATTCAGGACAGAACGCGAGACGCGCAGATCCCACAACGTAGCCTTGTCTACGTGAGGCAAATCGTAGAGAACTCCTTATTTCTAGGCGAATCGGCGGTGATCCGATAAACCGTCAAGTCGTCTGAAAGACAAGGCCAGAGGTCTTTTTGGCGATCAAGGCGTACTCTTCCGTACGGTGAGGAGCCAAAAAAACTGATAACGCAGTATTTCGGGCGAATCGGCGGTTTAATATTGTATTAAGGAGTCCGACATGAGCATTAGTGCCTACCTCTCCGGTGAAATCCACACCAATTGGCGTTCTGAGATCATCACTGCCTGTTCCGAAGAAAAGCTGCACATTTCTTTCCTATCCCCGATTCTGGATCATGATCTTTCTGATTCGGTTGGAACAAACATTCTGGGTGAAGAGGTGAATCCTTTTTGGAAGGATCATAAATCGGCTAAGATCAATGCCATTCGTATCCGGACCTTGATTGAGAAGGCCGATATCGTGATTGTGAAATTCGGCGAGAAATATCGCCAATGGAATGCGGCCTTCGATGCTGGTTATGCAGTGGCCAAGGGAAAACCTTTGATTGTTTTACATTCCGGTGATTTGATTCATCCCCTTAAAGAGATTGATGCCGCCGCAATGTCCGTTGCAGAAAAAACGGAGCAGGTGGTGTCCATTCTGCGGCATGTTGTTATGGAACAGGGAAAGACAGATTAGTATTCGATATCTTGGTGGGATGAGAGCCAGCAAGCATGTGAAACGGTTTTAAGTTCAATCTTCACTTCCAAGAATCAGATTGGATCTCGGGAAACCGTATAAGTCGGCTGAACGACAGGCGAGTGGCCAAATGGGCGACGCGTTGTCTTTTATGCTTTGGCCCGTTTTGGAGGGAGTCTGAAACGGCTTGCAGGAACCCGTTTTATCTTCCCGTCTTTCCAAATCACAATTGGGGTTTTGGTTTGCCTGGCGCGGCGTACAACATCTTTTGCCGCCTCGTCCATGGCCGCTACGGCCAGGTCGGCCAGAGAAACCTTCTGCTGTTTGGATTTTTTCATCTTTATCTGCCTCCCATCTGTAGCATCATTTTATCATAGGTGGGTTGATCTATTATCTTCAGGATTTTTCCTGATTTTTCGGCAATCATGCGGGGTGGCAGCTCTGAAGCATCGAAAAATAGAAGCGAGTCCCACAATTCGCCGTAAAGTCTGGACAGGTTGCGTTTTCCTAAGTGGAACCTTCGATGTATGACCGGTTTCGAAATATCATGTCCACCCTGACGCACGCGTTCCGCCACTCGTTCTACGGCGATTTCGACAGTCGGGAGCCAGAGGAAGAAGCCCCGAATTTTGTAGCCGTCACTTTTCATTTTTGAGAGAATCTTCAAGTAGGTCCGTCCGGAGAGTGTAGTCTCGAACCCAAAATCCAGACGCTTTTCGGCAAGATCCCGGACTCTGGAAAGCAATAGACGACTGGCCCGAATAACTTGGGTTTCCGGTGTAAAGGGGGACAAGCCAGCCGCGATCAGGTCGGCATTGACAAACTCATGGCAGTCGGCGAAATCTGGAAGAAACCGGGTCGCAAAGGTCGTCTTCCCAGCTCCGTTTGGTCCCGAGATGACATACACAGTGGGGGTGGATTTTATTGCCATTTTTCTCGCTATTCCCTTTCACCAGGATGACGAAGTATTTGATTTGGAATGATCTGAATCTCATGGGTCTTTAGAGGAACGGCGGTGATGTCTTCCCTCTGCCGCTAATCTCACTTTGAAAAGAGGCTTATTAATTACACTATCTCACCGAAAAAACAACGAAAATCACTTTAGACACAAGGGTAATTCTCGTCCTTTTAGGGCCGGGTTCTTTAATCGTTACCAAAAGAGGGAAGTCTTGTCTGCGCTTTACTCCGAAGGTCAGAGCTTCTATTGAACACAACCCCCCCCCACCCCTTCATGATGAGAAATCTTTCAGCCTGCCATTGAAAATTTCGACCAGATCACATATAATTGGACATATAATGTATTATTTCAATGGAGAGGTGTGATGGGGCAAGTAACCATATATTTAGAAGCAGAGATTGAGGCAAAGATGCGTAAGGCGGCAAAATCGATGAACTTGTCTCAAAGTAAATGGATTTCCACTTTAATCAAGGAAAAGGTTGCGGACGAATGGCCGGAATCGGTTTTGAAACTTGCAGGTGCATGGTCGGACTTACCCTCAGTACAAGAAATTAGAAGCTCTCATGGCTCTGATACCGCCCGTGAGACATTGTAATGTACGTGACGGATACGAACACACTCATTTATTTCTTCAAAGGCAGTGGGAATGTCTCTCAAAAATTATTAAGCATCCCTCCAAAGGAAATTGGAATCCCTGCTATTGTTTTGTATGAGTTGGAGGTGGGTATTGCCAAATCTAAGGCCCCTCGTAAAAGACTGAAGCAACTTGAAGATATGATGTCCGTGATTAATATTTTGCCTTTCACGGCCAAAGAAGCCCGGAGTTCAGCGATGATTCGTGCTCAACTTGAACGCAAGGGCCGGACGATAGGACCCATTGATATTTTAATCGCAGGAACCGCACTGGCCCATCAGGCAATATTGGTCACTCACAACGTTAAAGAATTTAAACGTATCGAAAAATTACAGATTGAAGACTGGTACATTTAAGTCCTTTCTGATTAACCGGGGAGCGGGGGAGAAACCCGATCTCCGGATTTTTATTCCCTCCCCAGGATGAAATCTGCGGCGGTGTCCTTCAAAAATGATGGATAAAACTCATAGATTGAGATTGAACTATAACATATAGTGTGATATATTATGAGTCGGGATATTGATGCCAGGGAGCGAAACATCATTGCGGATTTTCAAGAATGCATGGTTTAAACGTTTTGTCCGGCGCAAGAAAATTAATGATCAAGCGTTGAAAGAGGCCATCGCCAGAATAGCGGAAGGCTATGTTGACGCGGATCTGGGTGGCAATGTGCTTAAGCAGCGGATTGCAAGGCCGGGACAAGGGAGATCCGGCGGTTACAGAACAATCATTATTTTTAGACACGGAGATAAAGCCTTTTTCGTTTATGGTTTCGCCAAGAGCGAGAAGGAGAATTTGGACAAGGATGAGATCACGATATTCAAAAAATCGGCAAAGGCGCTTTTGGACTTATCGGATGAACAAATCAAAAAATTGATTGAGAATGAAGGGCTAACAGAGGTCAAGTGATGGGTGAAAAAAAACAATATAAATCAGAAGCCTTTGCCGCAGTTCATGAAACAATGGACGCCTTGCATCAGATCGGTGCGATTGATAAAAAAACCATGCGGAGCTTTGATAAAGCATGCCTAGAGACCCTCACAGGAATAAAGCCCGAAGCCATACGGAAATTACGCAAGCGCGAAAATGTTTCGCAACCTATATTTGCAACGTATCTTAATGTATCTAGAAATCTTGTTTCTGATTGGGAGCGGGGGGTCAAAAAACCCGGTGGCCCGGCCCTGCGCTTGCTCAGCGTCGTTCAAAAACACGGGCTGGATGCTTTAGCATAGTTGGTCGATCCGAAGGGGCAAAGATCGGTCAAGGTCTTGCGGTTTAGGCGGGTCTCGTGACCTGTGGAACATGAGTAGTGAGTGAGATCAGCGGTCCTCCTAGGCGGCGATGGCTTTCAAGCCGTGTCGATAGGCCAAGGTTAAAAGTTTCAGGTTTCCTCCTCTGGGAACGACTTCACCGCGTTCCCATTTTTGATAGGTGGAAGGGCTGACATTTAGGAATTTAGCCATGACGTTCTGGCTGACCTTGGCTTTATCCCGGATGCTCTTTATCTGTTTTGGTGTTAATGGCTTCACTTCCGGAAGAGACAAGGCCTCCAGCTCATGCATGGTGACCTTGTCGAATTTTAAGTCCTTGGCAGATTCTAGGACAACGTCCATAATGCTTTTACCATCCATTAATTCACCTCCTCAATCTCAAACAATTCACCCTCGTTAATGCGTTTGAGAATCTCTCTATCCGGCCAATTCAACAATGTTTTACCGTAAATCTTTAATGCCTGTAGTTCTTTTTCAGTAATATTGGAACGTTCGCCTTTTTCAAAGCCGTAGACAAAAAATATACGATGACTCCTCTTAAATGCGATGATCGTTCGGGTGCTTCCGCGTTTCCCCCTTCCTTGTGTCGCGATCCTTTTTTTGTAGATATTCCCACCTAAATTGGCATCAATCAACCCATCCTCGATCTCATCAACCGCTTCCCTGAGGACATCATCTCGTAGATCTTGCCTTTTAGCCCATCGGGTGAAGTGCTTGCTTTTGAAAATCCGCATCGATGTCCTTGTCTGTATTCATTAATACTATAGTAATAATGATTTAATTTCAACTGATAATGGTCATCGGGCTATTGGACAGTCAGATATACTTATAGGCCTAAGATAAGATCTGCGGCCTTTTGTGCCTGGGCGGCGGCGTTGACGACCATCTTCGGTTTGTCTTTAAACTTTCTCACCCATCCCCTGATATAGGCTGCGGAATTGTCGATGGTCCTGTTTTCTATTCCGGCATGGCCGCAAAGAAAAGCGGCTCCCATCTCTGCGATGAGTTCCTCTTTGCTGTAGTTGGTTGATCCGAAGGGGCAAAGATCGGTCAAGGTCTTGCGGTTTAGGCGGGTTTCGTGACCTGTGGAATGGGCCATCTCATGAAAAAGGGTTGAGTAATATTCCTCCTCTGAGCAAAAGGTTTCAGGTTTCGGCATGTTGATCACATCGGAGGCGGGGAGGTAGTATGCCCTGGCCTCGTTGTGTCGGACTTCCGGCGATCCCTTGTAACCGCTCACGATCTTTTCCGCTTCTTCTACCGGCTGAAAGTCGATGGTTTCGGCATCCTCATCAATCGGGGCCTCTATCCCGTCGCATTGATCGGCATTGAAAACCCGGTAATATCGGAGCATCGGGACCGATTCCGTTTTGCCTGTCTCGGAGTCCTCCTTGTCTAAAAACTTCCAGAAAATAACCGGCGTCGCTTTCGATCCGGTCTTGATGTTTCCCCCTTTGTCTCTACACTGTTTGAAGGTCAGCCAGTAGGGAGAAGAAAACCCCGAACAACCCAGCATAAAAAGATTGATCCCTCGATAGATTTTACCCGAGTGAAGATTTCTCGGAATCCCGGTGGTGCTGTTTCAGGGTTTTTGCCAAGGGACTGTCCCGCGTTCCAATTGTGAAATAATCCGCTCTGTCATTATCTCGTAAACTGTCATTGTGTGTCCTCCGTTTGATTTCTTCCCCTAAAAACAAATTTCTTTTTGACCACTTTCAAAAAGACCTAAGTGGTAAAAAGAAATGAAGAGAAGTTCAAAAAGCTGGATCAATCAGATAGACAGGGCTTGCGGGTGGCGTGACTGGACAAAGGGAAGGCGCGACTCTCGCTCGGACTGCTTCATTCCAAATTCAGCCCACCAAATTATGTTGATTAGGGTTCGTGGATGGAGGTGCGGGTTTGATATTATGTTGTTATTTTTTCGGGTTTGTAACTGTTCAGATTGCTTGGATTTTACTTCAGGGTAAGGCGCGAGGCGCGGAGAAACCGCAGCGTATGTGTCTATACGCGAGGATTAGAGCACCGTAGCAACGCCTCCATGAAGGAATGGACAGGGAGGCCGAATAGTTACTAGGGGGCTGTATGTCCGCAGGGGACTATCCCTTTGGGGTGGCGGATGGTTGGGACTTTGTGACTGGCAAAGGTCGTTGTCCTGGAGGGCGGGGGGATTTTTAAGTGGCTGGGTAGGGGAGTGCTGGAAGACATAGGATCTGGTTTGCCCTTCATTGTGCAATTTGTTAGTATCCGGAGAATAGATCGCAATTTGATCGGCACTATCGGACATAGCCCCGATGACATCTATTATGAGCGGTTACACCGATGCCGTTCTTCCACTCTTTCAGAAGGAACATTCATGTTTACAGATATGGGAAAGATAGAAAGCTATAGATAGCCATCCTATATTTGGATGCCAACAAGAAAACACCCCGAACCTGGATTCGCATTGCATGAGTAGTTTTATTGATAATTTTTCTCCTAAGGAATGGGAGGCCTTTTGTGAGGTTATGCTTAGACAACATTATGGGGCTAAAAACTTCTACTCTGTTCCTGATGAAGATAGAGGTGACTTAGGGCTAGAGTTTTATACCATTGAAGGGACACTGTTTCAGTGCTATTACCCTAAACACGGTGTAGAAATGAGTGTGTATAAAAGCCGGATTAAGAATAAGATTAATGCTGATCTAAACAAACTTAAGATAAATGAAAAGGAAATAGGTAATCTATTAGATGATATTGTGATAAATCAATGGGTACTTTTAGTGCCAGAAGACAAATCAAAAGATCTCATCGCATACTGTAACAAGAAGAAGAAAGAAGCCATTAAAAAAAATATCTCATACATAGATACAGATGAATTTTCCGTTAAAATTGAAACTGCGAATAGTTATCCGGAGGGGAAAAAATATGCACAAGGGGTTTATAGCAAAGCTATAGACATTCCGTTGTCCGCAGTTACAGCTAGAGACAGGCAGGCATGGAAAATTGGTCATTCTGAGTTTTCCAACAACATAGAGAGGAAATCTACTACTCTCATGGGCCAGGAGTCTGATAGGTTTCAAGAGAGAGTTGTTACTAGATATATTCAGATAGAAAAATTCTTGGAGACGCTAAGAACAGATCATCCTGATCTGCATGAATTAGTTGAGGACAGTGCAAGAGCTCAATTGGAGGATATGCAAGAAGCATCAGTATTAGAAAACCAGCTAGATACGGATTTTGTAAAAAGCATTGTCGCTGAGAATAGAAAGGCATTTTCTAAGCACTCAAAGTTTATGTCCGATCATTACTGTCCCGTTAACGGATGAAAAAGATGGCCTAATTCCGAGCCGATTTGGTAAAATGGGTTTGCGATAACTCATTGAATCAAAAAGGAGAATTAGGCCATGGCTCATAATAATACACTCTTTTCTCACATTTTA
>JAJDBV010000011.1 GCA_029261165.1 Nitrospirota bacterium | reverse complement strand
GGGGTTCAGGAAGGCGTTGGGGTCCTGATCAATGAAGTCTTTGAAGGAGACCCTGCCCACAAAGGGGGGATCAAACCTGGGGATATTATTCTTGAGGTCAATGGGGAGAAGGTAGACACGCCCAGCACCTTGGCCCGTGTAATCGCCGGGTTCATCCCCGGAGAAAAAACACGTATTCTGGTTCTACGTGACGGGAAGAAGACAACCAAGTTCATCGAGTTGATGGAACGAAAAGATGAAGCCGTCACAGCATCTATCCCCAAAGTACCCGAAG
Organism: Nitrospirota bacterium; assembly: GCA_029261165.1. Classification (GTDB taxonomy): domain Bacteria; phylum Nitrospirota; class Nitrospiria; order SBBL01; family JAADHI01; genus DUAG01. The sequence continues at coordinate 6,321 of JAJDBV010000011.1, read as the reverse complement.
CATTTATGGGCCTGAATATTGAGGACCTTACCCCGGAGGTCGCGGAAAAATTCAAGATCAAGGCAGACAAGGGAGCCGTGATCATGAAGGTGGAACCCGGAAGTACGGCTGAAGCGGAAGGACTGAGAGAGGGAGACCTCATCAAGGAAGTAAATCGCAGAACAATTAACACTGCGGAAGATTTTAGTAAGGCGATGAAAAATGTGAAGAAAGGCGAAGCAGTCTTGCTGCGTGTCTCACGTGAAAATCGCGCCTTCTTTATCGTTCTAAAACCGCAGGGGTAGTCATTCTCCCCCTGCTCGGCGAATAACAAAAAAGCCCTTCCATATTCGGAAGGGCTTTTTTAATTATTCATCATAACGCCATTTTGACTTCGCGAGATCCATTCCTTCAGGTCAAGGCCTGGGAAGCGGAGAACCACCACATATGTGCTATACGCGAGCGGGCAGCGCGACAACACTGCCAAGGAAAAAGAGGGGGAAGTTAAAGGGTCTTTTTGTTGGTGTTCAAGGAAGGACTTTCTGCTCTTCGGCGGTTGTAACTTGTCGGGTCAAGGGGAACGAGAATCGTTACTTTTGTTCCTTTTCCAACCTCCGATTGCACATCAATCGTCCCCCGGTGTTCTTCAATAATATGCAAGCACATCATAAGACCAAGTCCTGAGCCCTCGTTCCGCCTTGTTGTAAAAAAAGGTTTAAATAATTTACCGATATTTTCTTCTGATATTCCAATACCTGTATCCTCAACAACAATATTAATTTGATTTTGATCTACCTCGTCCTTTTCAAGAGAGGTAGACACTAAGATGTGCCCCCGTTCCGTCCCTTGAATTGCGTTAAGCATGACATTTAAGAACACCTGTCTCAACTTCCCATGATCAGCAACACAGGCTGGAAGATCTGAAGCCAGTTCTCGCTGGATCGTAAGTCCCTTTTTTTTGGCCTCATTGTCAAGAAGGGTCACCGTCTCTTCAATGAGCAAGTTAATGTCAATTCGACGTAGATGGAGTGATTCTTCTTCCGGATTTTTTGAATAATGAAGGAGGTGGCTGATCAGCTGTTGTATTCGCTGGGTTTCACCAAGGGCAACCTCATAGAATTTAACCCAAAACTCACTATCTTTTTTTTCTTCTTCATACTTGTCAGGAATCATCTGTAAAAAGGTCTTAATAGCCACCAAAGGATTATTTATCTCATGCGCCATACCGGCGGCAAGCGTTCCTATGGCGGTTAATCGATTGGTCCGAGCGATCTTTTTAAGCGTCTCGATCTTTTCCGCGTAGAGGAGATCACGTTCTTTCCTGAGATAATATCGCTCAATCCCTTGAATCAAGATCTGAGTGAGTTCATCCACATTATAGGGCTTCGTAATGTATCGATAAATCTCTCCTTCATTCATTGCCTTCATCACCCGTTTCATGTCCGTCTGTGCCGTAATTAGCATTCGAACGGTGTCCGGACGCTTTTGTGAGATCTGTTGAAGTAATTCAACCCCGGTCATTCCAGGTACCTCTTGATGACTGACAATCAAGGCAAGTTCCGGATGATCATCAATAAACTGTAGGGCATCCTCACCCGTATTTGTCGTGTAGACGGTAAAGTCTTCCTTAAAGGTCATCAGCCTCGACGCTTCATCATCAACAAACAGGATTGGATAATCTTTGTATTGAAACGTTTTCTGCATCGTGTTTTCCTGCAATTAAATGCCCCCACCCAAAGTCATCACTCCTTTAGGCCACTTCCAACTTTCGACCTTCTATGGGAAAATCACCCGGACAATCAAAGACTTGTAAGGAATATTATTTTGGGAATGTATCATTTGAGACGATGAGATGTCAAATAGATGAGGTGTTGATTCCTGGAGTTTCTTCCGTATTTCAGGATATTATGCTCATATACACATAAAGCGTTTTTGTATGAAGGCAAGGGAGGATGAGCGTCGTGAAAAACCTCGAACCAAGGACAACCGCCTTAAAAGGGATTTGCAGAGGCCCAGAACCTACAAGGCCGGATAACGCCCCAAAAAGTAGTCACCTTTACCACAAGAGTCGTGGAGGTTCTTGCGGTTCTTTGCGGTAAATTCACAGACAGAAGACGAACAGGCAATCTCTTTTCATTTGGGATTCTAAAGCGGCTCTTCTCTGATATCATCAAAAAAGGGAAGTGAATACTCCACCGGCTAAAGCCGGTGGCTTCGGGTTACGGCTATAAACCATTAATCGGCCACCCGACCGATCGTTTCGCTACACCACTTCAAATCATCATCCAGTTCCGCTGCCTTCTGATTCTTTATGTATCCCTTTCATATCTCATCCGTAACATTCCAACTTGACCCCAGCCTATATCCTCGAGCCCACAAATGCTGTGCCCTGAAGCGCTTCCGTAGTTACTGATATTCTGACCTACTCTGGGAGAGAATCTGTAAAAGGTTCCGCGTAGCCTGTCAATTCGATATATCCCTTTCCGGAAATCGTTTTCCCAGCCTTCGTCCCCTCAAATCGGCTGGCTCCCTCCCAATATGTCACGCGTGTACTTGCCGCCGTTATCAACTCTTGGTCCTGGAGAAGCGGTTTTGATGTCAAAACCAGTTGTTCGGACGGAATTTCAATTTTCCATCCCACAGGATAGACCGCCCCGCTTTCTTCGCTCTTCCAGTTCTGAATAGGCGTTAAGGAGAAATCATCCGCCGCAAGGTGCCGGGACCTTCCATCGGAAAAGACTATCGTGCCACTTGATACAGGATCTTTTTCTCCTCCTTTCCTCCGGATCTGATAAATCATCACTTCACTCTGGTCATCCAATTGGATGGAAAACCAATCCCATCCAATCTGGGCGGGGTTGAGGATACTGGTGCTGAATTCATGATCCATCCAACTACTCCCGGTGACCCGTTCTTCTTTTCCGTCGACCCAAAGAAAACCGCTTGTATCGAGCCTTGTAAATGAATAGTAATGGGAGGCTTGGCCCTTCTCTTCACCTTTCCGGCTGATCCCACTTTTGCCGTGAATGACAAGCGGCTTTGAGAGAGTCAGCCTGAGATCAATCCGCCAGTCCTCACTCTTTTGAAAAACGCCTCCCGCCCGTAATCGGAACTGCTCCCCGTCTTGAACGGCATGCCAGTGGTCAATCCAGACTTCCAGGCGATTCTCTTTCGCGCCCGCCTTACCAATCGCCTCGCGGCTGATCTTCTCCTGATAGTGAAAACGTCCCTCTGATGGATCTGTCACGGCAAAGTGGGCTAGATAGATCTCCCTGACGGCCCAGCGAGACGGGTTTTCCAGGACTTTTGGGTTCGCAATCCCCCGTCGGAAAAAGGTCAATTCGTAACCGTACTCTTTCCCATCTTTCGATTCGAGGTTCCCCGTAAAATACCACCATTCGATCTGAAATTTGGGGTGAGACCCATGGTCCCTCGGAAAAACATAGGCATAGCCCGGCCTGGCATCCTCAAACCGCTTTCCCGCATGTGTCCCCTCTGCCATCAAAGGGATGGGCGCAGAGAAAAAGAACATGGCGACAACGAGAATAAAAAATCTTTTATTCATAGGCAATCGCCTCGGTGATGTTCATCTTCGCCGCCTTTCGCGACGGGAAAAATCCGGCCAGGAGGGCCGTCACTGTTGCCAAAATAAAAGCATGTAGGACAATATATGGAGGGAAATGGATGAGAATCGTCCATCCAAATGACTCCTTGTTGATCACGAAGATCAGGAGAAGGGAGAGAAAGAAGGCACAGAAAAGACCCAGAAACCATCCAATCCAGCCCATGTAAAATGCCTCGATCAGGACCACCTGGATCACCTGGCGCTTCGAACCGCCGATAGACCTCAAGAGTCCAATCTCCCTTCGGCGTTCCAGGACCGAGACAAACAGCGTGTTGGTAATCCCAAGAAGGGCGACCACGACGGCGATCCATTCGAGCGCGTAGGTAATCAAAAAAGTCTGATCAAAGATCTCCAGGACCTCCTGCTTAAAATCAACCTGTGTTGTGAAGGCCAGACCAAAACGGCTCCCCCATTTTTGAACAAGCCTCTGCCTGACTGCATCCGCGCTTTCCCCTTCTTTGAGGTAGAGCGCGATAACGTCGATCTCCCGATCATTCCAGGTCTTTTTCAGGAGAGATCGATCAACAACCATCTTTCCCCCGTCCGTGCTGTATTCATAAAAGATTCCGCCAATGCTGAGAGGGATGTCCCCACGTGGAGAGGGAACTTTTACAGTATCTCCGACCCTCAGATTAAATCGATTCGCAAAGACCTCTGAGATGAGGACATTATTCTCTCGGATCGCCTCTTGAATGATCTCTTCCGACTTACCCGATTGAAAAAGATACCGACTATGGGATTGATGGACTGATAAATCGCGCCCGACGAGCCGGGTCGGCTCATCCCGAAAAATGATCTTAATCGAACGATACCGATCGAGCGCATCTATCCCCGGCATGGCTTCAACTTCATCGGCAAGTTCTCTCGGGATAGTCTCGTCGGTCTCTCTCGACATATAGGAGGCCGGAAAACCGATGATGTCCGAGCGGATCGTCTGATCGATCCAGACTTCAACCGTGCTGCGGAAGCTCTCGATCATGATCACAACGCTCATCATCATCGCCAGTGCCCCCATAAAAGCCGAGATAGTCGGCGCGTTCCGTCCAACCGCTTGCTCAAGATGTCCTTGTGCCATTCTCCAGGAAGGCGGCATCCCTGCAAGCAGAGGGCGAAGTATTCTGGAGAAGACAAGGATTGCCGCGGGAACGACCAGGGAAAATGCCATCAGGAGAAATGCCGCTGAAAGATATCCTGCCCACTGAAGGCCCCATTCAGAAGGAAATTGAGAAAGAGAAAATGCCACTACCGCAGCAAGTGATCCGGCACCTAGGTATCGCCCCTGCTTCATCTGCCGTTGATTGTGGTAGATCCCTTCCATCGACTCACGCGGCTTCAGGAGTGCGGCCTGTAATGCGGGAAAAAGAGAAGAAAGCGTGGCGACAAAGACTCCAATCCCCATCCCCTCCGCAAAGAGAGAAAGGGGCAGTGAAAAAGGAGAGGGTGGAATCGGAACATAGAGCACGCTCACCGTTTGGGAAAGAATCTGAAGGACCCATCTACCCAGAAGCGCGCCGGTAAAAACCCCCAGAAAACCACCTGCCGTCCCAATCATGATCCCCTCAAAAGTAAAGAGCCAAAAGATCTTTGAACTTGGAACACCCAAGGCCCGGAGGATACCGATCTCCTTCCTTCGGTGGATAACGGAGACGAGGAGGGTATTGTAAATAAGAAAAATCCCGACGAAAAGGGAGATGGCACTCAAGGCCGTCAGATTGAGTTGAAAGGAAAAGAGCATTTTTTCAATCTGTCTGGAGCGCTGTTCGGGCCGTCGGACCGCCAGACTGGCGCCAAGCCTTCCATCCAGGCCCTGGATGACCGCATCGAGTTTGACCTCTTCCTCCGTAATCAGATCAATTCGGTCCAGCTTTCCCAGTTTCCCCAGGGTCCATTGGGCCGAGGCAATATCCATGACCGCAATATTACCGTCCTGCCCCAGGGCAACACCCTCCGGCTCCAGCAGACCGGCAACAGTAAAGTCCAGATGATGATCCTCTTTACGGACCGAGAAATCATCTCCAACCCTTAATTGATGCCTTTCCGCAAAGGTCACCGTCAGGAAGACTGCCGAAGGGTCGATCAAGGCGTCGAAGGTCTCTCCTTGTGAGCCGCTGACTTTGTAGTCTCGAAAGGGACCTTCCTGAAAAAGATCAATGCCCATCAAAAGCAATACTTCCCCCTCGGCAGAAGACGGGGATGTCATCGGAAGGACGGATTGGACAATCGGTGCGATGGCTTTCACCCCGGGGACTTTACGAATCTCGATCAGGGCCATCTCATCAATGGCCCCTCCCCTTCCGACAATTTCCAGCGTTGTGTTCCCGGCAAAAAGATCGACCGATTTCCGATAGGACGCCAGAACACTTTCGTTCGCCAGACGTATAGAGATAAAGACCGCAATTCCAAGGGCGACGCCGACCAGGGTCAGCCAGGTCCTCCTTTCATGGAGGAGATGGCGCATGGAAATTGACCGAAGGAGAGTGCGCACCATTTATATTTTCTCTCGTAATGATTCAGCATGCCTAGATTTTTCTTCAGGGCAAGGCGCGAGGAGCGCAGAACCCGGAGCGTATGGTTTATACGTGAGGATTCGAGCACCGCAGCAACGCCGCCATGGAGGAAAAGATGGGTGTGCTGAATTATTACGGCTCTTCAATGCGGTCAATTTGACTGTCCTTTAAATGGATGACCTGATCGCCATAGGAAATGGCCTGTTTGCT
>JAJDBV010000002.1 GCA_029261165.1 Nitrospirota bacterium | reverse complement strand
TCCTGGGCCTTGAGTCCTTTGTCCGGCGCCAGGAAGCCAAAGTAGCAGGGCTTAAGGGTGGTCGAGAGAAAGGTGCCGGCGGCCACCATGGTCAGGAGCAGGGTGACGATGGGCCGATGTTCTGCAATCGCGGCAGAGACGACCATCGACTTACTGATAAAGCCGTTTAAGAAGGGAAATCCGGAGATGGAGAGCCCGCCGACCAGGAAGAGGCCGAAGGTCAGCGGCATCTTTCGGGCAAGGCCGCCCATCCGGCTGAGGCCCTTCTGCCCCGCGCCGTAGATGAGGGCGCCCGCGCCCATCAAGAGCAGTCCTTTGTAGAGAATGTTGGTAAAGGCCAGGGCCACGGCGGCATTGACGGCCATCTCGGTCCCGATGCCCACGGCGGCCACCATGTAACCCATCTGGCTGATAATGTGATAGGACAGGAGTCTTCTTAAGTTGTTGGACATGATAGCGTAGCAGACCCCCCAGATGGCCATGACCACGCCGATAAAGACCAGGAATTCTGCGCCGGGAAAGGACCGGGCCAGGGCATAGAGGGCGGTCTTGGTGGTGTAGGTGCCCAGGAAGATGATGCCGGTGATGGTCGATTCCGGATAGGCGTCCGGCAGCCAGGCATGCAGGGGCGGCGCGCCGGCATTGATGAGAAAGCCGATCATGATGAGGACGCCGCCTAAGGTGTTGTGCGGAAGGGCGTCAAAGGCGATGCTGCCTCCCTGGATGATATGGATGACGATGCCGCCCAAAAGACAAAGTCCGCCGAAGATGTGCATGAGAAGATAGCGGTATCCGGGACCGTCTGCCTTTTTGCCGCCGTACCAGATGAGAAAGACGGAGGCAAAGGCCATGATTTCCCAGAAGACAAAGAGGGAGATCAGATCCCCGGCAAGCACGGCGCCCAGGGCGCTGCCGATGTAGAGATAGGCGGCGATGTGCTCGCCCTCCTGACGGACATGGAGGGCATAGACCATGCCGATGATGGCCATGAGACAGAAGATGTAACCGAAGAGCAGGCCCATCTTGTCGGCCCGACCCAGGATCAGTTCATAGCCTCCGACGTTCATGACCCCGTAGTTGCCTTCGGGGAAGAGGACAAGACAAAGCAGGGCCAGAACAGGCGCGCCGAAGAGCACGACCTGTTTGGCCTTTCCCTTCACCAGCGGAAGTGCCCCCGCGGCGATGAAGAAAAACAGCGCCGGGTGTATCCATTTAATCATTATAAACATCAATCATCTGCTTACCATTTTAAAAGATTCAACTCGTCCACATTGGTCGTTCTCTGGCTCCTAAAGAGGACGATGATGATGGCCAGACCGATGGCCGCCTCCGCCGCCGCAATGGCAATCACGAAGAGAGAAACGATCTGTCCGTCAATCGCATTGGAATAATGTGAAAATGCGACCAGGTTGATGTTGGCCGCGTTTAGCATCAGTTCAATGGCAAAGAGGATAATCAGGAAATTTCTCCGAATGAGTATTCCCAGCAGTCCGATGACAAACATCATGGTTGAAACAACAACGTAATAAGAAACAGGAATCATAACTTCACTCTATATGGGTATGTCTGACCTCGCCGTTTAACCGGCAGGGATCTTTTTTGCCAGGACCATTGCCCCGACCGCAGCGCCGAGGAGAATAATCCCGACCACCTCAAAGGGGAGTAAGTACTCCGTAAAAAGGGAAAGCCCGATCGTCTCGGTATTCCCAATCGGCGCGGCGGTAACAGCCTCAGTGGCTTCCAATGGATTTGTTGTCATGATGGAGGATTTAAAAAGACCAATCAGGATTTCAACAAAAATGACCACACCGAAAAAAAGCGCGATCCAAGTCTGTTTCAGGAAGGTTTCAGTGGTCTTCAGGTTAAGCAGCATCAATACAAAGAGGTAGAGAACGAGGACGGCGCCTGCGTAAACGATGATTTGGATGGCCGCAACGAATTCGGCGTGAAGGAGAATGAAGAGGCCGGCAACATGGAGAAGCGTTGAAAGGAGCGCGAGGGTGCAGTAGACCGGGCTTCGAAGGCCGACCGTCAGGATCGAAGAGATGATGGTTGCCCCTGCAAAGTAGAAGAAGAAGCTCTGGATCATTTAGCCTTTTCCTCTTCCGGCGCGGGTTCGGGTTCCGGTGTGTAATTGGATGGGAAACGATATTCGTAGGCACGGCTCGCCTCATCATGATCTTCCTGGTTATGGGCCACAAGATAATTTTTGGCCTCACCATAATTTTTTTCACCGATTTCGTAAAGTTTTGGCTTGTCAAAAAGGAGGGTCTTTTTATCCGGCGTTGAATACTCATACATCTTGGTCATCCCGAGGGCATTGACGGGACAGGCCTCCACGCAAAAACCACAGAAGACACACTTGGTGATGTCGATATCAAAATCCGTGGCATAACGTCTCAGAATACCGTCGGTCTGATCTTCCGCGCTGACCACCTTGATACAATGGGAAGGGCAGGCCGCTTCGCAAAGGTCGCAGCCCACGCAACGCTCCTCACCATTTTCATACTTTAAGAGGCAGAGGGCACCCCGATGGGTGTCCGGGAGCGTGAGCTTTTCATGAGGATAGGGGACCGTCACCTCACGATGCAGCGTATGCTTCAGGGTCAACTTCAAGCCCTTGGCGATTTCTCTAAAGAAGACCTTGTTGAGAAAACCTGAAAACGTCATGCCTGCTCCGGAGAAGTTGGCGGTTCTTCCGGTTTTGTCGAAATAACCTTAAGGTTAAACCGGGTGACTTTTTCCAAAGATACCGGCCCTTGCTTGAAAGAAGGCACATGTGTATGTGGGTCAATGTTCACTGTGAAGATATCTTTCACGGGGAATTGATCAAAATGCTCAGGAAATTGAATCAAACCGCTTGGAAGAGAAGCAATCACCTCGACCGGAACTTCGAGGCTTGCTAACTCAGACTTGATCATGACCAGGTCTCCTGTTTTGATTTGTAGCGCCTCGGCATCCATCTCGCCGATTCGAAGGACCGTCTTGTCGTCAATCTTCATCAGACCCTTGTCTTGCGTAGACAATTTTCCGGAGTGATAAAGGTTCTGCTTGAGAGAAAGAAGATAGGGCATGTTTTTTTTCGTATTTGAAGCAGTCGAAGCGGGAATGCCATAGCGTCCGGAAACTTCTGAGAGAAAGTTATCTTTCAGATAAGCGTCATATTGTACAGGCGGTTTTTCTCCACGGTAATAGCCTGGAATCAGTTTCGAAATTTCCTGGCGGAGATCGTCCGGTCCGCCCACCTGTAGCCATTGTCCGAGATGTCTCGAAAGCTCTGAAAAAATCTTCCAATCCGGCCTTGCCTCGCCGCGTGGATCGAATGCTTGTGTTACACGGTTGACCTCTCCGGCCATATTCGTGTAAGTCCCTTCTTTTTCCGCAAAGGTTGCCGCCGGCAGAACGTAGTCGGACATTTTTCCGGTTTCGGTCAGAAAGGGGTCCTGACAGATGACCAGGTCAATTTTTTCCAGGGCCTCCCGTACCTTCATAGAAGCTGGAAGGCTGCCAATGGGGTTTTCCCCGACGATGTAGAGGGCCTTGATTTCTCCACGGTGTGCCGCTTCGATGATTTCAGGGAGGGTCAAGCCTGCCCCTTCTCCAAGCGGATCGGGGAGTGTGGCATGCCACTCAGAAGAAACGAGTTTTCTGGCGGAGGCGGAACGGTAGGGGACCTGTCCGGGGAGAAACTCAGGGACCCCTCCCATATCGACTGCGCCCTGTTCGTTATTTTCTTCGCAGATGGGGTGGACGCCTGCGCCCTCTTTTTCCAGCAGCCCGGTGATCAGCGCCAAATCGCACAGGCGAAGGACATTTTCATGGCCCCCTTCTTTAGAGACGATCCCTTCGCCCCAGATTAAGGTGCCCCGTTGCGCGGTCGCGAGGAGTTTCGCCGCTTCCGAGATCTTCTCCCAGGGGACTCCGGTACGGGATTCAATGTCCGATACGGAAAGAGAAGAAACCGCACTTTCAAGCGCTTCAAGGGATGAGCCGTATTTTTCTGCAAAAGGCGGATGAACGAGGCCTTGATCAATGACGGCTTTGACGAGGCCCTGAATAAAAACGCCCTCAGAGCAAGCTGTGATCTGCAAAGGATGTGTCGATGAAATGTCCATCATATCTGTTTTAGAGGTATCGGCGACGATAACCTTGGCATCGAACTGGGCCATGGCCTTCTTCACACGAAGCGCGGCGATCGGGTTTGTATCTGACATATTCGATCCGATGAGGAGAATGACGTCGGAAACGGTAATCTTGTCGTAAGTGGTGGTTGAACCGCCTGTGCCAAGTGCATGTTTCATCGCCAGAACCGAGTTCATATGGCCGTAGCGGGCAGCAGTGTCGATGTTGTTCGAGCCGAGAACGGAACGCATCAGCCGCTGGAAGAGGTAGACCTCCTCATTGGTGCACCGACCGCTGATCAGTCCGGCTATGGCCTGACCGCCATATTCTTTTTTGATGCCGGACAGGCGCTTTCCAATCTGAATGATGGCCTTGAACCAGGGAATTTCGACATGCTTCCCCTCGTCTTTAATTAAGGGTCGGGACAGGCGGTTTTCGCTCTGGACATATTCAAATCCGAAGCGGCCCCGGACGCAGATGCCGCCATGCCCCTCTTCCGGTCCAACGCCATCCCCAAATTTGGAGCGGTAGGAAAGCGTGGAAGTGACCCTAACAATCTTCTGATCCTGGCTCTCGAGAATCAGCGTGCATCCATCGGAGCAGTAGCTACAAGTGGTTTCCGTTTTTTTGAGCTGCCAGGGTTTAAAAGCATACTTTGAAAAGCGGCTGACAATGGCCCCAACCGGACAGACTGCCAGACAGTCACCGCAAAATTCGCAGTCAAGCGGAACCCCGCCGTGTGCGCCGACATGGGTCTTTTTGTCTTTTTTATAGAAGCAGAGTCGGTCTACAAGCTGAATCTCCTTACAGACATTAATACATTGCCCGCAAAGAATGCAGCGCTCCATATTGAAATCAAGGACCACGCTCCGGGTGTCTTCTGGTATTTGTTTGCGCTTGCCCTTCTTGATGTCGTAGACGTTTAAGTCATAGGCCATGTCCTGAAGTTCACATTTTCCATCCGCGTCGCAGACAGGACAATCAAGGGGATGGGTTACGAGGTGTTTTTCAACCGCTTTTTTTCGTGCATCGGTCATTTTTTGAGTGGTTGTCGTGATGATCATCCCATCGATGGCTTTTGCCGTACAGGAGCGCACGTTGTTTCGTTTCCCTTCGACTTCAACCAGGCAGAGGCCGCAGGAGCCGAAGGGGCTGAAACTGTAGTGGTAGCACATGGCCGGAAGCTTAATTCCGAGGTTCTTGATGGCCGTGTAGAGAGAGGAGTTTTTTTCGACGACGGTCTTGATCCCGTCGACGGTGATCTCAACCATTTCTTTCTCCTGGATCGCGACGGTCCCGTCGGTTGCAGGCGTCTCCGGTGGATCTATTTTACTCGGTTCCTCTTTTTTAGTTTCTTCACTCATGGTATTTAGCGGTCACACTCTCCCATTACTATGTCATAGGTTCCAAAAATCGTGATCATATCGGCGATCATGTATCCTTTTGCCATATGATCAAAAGCTCCCATATGGATAAAAGAAGGGGATCGGATCTTTAAACGGTAAGGTTTTCCTTCTCCCTGGCTGACGATATAGAAACCCAATTCTCCCTTATGGGCTTCTGTGCCGCAGTAAATATCGCCTTCGGGTGCCCTGAAGCCGTCTGTAAAAAGCTTGAATTGATAAATCATGCTCTCCATGTCTGTAAAGACGCGGTCTTTGGGCGGGACAACAATCTGGGGAAGATAGGCAATGTAATCCCCTTCAGGAAGTTGATCGAGACACTGCTTGATAATTTTACTGCTTTCCTTCATCTCTTCAATCCGAATCCAGTACCGATCATAGGTATCGCCTTTTGTCCCCAGTGGAACGGTCCATTCTACTTTATCGTAAGCGCCGTATGGGCTGAGCTTACGAAGGTCATAATCAACACCCGAGCCGCGTAATGTAGGGCCTGATAGTCCGAAGGCAACGGCATCTTCCCCGGAGATGACGGCAATGTCTTTTGTTCGGCCTAACCAAATCCGGTTGTTGAGGAGGAGGGTGTTGTATTCATCGATCTTAGAGGGAAAGTCCTCAAGAAATTTATAAAGGTCGTCAATGATCTTGGGCGTAAAGTCGCGCTCAACGCCGCCGACGCGATACCAACTGGTGGTTAGCCGTGCGCCGCAAAGTTCGTCGAAGAGATCAAGAAGGTATTCCCTTTCCCTGAAGGTGAAGAAGAAGACGGTCATCGCGCCGATATCAAGGGCCTGGGTTCCGAGCCAGAAGAGGTGGCCGATGATCCGTTGAACCTCTGCAACAATTGTCCTCAGGTATTCGGAACGCTCCGGAATGGTAATGCCGAGCAATTTTTCAACGGCGCGGACATAAGCAAAATTGTTGTACATCGCGCAAACGTAATCGAGACGATCGGTGTGTGGGATAAATTGATTATAGGTAATCGTTTCGGCAATTTTTTCGACCCCGCGATGAAGAAAACCGAGTACCGGAACCGATTTGATGACTTTTTCTCCCTCCAAGGTCAGGAGCACCTTCAGCACCCCATGGGTAGAGGGGTGCTGCGGTCCCAGGTTCAAAAGAAGTTCTTCCGTTTTGAGGAGAGGAAGAGATTCTTTTGCGCCATCAACTTTTGGTGGTTCCTTTACATCCATAACGCTCAAGACCCTTAGTGAGGAAAATCAAATGTATCGCGCCAGCCCCGTCCCTGAACCGGAAAATTCTTACGCAAGGGATAGCCTTCTTCATAATCGTCGGGGAGGAGGATGCGTTTCAGGTCCGGGTGGTTATTGAAGCGGATGCCCATCATATCATAGACCTCCCGCTCCAGGTAGTTGGCACCCTTCCAGATGGGGGTGACGGAATCGACGACACAGTCATCTTCTGTAACCCGTGTCTTGATTCGAACCTGGTGTTTCTTCTTGATTGAAAAGAACTCATAAACAACCTCGAAGCGGACTTTCTCTCTGAGATAATCAACCGATGAGATATGAACCGGGTAGTCGAAATCGAGTTCGGGATCATCCCGAAGAAGCAGGCATATTGAAAAAAGGTCCTCTTTCTTGATCTCGATAGAGATATCGGCCCGAAAAAGCGTTGCGCTGATATATCCCCCAGGAAAGGCATCACGGACCTTTCGGGCAATGGGGTGTTCCTCTCCAGAAACCTTGAGTGGCGGCGGTTTGGGAGGAGGAGGCGGAACCTTCTTGGGCTCTTCCACTGGTTTATTCGGCGTTTCTTGTGTTTTATCTGGTGGTTCTTGGCTCATGCTTTTATAAAAACCTTCTTTTTTGAGATTTGATCCTGGAGCCGCATCACCCCCTCAATGAGTGCTTCCGGGGTGGGAGGGCATCCGGGAATATAAATATCAACCGGGACAAAGCGGTCAACCCCCTGGACGACGCTGTAGCTGTCATAAATATTTCCAGAGGTGGCGCAGGACCCCATGGCAATAACATAACGCGGTTCAGGCATCTGATCATAGACTTTCCGAATCACCGGAGCCATTCGACGGCAGACGGTTCCGGCAACGATCATGAGATCAGACTGTCTTGGAGAGCCCCGAAAAACCCCCGCCCCGAAGCGGTCAAGGTCATAACGGGACGCCACCACGGCAATCATCTCAATTGCACAGCAGGCCAAGCCAAAGGTCATCGGCCAGAGCGACCACTTTCTGGACCAGTTCACCGCCTGATCGAGTTTCATCGTAATAAAGTTGGCCTCAAACTTTCCTGTTAATCCCATTCCAACCCCCCTTTTTTCCAGGCGTAAACATACGCAACAAGAAAAAGTGCAATAAAGATAATCATTTCCAGAAGGCCAAAGAGTCCGATCTGATCAAAGACAACGGCCCAGGGATAAAGAAACGCAACTTCAACATCAAAAATAACAAAAAGCATCGCAATAATATAATAACGCGCCGGGAAGGGGTTCCTTGCATCGGAAATCGGTTCACTTCCGCATTCGTATGTAGACAGTTTTTCTTTGTCATCGATCCTTGTCTGAACAAAATAACTTAAGACCAGAGTTCCAACTCCGAAAATGAGGGAGACCACGATAAAAATAAAAACAGGAATATAGTTGATGGGTGGGGTATTGGTTAGCAAAATAGAGGTCGCCCAGTGGTTAATAAATGGTGCCTAAAGGCCCTGTTTATATGGAACGATTATATCCCTATTGGACAGTGAGAGATATCTTATCTTTTTACGAGAGGGATGTTCAATAAATAAAAAGACCTAATCAAGGACCGTATAGGGTAGGCCTTTCGGACTATTGAAGGATTCACTGCAAAAAGAAGCCAGTGCGCACCCCGGCAGAACCCGGTTTTTCGACTCGCCGGAGTGCGCAGCAATTCTCCTGGGAAGCGCTGATGGAGCCTGAAATGGTAGTTAGAGGTTGAGATGTTTTTTCAATACCGCATTTTCAACGATTTTGGGGTTGTCCCCGCCAAAGTTTTTTGCCTTTTTAAAGGCTTCTGTCGCGTCTCCATGTTTCCCCATTCCATCAAGGGAGATGGCCATATTGAAATGGGCCTCGGCAAAATTTGGGGCCATCGTTAAGGCCTTTTTGAAATGTTTAAGCGCAATATCGTAATGTCCCTGTACGAGATGGTCGACTCCTTCATTATTTTTCGCCGCCGCATCGTTGTTGCTCATATCACCGGGGGACATCAGTGATGGAATTTGTACTCTTGGGCTTCCGCCACCTCCAGAACAGGCTGTAATCGCAACCACCGCAATGAACCCGACTGAAAACAATCCGATCTGATGTATGGAAAGTCTTTTCATGGTGTTGCCTCCTTTTGGTTATACACGCAATGCGTGATATCTCCGTGCCCTGCTGACCTGCTGTTTTACATGGAAGGGCTCATGCCCTCTATTGAAATCTAATGATAATGGAAATTGCTTGTCTGATTCAAGTGGGGTCTGTCCAAAGTCCTGATTGATGAGATTACTTAAGAAATTTCAACCAAAAATGGCCATGTTTAAAAAAATAGTAGCTTCTAGCGGGGTTATCCTATAATATCTCTGTGTTTTTAGGATTTCGAAAAATGTAACATTCAAATGAGGGGTATAAAATGGCAGAAGCAAAAGGATTGAAAAAAGCAGTGAAATTGAAGGCAGACCTTGCAGGTTTTTTGGGGGAAACCGAACTTCCCAGAACAGAGATCACCAAGAAACTCTGGAATTATATTAAAGAGAATAAACTTCAAACAAAAACTGAAAATGGAAAGCCGGAAAACGCAGGGAAATTTATTGTGGCTGATTCTAAGTTACTTGCAATATTTAAAAATACGAAATCTACAAGCAAATCAGGGAAACTGACTGATTTAACGAATCTGCAAGAAGGCCAGACCATTGATATGATGCAAATGGCAGCCGTTGTTGGCGCAAACATAGAATAATCGTACAACAGGGGATGAGCTGGAACAAGAGTCTGATGATCCGCAAGGACTGTAAACTGGAGATAACTTAGGCCGACAGCAACTCGTTGAAGAAGTCGTTCCCCTTGTCATCGACGATGATGAAGGCAGGGAAGTCCTTTACGGTAATCATAAAGATGGCCTCCATGCCGCATTCGGGATATTCAATTGTTTCAATATTCGTAATACATTCTTTCCCAAGCTTCGCCGCAGGACCACCGATTGAGCCAAGGTAGAACCCACCGAACTTCTTACACGAATCGGTGACCCTCTTCGAACGGTTTCCCTTTGCAAGCATAACCATCGACCCGCCCTCTTTCTGGAAAACAGGGACATACGGGTCCATACGCCCTGCTGTTGTCGGTCCAAAAGAACCAGAAGGGTATCCCTCTGGGGTCTTTGCCGGGCCGGCATAGTAGATCATATGGTCTTTGAAGTATGGTGGTAACTTGCCGCCCTTGTCGATGCGCTCTTTCAGTTTTGCGTGGGCAATATCTCTTGCGACCACGATCTTCCCTGAAAGCAGGAGGCGTGTGGCAACAGGATATTTGCTTAGTATTGTTCGAATCTTATCCATCGGCTGGTTCAAATCGATGCGAACCGCCGTATCCTCTTCCGCTTGAACCTCTGGTAAAAACCGGGCCGGGTCTTCCTCAAGCTGTTCCAGAAAAATACCCTCTCTGGTAATCTTTGCCTTAATATTTCGGTCTGCGCTGCAACTGACGCCCAGGCCGATGGGGCAGGATGCCCCGTGTCTGGGAAGTCGAATGACCCGCGCATCAAGGCAAAAATACTTCCCTCCAAACTGGGCGCCGATTCCAAGTTCCCGCGAGACATGGATGAGTTTTTCCTCGACACCCAGATCACGGAAGGCATGTCCGGCACCGCTTCCTCGCGTGGGCAGATGGTCTAGGTAACCCGCAGAGGCCAGCTTAACTGTCTTCAGCGTCATTTCGGCTGAGGTCCCGCCGATAACAAAGACCAGATGGTAGGGTGGACAGGCCGCCGTTCCGAGGGTTTTCATCTTGCTCTTCATGAAGTCGATCAGCGAATCGGGATTTAACACCGACTTCGTCTCCTGATAAAGAAAGGTTTTATTTGCAGACCCTCCTCCCTTGGCGATGAAAAGAAATTCATAACGGTCCCCTGATGTTGCGTAGAGTTCAATCTGGGCTGGAAGGTTGCTGCCCGTATTTTTTTCTTCATACATCGAAAGGGGGGCGTTCTGAGAATACCGGAGATTGCTTTTTGCGTAGGCGTTAAAGATCCCTTCAGAGAGGGCTGCTTCATCGGAACAGTCGGTCCAGACGCGTTGCCCTTTCTTTCCGATAGCGATTGCTGTGCCGGTATCTTGACACATCGGAAAAATTCGGTCTGCCGCGATGACCGCATTTTTTAGGAGTTGGAGGGCAACGTATCTGTCATTGCGGGAACTTTCGGGATCATCAAGAATGCCCGCCAGCAACTTCAGGTGAGGTGATCTGTATAGATAAGAAACATCCTTGAAGGCCTGCTCGGAAAGCAATACCAGTGCCTCCGAATCAATGGCGACAAGATCTTTTCCCTCAAACGATTTCACGAAGACGTGCTGCTTGGACAAAAGGCGATATTGTGTTTCGTCCTGACCCAATGGGAACATTTTCTGGAAGGCAAATTTAGTCATAGGTATCTTTTTTCTCCTGGTGTTGAGCAATGCGCCCTTCGTCAAGGTCAAGAAGTTTAACCCCTATTGTGAGATTTTTTCGGTCAAAGGCAATCCGTTCCCTGATTTTGGCAAAGTGTCTCATCCCAATTTTATCCTGTTGTTTTTAACACGCTTACTGTTGAGTCAACCCATCCTTGCTCAGTCCTTCCTCAGACCGCACGTTTACGATATCATAGGGATTCTCTTATCTCAAGGTGAAGATCCAGGACGAATTGACTCAAATAAAATGTTACCGAAGCGGCCTCAGAGGAGGGATCGTTGACTCATAATAAATGTTACCCAAAGATTTCGATAAAAGGAGGGTACTATTGTGAGTCCACGATCCA
>JAJDBV010000001.1 GCA_029261165.1 Nitrospirota bacterium | reverse complement strand
AAAGTATCCGCCTGCCATATATTCTGTAACGCCTCTTTCGCTTTGGGTTGTAGAGACTTCGGAAAGGCATTAAACACATTGCAGGTTTTATGCATCCAGCAACGCTGTTGACGCGAGTCCGGATAAATCTCTTCCAGGGCGGCCCAGAACCCCATGGCCCCATCTCCAACAGCGAGTTCCGGACTGTTCATTCCGCAAGATTTTAATTTTAACAGAACTTCACGCCAACTTTGAGTGGATTCCCTCACGCCGTCTTCTATCGCCAGAAAATGCTTTTCGCCCCGTTCATTGACGCCAATGATCACCAAGGCACACAGCTTTGCCCGTTCCGCTCTCAGACCACTGTAGATGCCGTCTGCCCAAATGTAGACCCAACGGTCTTTGCCCAGATCACTCCCACACCAATCTCGATATTCCTGTCCCCAAATCTGCTTCAAGCGCGAAACGGTATTGGCCGAAAATCCAGCAGCCTGCGGGCCAAGCAGTACCTTGAGAGCTTCACTCATCTCTCCGCTGCTCACCCCCTTCAGATATAACCAGGGGATCGTCGCTTCCAGTGAACGGGTCTTGCGAATATAAGGCGGAACTAAGGCAGATCGGAAGGTCAGTGCCTCCCCGGTCCGGGACCGTATCTTGGGCACCTTCACTCGCACCGGACCGATCCCTGTCTGGATATATCGCCCCGGAAGGGAGCCATTTCGAACGACTGCAGCATGACCTTGATCCGTTTGTTTCCCTGAATATTGTGATAACATCTCTTGCAATTCCACTTCTATCGCCTGTTTAATCAATTTCTGGGCACCCGTCCGAAGTAAATCTCTGAAAGGGTCTGAAATATCTTCTCGATCTTTTAACGAAATGACTGTATTCTTTTTCATGGTGGCGTATCCTCCAGGTTGTTTGATTCATTCGCAAGTTTCAAATCAACCAGATACGCCGCTTTTTTTCAAGCCCTCCATACACCACTTTCAGTTATAACTCCTGCTAACTGTAGTAAATCTCCAACGCCGTTATCCAAACCAAGACCTTCCGGATATTAGAGGCCATTTCTTTTGATGCCCTGAGATTACCCGCAACAGGCCGGATCATGGAAGGCAAGGTGACCACATCTTGAGGTCCTTCCGCCACATGCCAAGAGTCTTGAAGCGAACGACCAATGAACTGCTTCAGAAACTCATTCGGAATAACGGGCTTTCCCTCTCTGATTATATTATTTTTGACTACAATCCGATCTGCGACTCTTCCCCTCATACCCACAATGACGTCCCACTGACCCATTTCACTTTTTGCATGCACAAGAAATACCTTGGCAATATAGCGCCTGGGATTACGTTCCAGAGCATCGTAATAAGCAATCAGATCTCCCTCTTGGCTTATCTCATCCCCATAGAGTTCATTGATCGATCGGCTTTGCTCAAAGGATATTTTTTTATGGTGATCCATAAGAATAGCGGAGGGATAGGCCTTCCTGGCATCCATTTTGGCAATCTCATGGAGTTCATGGGAAAAGACGCTTTTCATAGAAACGCAGCCCACAACCAATGGCATCAACAAGCCGGATACAAGTATATACACCATCCATCGATAGTTCCCCTCTTTTTTAAAGTTGCAGAAGCACTTAACGAGAGATTGTATTCGCATTTTGCACCTCCTTTTCTATTTCTATGATGTATGAACGTCCTCAGCACTGTCAAGCATCTTGTGTCCAAAGAACCATCCTCTTTCAAAGGAGTTCTCACAAGAGGAGGACCAAAAGGTCATTCCCAAAATAATCCGAAAAGAGACAAAAATTAGATCCATCAATAGGCGATGGGTTGCCACCCTAATTTTTTGATATTTGTAATCACCCATTCATCAGACGCGGATTCAAGGATACCGATAAGGAGCCCAATTCTTTATTGAATCTCCAACACCATTAGCCAAACCAGCACCTTCTGGATATTAGAAGTAATATCTTTTGATATTTTCGGATAACCCGCAACCGGCTTAATCATGGAAGGCAAGGCGACCAGATCTTGAGGCTTCTCCGCCATCTGCCAAGAATCCTGAAGAGAACGACCAGTGAACTGCTGTAGAAACTCAGTCGGAATAACGGGCTTTCCCTCCCTAATTAAATTGTTCTTGACCACAATCTGATCTACTATTCTTCCCCGGGTACTCACGATGAGATCCAACTGACTCCCCTCACCTCTAGCATGCACAAGAAAGATATCTGCCTTATCTCGTAACGGCTTTCGTTTCTTAGCGTGATAGTACGCAATCAGGTCTCCTTCTCGGCTTATTTCTTCTCCATGGAGATCATTGATCGATCGGCTTTGTTCTAAGGTTAACTTTTTGTGGTGATCAGAATAATCATCGTAGTGATAGACTTTTCTGGCATCCGATATGGATATTTTATGGAGTTCATGGTAAAAGACCTTTGTAAAAGAAGCACAGCCCGCACCTATCGACATAGACCAGACAGATAAGGTTAGATACACCATCCATTTCATCGCCTCGATTCTCCTATAACTGAACTGGTTTAATTGGGAGAGAGACTATATTCCTATCCAGTATGATTTTTATGAAAACTGAGCGACCCTTAACCCGTTGGCTACCGCCAGCAGCTCGCTGATCTCATGAAAAAAGACCGCGGCAACTACGCTCAAAAAACCGCCCACGGCCATGGGAATCAATATCGTCAGAACGATCAATGAAAAAACAATATTCTGTCGGCTTATTTTCCACGCTTTTCGCCCTAATTGAAGCGCTTCTACCACCTTCCCTATGTCATCGGCCATAAGGGCAACATCCGCCGTTTCAATGGCTGCATCGGTTCCAGCCGCTCCCATTGCCGCGCCACAGGTCGCCGCCGCCAGTGCCGGAGCATCGTTAATTCCATCCCCCACCATCAATACTGGGCCATAAAGTGCTTCGAGCTCTTTGACGGCCTGGACCTTCTCGTCCGGTCTCAGTTCCGCCCGGACATCATCAATTCCAAGATCCAGAGCGACGGCCTCTGCCGTCTTGATATTATCTCCTGTGAGCATCACGGTACGGATGCCCATCTCATGAAGGAGGGTTATCGTTTCCGAAGTTTCATCTCGTATCTGATCCTGCAGTGCAATGAGCCCGCGAAGATAATCCTTCTTTCCAAGCAATACCACCGTTTTCCCCTCTTTTTGAAACCGTTCCAAATAACCCTTCACAGGATCTAAGGAAATACCCAGGCCCTGGAAAAGATCTTGATTCCCGATGTACCAAGTCACTCCTTCAAAATCTCCTTTTGCTCCGGATCCAGTCAGAGCCTCGAATGAGTCGATCTTGGCTGGAGTTAGCCCTTCCGATTCAGTCAGGGTAATGATGGCCTTTCCAAGGGGGTGCTCAGAAAAATGCTCCAACCCTGCTGCCAGGGAGAGAAGTTCGATAATCGATCCCTGTAGAGGGATCATATCGGTCACGGTCGGTTTTCCATGTGTGAGCGTCCCGGTCTTATCAAAAGTGACAACTCGGATTTTTCCTAGATGCTCCAAGTGGATCCCACCCTTTACCAGGATTCCTCTCTTACCTGCCGACCCGATGCCAACCGCCATCGCCACCGGCATTGACATAATCAGCGCACAGGGAGCCGCAGCCACAAGAAATACCACTCCACGTAAAGACCACTCAGACAGGGAGCCTCCAAAGAGCCAGGGGACCACTATCATGAGGATCGCTATCACCAAAACCATCGGACTGTAGCGGCGGCCAAAACGGTCTATCCATTGCTGTGCTTTACCCTTCTGTTCCTGGGCTTCTTCGACCAGATGGATCATCTTACTTAGGCTGTTGTCAGAAAACGTCTTCGTTACTTCCACCACCAGCGCTCCCTGCCCGTTCATAGCACCGGCAAAGACTTTCATCCCAGGTCCCTTGTTCACAGGAATCGATTCGCCCGTAACCGGAGACTCATCAAGATTTGATATTCCTGATCGAATAATGCCGTCAGTCGGGATCAACTCGCCAGGGCGAACTTGAAACCGGTCGCCAGGCTTGAGCTCCTCAGCAGGAATTAATATTTCGCGGTCCTCCTTTAAAAGATGGGCCTCTTTGTGAGCCAGACTGAGAAGGCTCCGAATGGCTGATCGGGTTCGCGCGTAGGTGTAACCCTCCAATCCCTCGGCGGTTGCGTAGAGAAAAACCAGAAAAGCAGATTCATCCCAAAGACCGAGAATCGCGGAGCCTGCCGCAGCTGCCAGCATCAGGATATCGATCCCGACTTCTCGTTCAGAAAAAAGCTCCTTCAAGCCCTCCCGAATCCAGTAATAACCTCCAATCGAGATTGAAAAGAGATAAAAAAAGATCTCCATACTTTCCTGAATCAGTTTCAGATGAACCAGGACGAATCCCGAACCTGCAACCATCCCCGCAATGAGACCATTACGCAGAGGAGGGTATTGCCACCAGATACCGCAAAAGTCATCTTTGTTTTCTTTTTCCATCACCCCTTTCATGTATCTTAATGTTATCCCAGTTCTAGGCTTTTCTGACTGACTCAATGAACCGTTTATTAATT
Organism: Nitrospirota bacterium; assembly: GCA_029261165.1. GTDB lineage: Bacteria > Nitrospirota > Nitrospiria > SBBL01 > JAADHI01 > DUAG01. The sequence continues at coordinate 131,801 of JAJDBV010000001.1, read as the reverse complement.
GAAACGTGCTCTATCATTTCCACATTCTTATCCAAAGTCACATCCGTCAGGTTTACAAAGACCAAGGTCTGTTCATTGATCACATCCGAAAACCGATTTCTTCTTTCTGGTATGAATAGGTACCCTGTGTAGAGAGCATGATTCGTACGGATCTTCACCCTCTCTTTTCTTCCATTTTGCATTAATATAACCTCCTCTAGTTCGGTAGCCTTTTCACTTGGCCTTTCGCCGCTCTTCCAAGTCTCAATGTGTACAGCCGTCTCAACTCTGGAGACATAGCTTACCGCCAAACTTTATTAAAATACACCCGCGAGGAAGGTCCAAACCTTGCCGTAAACCGACAAAGTTATGAACCATTATTTCATTTGGCCTCCGGGGTAACAATCACGGGAAGCCCATCTTTACCAGTCGGCACATAGATGAACTTGGTATTGGGGCTCTCAAAGGCCTTAAACTGTATGAACCGGGATGTAAGCGTCTCATCAATAATCCGCTGCGCCTCCGCCTGTCCTGCCGCCCGAATTTTCTGGGCCTCAGCTTGTCCTACGGCAAGGATCCGAAGCGAATCGGCGTCTCCCTTCGCTTTTTCCCTGGCAATCTGGGCGTCTTTAACAGCAATTTCAAGTTCAAAATCTTTCTGGACCTTTTCCTGCTCTTTTGCCAATTTGGTTTCTATCGCCCGCAACACCCCACTTGTAAAATCAATGTCGCTGATGGTTACGTTATCCAATTCAAGATGCTTTCCCTTGATCCGCTCTCTTAGTCCCTCCAGGATCTTGACTTCAATCTCCGGGCTCTTATCGGGAATGTCCACAAGGAAATAATTGGCCATCGTGTTTCTGACCACGGTGAGAAACTCAGGCTTAACGACGCTAGGGTAGAATCTTGGTCCGATCTCCAGCTGCAACGGGTGGAGCTCTTGTGTTATAGGCCTGACAAGCACCGAAGCCTCCATTTCGATATGGAGATCATCTCGTGTGAGAACGTCAACCTTTTCCGTAAAACTCTGCCACTGAACTGAGAAAATCAAAACATCGTTCCAAGGCATATGGGTATAGAACCCTTCCTTGAGTGGTTCTTTGCTCAAACCGGACGTAATAGGTCGCCATTTAAGGCCCATTTTCCCGGGGCTAACCATCGAACCGCAGCCCCATAGGAATAAGGCAGGGACTAATAACAGCACAATCAATCTTAAGTTTGTCTTCATCTTCTCCTCCTTTTTGCGTTGCGGGAACTTCCAAAACCCGCTCCCCAAGGGGATGGTTTCCTCCTTCTATTTCTTTGGTAAATCGGTTAAAAGATTACAGCCTGTTTCGAACTGATTTCACGTAGCCCCTTCGCCGCGTTCCCCGGTTTCAATTCGTATCGCCGTTTCTATGCCGGAGACATAGATCTTTCCATCTCCCCGCAGACCAGTGTATGCCGCTTCCTGAATCACGGCAATGACCTCCTCAACAATCTCGTCAGAACAAACCACCTCGATCTTCACATGAGGCACATAATCAGCCAGATCCTCAACAATGCGACGCGGTGCATCCTTCGCACGGCTCCGCCCGAAGCCCCGGGCATCCGTCACACTCATGCCGGTCAGCCCTCCTACATCGTGAAGGGCTAGTGTAACCTGCGACAGCTTATGCGGTTTGATATAGGCCTTGATCTCTTTCATTCGATTTCCTCCTCGTTGATCAGGTCGTTGAGACTTCGGGTTCCATTTTGATTGGAACCCCCCGTTGCGTTGCGGGCTCCGGCTTCACTGCAAACCATTTGTACAGTGCCGGCACCACCAGCAAGGTTAAAATTGTTGAAGTGACCAAACCACCAATGACGACTGTCGCCAGGGGACGCTGCACCTCGCTCCCCGTCCCCGAAGAAAAGAGCAGGGGGAGCAATCCCAGGGCAGTTGTTATCGCAGTCATTAATACTGGCCGAAGCCTTCGACAGGCCCCCTGAATCGATGCTTCATCAAACGGAACCCCTTCCTCTAACAGTTCATTTAAATAGGTCACCAGGACCATGCCGTTCTCCAGGGCAATGCCAAAGAGGGCGATGAAACCGACGGATGCGGGGACGGAAAGATTCTGTTCCGTCATCCAGAGTCCGACCACCCCGCCCACCAGGGCCAGGGGGATATTGAGCAGAATCAGGAACGAATTCTTAAATGAATTGAAACTGGAAAAGAGAAGCAGAAAAACGATTCCCAAGGTCACCGGGACGACGACAGCGAGTCGCTTGTTTGCCTCCTGCTGCAACTCAAACTGCCCTCCCCAAGTCACTAAATAACCGGGCGGAAGATCGACTCGCGTATCAATCGCCTTTTGGGCCGCCGCAACGAATGAGCCCATGTCCCGGCCCCGGACATTACACTGGACGGTAATGAACCGCTGGTTGTCTTCCCGCGTGATCTGTCTGGGGCCGACAATTTCATCGATGATTGCCAGTTCGGAAAGTGGAACCATAATCCCATCGGGAGAGGGGATCAGGATCTCGCGAATCGCCTCGACACGGTCCCGGCTCTTTGTCTCGTATCGAACCAGAATATCAAAGCGCGGAATTCCTTCAAAGATTTGTCCCGCCTTCTCTCCTCCGATGGCGGTTCGCACAACCATCTGTACGTCTTTTACGTTAATTCCATACCGGGCAATCGCCTCCCGATCAACAATAATACGAAGCTGCGGTGTGCCAGTGACCTGATCCTTTTGAACATCAGCAGCACCAGGCACAGACCGAATCACGGCTTCAATTTCAGCCGCCTTTTCTTTCAAGACCTCCATGTCATCCCCAAATATTTTAATCGCCAGCTCCGCTTTTGTCCCGGTCAGCAGTTCATCGACCGCTGCCGCAATCGGCTGGGTAAAATTAAACCGGACGCCGGGAAAGTTTTCAAAGGCCTCACTCATCTTTGCATAGAGTTCCTCCGGCGTTTCGGCGCTGGTCCATTCATCCTGAGGTTTTAAGCCGACAAATGATTCCGCATTATTCACTGGATCGGCATGGGCGCCAACCTCTCCCCGGCCCACCCGGGACACCACCCGTTTCACCTCTGGAAAACGGTCTTTGAGACGGCGTTCAAAACGTGTAATCGTCTCAGCCGCTTCATCCAATGAGATGGAGGGGGCCATGGTCGCGCGCACGAGAAGATCCCCCTCGTTCAGGCTGGGGACAAACTCCGAGCCCAGTTTCCCAAAAATCGCCACGCCAAAAACAAGCATCAAGAGGGCGAGGCCCACCGCCAGCATCCGGTAACGGACAAAGAGGGTCACCAGGGGCCGATAAGGTCCAAGCAGCATCCGGACCACAAGGCTTTCTTTCGCGGCATTCTCGCCTTTCGGACGGCGCATCAGAAGGCTTGCAATCACAGGCGAGAGGAGGATGGCAAAGATCAACGATCCTCCCATGGCAAGGGCAACGGTATAGGCAAGTGGCTTGAAGGTCTTCCCTTCGACACCCTGTAAGGTAAAGAGAGGGAGAAAGACAATAATGATAATGGCAATGGCAAAAAGAATCGGGCGTGCGACTTCCCCGCAGGCCCGGGCAATCACATGCAGCCGCGATTCCGATTCGCTTGATTCCCGAAGACGCTGATCAACGTTTTCCACCATCACGATTGTACCGTCGACCATCATTCCAATGGCAATGGCAAGCCCCCCCAGCGACATCAGGTTGGCGGAGACATCATAAATATTCATCAAAATAAAGGCGAAAAAGATCGAAAAGGGGATGGAGAGCGCCACCACGATGCTCGGCCGGATTCCCCCCATAAAAACAAGCAACACAAGTGTAACCAGGACGATCCCTTGAAGCAAAGCATCGGTCACGGTCTTGACACATTTTGCAACCAGCGTCGCCTGGTCGTAATACGGGACCATCTTGATTCCGGGCGGGAGGATCTTGTTAATCTCCGCCATCCGGACCTTCGCGTCACGGATGACGGTTGAGGTATTGGTGCCGATGAGTTTCAGCACCATGCCGACAACCGTCTCCCCCTTGCCATCCATGGTGGCCAGCCCCTGACGGATCTCCCCGCCGATCTCGACATCTGCGACCTGACTTAAAAAGATTGGCGTCCCATCGACCGACTTCACAATAATCCGCTCCAAATCCGCGATCGACGTTGCCAGACCGACGGAACGGATGAGGAATTGCTCGGCATCTTTCACAATATATTGTGCACCGACATTGGAATTATTCGCCTTGACCGCCTCCACGACCTCGTTTAAAGAGAGTTTATATCGCAAAAGATCAGATGGGCGGACCAACACCTGAAACTGTTTGACCTCTCCGCCAAGAGAAAGGACTTCTGTAATGCCTGGCACGGTCTGAAGATTGAATTTGATCAGCCAGTCGGCTATCTTTCGCATCTCCTGCGGACTTCGCTTCCCGGTCTCGTCTTCTACAAAGAAGAACAGGATTTGACCCAGGCCGGTGCTGATCGGCCCCATCTCCGGTTCTCCGAATCCCTCTGGAATCGACTCACGGGCAAGTTGAAGCCGCTCGTTGACCAGTTGCCGGGCAAAGTAGATATCGGTCCCCTCTTCAAAATAGACATTAACAACCGAGAGACCGAAGTTTGAGACGGAACGGATCTTTTTGATCTCGGGCAGACCATTCATGGCAACCTCGACCGGATAGGTGACATAGCGCTCGACCTCTTCCGGGGCAAGTCCTTCGGTCTCTGTAAAGACCTGAACCAGGGCTGGGGTCACATCGGGAAAGGCGTCAACGGGGAGCTTCAAATAACTGGCATACCCTCCGGCTAACACCAGCGCGCCGAGAATCATCATCAACAGGCGGTTGCGCAGAGTAAAACTGATCAATTTCTGCATATTACTTCTCCTCTATATTGGAACAGACGTTTAGCGTATTCATGGATTCCATAGGTTCTAGGGGAAATCACAAGGATCACTGCTACAAAGGCATCACGATCGTTAATGGTTGTGACCGTCTCCCAAGTCCCCTTTGCCAAGCTGAGCACGTAGTGTAAAGGCGCCTTCCATCACATACCGCTGTCCCTCTTGAATGCCCCTCGTAATCTCCACATGGGCATCATCGCTACGACCTACGGTCACATGCTGCGGTTTCAGACCTTCTTCCGTCGCGATAAAAAGGGTTGGTTTATCTTCTATGGTTTGAAGGGCCTGCTTCGGGACAATCAGATCCGATTCTATCTGATCCACCGCGATCTTAGCGTTGATGAAGAGGCCCGGCCGCCATTTGCCGTCCTTGTTCGGGAGGACAATGCGGGCAAGCGTTGTTCGCGTCTCCTCTCCAATCACCGGGCCCAGATAAGCAATCTTGCCTGTTGTTTTTAGAACCCCATCGTTTCCGGAGATGAAGACCGATTGGTCCTTGCGAACAAAGGGGAGATCTTTCTGATAGACTCCCAAGTCAACCCAGACACTAGAAAGATCAACGATAATAAAGGCGACGCTATCCTCCTTTAAGGCTTCACCGAGCGTGATATGTTTCTCGATCACCGTCCCCTTAAAAGGGGCGACGATCTCATACCGGGTAAAAGATTCGTCTGGCTGATTGGGAAGTTGTTTCAGATATTTTTCAGAAAACCCAAGGGAATGAAGCTTTTGCTCGGCAGACCGTCGTTCAATACGGACCTCAGCCAGGACCTGCTTCGCCTCAAGATAATCCTGCTTGGGTGAAATCTTCTTCTTCCAAAGGGTCTCCTCCCGGAGAAAGTTCGCTTTAGCGAGCGTTACGCGCTCGATCGCCGCCAGGAATGCCGCCTTGGTGTCGGCCAACTCACGGCTATCGACCACGGCAATTACCTCACCTTTTTTCACGCGATCCCCCAGGCTTTTTCGGACCTCTCGAACGATGCCGGAAACGCGAGGAACAACATGCGCCTGCCGTTCTGAATTCGGCCTCACTTCGCCTGGAAGGTTCACGTATTTATGGAGATTCCCTCGGCTGGCTCTGCCGAGTTTGATCCCAAACTCCCGCATTTCAGCATCACTCAAACGAATGATCTTCTCATCCTCATGCTCATCATGCCCCTCTTCATGCTCGTCGTGTTCACCATCATGTTCATCCTCATGCGCGTCATGTCCCTCTTCATGCTCAGCTTCCAGGATTTGAACTTCAGACGAACCGGCAGGCCAAAATAACCAGACGGCTGTGGTCATCCCTATAAAGACAATCGATAGGGCGATAATGATCTTTTTACTTTTCATAACCTCTTCTCCTTAATCTTTTCTTATCGTATTCTTGACGTCATTTAATCGCGCCCCAATCAACTGTTCTACGCCGGCAACCGCCTGATGGTAGCCGATCAACGCTTCAAGATGCTGGGCACGTGCACCAAACAGGGTCCGCTGGGCATCCAGGACATCCAGCAGACCAAACTTTCCGAGACGGTATCCTTCATTCACTGAGTTAAATGCTCTTTCCGCTCCGGGAAGAACGTCCCTCTCGAGACCCCGTACCTCGGCACTCGCAGTAGAGAGGGCACGATATGCCTCTGCCAGTTCTGATGTAAGACGGACCTCAGCGGCCCTCCGTTCCTCCTTTGCCTTTGAAAGTTGGGCGCGCGCTCCTTGAATGGCGCCCTGATTTTGATTCAAGATCGGAAGCGGGATCGAGAAGCCGGCGACAAACCCAGTGGTGTCTGTCTCATTGAATCGCCTCACCCCGCCACTCAGGGTTATATCCGGAATAGCGTTTGATCTTTCCAGGTCGATCACCGATTCACGCTGTGAGATCTCTGTGCCCCAGCGGGCAAGTTCCGGATTTTGTGAAAGGTGGTTTACAAGTTGATCGAAAGACGGGACGGGGAAGACGGATCTAAGATTCCCTTTCGCCAACGTAAAGGTGGGTGTGGTACTCCCCCATGTTGCGGCCAACTGTTTACGCAGAGCCTCCAGGGCCTTTTTCGCACGACGCATTTCAATCTGAACAGAAGCAAGTGCCACTTTCGCCTTGATTTCCTCTACTGGGGAGACCTTCCCCGCCTGGACTCTCCCGGAGACCGTATCTGCAACCTGTTGTGCCAGGCGGACCATCTCATCCGATAGGGTAAGATTTTCTTGCGCACCCAAGACACGCACGAAGGCCTGCGTGACCTGGGTGAAGAGATCAATCCGTTTCGCCTCATAATCCCAACCCCCTAGGTCAAAAGTCAGAGAGGCAAGCTTTTTCCTCTTGAGACGCTTTCCACCCAATTCGATGAACTGGTCCAGAGAAATTGTCGCTTCAGCCTGATCCGCTCCACTAAAAGCAGATCCGCCAAGGTCTTCTATCTCTGTGCTGATTTCTGGATTGGGAAACAGGCCGGCTTGAAGTATTGCTCCCTCACGGGCACGAATTTCCCAGGCAGTAGCTGCCAGATCCGGGTTCCTCATGAGGGCCAGTGCGAGGGCATCCTCTACTGTAATATGGCTGCGTGGCTCTTCCGGGATATCGTTCGGCTTAGCGGATGGACGAAAGCTTGGTATTTTACTCCCGAGTGGACGAGGTTCCAGTCGCACCGGATCCGTGCGATGCTGCGCACAGCCGGTCACGCCAAATACAAGCGCAGTACTAAATAAAATGATGACTTTCAGGTTGAAGAACCCCCGCCCCAAAGGGACAAGCTTTCTCCTACACAACAGGTTGTGAATCTCTGATCTTGTTCGCTTACCGAACCTCGTCCTGGAAGGACGAGGGCTGCGCTCGTTATGCGTATTCATGAATATCCTCCGAAGGAATCTTAATTACTCGGTATTTCCCTATATCGATGCGGATGATATAGGGGAACGGTGAAAACCGATAATAAGCTCGGAGGATTAAATCAAAAGGATGATTTTATGGAGAGACCCAATCGTTGGATTGGTTGTTGGCGGTGAATGAAGTGTGAACTGGATAACATCCAGCTTAATGGAAGTCGGCAATATTTGGACAATTCGAAGTGGAGCAAGGTTTTTTGCGACCACGACGTTTTCTGTCTTGGTCACAGCCTTTTTCTTGAAATTAGGTATTTCTACTTCATGGTCGGTATGGGAAATCTCTCCCTTGCCCGAAAAAGCAATCACTTTATCCAGGAGATCATGCTGATGCTTGAGGCCCCCGATCTGCTCATGTTCATCCTGATTACCACGGTGGTGCAAAACCAGGTGGACCTTGCCTTCGGTCTCGATAATATATACCGGATGAGAATTGCCAACCATTAGAAGAAGGATCGGGAGGGACTGAGTAAGCCCTATCCCTGACAAGAGAAAACACAGAAGGGAAACCAACACGATCCTTTTTTGCTTCTTCTTTTTCAAAAAAAATCTTCTCATGATTATTGCTCTTCGCCGTTAGCAGCGGGGTGTCCAAAAAAAGAACAACTTGCTTAGAGAACCCGTGGTTTCTCTAACCCTTTCCTTTATCTGGTAGCCCCGTAGAAAACTATGGGGAATTGGTAGCTCCAAAGGGAGTGTTTCCCCCTTTGCCAAAATTTTGGGTTCAAACCCCTGCCAGCGGAGGCTAGGAAAGCGATTTTATCTGCGGTAAATATAATGGAAATCTTACCATCTTAATCAAAATAACGCAAACGGCTCCTCCCCGGACCCGGAGAGATTTATCAAGCATGTTAGGCATTTTTACTCAATGAAAGTTGCTTTCACTCGCTTTGACACTAGCACATAAGGAACCCATATCAAGGCTCCGATGAGAGCACTAGCAAATATTTTTGCAGTATTAGGATCGAATATCGGTTCACTAGGCAGAACCAAGCTAATAGCAAGCGCATCAAGAAGTATGAAGGCTACTTGAAACACCATGATTCTGATGTACCATTTTGGAAAACCCTTTTTCATTGAGAAGAAAAGAAAAGCAACGTATAGCCAAACGATCAGCGAACCACCGTTTATTAACATCTCCCCCAGTATAATTGGTCCCCACAGCAGATTATATGACTCACTGCCAGGCACCGTCAGAACTTCCCACGTTCCATCAGAAAATATCTTAATAGCAGGAAGGAAGGCCGCCATGAGCTTTATAGGTGCGATGATGATCCCTAATCCAACCAATATCAGCCACCCCCCAAGCCCTCCAGGGCTCTTTTCTTTTGGCATTTTCATTCCTTATCGGTGCGGACGCCGCAGGGCGGTTGTCTAGGAGTTTGACGCGGATCGGGATTTACTGATGTCCATATTTCCAGACTTCCCCCTATCATTCCGTACGGCGGGTTCTCCCCAAGACGGCTGGAAGGCTAGCATTTCAGGCGATACCTTCCCAGAACATCTTCCTCTTAAGCCTGATAGCATTAACAGTCGAAAGGGGATAGAGAGAAAGCCCCCTCTAAGTGAGTGTCCCAAAAAGGCTATACTCGCCTTTTTAAAGTGTTGCTCATAACCAAGGAGGGATCAATGGGATTATACGTCGGGATGGATCTTCATTCAACAAATTGTTACACTGGCGAATTGACACAAAGGTATAGCGTGATTATACTTTAAACATGAACAAGTACCCTTCGTTAAAAAAACGGCTCTTCACCTTTGTCCTACTCCTCGTCTGGTCATTTGTCTGGGGGATCTGTCCCTGGGATAATGCATCTGTGGCCGCCCAGCCTATAATGGCAACCCATACCGGGCAGGGGCACCAAGAGATGAACGATTCCCATCACGCCCCCAATGAGGTCGAACATAGCTGCGTCGGGACGATATCACTTTCCAAACAGCAGTCAAACTGGGAAAGAGACTCTCTTCAACCTCTTCCGAGAAACGAATCCCCAGGTTCAATTTTCTTGTCCACGAATTTTCGCCAGCCTCACCAGCTCCCTTTCTCCTTTTCGCAAACGCTCAAGTTACCCAAGCGTTTTTCTAATCTTTATCAAATCCACCAATCCTTTCGCCTTTAATACCCCCTTGCAATGCCCATAGACAAAAGGTCCGGATAACGGTTCACCGATATTCCGGGGACATACCCATCCTTTGAAAAAAGGAGGTGTGTTATGCGTTGTCCAAGATGTGATGGTTTGATGGTCCCAAATCGATTTCAGGATTATTGGGATGACATGGACAGGCTTTTTTTTAATGGGTTCCGCTGTCTACTTTGCGGAGAAATCATTGATCAGACCATTCTGGTCAATCGCGAGGGATTAGAGCCCGTGGTGGACTAAGTGAAACCTGCCTTGTAACGCCACCGCGTAAGAATTGTGAGAGGTGACATTTTCTCTCTCCCGATAGATGAGATCAACCCAGTGACTCAGCATAGAATGACGGATAGAAAACTTGAGGGACTTTTAAAAATAGCTTTTAACCCATGATACGTATCAAATATAGAAAGGAGTTGATATGAAAAATGTTGTCATAACTTTAGGTACTGCCATAACCCTTGCCACGCTTGTCGGTCTGACGGTGGTCTATGCCGGCCTGTTCGATGTATCCACATCATGGAAAGATCCGGCTCTGGTCCGTTGGGTCTTGGCCACCACACGGGAGAACGCCGTAAAAAGCCGTGCCGCCTTGATCAAAGTACCGCCCATGGAAGGGGCGCAACAGGTCGAAGAAGGATTCCGCAGCTTTCGTGAGATGTGTGCAAGCTGCCATACCCCTCCAGGAGCTTCAGCCTCTCCGACAGCCCAGGGGCTGAATCCTGAGCCGCCGGACCTTGCCAAGCGTGCCGAACAAATGTCTGCCGCCGAGTTGTTCTGGGTGATTAAAAACGGAATCCGAATGACCGGCATGCCGGCCTGGGGGCCGACGCACAAAGACCCTGAACTCTGGAATATCGTTGCATTTGTAAAGGCCTTACCCAATATGAGCAGTGATGATTACCAGGCACTGGATCAGGAAACTCCAGAGGGACATGGCCATAGTGGCGGTGGACACAACGATGAAGGCAAGTCAGGTCACGGTGATGATTCGCATCACGATGAGGTAGATGGGCTTGGTGATGTACACACGCATTGATGAGGACAGGGGGCTTACTCAACGAACCTCTGATTAAGTCATGAGGTTTACCGAAGCCAACCGGAGGGGACCCCTGCCTTTCGTGCCTGTTCCGGGAGAGTGATATGAAGCATTGCCTCAGCCTTTCGAAGTGCCTCCGTATGCGCCTGAATCTCTTCCCGGAGCTGGTTCCTTTCCATCCGCTTCTGCGCTGCGGAGTAGTTCTTAAATCGGGTCATTTTGAACGCCTCTTCCGCCTGGAGTAATGTGTTGAGGGCGTCTTCTCTTTTCTCCTTCCAGATCCTTATCTGATTCACCCACCACGCTTTGTTATGTCCATTGTGGTCGAGCCACTCTGCCGGCTTCTCTGCTTCCGAAACGGTCCGGGCTTGCCCCGGAGGTTCGATGCGCGCTTCGCCATGAAGGGAACCACCAATGAGAAAGATTGCAAAACAGAGGACAAAGAAAAGTCTCTTTTTCATGTCATGCGGCGCCATTGTAATCATGATGGATTTTCCCCCTCATTTTTGATTCTCACCGGAATCATAACCGATGTCAAGCGCCTCTCAAGAAAAGGATTGAGGGGAGGGGTGAATTCTCTGTCCGTTTGTTTCAGTCAAAGTATTCTCGCTGTAGAGGTACAAATGTTCAGAAACCAAAAGCTTGCGAATGAACAATTATTGGGAGTGTAGAATGGTTCTTGTTTTGTAATACTGTGCGAAGTATTTTCCTTTACGATATAGTTTGTGGCATTTTGTAGACAATTTTATCAGTCAATAGGACAGTAATGCCAACTTGATAGCTTGACCCGTTGACTCATTAGAAAATGTTACCGAAGGAAGAGAACGTTGACTCATAAAAGGATGTTACTTTCTGGAAAGAAGATCAAAGATCTTTTTGAGTTTTCTTTCCATGGCCTTCCTGAGGACAAAAGGGTTAAGGGGTCGCCTTTGTTCTTTTAAATTTGCCTTGAAGGACTCAGAGACTTGGGGCGATTCCAGGACTCTCTGATAAGGGGTCTTAGGCCGAGCATATCGTTTGATTGTTTTGGACGCAACTCTTAGCTTGTCGATCAGTTTGACGGAAGGAGAGAAGAAGTTGTGAACCCTCTGTGTCAATATAAGTGAGACACTTACCCCCTACTCAACCACTATGCACTGAAAGTGCATAGGTTGCGACAGGACTGAAAGTCCAAAATCTGTTATTCAAGAATTATGTTGTCATTATCCTCATTCGATGGGTCTCGATGATGCTCCAAATATTGCTGAACCATTTCATCCGTAATATTACCGGTCGACCAACCTCCGTAGCCTATCGCCCAAAAGTGCCGACCCCAATACCGTTTCCTTAACTGCGGAAATTCTTGCTGAAGAATTCGAGAGGTTCGCCCCTTCAGACGTTTAACCAACTCACTGATCGATAACTTTGATGGGTACTCTATGTGAATATGTACGTGATCTTTGCTAACAACTCCTTTTAATATCTGTACATCCTCCGAATCACATATCTGAATGATCAACTCTCGACAACGTTTTTGAACATCGCCCTTCAATACTGGATATCTGTATTTTGTCACCCACACCAAATGTGCTGTAAAGCGTGTGACCGTATGACCACTTCGTCTCTGTTCTCCCATGCTTTCTAGATTAGCACAAGTCTCTACATGCTAAAGCCTTGCACTAAAGTGCATAGTTTTGACTAGCGTGCTGTGACCAATAAATTAGAGTAGAGGGTAAGGAGGAATAAGTGATGATGGAAGTGGAAACAATCAAAAAAGATGGAAAAGAAGGAGCCCGTAGGGCGACTGGAATTCCATCTTTTCCCCCGGCGAAACAGCCGGGGATGTCTCTCCCCGTAGAGGCCAGTGATCCGGAGGTTTCAGAGAAGCCGAACCGGCGTAAATTTTCGGCCAGGGAGAAGTTACGTTTACTAAAGATGGCCGATGCCTGTACTGAATCAGGGAGCCTGGGGGCACTGCTTCGAAGGGAAGGGCTGTACGCTTCGAATATAAAGACATGGCGTCGTCAACGGGAAGAAGGGACCTTGTCTGCCCTGAGGCCGAAGAAGCGAGGTCGGAAGAAGAGCACACAGAACCCGCTTGGGCTCAAAGTCGGACAACTTGAGAAGGAAAATGATCGATTGAAAATCCGGCTTAAGCAGGCCGAACTGATTATAGAAGTTCAAAAAAAAGTCTCACAAATATTGAGGATGCCCCTGGAAGATCAAAAGAGCGGAGAAAGCAATTGAGGGGAACCGCGGCGCTTCTTGCCTGTGATATTGGGATCAAACCTGCCTGTAAGGCGCTTGGCCTCTCTCGTGCTGGTTTTTACCGGGATCAGGCAATAGATTCCTCAGGAGAGGGACCATCAAAGAGGGATATCAGTCATCCCCGATCACTGGCCCCTAAGGAGCAGGAGAAGGTAAACCCAAGGAAGCTTTCTTTTTCAGTCTGTTTCCTTTTCTCTTAGTTTATATTGAGTTATGCAGGATTGCAACAGTGAGGCTTCCCGTCAGGATCAGTCTGTTTTTGTCTGTCTACTATACAAAAACTATACAGTACGCATATATCCTATCGGGATAACAAGAAGATTTCTGGATCCCCGCTTGATGAATCCGCTCGGTATTCGAGTACGTCTGAGAGTTCCGCAGCCGAAAGGTCTGAAGCATGTTTCACCTCCAGGTCAAGCGAACCTAAGACTTCTGAAATCAATGTAAGGTGCCTTCTACACTTAAGTTCATTACCGCCCTGGCCTGTTCGTAGGCAGGATACTATGCCACCAACCGTATCACCGTTTTTTCCTATCCAGGCGCAACTCAGTTCTTGATAAATCTTGGACAGATGGGAATAGATCAAGAACCAACATTTCTGGAAGAGGAGAAAGCAAGATCTATCTCTGACGGGAAGAAGACCACCCACCCCCCTTTTGAGGGGATTGATTTATCTCAATCATCTGATACCTTTCAAGTACGCCTAACCAGAAAACTTTTAGGCGCATCTCCTTCTAAAAGGGGGGGAGCCTCATCACTCCCCCCCCTTTTTTAAAAGTAACTCTGAAAACTCAATGAGGATACGCATGACCGATAAATATGAATGGCCTCGTTTAATTTCATCTACTGTAAGAAGTAAAATAAAAGGCAAAATTGAATCGCATATCCGATGCCACGGACCAAGCCGTGAACCATTATTAATTAGAATAGATACTTATGCATCCAATACTTGTTTTAAAGCTCAGGTACAGTGTCAATGCAATGATAAGGCCCACGCTTTTCTCTTAAAAAGAGAGATACCAATATAAGCAAAGCCCCTCGGCCTCTTTCATCCCTCTGTCCATCACACTTATATGCCTTTCTAGTCGGTACACGGCTTAAAGAGGCCATGAATATGCTTTGCCTAAGACCTCACATCTACAAATCATCGAAATTCATACCTTTGAAACGTGAGGACAAGTCCTCACGTTTAGTGGGCTGAAGAATTGTTGATTGCGGGGAGAAAGAGTGTGGCTACGCTCAGATCAGCATTAGGACACATTTCAGTCAGTCAGTCTGTCTGTCTGTCTGTCTGTCAGTCTGTCTTGACACCTTTTCCTTTCTGGGTTAGCCTTCACTATTATGCGACCAGTTGCTTTATCTAAAAAAAACCTGATCCCTTCCCTTTTAGCGACCGGCTTGGTTATTTATCTCCTCCTCTTTTCCAGTTTTGCCCTCTTCCATGCCTACTCGGAAAATGAAATCCTCGATTCTCATGAATGTGCGATCGGTTTCTGGGTTCAGTATAGCCATGTCACGCTCACATTTCTGGTGACACTTGCCGTTTTCTTATTTGCTATATCATCAGATCCGATTCATCAACGCTCCTTTATATTTCAGTTCCAAACCTCTCAAATTGTCCCCCGGGGACCTCCTCTCTTCTCCTGACCATCCTAAGCGCAATCTTGTAATAGTGTATTAGTGCGCCTACCGCACGGATCAACCGTGAAAATGCGCATCAATCATTGGCTATAATGGACCTATTTTCAGAACTCTGCCTGAAAAGGGGAACATTATGGAGGAGAATATTATGATTTGGTTCGTTTTGATGCTATCTGCCCTATTGGGAATTGCTACACCTGTATTCGCTCAGGAGGGGCCTCTTATCAGGTCTCAATCAAAGAGGCCGCAAAGTTTCAATCCTGATATCTCTCTGGACGGGTTATTTGCGGCCGGATATTTTTCCGAACCGGAGAATCTTCAGTTCGGCGCGCATGACCCGAACGAAAGAGGATTTACCCTACAAAACCTGGAGTTGACCTTCACTGGCGTCGTCGATCCCTTTTTCCGTGCCGAGGGGCATCTGATCTTCGGGTTAGAAGATGGAGAATCGTTCGTTGAGGTTGAAGAGGCCTTTTTAACGACGCTCGGCCTTCCCTACGGATTCCAGATTATGGCCGGTCAGTTTTTCACGCGGTTTGGCCGTCTGAATCGATTGCATCCCCATGCGTGGGACTTCGCCGACCAGACCATTATCAATACATTGATGTTCGGGGGGGATGGGATCAGAAATCCCGGGGTTCAGATCTCTGCCCTCCTTCCCCTCCCCTTTTACCTGGAGCTGATCGGGAGTGCACAAAACGCCAAGGGGGAAACGGCCACAAGTTTCCTCTCGACCTCTGGAGAAACCTTCGCCGGAAGACCGATCCTCGATAAAGAGATCCATAGTGGGAACGATCTTCTTTATATGAGCCGCCTTAAGACCTCTTTTGATCTGAGTGAGACAGTCACCTGGGTTGTCGGAACCTCTCATCTCTTTGGTTCAAACGGAACGGGGATCGATACGGAGACGCGGATTCTTGGGATCGATCTCTTTGTCAAATGGAAACCGCTTATGACCGACCATGGCTGGCCCTTTGTAACCTTACAGGGGGAGGTCATGCGGCGATCCTACGAGGCGGGTAAAACAAACACGCTTCCTGCGCTTCCTGAAGAGAGGTTCAATACGGACGGATTTTACATCCAGTCGCTCTATGGATTTAAAAGGCGATGGGTCGCTGGTTTCCGATATGGACAGGCTGATGCGACCAAGCCGGACGATCCGCGGACGGGAGACCGATGGCGCATCTCCCCGAATCTGACATTTTATCCCTCGGAGTTCTCGAAGATCCGCCTTCAGTATAACTTGGATCGCTCGGATGACCTAGCAGATCCGATTCATGCGGTTTTTGTCCAATATGAGTTTTTAATCGGCGCGCATGCCGCCCATATTTTTTAAGGGGGTCAAATGAAACAGATATTTGTTTGGGGTGTTTTGCTTGTGGCCATGCAAATTCCGCTATCCGTTGACGCCGCTCCGATCAAGGTCATCACGACGACGGAAGATCTGGCCGCCATTACAAGGGAGATCGGGGGGGATCGGGTTCAGGTCGATTTTATCGCCAAAGGGGTGCAGGATCCCCACTTCATCGAGGCAAAGCCGAGTTACATGCTGAAACTCTCGCGGGCCAAACTCTTTGTACAGGTCGGTTTGGGCTTAGAGGCCGAATGGATCCCTTCATTATTAATGGGGGCTCGAAACGTCAAGATTCTACGGGGGAGAAATGGTCATGTCGATGCCTCAGAGGGGGTGGCACTTCTTGAGGTTCCCAGGGAACGGATTGACCGCTCCGCGGGGGACGTCCATGGACAAGGAAATCCCCACTACTGGCTCGACCCGTTAAACGGAAAACAGATCGCTCGAAATATTGCGGCAGGCCTGAAGCGGATCGACCCAGAAGGGAAGGAGCAATACGATCAAAACGTCATTCAATTTTCCAGAAGACTCGATGCGGCGATGGCCCGATGGAGCGAGGCGATGAAGCCGTTTAAAGAGAAAAAGGTGATCACCTATCACAACAGCTGGCCCTACTTTCTCCGGCGATTCGGCCTCATGGCAGTCGGCTATGTGGAACCGAAGCCGGGGATTCCCCCGTCGTCGTCCCATTTAATACAACTGATCGAACGGATCAAAGAGGAAAAGGTCAAAATCATCATCGTTGAGCCTTATTTTAATTCTAAAACGCCCCAATTCGTTGCGAGAAAATCTGGGGCCAAGGTTGTTGTTCTTCCACCCTCTGTCTCAAAGGCAACCGGGATGACTGATTATTTTCAGCTCTTTGATCATATAGTGGCAACCTTAACGACTGCATTGGAATAAAAAGGAGTTAAATGGTTTCTCTACTTATTTGGCCTTTCATCGCCTGCCTCATCCTGACCGGGATTCATACTTATCTTGGAATCCATGTGGTCCGCCGCGGGGTCATCTTTGTCGATTTGGCATTGGCCCAAATGGCCGCGTTAGGATCGACGCTTGCCCTCCTTTTAGGACACGACCTGCATGATCCGGCGGCGTATTATCTTTCTCTGGGAATGACCTTTATTGGAGCCGTCTTCTTTTCCTTATCGCGCCAACGCCGGGAGGTGATCCCGCAGGAAGCGATTATTGGAACGATCTATGTCATGTCCGCAGCCGCCAGCCTGATTGTTCTGGATCAGGCTCCGGGCGGGGCAGAACATATTCGATCACTTCTCGTCGGGAATATCTTAACCGTAACACCAAAGGAGGTCATCAAGACGGCGCTGCTTTATACCACCGTCGGAATCTTTCATTGGGCCTTTCGTAAGCCGTTTGTCATGATCTCCTTTGAACCGGATCAGGCAATTTCAAAACAATATCGTGTTCGCAGTTGGGACCTCCTTTTCTATATGACGTTCGGCCTTGTTGTCACCAGTTCGGTTGCCCTTGCGGGGGTGTTGCTCGTCTTTTCATACCTGATTGTTCCGGCCCTGATCTCCCTAATGCTGTCAGATAGGATCCTATCCCGGTTGTGGATCGGGTGGGGGATCGGGCTTCTGGCAAGCCTCTTCGGCCTTGCCGCTTCAGTCGCCTGGGACACGCCGACCGGGGCCTCAATTGTCTGTGCATTCGGCCTTATCTTCTTTTTCCTGGCTATCGGAAGGTTCGTTCGGAAAAGTATGCAGAAACGGGATCGGTAATATCCTGTTTTTTAGCAAAGAGAACGCTTTAGTTTTATCGATATCCAGGTGAAAGGTGCTACTTCGAATTATTGGTAAGAAATCACACTTTAGGAGGGAAAAAGCTTCATTGATGCGGCCGTCCAATCCTAAAGAAACAGAAGCCTGAGAATTGACGATAGCGAGGAGAAATCAATAATTCTCAGACCGAAGTGGTTGAAAATATCATACGGATTCTTTCACCACACATTACTTTATTCCTACTAAAAATAATAATTAGGCCGAGCGTGAAGGGAGTTGTGCACATGGCTGGGATATTCAAAAAAGCCTTGACAAGATGCTAAGGATTTGAGAAAGTATCTGCTTATGTGTATACATTTATAATTTGAATCCCGGAATAATATTATGAAAAATATCTTATCAACAAACGAATGTGCGCGGATTCTGAGGGCTATGGGGGATGAAACGCGGCTTTTGATTCTGAAATCTCTTTTCAAGGGAGAAAAATGCGGCACGGAAATAGCCAAAGAGCTGAACCTGACTCAACCACGCATTGCCCATCATCTGGGAATTCTTAAAAATGCCAATCTCTTGGATTCATCGCGTGAAGGCCAGAAGGTCTGCTATAGTCTTCATCCTGTAGTTCTTGTGTCATTGCGGGAGAACGATGAGATGGCGATTAACCTTGGATGCTGCAAGATGACTTTTAAGGAACCATAAAGTGGATTAATTTTGACCTGATGTATCTAAGTATGGTTATAGCCATATAAGTAAAGGAGTAAAAATGAGATTAAAAATCGGTTTTATATGTTCCCTGATGCTACTGTCAGAAATTGTGTTCCTGCCCCTTTCCACTGTCGGTGCGGAGAAAGCAACGATCAAGATGGCAGGCTCCACAACGGTGCTTCCTGTGGCAGTCAGGGCAGCGGAAAAATTTATGGCGGTCCATCCGGGCATCAATATAACTATTAATCCCGGGGGGTCTGGAGTGGGGGCTAAATCCCTGGGAAACGGCCTGGTCGATATCGGTATGATCTCACGCCATATTACCGATGAAGAGATCAAAAACTTTCCGAAAATAGATTTTAACGTCCATGTCATCGGCAGAGATGCCGTCGCCTGCGTCATCTCCTCTGAGATATATGATGCCGGGGTAAAAAAACTATCCAGGGAACAGATACAAAAAATTTATACAGGCGAGATTGATAACTGGAAAAAGGTTGGCGGGCCGGATAAAAGTATCTTCGTTATTGACAAGGAGGCCCACAGGGGGACGCGGCATGTATTTATGGCTTATATCTTCGGGGATGAAAATGCCAGGACCAGGGGAGCGGACCTGATCTCGGGTTCCAATAATGAAGAGCAGACTAAAATTGCCTTAAGCGATACCGCTATCGGGATGCTTTCCCATGCATGGATTAACAAGGATGTAAAAGGGGTCGGAATTGAAGTCAACGGACCAGTAATCGAACCCTCTATCAAAAACATAAAAAACGGTTCTTACCCCATATCGAGGAATTTATCCCTGATCACCGACGGTGAACCTGCCGGTTTTGCAAAGGAATTTATCCAGTATATCTTAAGCCTTGAAGGACAAAAGATAGTGGAGGCATCCGGTTATGTGGGCATTAAGTAGGTGGCGTCCCGGCAGGGCCTTTTTCGCCTCCTCTTTTTTTATCTCGATTAGCGTCACAGGAATCATCTTTATTTTTCTCATCATGGAGAGCTTCCCCATATTTCAACATGAGGGGCTGGGATTCCTATCCGGCAGTGAATGGTATCCGGGCGAGGTCTATGGAGCCCTCCCTATGATTTACGGAACAGGTGTCGTCACCTTTATCGCAGTATCTTTTGCCCTTCCCCTGGCTCTGGGGAGCGCCATTATAACTTCGGAAGTGCTTTCGGGACGCGTCCGTCTTGTCATTAAAATGATGATGGAACTTCTAGCCGGTATTCCCGGTGTCGTTTATGGGCTTCTTGGCATTTCCCTTTTAACAACTGCGGTAAAGAACACGTTCAACCTGATTGATGGAAATTCTTTTTTTACGGCAGGGATCCTCCTGAGTATCATGATTTTACCCACCGTAATGACGCTCTCCGAGGATGCCCTGAGGTCTGTACCTAAAGAGTATAGAGACCAGGCCCTCGCTCTCGGCCTGAAGAGATCAGAGACCATTCTTTATGCGGTACTGCCTGGCGCGATAAAAGGGATTGCAGGAGCGGTTCTTCTCGGGATCGGCCGCGCAATGGGTGAGACAATTTCAGTTATGCTGGTCATCGGGAGTCTTGATAGAATACCCCGGCCCTTTTATAACATCTTTACCACCGGTCAGACCATTACCTCAAAACTGGGCAGAGAAGGGGCGGAGGCCTTGGGAGTTGGGTATCACTGGAATGCCCTGGCTGGATTAGGCTTAATTCTCTTTCTTACGGTGATGGGAATTACCTTTATCGGAAACAGTATTGTCGGCCCCCTGGCCGGCCGGGGAATCAATAATAAGATGAAACAAAAAAAGAGATGAGAAGGGACCTGAAAGAGGTAATATTTTTCTCGGCCTGCACCACCACAACGGTTACGGCCATTTCCCTGTTATTCATCATATTGAGCGCTATTTTTGTCCGTGGCCTGCCTGCAATCAATTTGGAGTTTCTTACTGCGGAATCAAGAGAATTCGGTAAAAATGGGGGCATTTTTTATCAGACCATGGGAACACTCATTCTGATAGGTGCGGCAGGGGTTTTGGCCCTTCCCATCGCCCTGGGCTCCGCAGTATACCAGACAGAATATTTAAGTCCATCCCTGCGGGGAACAGCAGATTTATTGGTATATGCCTTAAACGCTGTACCGACTATTATATTCGGCCTCTTCGGATATATGTTCTTCGGGGTCTTTCTTAAACTGGGAGTCTCATGGCTTACAGGCTCTTTTATCCTGGCCATCATGGTTCTACCCACAGTGATTGTGAGTATCAAGGAAGCAATAGAAAGTATCCCGGTTAAGTATCTGGAAGCGGGGTTGGCGCTGGGGTTAACACAGGAAAGATTAGTCCGTGCCGTCATAATACCCCAGTCTCTCCATGGTGTGGTAACGGGGCTGTTGCTGGGATTGGCCAGGGCGGCAGGAGAAACAGCGGCGATCATGTTTACCGCCACCACCTTTTCCGGTGTTCTTCTCCCGTCCTCATTTCGTGAACCGGTGACAACATTACAGACCCATATCTTAATTCTGGCCCAGGAGGCAATAAACCCCCGGGCGTTAACCAATGCCTGGGGTGCGGCGCTCGTATTGGTCGCTCTGGTTATGTTCATGAGCATTGGATCAATGCTGATACGGGAAAAAATCACACTGGAGGCGGAAAGATGAAGCCCCTTTTTACCTTGAAAGATGTTTCCATCGATTATGGGACGTCACCGGTTTTGAAAAATGTCAGTCTGAACTTTGATAAAGGAAAGGTCACCTCTATTATCGGTCCATCAGGCGCCGGGAAAAGTACACTGCTACGCACTCTGAACCGGATGAATGACCATATTCCATGTTTTCGACTCAGGGGTGAAGTCTTTTTTGACGATGAAAATATCTATAACAATGGCACAAAAGTTCCCCTCCTCCGCCAGAACGTGGGCATGGTTTTCCAAAAACCCTGTATTTTTCCGAAGTCTATTTATGACAATGTCCTCTTTGGGGTAAGACACCTCTGCTCCGGAAGGAAATACGAATTTCCGCGGATTGTAGAAGAAATGCTAAAGGCCGTATCTTTATGGGAAGAGGTAAAGGACAAACTAAACCGTTCCGCCCTGGAACTCTCACAGGGACAACAGCAGCGGCTTTCCATCGCCAGGGCATTGGCGGTTGAACCCAGGGTATTACTTATGGATGAGCCCACCTCCTCACTGGACCCCACCTCCACAAGTGCCATTGAAGAACTGGTCGGGCGATTAAGCGGAAATTTGACGATTGTTATCGTGACCCATAAATTGGATCAGGCAAAAAAAATCGCTGATGATGTTGTTTTTATTTGTGAAGGGAAACTTATTGAACATGGGATGAGTGAAAATGTTTTTTCAAATCCATATCAGCAACAAACGAAAGACTATCTAAGGTGGCACTTATGCAAATGTTGAAATACGATGTATAACTGTCATAAGTAAAAGGAGATTTCGTGTTTCAGCAACAGATAAAAAATTTTGAATTGCCTGGGTCAACGGTCTCCACCTGAGTTTAAGGTGATCGTTTCTTTTCGCCTGAATCCGCTCAGTGCTTCTTAGCGAGTGCCAGCAAACAGCACTCTTTTACGACTCTTTATCCTATGTTTATGTCAGATCGGTGTTGCCATCCCCTCTCCTCTGACTTTCCTATTTGTTGGCGTATTCAGATGACTTATTCTCAACATGATCCAGGAGATGATGTTCTTGGTGCCTTATAGAATCACTCTCAATCCTTTCTGCCGAGCCCCAGTCATTCCAGTAAACACCCTCTACTTGCAGAACAGTTATTCGTGATGACTCCTGACAGGAGAGCCTTTCAAGAAAATGTTTTGAAAAATTCACAGGCTCCAGATCATTGTAGAGCGCCTCCACCTCCTCAGCTTCGGATGGCGTTCCGATTGCTTCTCCGATTTTTTCAAAGGCGGCATAAAGCGAAGGCATGATACTTCGGATAAGTTCAAGGACCGTCCTGGTCTTAAAGACCATGACCATCGTGTTCCAGAGTCCACCGTGGTCGATGAGCCTCCGTGCGGCCTGAAGATCGGGTTTTTCGATAAAATGAAGCACCTCGTAGATGCCGGAAGGCGTAAGATGCCTCATCTTTCGCCCGGGCATGATGTAGCCGTATCCCGGTTCGGGACGATGAGGTTTTATCCCTAACATGGTCAATTTGGAAGGATCTTCTTCGACGATACGATATGCCAGATCAACATAATCCATGAAGCGTGTTTCATCAGGAATATAATGATCCGCTGGGTAGACCGATACAATCGACTCTGGGTAACGTTTAGAGATGTGCATCAGCGGGAGAAGGAGTCCCGGCCCTGTCTCTCGATTCTTCGGTTGGAAGACCACTGTTCCTTCAGGGCGGCCGGAGAGCTGACACCATACCTCCATATGTGAGAGATGGTGTGACCCCACGACCGTGAAGAGACGCTCTGAAGGAATCAGCTTTTCTGCGCGGCGGCAGGTCTGCTCCAGCATAGAACGGCTCCCGAAAAAATTGACATATTGTTTTGGAAGATGATCTCCCCGTAATTGCTTTATATAGGGCTGAAGACGTTTACCATCACCGGCCGCCAAGACAAGCCCGCAACGGGTCGGCAAAGGGTGAACGAGTGATTCTTTCTGCCTTTCCTCGCTTAAAGTCAATAAGCTCATTTTTTCTCCTGTTTTGCGTTATGCGTTCGCGAGGCGAAAGCCCTTCAAAGCGGCGACACGATACCAGATTCGGAATGTATGACCGTCAATGGCATCAATAAATAAATTCACTGCGGTGATCCAGTCATCCCGAAAGGCATGATGCTCGAACCGCAGCAGGCCATCCAAAAGCCGTAGGAAGTCGCTGAAACCATACGCCTTATCCCGGCTCAAACCGGATAGGGCGCACTCAAGCGCCTGCGGCAATCGACCGATTCGAAACAAGACCAGTAAAATGAGGTAGCCGACTGATGCATACTTTGCCCTGTCCGAGAGGTGAGACAGGAGAAGGGCGACAAATTGGAGCTGATCCAAAGGATCTGAAAGTCGATCATAGATCGTCAGCAAGGCTTCCGCATTTTCCGATATCACCGACCCACGTTCTGGTTCCGGAAGGTTTTCGACATAACAAGATTCCGGCTCCCGCCATTCCGTCCCGATCCCCCGGGTTGACAAGCCCTTGTAATACGTCTGGATCGACCCAAGCCGTCCGGCATATTTTCTCCAGATTGCGAGTTCCGCATCGAGCACGGTTAAAACCGCCTCTTCCAGCCCGGTCTCTTTTGTTTTGAGTGTCCTTTCTTTGTTTTGGAAATAATCTGTATCCGATTTTATTTTTGCTGGGAATTTCATCTTTTCTCCTTTCGTTTTATGTATACTGCTAATTAAAACAGACACATATTGAGACAGGATCAAGGCAATGTGAACTTTGCGTGAAGTGCGAAAAAAAATCACCGGAGGTCAGGTTGTAATGCATGGAGGCGATTATCGTGGTCTTCCCTGGCAAGCAGGGCATGATCCCGTCCCTGCACAATGATCTCGCCGTTTTCCAAAGTAAAAACCTGATCAAAGGCCATAAAAGGGGAAAACTGGTGGGTGATGACGATGAGCGTCGGCCCCCAGTCGAGGGCTGCAACGGCGCGCCAGATCATCTTGGCTGATTCGGCATCGACGGCGGAGGTGGGTTCATCGAGGATCAGGATCGGCGGACGCTTGATCAGCGCCCTCGCCAGTGCGATCCGCTGCCGCTGGCCGCCTGAAAGGGTCGCGCCGCCTTCACCGATTTCCGTCTCATACCCCTTCGGAAAGGCCTGAATGAACGGCGCGGCATGCGCCAGCCGGGCAGATGTTTCGATCTCTCCGGCAGTCGCTTCCGGTTTTCCATAGATGATGTTTTCACGAATCGTCGCGCCGAAAAGCATGGCATCCTGAAGTACGATGCCGATGTGGTTTCGAAGCGATTCCCGGCGGTATCTCCTGATATCCAGACCATCAATCAAAATCCTCCCCTGATCCGGCTCATGCAGCCTTAAAATCAGATTGATGAGGGTGGACTTGCCTGTGCCCGATTCGCCGACCAGCACCACGCGTTTTCCGGAAGCAATGGAAAAGGAGGCCTGCTTCAGCACCGGCATGGACTGGCCGTAGCCAAAAGAGACCGCCTCAAAGGCGATGGCCCCCTGTAGCGAAGCAGGGACGATAACGATGGCGTCGGGAGGGTCCGGGGTTTCAGGCATCTCACACAGTAGCGCTTCAATCCGTTCAGCGCTGGCGGCCGCGCTTGAAAAACGCGCCAACTGGCGGGCAAGCGCGCGAAGCGGTTTGTGAAGGCTTGACAAATAGGAGATAAAAACGATGATCTGGCCCGGCGTAATCTCATTTTCAAGCACCTGTTTTGCGCCGAAGAAAACCACTATTGCAAGGCCGAAAGCACTGATGACTTCGACGGTTCGGGTCGCTGCGGCGCCGACCCGCCCCGTCTGGAGGGACTCTTCAAGCGTTTGGAGACTCTCGGATTCAAACCGGCTCTCTTCATATTTTTCCCTGCCGAACGCCCGAATCATCGGGACGGAAGCGAGCATCTCGTTTAAGCGGGAAGCGATCCGTCCCTCTGCTTTTCGCCGATTCCGGGCTGAGACCATAATTTTGGTGTTGAGATGCGAGAGCGCCCACGAGATCATCGGAATCGTCACCAGGATGACGAGGCTGAGTTTCCAGTTCATCCTCAGCATAATGATAAACATCCCGACGACGGTGAGTAGATGTGAGCATGTCACAAGAACCGAATCGCTGAAGACACTCCGCAAAACAGCGGTGTCTCCGGTCACCTTCGTCATCAGTTCTCCGGAACGGGTGCGGTGATGAAAAGCGAGCGGAACACGTTGAAGATGTTTAAAAAGTGCACTCCGAATGGCATAAACCAGATGGTGGCCGATCCGGGTGGTCAGATAAAGCCGGAAGTAAGAAAAAACACTGCGGAGAAGCGCAATCAAAAAAACGCTCAATGCGATGAAAATGAGGACCCTCTCTTTTTGGTTGCCAAAGAAGGGTTCCAGGGCGGAGATGATCGGCGGAAGCGGCTTATCAGACAAAACATGGTCGAAAAGCATCTTGAGCGGCCAGGGCGTGAGGAGTTCCATGAGCGTAAAGCCGAGTACACAGGAACCTGCGATAAAGAGCTGACCCTTCATGTCCCAAAGATGTGTCAGGATAATTTTCCGAAGATGTATCGATTTTCTTAGGATGAAGTCTTTCATTGTTTCCCCCCCTCTATTGAGCGGATGCGGTAAACGGCCTGAAGCGGCCGCGCCTTTGTCCATTGATGCCACCCGCGAAGCAAGAGGCGGTATCCCGTACCGGTCGGCTCTCCTTCCGGCGTCGATTCCAGGCCGTGGGAACCGACCACAATTTTGGGATGCGTTGAGACCACCATGACCACATGCCCGACCTGGCTTTTTCCAAACAATTCCCTTTGACGCTTCAGTTCTTCGCGGGGGTGCGCATAGACCATGATGTCGCCGATCTGAATGTCCGCATCGCGTATCTTCTCCAGCACTTCCGGGTAAACCATTCGCCGAAAGGCCATCCTTTTGCTGCTGACGGGGCAGTCGCCCATGCTCAACCCGGCCAGGGAGAGAAGGTACCAGATGAACTCCGAACAGGAGAGACGGCGTTTCGGACGCGCCAGATTTTTTATAGAGAGGGAGCGGTCACGCCTGTATTGACGGTAACGACTCCCCTGCCGAACTAGTTGGTCGGCGAGGTCGATCAGACGGAGCAGGCGCCAGGGGAGTTTTTTGAGTTCCTTTTCTATGAACAGGTTGGTAAAAACCTCCCCGGAAGAGAGGGAGGCGATCACCTCGTTGGTGGTTCCCTCTGCTGGATGGTTCGTCCGCTGGGTATGATTTTGCTGCAGTACATTCATATCAGGCACCCCAGCGATTCGATATAAGCCACAAATTCCGGCTGAAGAATATCCTTGAGCGTCGCGATTCGGAGATCGCAGAGCGACTCGACCTCCTCAATGAGCATCGGACTGATGGTAAAAGTCCCGCAGAGGGCGGCCGGCTGGGCGCTGATGGAAGTCAGGTATTGCACCCCGTTGACTGCGCTGAGGCTGTCGCCGCAGGAGAATAAAACAGCGTAGACCGTTGACATGAACCTCCGGCTGTTTAAGAGCAGTTTTGTCTCCCGCTGGTAGATCCCGTCGGCGATTTCCACCACAATGTAGTCGGGGTCAATCTCCGCTGCACGATTCAGCAGGGTTTGATAAAGGGCGAGCAGTTCTTCCTGTTCGCAGAGATAGGTTGAGGGGAATCCAAGCGCCGAAAAATCGATCGTAAGATCAGCGCCGCAGTCAAGGCAAAAATGTATGTCTTTGGTATAAACCGTTCCAGTGAGTTTAATATAGACAACCCATTTGCCCGCCTTTTTAAGGCTTCGGATGAGATGTCCGGCGGTCGTCGTTTTTCCGCTGTCCATTGATGCGCCGACAGAGAGGATCACACGGGCCTTAGAGGGGACATTCCCACTGAACGCGTCAAGACTTTTATGGGTGCGGGTATTCAAAACCTCCCCTTGTTCATCGACCGCGTACCCGATCATGCGGACAACCGTCGGTTTCGGCATCCCGGCGTGCGCCGAGCGAACCATGCCAATCACCCCGCCCTGCCCCAAGATATGGAATTCGCGCGAGGGTTCTTCCGGGATCACCCCTTTGAACTGGTTGGTGGCGTAGCGGTTGCCGAATGCGGCCATGATCTGGTCTCCCGGAAAGAGGGTTGCGTTTCGTCCGCTGTCGATCTGGAGTCGTTTATGTCTCCCAATCGATGCGACCTCGAAGATCGCCGCATCACCCGATCTGGGGCGGTAACAAGCAACCTTTTCTATGTCGAGCTTTGCACTACCAATGTCCTTGCAAATGATCGCTCTTTTCAATCCGAGATGGAACATTTCTCTTCCTCCTTATGTGTGTAAATGTGTCATATCGAGTCGTCCCCTCTGTCGGGGTTTGGATTATGGCAGACCTGCCGGAACTCTTAGCGCAAGATCGGTGGCCTCACTTCCGTTTATTTTATTAAATCGGGGGAGAACCGTACTGCGATGATCCGGATGAGACCGAGGGTGACCAAACAAAGGGTAATGACTATAAAGCGCGTTAACTCTCCCCCGCTGAACCAAAGCGCAATCATTTCACTCAGCATAACCACCAGGACGGTATCGACGATAAAAGTGACCTTAACCCGCCCTTCTGCGAAATAAGTCAGCGAGGCATTGAAGACCTCCACGAGTGCCAGGATGATCAGAACATCAACCAGAAACCGCCGCAACGCCACGTCGAGTTGTTCCGAGAGCAGATGCTGTAGGCCAAGAAAGGTTTTGATGACTCCGCCGCCGATCGCGATCAGGATAATTCCGATCAGCGCAAACAATAAGATGCGAAGCGCCTGTGAAAATAATCGGGAAAGGTCGGCCG
This sequence comes from Nitrospirota bacterium, assembly GCA_029261165.1. Classification (GTDB taxonomy): domain Bacteria; phylum Nitrospirota; class Nitrospiria; order SBBL01; family JAADHI01; genus DUAG01. Next base: position 103,790 of record JAJDBV010000001.1, on the reverse strand, counting down.
TGCTGATGACCGATACATCTTGAATGGGATCCTCCATGTTTTTCTCCTCTTTGTGATAATGGGAAATATAAACCAATGAAGTTATGGTTTTGTGAAGGGAAAGTTAAATTCTTGTGAACCGGTTGACAGAATCTCTGTAATACGCCACGATAAGCCCTCGATATTATGACCCGCAGTAGAGCCTGGCAAGGAGAAACAATGTCTAAAAATAAGATCTTGATTATTGAAGATGATAAGCACCTCTCAAAGCTGGTCAAATATAACTTGGAAAAATCTGGATTCCATTGTGTCGCCGCCACAAGCGGCGAAGAAGGGCTGGAAAAGCTCTCTCAGGAGGTCATCGATTTGATTATTTTGGATATTATGCTCCCGGGAATGGATGGGCTTCAGATCTGCAAAGAAATCAAACGGGACCATAGGCGCTCTCATCTTCCGGTCATCATGTTAACCGCTAAGGGGGAAGAGATCGACAGAATTGTCGGGTTTGAGTTGGGCGCAGATGACTATGTCGTGAAACCTTTCAGCACTCGGGAACTGGTCTTGAGAGTCAAGGCGATATTAAAACGCGGCATGGATGATGATGGTGGCAAGGATATCCTTGAATTTGGTCAACTTAAGATCGATATTCCCCGCCATCGCGTCACTGTTTCTGATCAAGAGGTCACACTGACACTTATGGAGTTCAACCTGCTTCTGACGCTCGTGCAACGAGAAGGGAGAGTACAACCCAGAGAAATGCTCCTGGATGATGTTTGGGATATCGAAGCGGATGTAACCACTCGAACAGTCGATACCCACATCCGCAACCTCAGACAAAAGCTGGGAAAGATGGGAAAACTGATTGAAACGGTCAGAGGGATTGGCTATCGGTTCTATGAAGGGCAAGCTTCCCAATAAGGAGCACTCCCTTTAGCCTAAACGGCCTGTAATGTAATCTTCCGTTAAAGGATGTAGCGGATTGATGAATATTTTTTTGGTTTCCCCTACCTCGACAAGATTGCCGAGATGGAAATAGGCCGTACGGTCTGAAATACGCGATGCCTGCTGCATCGAATGCGTGACGATACAGATGGTGTAATCCTTCCGTAATGTATTGATCAGCTCTTCAATTTTTCCTGTTGCAATCGGATCGAGCGCAGAGCAGGGCTCGTCCATCAGGATCACCTCAGGATGAATCGCAATGGTCCGTGCAATACAGAGCCGTTGCTGCTGTCCCCCGGAAAGCCCTAGCCCAGCTTGGTGCAAGCGATCTTTGACTTCATCCCATAATCCGGCCTGCTGAAGACTCTTGACCACGATTTCATGAAGGCCTTCCTTCGTTTTTGCAAGGTGGTGTATCCGGGGTCCGAAGGCGACATTCTCCCAGATCGATTTTGGAAAGGGGTTCGGCTTTTGAAAGACCATGCCCACTCGAACACGCAAGGAAACCGGGTCGGTCTCATTATGATTAATATCCCGGCCGTCCATCATAATCGTTCCGGTGACGCGGCAATTTGAGATCGTGTCATTCATCCGATTAAAGCACCTTAAAAAGGTCGACTTGCCGCAGCCGGAAGGCCCGATCATCGCAAAAACTTCATGACGTCCAATGTCGAGGTTGATCCCCCGAAGGGCCTGTTTATCACCATAAAATACACTGACATCCCGGCAGCTCAGGCGTGGATCATCCAGCCTGATTTCACCGACCGTTTCCTGAATCTCCTGCCCGGCGATCTGATCAGACCGGATTGCACGCCCTCTTTTAAGCGTTTGTTGATGAACAAAGCGGCTATTGGGAAAGGGGATGGCAGGTTCAATTTTTCCCATGATGTGCTCCTCTTTTTTCATCGATGCCCCTCGAAACGTTTACGCAGGATGACCGCAGTCGCATTCATCACGATCAAAAAGAGGAGCAGCACCATGATTGCCGCCGCGGTCCGTTCCATAAACCCACGTTCAGGACTGTCGGCCCAAAGAAAAATTTGAACCGGAAGCACCGTACTCGAGTCGAATATCCCTCCCGGAATATCGACGATAAACGCGACCATGCCGATCATCAACAAGGGGGCGGTTTCTCCCAAGGCCCGCGCCATGCCGATAATCGTTCCGGTCATTATTCCCGGCATTGCCATCGGGAGCACGTGATGCATCACCGCCTGCATCTGCGAGGCGCCGATGGCTAAGGCCGCTTCATAAATCGACGGAGGGACAGACTTCAAGGAGGCGCGGCCTGCGATAATAATCGTCGGGAGGGTCATCAGCGACAGAACCAAGCCCCCAACGATTGGGGCCGATCTTGGAAGACCAAAGAGATTAATAAAAACGGCTAGACCCAACAGACCGAAGACAATCGACGGCACCGCGGCGAGATTGTTGATATTTACTTCGATCAGGTCGGTCCATCGATTCCGCGGCGCAAACCGTTCCAGATAGACCGCTGCGGCGACACCGATCGGAAAGGATAAAAGCAGGGTGACAAACAGCGTCAAAAGGGAACCGGCGAGCGCGCCCCCAATCCCGGCCAATTCAGGGTCGCGGGAATCACCCGCGCTGAAAAAGGTGGTATTCCATTGCTTCTTCAGACGCCCCTCGCTGATGAGGTGGTCGATCCATGCAATCTGCTTATCTTTCAGGGGACGATCCGTCTCCGACGCATCACGGGCAATAGATCCTTTCATCAACATATCGACGTCGCCATCCGCCGGGACCCAGATTGGCAGGGTTTTCCCGATCTGTTCAGGATGGGCCAAGACCTGATCGCGCAGCTTAAACTCCGCACCAGAGCTGACCAGGCGATACAAGGCGCGTTTATCACGGCGATCCGAGACTTCCGGGAAGATCTTCTGCATGGCCTGTTTGATCACGGCGCCGAAATCTGCTGAGGACAAAACCGCTCTGTCCCGTGTCCCTTCCGGATCGATCGTTTCAGAGTCAATATAAACATCCAATAAAAGCGCCGTCTGCTGAAAGGCGGTATACCCTTTTCCGATAATACTGACAAACAAAAGCAACAAGAAAAGAAGGCTCATCGCAACCGCTGACATGCCATAGATCCGAAAACGGAGATCCGCTGCATACCTTTTTTTAAGCTGTTTATTCACACCCTCTTCCTACTTTTTTGTTCTTTAACCGTCAACTGATAACGGGTCACTGTCAACTGTACCTTACTCATATTCCTCCCGATATTTTCTCACGATATACAAAGCAATCACGTTGAGAATCAATGTGACCGTAAAGAGAAGCAGGCCTAAGGCAAAGGCAGCGAGCGTCTTGGCGCTGTCAAATTCCTGATCGCCGGTCAAGAGCGTTACAATCTGAACCGTTACAGTCGTAACCGTCTCAAAGGGATTCAGGGTCAGATTGGCGGACAAACCGGCAGCCATCACAACAATCATCGTCTCCCCGACTGCGCGGGAAACGGCAAGGAGAATCCCGCTGACAATTCCAGGGAGGGCCGCCGGAATGACAACCCGCTGAATCGTCTCCGACTGCGTCGCGCCGAGTGCATAAGAGCCGTCACGCAACGATTGCGGAACGGCATTGATTACATCGTCCGAAAGGGAAGAAACGAACGGGATAATCATGATCCCCATCACCAATCCGGCGGCCAAGGCACTCTCGGACGCCACATCGAAACCGAATCGGCTGCCGGTATCGCGGATAAACGGCGCGACCATTATCGCGGCAAAGAAGCCGTACACAACCGTCGGGATCCCCGCTAAAATCTCAAGCAGCGGTTTGGCAACTGCGCGAAAGGAACGGGAGGCGTATTCGGAAAGGTAGATGGCTGACATGAGCCCGACCGGCACGGAGACGACCATTGCAATCAAGGAGATCAAGAGCGTTCCGACAAATAAGGGAACCGCCCCGAATGCCCCCGATCCCCCGACCTGATCAACCCGAATCGCGGTCTGAGGGCTCCACTTTAAGCCAAACAAAAAATCGCTCACCGGAACCAGCTTAAAAAAGCGGATCGATTCAAATACAACGGAAAGCACGATCCCGATCGTGGCCAGGATCGCAATGCATGAACAGACGAAGAGCAATCCTTTCACGATGGTTTCGACCCTGTTCCTGGCCCGCTGTTTGGCTCGGATGAGATATAAAGCCACACTGCCGCAGCCAAGGGCCAGTGTCAGCACGACTACGGCCAGGGCGGCCTGTCCCATCGACTGAAGTGAACGGTAACGGTCGGCGGCAGCCAGCAGGTTCGGATCTGTTTCTTCTGAAACGATGATGCCATTGGCCATGTTTTTAATGTCATTGATGACCAGGTTGAGACGGCCCGGCTCCAATTCTTGAAAGGTTCTTGGGAGTTCAGAAACAACAAGGTGCGTCATGATCGGTGTTTCAAAAACAGTCCAGAGCCCAAGGACCAAAAGGGCCGGCAGACCGCACCAGATTGCAGCATAGAAACCGTAATGCTCCGGCAGGGAGTGAAGGTTTCGAATGTTTCCCTGAGCGATGGCGACCGCGCGGCGGCAGCCAAAAAAATAGGCGGCAACGCTCAGTGCAAGTAAAATAGAAAAAATAATCAGCGTTATCTGCATGATAAACAAAAGGGGACAGAGCTTGTCACGCTCTGTCCCTGTCAATCCCTTTCAGATTATTTGATTACATTTTAAGCGCTTTCAAGCCTTTGACATCGCTTAAAAATTTTCTCCGTTCCATTTTCGGCATCGGAATCAAACCGCGATCTGCCAGGTATCCTTCATCACCCCAGGCCTTTTCACTGGTAAATTCGGAGAGGTACTCCTTCATCCCCGGAATGACATTGATATGCGCCTTTTTAACATAAAAATAGAGGGGACGGGAAATCGGATAGCTGCCGTCGGCAATCGACTCAAACCTCGGTTTCACCCCTTTGATCGACGACCCTTGAACCTTGTCGAGGTTTTGATCGAGGAAACTGAAACCAAAAACACCGAGCGCATTCGAATTTGCCTGTAGTTTCTGGACAATCAGATTGTCATTCTCTCCGGCTTCGATATAGGCCCCATCCTCTCGAATCGTGTGACAGAGCCGTTTGTAGGCCTTTTTATCCTTTTTCTTCATCGCCGCGATCCATTTAAATGTTTTGCATCCTCCCTCCAGGGCGAGCTCCGCAAAGGCGTCGCGCGTGCCGGAGGTCGGCGGCGGTCCGAGGACTTCGATCTTCTGATTCGGAAGTTTTGGATTGACCTCTTTCCACGTTTTATAAGGGTTCTCGATCAGTTGTTCTCCCCCTTTGGGATCGGGGACATTTTTGGCCAATGCCAGGAAAAGATCACGTAGCTCAAGCGAAAATTTTGCCGCTTTTTTTGAGTTGGCGATCGCAATGCCATCATAGCCGATTTTGACCTCAACGATCTCACGAACACCATTCTTCTGGCATTTTTCATATTCCGATTTTTTGATGCGGCGCGATGCATTTGTGATATCTGGATGCCCAACACCGACCCCGGCACAGAATAGCTTAAAACCGCCGCCCGATCCGGTCGATTCAACCTTCGGTGTCTTAAAAGAGGTGGTTTTTCCAAATCGTTCCACAACGACCGTCGCAAAGGGATAAACCGTCGAAGAACCGACAATACTGATATGGTCTCGTGCGGCTTGCGCCGGAACAGCACCGATCGCAAAAGAAGAAACGGTCAGGACCAGCACTAAAAGTTTTATTATTTTCATGGTCAGTTCTCTCCTTATTCTTGAATGCATATAAGTAATTTTTTTAACTACAAGAGGCACAATAAAGGAGTTATGTGGTGAAAAAATGAAGGATTTGTCAAGTTTCTGTGAAGTTGCATTGCAACGATTGAAATGGTTTAGGTTTTCATCCAAACTCAGTGGGAGATCAACAGTCACCGGTATGGGACGGACCATCATCTATGGTGCAGCATCGTTCCAGACAGAGCCGATAAAATCTATGATAAGATGCCTCCTATAGGAACATAAAAGGACATCCAGGCCGGAATCCGACTGATGAGAATCAATACCCATTATAAGATCACGCTGACCTTTACCATCATCACTGCGGTTATCCTGTCGGTCGGATACCTCTATCTTAATCAAAACCTGCGGAGTTATACCTACCAGAATATTCAAACCGATCTCAAAAAAAAGACCACACTGGCGAAACATAGTCTCGAAAACATGAAGAACGATCAAGAGACACCAGAGGTGTTTGATCAAATCACCGACCGGATCGGACAAGATCTCAATTTAAGAGTAACGATTATTTCCCTCACTGGAAAGGTTTTGGGAGATTCCGAACTTGACGGCGGGGCGCTGCAACAGGTTGAAAATCACCTGAATCGCCCTGAAGTCCAAGATGCCTTAAAATCGGGCTTTGGCGAAAGTAAGCGCTTCAGCTCAACAATCAATACCAACATGCTTTACATGGCGATGCCGTTCAGCAGTCAACGCAGGGGTGGCGTCATCCGGCTTTCCCTCCCTCTCTCAGATATCGATCTGATCTCAAAACAACTGAAAAGGATAATCGCTTTTTCACTCTTTGCGGTCTTTATCATGGCGATCATTATCACCTTTTTTGCATCCGCTTATATTTCTAAACCGATCAGAGAAATCTCAAAGATCGCTAAACGGATCGCTCAAGGAGACTTTTCAAAAATAGATACCTTCTTTTTAAATGACGAAATCGGTGATCTTGGCCATGCCTTCAATGAGATGTCCGAACAACTCGAAAGCCGCTTACAGGAGATGAACATCAGTCGCTCACGCCTTGAAGCAGTTTTGCTGAGCATGCTTGAAGGGGTTCTTGTTGTCGATCCAAAAGGGAAGATCTTACTCATGAACCGGGCGCTCAAAGATATTTTCCAGATCAAACATGATGTCACCGGCAAAAATTCGATTGAGGTCATTCGCAATCTTGAAATCGCAGAGACTATCGATTGCGCTATTAAAAGTCAATCCCACTTAGACGCCTGTGAAATTTCACTCGCCGCACCGGAAGATAGGGTCTTATCGGTTTATGCAACACCTGTTCTGAGAGACAACCAACGGGAAGGGGCGATCCTTGTCTTTCACGATAATACGAACCTGCGCCGACTCGAAAAAATTCGCCAAGATTTTGTCGCGAATGTTTCCCACGAATTAAGAACGCCGATCTCCAGTATCCAGGGCTATGCCGAGACCCTGCTGGATGGGGCGCTTGATGATCAGGCGCATGCAAGGGATTTCATTAAGATCGTCCACACGGAGGCAGAGCGCCTGGCACGGCTGGTGGATGACCTCTTGAATCTGTCAAAGATCGAATCCGGAAAGCTGAATATGGATCTCAACCCATGCCCTCTTTTCCCCATCATTAAAAGGGTCGTCGCAAGCCTCGACATGCAGGCGGTCAAGAAGTCAATTACGATCAGGACAAAGGTATCCGAGAAGTTACATCAAGTTATTGCGGATGAAACAAGGCTGGCGCAGGTATTATTCAACCTGATCGAAAACGCCCTCAAATACACCCCTCCGAGTGGTTGCGTTGTTGTGTCTGCAGAAGAAGGTGATGCCCATATAAAAGTCAGTGTCGCCGACACCGGCATTGGGATACCTGATAAAGACCTTCCGCGCATATTCGAACGCTTTTACCGTGTTGATAAGGCCCGCTCCAGAGAATTGGGTGGTACCGGTCTCGGTCTTTCGATCGTCAAACATATCGTTCAAGCCCACAATGGCGAAATCTCCGTCAGCAGCCAATCGGGTAAAGGGACGACTTTTACATTTACTATCCCTTCGTATCGCTAATTTTTTCTAAAACACTTCTCCTTGCCATTTCACACAATCTTAACAATCCAGCCACATCTTCTTAACAACGTTCATGCAGAATCCAAACTGTTTCACGATGACAACCGGGAAGAAGGAAAATATATAAAATAAAAGAGGAGGTTCCAGTGTTCAAAAATTTGATTGGAAGGATAGTCGTTACAATTGCGGTCAGCGGGTTAATCTTAACGGGCTCACCCTCTCTCTCGACAGCGGCAGGAATCACCGTTTTTAAGGACGGCGATAAGTTTGTGAAGATGGGGGGGCGGATCCAGCTTCAATACCATCAAAAGGATCCTGAAGTTGGAGAATCTACGGACGAAGTGTTTTTTCGGCGTTTTCGGCCGTACATTGAGGGGAGCCTGCATAAAGACTGGACCGGCAAATTTCAATGGGATATGGGAAAGGCAGAGGATGGGAATGAACTCGCAGTAAAGGACGCTTATCTCCAGTATAAAGGGTTTAAACATGCAAAGCTTACTGTGGGAAATGCCAAGGTGATGTTCTCTCGCGAAAGCTTAACTTCTTCGAAAAAACAGCAGCTCGTGGAGCGTACCTTTGTCGGAGACCATAACTACGGCACTCCGGACAGGAACTTAGGGATTCATGCCACCGGAGGATTTTTGGACGGGCATAAGGTGACTTACGGTCTATCGTTCGCATCGGCGTCGATCGATCCGGATGCCAAAAAACTCGACTTTGACACGCCGGTCAACAAAAATAATGACTTTAACGAGGGCTGGATTGTTGGCGGCCGGATTGATTTCCACCCTTTTGGACAATTAAAGATGTCTCAGGGGGATTTTAAGCAGGATCTGAAGGCGACGATCGGCGTCGCCGGCTTTTCCTGGGATAACGATGATGACAATAATACCCGTACCACAAATGGCGTTGATGACGGCGCTGGTAAACCAGATGTTGATTCAGTGACCGGCTTTGAAATAAGTGCTGCCCTTCGGGTGAAGGGGCTTTCCATCGATGCTGAATACAACCGGTTCAATGCCGATACGGTCGACAGTACCGTCACGAAGGGTATTTTTAAAAGCGGCAGCACCGATTTGGAAAACTTTGCGGTCGAAGCCGGATATATGGTGATTCCGAGCCGGATGGAGGTGGTTGCCGGATATGAATCCCAGGATGCCGATGGTTATCTTGATGAGTGGACCCGAACCTCTGTCGGTTTGAACTACTTTTTCGTCAAGAAGCATGACATCAAGCTCCAGGGAACCTACCGAATCGGAGAGGATGTGGATGGGGTACCTGGAAAGGATCTAGATGAGGTCTTCGTTCAGATGCAGTATGTATTTTAATCTTCACGGTTCATGATTAATTTTCGGCGGGTGGGAATCCTACCCACCCGCCGATCAGAACGGGTCTGTCGATCATTGGAGAAATATTGAAAATGAAAACGGAGAAGAAAAAAGAAAATTGGATGAGTTTGCTGGCCTCTCATTTTGAAAACAGTCACTATCTTCACTCGGATGAGAAGCTGGTTATCGTATTTGATATTGACGGCACCATTCTTGATATGCGGTATATGATACGCAATATCCTGGCCGCTTATGACCGACTTCATCACACTCATTATTTTAAAGATCTACAGATTTCTCAGATTAAAGTCCATGAAAACCAGGTTGATCGCCTTTTGTCTGAGATGCATATTGCACTTGATCAACAGAACGACATATTAGAATGGTATAGACAAAATCGTTGGATGGAAGCATCTATATTGAATGCGCATAGACCCTTTAAGGGTGTCCTTGAAGTGATCAGATGGTTTCAGCTCCAGCCGAATACTTTTGTCGGTTTAAACACCGGACGCCCGGAATCGGTGCGGACAGAAACCCTGATTTCTCTCAACCAGCTTGGAAAATCACATAAGGTTGAATTTTCCGACTCGTTGTTGCAAATGAACCCATACGGATGGGATCAAAGCGTAAAAGAAGCGAAAGTCGATGGGATACGCAAATTTCAAGAGAACGGATATCGTGTATTTGCGGTCGTCGACAATGAGCCCGAAAACCTAAAGGAAATCGCAAAGATTGATCCTGAAGAGGAGATCTTCCTGTTACATGCCGACACCATCTTTGAGTCGAAGAGAGTCCGGCTCCCTTATAATGCCATCAAAGGAAGCAGGTATGACCTGACTGAGTTAATCGACAAAAAATCGCTTCCGAAACATATTCAATTCGTTTGGCATGGGGTAAATGACGAAATCAATCTTCGACAGTTTCTATCTTCTGATATCACGTGGGGTGAATGTGACGTCCGCATGTCCCCGGACGGGGATGACATCATATTAAGACATGATCATATCGATACGACGCCTCGGATGAAGGACGAAGAGTGGCTCCACATAGATTCCTTCGTAAACCGCTTATCAAAGACAGAGAAGTCGCTTAAGTTTGACTTTAAAGAAGGCGGAATGGTAATCGATCGTCTTCTCGAATTGGTCGATTATTATAAATTGGATGCTTCACGTTTGTGGTTTCATGGAGATGTTGAAAAGGTACAGCAACAAGGCTTCAAGACATTAGCGATTACATATCCCAAGGCCATATTACAAATGCCGATCGAGTTTTTGGTACCTTTTGCCTTAAGCACGCCTGAGAAGGCAAAAGATATACTTGACATGTATAGAAGCTGGGGGGTTAACCGTTTTGCGATGAATTGGCATACCGAGAACATGCTGCCCTTTTTTGACCAAATGGATGAATGGGGTTTTGAAGTGAACATTTACAATGTCAATAACCTCGAGGAATTCTTGGAAGCGGTGCTTCTGGAACCCTCCTCGATTACATCCGATTTCAATTTCCCGAAATGGCATTACTATGGGAGGGGTTCAGGGGAGGCCGGCAACCACTATGAATATATGGTCAAGATGGACTGACTTTTTATGAATGTAAATGTATAGGAGAGATCTATGAAACCGACGACGTTTAAAAGCTTTCTTGCGGAGTTCATTGGAACATACGTGCTTGTTTTTTCCGGCACATCCGCGATAGTCGTCAATGATATCACTCGAGGTCTGATCACACAGGCCGGTATCGCACTCACTTTCGGTCTCGCAGTCGGCATCATGATTTACTTATTCAGAGAAATCTCGGGGGCGCACATCAACCCCGCCGTGACTATCGCACTCTGGTACGGAAAACAATTTCCAAGAAAAAAGGTGTTCCCCTATGTCACCAGTCAACTCATCGGTGCAGTTGCTGCCAGCGGAACACTCTCATTCTTATTTCTTGATCATCCCACTCTTGGGGCGACTTTACCAAGAGGAAGTGAAATAGAATCGTTCGTGCTCGAAGTTTTATTGTCCTTGATTTTGATCTTCACCATCTGTGTCCTGACGTCGAGTCCACATCAAAAAAAAGGATGGGCGGGTCTTATGATCGGCGGGGTCGTTGCTTTAGAAGCCTTTTTGGGCGGTCCTATATCCGGTGCGTCAATGAATCCGGCACGCTCAATCGGACCGGCATTGGTAAGCGGCCATCTTCGACCCCTTTGGATCTATATCTTTGCGCCCATAACCGGAGCGTTTCTCGCCGTCATCGGATGCCGTTCTCTCAAAGAAAAAGAATGTTGCCAATGAATCAAAAGAAAACAGTCTCGTTCGTCTGCGTAGAAAACGCCTGTAGAAGCCAGATGGCGGAGGGATTCGCCAGGATGCTTGGTGCAGATATCATCGATCCTTATAGCAGCGGATCCCGCCCCTCAGGAAAGGTGAATGATAAGGCGGTTACTTCGATGAAAGAAATCGGCTACGACCTGACCGGACACCGCTCTAAGGGCTTAGATGAGATTCCTGATATTGAATACGATTGGGTTGTTACAATGGGATGCGCAGATGCTTGTCCTATTATCAGGGCCAAACAAAGAGAAGATTGGGCGATCCCAGACCCAAAAACAATGCCGATGGATCAGTTTGTTAAAGTCAGAGACCTAATTCGTCAAAAGATCGAGGCGCTCATTGAGTCTTTAAAGTCGAAGTAAACCGATAAAGAAGGTCATTTTTCCGGAGGCAAGGAGATTCGTTCCCGACTCAGTCAGCAGACACGGGCGCGCCCCCCCTTCTTGCCTCCGGACCCCCCATCCTAACAGCAGAAAACCTGTTTTTATACCAATATCTTTAGCCTCAAACCACAGTTTTGGACTTTTCTTGATTCCTGTTCAACACTTCACAAAACCCTAACATCACCTCTAAGAGCCCATAATATTTCACCAATGAACCATGAAAGGTCGTATTAAAGGGAGGGGTTTAAAAATCAACCGGGTTGATCCTATTTCCTGCAAATTTCAGCTCCGGAAATGTCCAGAATAGACCTCCCCGCAAGCTTATGCTGATTACAGCATCCTTGGTTTTTCATTTCTTCGGGATGACCACAGTCTTGGATATAACCGTTGATGACCCATACTTGCAGCGCATAATCGAATCCATTCCAAACGCGATCATGTTTGATTTCATCTCCGCTCATCCTCATGGCCGCATCACCTCCTCTCGAACCCAGATCATCGTTCCAAAGACGGCGTATCTGGTTTGAACCTGATTTCAACCATCTCCCTAATGAAAAAGCGAACTCCCTCCGCCATGAATTCAGGGATGGACTGGTTTTTATTGTCCGCCGCCAACGTGATCAAGGCCTGTTCTTGAGATGAGAATTGATCAAGTGAAACGGCCAGATCAGTTTTGGTCTTCTTGGGTCGTTTTTTATTTCCGTTTTTCGGTTCCATTTGCTATTTCCTTTCCTATCGGGTCAATGCCGTCCCGTTGAACATTTCCTTAATGCCGCCGATGGAGCCGAGAAGACCCGCCGCCTCGAACGGCAGATAGATGACCTTGTTGTCTTTTCCAGAGACCATCTCTTTGAGGGTCTCAAGGTACCGTATTGCGATGAGGTATTGTGCCGGGTTTCCCTTCGCATCCGATATCGCCCTGGTAATCTTGTCGATCGCCGAGGCCTCGGCATCGGCTGTCAGAATGCGTGCTTTCGCTTCACCTTCCGCTTTATTAATGGCGGCTTCTCTAATTCCTTCCGCTTCGAGGATGGTGGCTTGCCTCGCCCCTTCCGCATTGAGGATCGCAGCACGTTTATGCCGTTCTGCCCGCATTTGTGCCTCCATCGCATTTTTTATGTCTCGCGGGGGCAGGATGTCCTGAAGTTCAACGCGGGTCACTTTCACGCCCCACTTGTCGGTCGCGTCGTCCAGGATCATTTTGAGTTTGTCGTTGACGGTATCCCGTGAGCTGAGTGTTTTATCGAGGTCCATCTCTCCAATGACGCTTCTCAATGTTGTTTGTGTCAGTTTTTCTATAGCGTCTGGGAGGTTGACAATTTCGTAGACGACCTTATGGGGATCGGTGATCTGAAAGTATAAGATCGCGTTGATCTCCATAACGACATTGTCTTTCGTGATGACGTTCTGTCGTGGGAAATCGTAGACGGTTTCTCTCAAATCGATCGTGTTGATCGTTTTCATTTCAATGATCTTGTTTCCATTCAGATCGTTTCGAATATATTTCCAATCTATTTCCCTCGGCTGGTCGATGATTGGCCAGATGAAGTTGATCCCCTGATGAAGCGTTCTATGATAGGCACCCAGTCTTTCAATGACCATCGTCTCCGCTTGTTGTACGATTTTAAATCCCAGCGATGCGAAGACCACGATTAGGAGCACCAAGATTCCATAAATGATAATGGTTGCCATTATGACCCTTCCTTTCGTTTGACGATGAGTTTCGTTCCGGATACCCTGACGACCTCGACCCTTTCATTTTGTTCATGGGCATCGGGTCCCTCGGAGACCCCTTTCCAGTCTTCACCATCGACCAGGACTCTTCCCTTATGAGTAACCGGGTCGATTCGGGTAATGACCAGGCCGGATTTCCCGATGAGGGCGTCGATGTTCGTTTTTTTATTTCCTGGAGAGGCGTAAACGAGCCTCACGAATATCGGTCGGATTGTTATAAAAAAGAGCATGGTCATGCTGATTAGAATAAGGCCTTGGATCCCGTATCCCATACCCAAATAAGATGCCAATGCTGAAACAAGACAAGCGATACCAACACCGGCAAGGACGAAGCCGGGGATAAATGTTTCTAAAATGACCAGACCTATTCCGACGATAAACCAGAGTTGCCAATCTTCCACCAGTCGTTCCTTCCTATTTCATATTGTTTAATTGCCTTAAAGTGGCAAAGACTTTTTTCGCGTACTTTGCACGCTTCGCGTCGTTGGAGGTGTTGTAGCATCCGATCCCCTTCCATGTGCGCCCGAACCGTTGAATGCACTGTGCCAACACCCATGCCCCCACTTTCACGTTCTGGCAGGGATTCTTTAACGATTTCCACAAGTCATTCCCTAACCTTTTTTCCCACCAGGAATTAATCTGCATGAGCCCGACATCATAACTCCCGTTTCTGTTTCGATTGATTGCATCCGGATTGAAGTCGGATTCCACTTTGGCAATGGCCCAGAGGAGTCGCGGTGAAACCCCGTACATCCCTCCAGCCTCTTCAAAGCAAAAGGCGTGACCTATGCGGGGAATTGCAAGGAGGAGTATTGCGGCAAATATTATAGATAGGTACCTCATTGACTTTCTTGGCCTGACGCAGTAGTCTTTTATCCATGTGGCAAAGACAAAGGAGAATAGAATAATGATCGGCGTTGTATTGACCGTTATTGTTGGCTTTTCGATTATTTTCGCTATCAGACGGTTCGTTCGCGCGCTCCTATCAAGGGATGTCTCTCAGGTCTTTAAAATGGGATCAGATGATCGTCCAATACATGACCCGCAAGACCCGCTTGATCCCTTGAATCAGGGACTTTCTCCAGGTGATGTAGGCTATGACGATGGCTTTGCAAGCAATTAGGTTTATTTATCGTCTGATGGATCATTCACCAACCTCTTAATCCCTCCAATTCCTGCATCGGCTCCAAAATCTTGAGTTGTTAATGTCCTGGTTTTGTCATAAATTTGTTGAGTATAATCCCCAATTTTACTGCTGATAAATTTTCCTGTTTCCAATTTATTTAGTCCTCGGTCGTTCGCTTCTTGGAAGGAATTTCGGATCAACCGATCATATTCTCCGGTAAGGAGGTCAGTTACTTCGCTCTCTCTTGACATTTTCCCGACACTGCCACCTCCCCCGATAGCTGTACGCACCCCTAGTTCCCCACTTAGATGCCCAATATCTGCCCCCTTCTTCGTTATAAAACCCCCAAGATCGCTTGCAAGATTTCTGGCTGTTGTTGCGACATTCGCATTAAAGGTATTCGGTTGGTTCTTGGCAATATCAGGATCCGAGACAAATGACGCAATCGCCGGATCTCTATTGAGAGCCATCTGCATGGCAGATCCGATACTGACGCCATGATCGACGGACCTCTTAGACACGTCTTCTGAAACATCCCTTCTCCCGCTCAAACTGCTGCTGTGGGCTTTGGAAATTGTCTCCCATCCGCTTTGTGAGAGCGAGAAGTCTCGTGTTATCGCGCTTCCTCCGGCATTCACAGACAAAGTTCCGAATCCGCTGTCTCCGCCTGTCGTTTTAGAGAATGCCACGTCTGCAGATCTTCCCTCCGAAGCAAGATGCTCCAGTGTATCCGCGACATTGACCGGTCCCCCCTCGGATCTCACGACACCCGCTAACTTTTCCAGACCGTCCGAATCGAGTGTTTCATAACCGCGAATCCCTTGCTGGGTCTCCGCATGTGTGAGATTCAGCGCAATGTGGGAGATGTCTCCATCCCGGTCTTTGACAAGACCGGTTCGAAGCATGCCATCCTCCGTGGACCGGAGCCCTTTCCATTGGTATTCATAGAGCGAGTCTCCACGTTTTGAACTCATTTGGACCGTGCCGTCTTTATTTTGCTTCAACCCGGGAATCACCGTATAACCATCGGATAATGCTCCTTCGAGCTGAACCTTTTTTCCATCTTCAGTGCTGCCGTTGATGTAGACCTGTCCGCCAACCTGTTGAACCTTTCCCGACTTTAGGTGAAAACTCCCTTGGGGTGTATCGACCGTGAGCCCCTTGCCGGCATTAATAGTTGTTTCGCCAAAATCTTCACTCTGCACGGCGGTGCTGTCAGTGGCATGAAAGGTGCCTTTGCCGTTCTGAGGATTGATCGTGAAGGACGCGATCATTCCGGGCTGCAAAAGTTGAGAGGCGCTGTCGTGGCCGTTCCGTTCTGCGAGGTCTTTTATGGCATTGAGATTGTCGTTCGTAACGGGTCCCGAAAAGGACATCGAAGCGGCCTCCCCTGTTTTCGGGTTAAACCCGGCATGGGTCAGGTGCATCCCTGGAACAACACCGCTGAATCCTTGCTTTTCCGCGTAGGCCGCCATTTCGGGTGTAATCAACTTTCCTGTTGCCTCAAAAGATGCGGCCTCGGACGGCGTATCAATGCCGAATACTTGCTTACCCAATTGAAACGCCCCTTCACTCCGTCCAAAACGTGAACTCTCATGGAAGTAGGCTGACACTTCTCCGGCGGCCGGCACATCGCCGCCTGCAACATCTTGAGCGAACCGTTCTTTCCCAACCGCCGCGCCACGCGCAAATTGCCCTTCTGTCTGTCCCGTCGCAAAACCCTGCTCCTGGGTCCCGAATCCGATCCCTTCCCCGATCCCCTTGGCCAACCGGCTCGTCTTCGAACTGATCCTTCGATTGAAGTTAAATTTATGGGCATTCGCCATCACAGGAGGGGACTCCTCAAGCGATTTAAGCGCCGTGGCCGCCCCTTCCGGTTTGGCCAGTTCTCCGACCGATTCCCCCTTTTGTTTCGGTGTCGCCGTCAGTTGTCCCGCCAGATAGCTGAGCGCATGTCCCCCGAAACGGATCAACGTGGTGGTGATCACGGTGGCCAACATCAATCCGGACCAACGAATGGCGCCGAAAGCGGCCAGTGTTTTAAGCGAGGCGGTCCCAAACGAAGAGATCGCCGTCAGACCCAGTTGGTACTGCCTCACCTCTTCGAAAACGGTGGCGGCATAATCGATCGCGAATTGATGCGCGATCGCATCGGTCACGCCCCAGGCGGCAAGCCAGATAAAAAAACCGGCAATGAGAGACAATGCTTTTAAGAAAATCGGCGTCGGGATAAAGATCACCAGAATCGGGATGATGCCGATGGCAATCGCAGTCGTCACCGCCCGGATGATCGGGATCCACTCATTGGCCATCATGCCTGCGGAGAGCATTGCGGTCCCCGTATTTCGAGATCCGAGCAGTTGAATTGCCGTATCGGGACTGGCCGCCAGGACGACATTATTGATCTCTTCTGCGATCAATTTCTGGCGGTAAATTTGTGTGACATCAAAGGCGGCCCCTTCAAACCAGCTAACCAAGTTCGAGAGCATCGATTTGCAGGTCGTATATTCAACAGGGATCGTCGGATCGAAACCGGCCTCCGCGCATCTCGCCTTGGTCGTATTTTCAAACTGTGCCGGACCGGTGATCTTCGTCTTGATCTCTGTGACGGCGGCCGCACAGGTCATGGTGACCCCTTCCGGCACGGCGTCCTCAAAAAAGACCGTGAAAATCGCGGGATTGGCGGCCGCGTCAAAGAACGGAATGAAATCGGCGTTGTTGGCGAATTGATTCACCGTGAGTGTCGTTCCCGGCCTCATGAGCTCAAAAAAGACGCAATCCTCGATATATTTTCTGAGCGATTGATGGATGTAGTGATCCGCAAGAAGCACCCCCTTGGAGTGAACATTCAGGAGCATATCGAAGCCGGCGCCTCCCGCCTGCGCCTGGTAGCCGACCGGATCACCCGCTGTCGAGACGATATCGACCAGGCCCCGCTGAATCTTGTTCAAAGTACCGGTAATGAGAACAATGCCGTCCGGGATACCGGCGACCTCCTGATACTGGTTTTTCACTGGGTCATAGATATGCAGCGATCCGGTCGGAAGGATCAATGCCAGATAGAAAACCACACCGAAGAGGACAGGGACGACCCAGGATAAAGGAGAAGGCCGCCCGCTCCGATTTGCAAAATAGACTGCGGCGCCACCGAACAGGATCCCCATGACGATCACCGTGAAAAAAAGCCCACGATAGGCCGCGTCGCTGAAGATCAGGGCGGTTTTCGAGAACGCACTGACGACTGGACCAAAGCCGTTGTAGGTATAGTATTCCATCTCCAGGGCCGAGGCCGGAGAGACCGAAGCCATCAGGAGGGCAAAGCAAAAGAGCAATGTGGTCTTAAAACGCATTCGTTTAATTTCCTCCAAGGGCCATGTTGGCGAGGGAAGGATTGAACAATTGTGAAAGCCTTCCTCTCGCAGTGGTGTTGAATTGATCGAAGCGGTTTGAAACCTCCATAATGGCGTTGATCTCACTGGTCATTGAGGCATAAGCACGTTGCAGGCGTTTTAATGAATCATGAATGCGGAATGTCAGTTCATGCGTCGATTGGATCGCGGGTTCGAATAGGTCCATTTGGCAGGTCGGGCCAGTTGACTGGCCCTGCTTTGAGATGATCGCCTGCGCGGTATGGATGCCTTGTGTCGTCAGATGGTAAAGATCGGCCATCATGCTGAAGGCGTAGGCCCGCGCCGTGACCTCGGAAAGCATCCCGATGGTGTTCGCCGTCTGATCGGTCGCCACGCCGAATTTGAGGGCTGAATAGACTGGGAGCGGAAGACTGTCGATAAAGGCAACCTCTGTCGCCGTCAAGGATGTCCCGGTCTCCATCTTATTGGTGATCCCCTGCATGATCGTTGTTGCCCATGCAATGAGATTTGCATTGGCGTCGGTGATTACCGTGCAGGTCCCGCCGTCCGAGGGCCGTTGATAGGCCTGGCCTGTAAAAAAGTTATCGATGGAATCGGCCTTGTTCTGTTCACAAGGGGGAATGAACCGCGGAACGATCTGAACCGTGCCATTGGGAGAGGTGATTTGGGAGATTTCGATATCACCTGTAAAACCACGGGCAAGATCGATGTATGTTGTCGAATAACTCTTCTTAAGCGCGATCCCTTCAAGGACCGTCCGCCCTGGTGTTGCAAAAACATCTTTTAGATCTGTAGGACAGCCCGCAATCTGCGTCGCATCGCTTGTTTGCGGCTGATTGTTGTTGGCGCTCCAGATGTCGGTCAGATCCTTCCGAAGATCCTGGACGCCTGAAGTGAGAGAAAAATCACTCTCCGCCATTGCCCGGACCTTTCCGTTATCTGATCCAAGCGCCTGGAAAGACCTTGCGACCAGGACCTGCGAAGACTGACAGTCATTAAATTGCAGTTGGTTGAGCGTGTCGGTGATTGCCTCGAAGGATTTGATCGACTTTGCGCAGGGTTCACAAAGGACGTTGAAGGCGAGGTCGAAGGCGACGGCGGGCGCATTGGTCACCATTGCTTGTAGCTTTTTCACGAGGTGATCGAAATTCATAAAAGAGATCCCTCCGGCAAAGGCGTCAATCCCGCCACAACCCGATTTGATCCTGGGTGGACTGACCGACACCGGGTAATCATTGCTGTTGAACCAGCGGGCGGAAAAACTCCCGCCGTTCAGGTAACCCCGCTTCTGCCCATTGAAAGAGCCGGGAGAGACAACGGTCTTCTGGTTGATCCAGTCATCGACCCAACCGGCTGAGAAGCTTGTCGATTGCGTCATCAAAAGAAATAATATCGTCAGAAAGATTCGGCCCATAATGACTCCTTTTATTTTCGTCTTTTTATCGTTTCGGGTGCGGGACTCCATTGACTTTGAGTGGGGCTGTCGCATCGAATCCACCCCCGCGTTCATATTCAAACATCGAGTATCCTTCCGGCGTTGTCTCCTTGTTGATCAGGCGTATCCCTCTGAAGAGACGTTTCTCCAGTGTTTTAAGGGAAATGACCCCGGCTGAAATCGGGATCGTTTCTTGATTCTTTTTTGAGATCAATAGGAGATAGGGAACGCCGCGCACGCCGAGATTTTCAGCCAGTTCAGGTTGCTTCGTAATATCAACCTTTCTGACTTCCCACGGATACTTCGTGAGAAAAAAGTTCAAGATCCGGCTCTGTTCGGTGCAGAAATGACAGACCGGAGAATAGAAGTAGATCAGGGCGAAGTCTTTCCGGGATCGTTCCAGCTCCGTCTCGATTTCCATCCGCTCTTGCCTGACCTTGGCGTTTCTCCCCGGAAGGACGGTCGGAAAGTCCGCTTCTAGGGACAATCCCGGATATTTCTGGACGATCATCGCATTGACGTTGGTGAAGGCCAGGGCCTTTCTACGGGCGATGTCCTGAATCACGAGATAGTCCCGGACATCGTTTTCTTTGAGGGTCATGACCGCCTTTTTGTGGATTTTCAGCAGGAGACTTTGAAACTCATCCGGGTGCATCTCCCAGAGCTTCTCTAATGAATAATCCGAGAGAGACGGCAAGATCCTCTCCTGATTATCGACGTTTTCTTCTTCGCTGGGTAAAATCTCATACCACCACCATCCACGCTTCGGATTCGAGTTTAGGTCTTCTGATCGCTTTATTTCAGCCGCATTTAGATCGTTGCAACACAAAAGCACGCTAAAGAATGGGATGAGCAATCGCCAGGACATCGTCTCTCCTCACAAATCCAAAATACCGGGAATCAAAACTGTCGACATGATTTGAAAATACAAACAGCTTTCCTTCCGGGATGATCCCCTGAAAGGGGAAATGAGTTAATTTTTCACCCTTCAGGGAGTATTCCTTCGCCGCACCCAAATAACGATCGTTGCAGAAATAGGATCGTTCACGAACAAACAATTCGTCGCCTTGAACACAAGCCACTTTCTTAATAACTTTATTGGTTTTGGAACCTTCAATAATTTCGGACCGTAAAATAAAAAGGACGTATTGATTCTTTTGGATGCTCCCGGTGTTGGGGTATCGATCCAGCAAAAAGATCCGGTTTCGAAGCGAGGGCGTGATCGTCACGCTGATCCGCTCAGGGATCGATGTGCCTGCGGCAACAAGGACGCACATAAAGATAAAGAGCCTATGGGGTGAGGGTTGCTGCATCGCTGACCACCACTTCTTCGATTAAGACGATTGTATTTTCGGGAACGGATTTTATCTTCTTCTGTAATTGATCGATGTTTTCCTTCAAGGCCGCATCATCTATCTGCCCTGAGAGATAGAGCTTTTTCTGTTCTGCCATATAGCCCTTGAGATCAACGGTGATGATCTTCGGAGCATAATATGTGTCATAGACAAAGAGACAGAGGAGTGAGATCGTCACCGCGATCAACACGGTAAAGAACCAGTGGAAACAGGGCCATTTTGCTTGATTGTCCGCCATCGGTTTTCTCTAATCTCCCGTAAACGATTTAAGCATTTGATTCAGTGATTCCCGCTTATTGTTTCGATGCAGCGTTTCGATGAGGTATTCCAGGGATGCGTCCCCATAAAGCGTCGTATGGGGCGGCACCTCATCGAGCCCTTCACTCGCCTGTTGATCTTGAGAAGAAAGGGAAGGGACATAAACGAGGGCGGGCACACGGGCAATCTTGTATTTCCTGAAAAGCAAGGGGTCGATCTGCAGGTTGATCCGGTGTGCCGGACACTGTTCTTCCTTCACCCTGCAAGCGGGATCTTTCACGATCAGCCTTGAGACAAAATCGAGGGTCGGCTTGACATGCTTCATGCCTCCGATAAACCCCCGCATGACCATCGAGACATTTGGATCGCCCAGGTGATCCAGATCTGCGGCGTAGTTGCGTAAGGTACGGATCGGCATTGCAGAGGAGATGAAAATATAGATCCTCTCCGATTGTGACAAGTATTCTCGTTGTCCTGTCTCCGATCCCGCATCTTCCGGTTGCGGAAAATCCTCTAAAGGGAGGTTAAAGACCTCTCTCTTTAATCGATCCGTTTCTTCACGAAGTCTTCCTTGATAGGTTTCTGAAGAGAAAAATTGCGTTAATGTCTCTGCCTTCTCTGTCGCTTCTTTCTTAAATCTGCTTGGGGGAAGCATGAGACTGTTTTCTATCTCGTGACTTTGATCTAACAGACCGCTGACATCACCAAGATTAATCGTCTCTACTTCCTGTTCTTGCCAGAACTTTCCATCGATATAAACCTGAACTTTGTTGTAGGTAGCACTTATCGTAATTTGTAGGAGGCCGATCATCTGAACACACTGCTCGGTCGCGCTGATTAAATACACCTTCGGTTGTTCGATCTTTTCGACGATGTGACAGGGGGTAGGCGTTTGAATGGAAACCGTTTTTGTCTGATCCAGTTCTGATGCCAGGACATGCACTGATAACATGGTCCCAATGGTCAACACGAAAATAAAAGAAGAGACCGTCCTGATCTGTTTAAAACTTTCCATCAAAGCTCCTAAAAGGCGCAGCAGGCCCTCTTCCTGAAGATCATCCATAAAAAGTTGTCGCTTGCATTCGGCCCGGCGGAAAAGGGTGGATTCTTCGCCTGGCCCCAGATCATGCTCGATCTCCCGATCGGATGACAGGTGAAATCCCGAACCGGTTTTGCGATATGGAGACGGTAGTTGTGCTTGACCCAGATCGGTGTGGGGACACAGCCGCATAAGTTGATCCCGGTATCGCAGACCAGCATCTCCCGCGAGAGCTTGTAGATCATCCGGGCGGCGATGGCCGCATTGGCCTGGACGTAGGCATCGTCATTTACATGTCCTGTAAGAGGATAGGCGCTCCCCCACGATCCCATGCACCAGTAGAGGACGCTGAGGGGCAGACCCGCGTTTGAGGCCACGCTGTCCGCGATGCAGGACATCTGGGCGACCGGATTGGCGAACAGGAGGGCCTCCGGATTGATGATGAACGCCAGCATGTCGTTGTTCCACAAGGGATC
The DNA here is from genome assembly GCA_029261165.1 of Nitrospirota bacterium. Lineage (GTDB taxonomy): Bacteria > Nitrospirota > Nitrospiria > SBBL01 > JAADHI01 > DUAG01. The sequence goes on along the minus strand of JAJDBV010000001.1, from coordinate 81,251 downwards.
GACCTCGGTCAGATAGGCGAGATCGAAGCCGCTGCTCTCCACACAGACGAAGTCGACCAGCAGTTCCATCAAGGCCCATGCGGGAAAGATAAAATAGTGCGCCTGTGCAAAAGTCGAGGTATCAATCAGGTTGCTGCTTCCGATCTCTGAATGCGTGCCGCCTAGAAACCCCGGTTTTGGATTGCCCATCGTGATGCCCAAGCTCGGAAAGTAAAATGGATCCTTGACCGTTTCGACAAAGCGGGCCGGTTCCCAGAAACTGATCGGGATGCCCGGTCTCAAAAAGATCGGCGGGGGTGCCGGACAGACACAGATGGGGCCAACCGCAGGATCGGGAGCATCCATGACATCACCGGGCACGACCGTAACCCCCGCAATCTTGATCGGAAACACACAGTTCCAGCAGATATCAGTCACCGGATTGAGTGGTGTGCCGTAGCCGACTGCATCGGCTTTACCGGCACTGAAGAGGATGGCGAACAAGACCAGTGAGCAGAGTCCCATCTTATTTATTTTGAGGAATCGCAATTTCCTTAACCTCCATGAGGGTCCCTTTCTGCATGGCCACAGACGGAACCGCCTGTATGTTAAGCCGTTTCAACAGGCGCCCATCGGCGTAATAAACGGCACGGTTGAACTGTTCTGAAAGTTGCGCATAGTCCCCCTCCGTCAAAAGAAGGGAGACCTTGAAACTGTCCGCGTAACGGGAGGATAGAAACCAGGCGACCTGTTCCGGATCATCCCCGTTGATGATGACGATAATATTTGGAAGATGGATATATTCAAGCGGGTTGAAGCGGTATCCACGTGGATAAAGGATGCCTCCCTTCCCATCGGGGATGTCCAATTGCAGGGTGTAGGCCATATTGACATTGAAGATCCGGTCTCTTTCGGCCCGTCCGATCTTTTTCAGGTCGGAGGGCCGGTAAGCGTTCACGGCCTTTTCCAGGTTTTTCTTGTTGATGACCTGACTCCAATCGACCTCTTTTACGCGGCGCTCGATTTCATCGAGGGCGTCCGGCTCTGCAATGGGATAGGTCGCCCCGAAGGTCCCAAGGTCTTTCGCAAGGGACGTTTCCGGCAAACCGGCAATCATCAAGAACACGGAGAAAAGGGCTAAAAAGACTGCTGCTGGATTCCAGTTCAGCCCTTTCACCTTGTCTCGACCCTTAAGGCCGTAAGTCGTTATAAAAGTCATTGATTTCGTTTCCCATCTCGGTTTCCATCTGGCCCTGGTTTTTGGTCGTGATGTCGCCGAAGTAATCCGAAAGGTCGATTTGACCGAAGTCGATCATTTGAAAGTCTTCCGGTGAAAACCCGGTGCAGTTCGGGGCACCCGGCGATCCCCAATTGCCACTGGGTCCGAAGGTTTTCAGTTGCGGGCGTCCCTGCTCCTGGACGATCCGGCCGAGTTTTCCATTGAATGAACAATAGACCCGCTCTTTTTGAACGCAGCCGATCAGAGGGATCTTTTTGATGCAGCGTTTCCCGATCTCATGTGTCCGGCCTTGATCCCTCGCGTCGTTTAATTCTTTCTCAGATGTCTTGCAGTATTTTAAAAAGTCGACGATGGATGAAGAACCGTTGCTGCAGCAGTTGAAGAAGGTGGTTTCCGCACCGGACGGCCGGCAGCTCGCCCCCTTGCCCTCGAAGATCTTGATCTGACCGGTGCAGAGTCCCGTGCTCGGATCGGTTGTTCCGTCACAGCTCATATTTTCTCCCGCCGATTTGAGCACCTCCATCTGGGATGCGGCCTCGGAAAAATCATCCTGGCATTGGCAATCACGCACCAGGGTCTCACCCGGATCGAGGGGACAGGTCGGAGCGCCTGAGACAATCGGACACGACTTGTAGAAGAAATCGGTACTGCTGGTGGAGGTCCGAAACTGTGAGGTATTCCCACTGAGCGAGGCATCGGTATCAATGGACGGTTTACTCGTCTTGCAGGACATTTCGCAGTCGGAGGCCGGGGCAGTCGGCGGAAGTCCGACGGTGTTGTTCTCAGAGATCCATGTACCTTCGGGTTCTTTTCTGAGATCTTCGTAGTAGAGATCGGTCGGGTTGTTGATCACATTACCGGTGACGACCTCCATCCTTTTTTGCGCATCGCTGAAGTCGTAAGTCGTATCTGTTTCACAACGGTAGGTCCGGTCCTTCTCCCACCAGTCCCTGCATTTGGTATAGGTCCCGACCGCGCCGGTAAAGTTTTTACAGGATGCCAGAGGAGAAAGCCCTGTCGGATTGTAAGCGGCGTAGGTCCTGACACCGTCAACCGACTCCTCTTTCAACTGACATTTCGAATCGGCTTCCAATCCGGTACAGGTGTCGTTGATCACTTCTATCAGATCATCCTTTGTGTAATTGAATAGGTAACTATAGGTATAGTTCGGGAACTGTGCGCCGCCGGCGCTGCAAGTAATCACATTCAGAGGCGTATTGGATGTCGAGACCGTCGAGGTCGATGTCGTGCTGCATCCACCGCCACTCGCATTGATTGAGAAGCTGAAAGAGGTCGGGGGAGCGGGGAGAGTGACAATCTCCAACGTATGCCAGTCGCCGATGCCACCGCCTGTTCCGGGGCCGCCGCAGTTCCAATGCGGAAATCCACCCGGGCTCGTATCGAGGAGCTGGAGATGAAACGTGGTCGGATTTGCTTCATAAATCCTGGCATAGATGAAATGATCATTGCAGATCGTCCCTGAGCCACTGTTGTTCAGGGTGTTGGTTGTCGTGGTCACCGTGATCACGCGGTCGATGGCACATGCCGGATAAGCCGAGGCGGCCGTCCCGGCAGCCAAAGAACCGGCCATGAGATTATAGAAGCTGTCGGGATCCCCGGACTGGCTGGTCACTTCGCTTGCAGTATCGGTTGGAAGACCGGCAGGAGATCCGAAGTACTGTTCTGGATTGACTGATCCGCTTACGAGAGGCACGGCAGAGCAAGCGGCGGAACCTTGCCCATAAAAGTTGATCGACGATCCGGCAATCTTCACATCCGAGATGGCGTACTTCGGGTCAAGCGTCTGGATTGCAGCGGCGACACCGCCGCCTAAGTCATCAAGTATTCTAGAAAGGGTTGTCGCGGAAGGTCCTCCGCAGCTATTGTTGACACAGTAACAGCCTTCCAGTTCGGTCATAAAGACGGACTGTAGGCTTACTTTTGTATTGCTGTCTGCCGCCCATTTGTAATAATTGCAGCCGCTCCACGTGCCGACGTCGCATGCAATCACGCCGTTGGCGCAGACCCCTGAAACCGGAAAGGGAAAGCTGTAGGTGTAATCGATCATGTCATCCATGTCCTGATCGACTTCGACGGTCAAGGGAAAGAGGTCTCCTGTCCCACCATCCGCAGCCGCTGTTACCTTCAAGAAACGATTCGAGGAAGGACAGGAAAGCTGGGCATCGAATGATGTCGCATCGTCCAGGCTTTTCATGGGGGTATCGTTGTTCGTGAGCGGCTTGGCGCTCCGCTCCCTGATCCCATCGGTCGAGCCAAGGCGCTCCAGGACCCACTTCCCCAGATCGCTTCCCGCCTGACCGGGATCGGGGGCGGCGGAGAAGGCCGGTGTCGAGAGTGACAGGACGACCATGCCGGGTGCCACGACATCACCGATGATATTTTTCAACCAACATTTCAATTGCATGCTCATAGGGGTAACCTTGTGAAACCAGCGACTCGATTTCGGCAACCTCGGCGCCGTCCGAGGTGTAGACATAGTAGGAGAAGGGATCGACGACCAGCCGTCCCACGCCCTTACCGAAGGGGGTGTCCATAAATATTTCCGAGTAGTAGGGTTTCCTGCTCTTTGTACTTTTTAAAAGTTTCATCGTGAAGGGATCGTAGTCGATCAATTGTTCCTGGTGCGCCTTTTCAAAATCGGGGGATTCCAGGAAGAATTTAAAGGCGGAGTTGGCGCTGATGACCTCTCCGACACTGCCGAACATCTTGAGATCAAGGGGCGATTGCGTGATGACGTTGAAGCTCCCGCCATATTTCCTTGCCCGCCGATAACCCCCTTCGATGACCTCCTCCAGGGCCATCATCTCGCCCCCTGCCCCGATGAACTGCCAGCCTTCATCGAAGTTGATCAGTCGCCTTCTGGACTTGTCGGAGAGATAGAGATCCTGCGTGACGGCGTTCACGACCTGGAGCGTGATGACCTTGAAGAGTTCTTTTTGCGCCTTGAGATGCTCGAGTTCCAGCACGACAAACTCGTCATTTGAAATATCAAGGGTCGATTTGCCGTTGACCCATCGGCCGTAGTTCCCATGGGTCGTGAATTCCATCAGGTTGAATGCGAGCGTCCGAGACAAGGAGACCAGGCCTTCCAGGTCGAGATCGAGATGGCCTGCATGCTCCGGAAAGGTCTTCAGGTACTCATAGACAAGATCGATATGATGGTGATTCTTGGGCTGTTCCTCATAGGCCCATGTCGCCGCCGACTTGATCAGGGTCATGATCGTCTCGGCATTGTCCCGCGGGACCGTCCCGGTTGCGGAGAAGGTCATCTGGAGGATGATCGCGGCGATGACGGAGATGTCTTCCTTGAAATCCCGGATATTGCTGAAGGGGTTGAGACAGGCCTTGGAGTCGTTTCCGAAGTCGAGATAGACGCCCTTGAACATCTTTGCCAGTTTCTTGTAGGAACCCCCGATATCGATGATCCGGATGATCGAATCGCTCCCGAAGTAGTTGTAGACGAGGTAGTTCACGAAAAAAGACTTTCCCGATCCGCTCGTGGCCGAGACGAGGCAGTTGTGGTTGTTGGCATGTTTGTCGAAGATGTCGAGGCCGCAGATCTGGCCCTTCCGGCCGCTGAAGACGATGATGGGCCGCCCGCCTCCTGAGAAATCGGACTGGATCGGCAGGAGCGAGGTGATGGCATCGGCCGGTGCGATGAAATCCCGGTCGATCAGGTCGATATTGTTCCCCTTGTCATAGAGGCCGAAGGGGAGGGCGCTGGTGAAGAGGACCGGCAGGATCCCCCTATCTTCCTGCATCACGAAATCGTGGGATTCCCAGATCCGTTTCGCCCGGGTGATCGCCTCCGCGGCGACCTGATCATCCTTGTGCCAGACCCAGAGGGTCGGCAGAATCTGCAGGAAGCGGGTCCCCTTTTCGAGCGCATCGGTAGCCCACTGGAATTCATCCTGTTTCCGAGCCAGAGAGAGGGCGAAGCTGCCGACCCCTTTCTGCATCAGGATGAGATTGCATTTTTTATGGAGCGCCGTCTTCTGGTCATGGAAGATGATGTTCAAGGTATATAAAAACGGGGTCTTGATCTGGTCGCCGTCCGAGCCGCCGCCCCAGCAGCCGCCGAAGAGTTGATTGGTCATGAGGAGGTCGACATGCTTCGGAAAGATCTTCGGTGTCGTGCATCGGAAGGTGTTCTCCCCGATGGCCAGGTTTGACGGGTTGTGCCGGATCGCGGTTTCGGAGGAGATGATCTGCTTCCGGATCGGCAGGCCTTCCGCATACTGACCGTGATGTTCCGACTGATTGAATAAGCGCCACATCCAGTCGATCAACCGCTCCGGAGGGAGAGGCTCCGGGAAGAGGGAGGCGCCGTGAAGAGTCTCTTCGATTGATTTCTTGATCTCATCGAGTTCATTTAAAGCGCGTGATTTTCTGACTGCCGGAAACTTGATCGAAATAAAAAGCCTGAAGTTCCGGATGGGGATGCCGGAGAGGCTCTTCATTCCGCCGGTTCCCCTGTTCAGGAAGTCGCAGAAGGTGTCCGTCGTCTTCCGGACGATCGGAATATCCCGAAGTTTCGAGGCACGGAAGTGGGAAAGGAAGGGAGCAATGTCGTCGTCCGCATAGAGGATGAATTGCAGGATGGTCCCTTCCGGCATCGGGAACTGGATCAGGTTTTTCAAGGTCTGTTGGGACTTGAGACCGGCAAAGGCCAAGGGCGTACATTCCCAGAGGTAGCCCTCCGTGCCGTCCGTATTGATGTAGCGCCTTGTCTCGGGGTCGTAGGCCAGCCAAGGCAGGTAGTCTGAAAACTTGTTTCGTGTCGAGAGCGATTCAAGTTCCGAGACCATCAGGCCGCCGTTTGATCCGAAGATATTGAAGAGGTTTGGAATTCTCATGCAAGCTTCCTTCAGCGTAAGGGGAATGATCGTTTTCCCGACTTGGTTTCATCTTTTCCGGAGCTGTTTTCCGAAAGCTGGTTCCCGAGCACCCAGTGCGCATCATCGATGATCAGGTAGATATAGCGCGGCATGTAGAGCACCGCATTTTCCCCCTGGTAGGGCAGGACCAGGATGCGAAGCACCTGGGGCGGGGCGATCACTGGGGCCTTCGGCTCTTTTAAAATTCCGGTCAGTTTATCGATGAGGGCATTGAAGTAGGTGTGTTCCGGGGAACCTTTTTTTGAATCGGACGGGGTCGCTTGATCCTCTGCCACTTCGTTCTCCGAAGACCCTTTGTCGGGACGGCCCCCTTCAGACCTATTCTTCCTTCGGCCTTCGAGGGATTCCTTGTAGGCGGTCGTTGTCGAGACACATTTCCCGTTGAAGGTCTTAGGACAGGTAAAATTGGATTCATACGGCGTGAATGCCGCACATCCGCTCAGCATGAAAAGAACAGTCATGGTTCCGATTGTTTTTAATCCTTGCATGTTGCGCCTCCTATACAGGTCTCCTTGATCTTCAGTTCGACCCCTTCGGTGATGATCAGTGTGACTGTTTTTGTTGCGCCGATCTCGATGATCGGGGTTGCCTGGCGGGCCAGGTCGAGAAAGAGACGCTGGATCTCCTTGCTTCCGCCGGAGAGTCCTCCTCCGATCGCGGCCTTACCGAGGTCTTTCGGCGCGATGATGCCTGTTGCACCCAGGGGACTGGTCGTCGTCGTGGTCGACGCGGTCGTAAAGGCGTCGCCGGCGCCCCCGGCAAAACCGGCAAGGGTGGCATAGGCGACCGAGGCCCCCATCCGGGAGACGACATTCCCTCTCAGGCCGTTCTTGCCGTCTTCATCCGCGACGAAGCCCTTGATTGGCTGATCGATCACCGCCTGTCCGTCTTTCGCCAGGCAGGAGAGGGTGACCAAGCGGAGCATCACCCGCTCCTTTGAGAGTTTTCCGTAGCCGTGCGCGATGACAAAACAGCCCTTCAGGTTTGCCTTGATCCGGTTCGGCAGAACGGCGAGATCCCTGATCCGGAGCAGGACCGGCTCGGGCTGTCCCCTGGCCGATTCAACCGTCTCCGCATCGAGGCCGGTCAATAAGGTCGCTTCCATGAAGGAAGGGGGAAGATAGATGGTGTCGGGTTCTTTCTTTTTTTTGCCGTCTTCCTCTGTTGAGATGGACCCGGCGAAGGGGTTGGAGGCGACGGAGATCCGGCCGATCGTCTCCCGCGTGGTGATGATCGGGGTATTTGTTTGTGACAGGGACAAGGGTCCCGGTGGCGGCGGCATCTTGAGCGGTTTTCCCGGCGATATGGGAAGCGCTTTCTGATTCGGTAGATGGGGCACGGGTTGCGGCATGTCTTTCTCTCTTTTGAGTGCTTCGATCTCTTTTGTGAGTTGTAACAGTTTCGCATTTTGTTCCCGTGTCGCTTTCTTGGTCTCCTCGACCATGGTTTTTTCCAGAACCTTCGGATCAAGCGAGATCTCCTTTTGCTTCCCTTCCGTAAGCGGGATTGAAGAGGACGAACGGCTTGCATGGTAGGCCCAGAGCGAGAAGAGAATGATGGCGATGAGAAACAGCATCAGGACTGTCCGCTGTTTCTGTCCCGGTTTCAATTGGCTCCAGAATTTCGTGAATTTATTCATAAAACGGTCCTCCCCGCCGTTCGACGATCAGCATTCTTGCCGTCTCCCCCGGCTTCAATGAGAGCCGGTCGATCGTGATGCCGACCGGCCGGAGTGCGAGTTCACTCCTCAGAAAATCCTTTTCTTTCAACTTGAGGCTTGTCTCGGTGTTTTTGGGGACGATGCGGTATTCCTTGATGACCAATCCTTCGCCATCAACCGTGATCGTTCGGATCTGCGTCAGGGAAACATTTTGGAAGAGATGGATCGGTTTTCCTGAGGTCTGGATCGTGAAGCTGTTCGGGATGGCATCGGTATAGACCGCCTTGATGAGCTTGAGGATCTTTTCCTCGAAAGGCAGGCCACGGAATAAGGAACGGTTTGCTTTGATGGTTTCAGAGCTTCCGCTTGCCAGATGGATGGTCAGAGAAGGGATGCGCTTCGGCAGGGCGATCAGGTGGTAGACCTGCGTGCCGCAGGTGATATAGATCTCTGTCGGGGTCGACGCGTAGAGGATCTTGTTGTTCTCTTTGACCACCTCGAATTTGAGATAGGCGTCCTTCTTCGTGTAATGAACGGTCAGCCCCTTCTCTTTCGAGTAGACGATATCCGTAATGGTTGCGGCGCAGATCACCCGGTTGACATCGCTATTGCTCAGCGCCACTTTCGTGGCGACTTCAGGGAGGAGACGGACATTCCCGGTCGATCCCTGGACGTTCTGTTGGATCTCTTGGCCAAACACGTTTGGACCCGTGAAACCCAGGATCAATAAAATGACGGCAAACAACATGGAAAGGCTCCTTTCTCCTTTAGAGGCGTTTCTCGCTGATATCGATCAGGGAAAACCGACCGTTGATGATTTTGTAGTCGACCAGATAGGTCCGCTTCATTTCACCCAGCGAAGCCGTCTCCGAAAACTGCTTGTTCAAGCCTCTGACCTCGATTCTTGCTTGTGTGACCAGGATCTGTTGAATAAAAAAGGCATTGGTGACCTGTGTCGTCTCGATCCGGTCCGCAAGGTCATAGAGCAAGATTTTGGATCTCTGGAAGGACTCCGGCGTAAAGAGGGTCAACAGGGAATCGAACTGCCGCCTTGCCGTTGCGGGAGTAAAATTCCCGATCAGTGAAATGACATATCGGGCATAGGCGTCGATTGTCCGGTCGGATGCCGTCTCACCACTGATCTCCAACCGGGTGGTCATGACAGGCGGAATCAGAATCGTTCGTTGCGCGTTCAAGGCCTTCTCGATCTGGATCGTGTTCCAGAAAACGGTCACGCCGATCACCAGGACAAAAAACTTCAAGATCCTGTTTTCTGCAAAGGTGTTCGATACCCGGTTCATGTAGGTTTCGATTTTCATATTGGATCCCTACTCCTGAAATTCCTTTTCAAAATAGATGGGATAGCCCTTCAGCCTGGCCAGACCGATCATGTAAAAACGATGCTTCAAAAAACCCCTCGGATGTTTCTTCTTGATCGACGCATAAATCCAAGGTCCTATGATGATGAAGGGGATGAAGACCCGCCCGAACATCAAGGACAGCACGTAAAAGATGATGACAAAAACAAGTTCGTCCGCTTCAAGCCAGAGGATCTGAAAAGGGCTTGATAGATAGGTCGGAAAACGATGTTGTTCCATTCCCTACTCCTCCATTCTCTGCGGCCGCAACCCTTCCCCCTCAAGCGGGAGGATCCTGAGGGCTTCTAAGGCGACGGCCGCAGAGCGGGCGTCAGATAATCATTCCCAGGCTTGCGACGATCGTGTCGGCCTTCAAGAGGATGGCCCCGCCAAGCACGGCCGAGATGGCCATGATGATTTCCGTCCGGATGGCGGCCCAGGCCCCGAAGCCGATGGCGAGCACGCCTAAAATGAATCCGATCGGACCTTTCAGGATCTTGTTGACCCCGATATCGTAGGCGTCGTAGGCGAACGACCCTGCGGTAGGGGCGACAATCGCCATGGCGGCCGTGCTGAAGATCAACAAAAACAGCACGGACAGCATGACGGTTTGATTCCTTTTATTAAAAAAACGGCGGCACCTCTTTTTGAATCTTTCCATGTTGTATTCTCCTATGATGTTGTAAATTCCTTCTTCTTGTTGTTCCCTGCCATCAATGACCATCCAGGATTTCAGTGATTTTTTTAAAGTCGGCCCCTGAAACGAACTGGCCGTCGATCCAGAGTGCGGGGGTCCCCCGCACATTGAGCTGTTTTCCGACCTGTTTGTGTTGATCAAGAAGCGCCGTGACCGCTTCATCCGTGCACGGAGTCAGCGGAAGATCGTCTAATCCGCCGGAGAGCGCCTCTTCATAGGCCTCTTGCCTGTTTTCAGAACAGAGGATGTAAAGCGACTTGATTTCCGCCTCCGGATGAATCTGCGTGATGGGATAGAGGAAGACATATCGTGTCAGATCCTTCCTTTTGTTGAAAAAGGCATGGGTCTTCCTGCAGTAGGGGCAGTCCGGGTCGACGATCTCTATGACGGTATGGGGTCCGTTCCCGATCTTGATCGCTTTGTCAAACGGGAGATCATTGATTTTCGCTGTTTGAAGGGCCGCCTTCCGTATCGCGGTCAGGTTCTTTTTTTCTTTACTCCAGAGTTCCCCGAAGAAGGTTGTGCCGGAATCCGGATGGTAGTAGAGGATGTCGTCTTTGAGGGTGAGCTCGTACAGGCCGTCGATCTCTGTTGTTTCGATGCGGTCGATCCTGAGGGTTGGAAAACGGGACCGAATCGTCTCAGCGGCATCCAGCGGTTTTTCATGGGAGTGGGCGGATTGAAGCGTGAAGATCGGTACAAAATAGAAGATGATGGCGATGGCTGAAATGATTAAAATAGATCGTTTCGATTTCATGATTGCTCTCCTTGTGGGTCAATGATTTCCACCCGAATCTCCACCCTGCGGTTCAGCCCTATTTTTTTAGAGACCGGACAGCAGCTTCCCTTTCCTTCCGCTTCCAAGGTCGGCAGTCCCTGTGCCTTGAGATGGCGCACAACCGATTCGGCCCGCCTCAACGACAAGCGGTCGTTATAGATCTTCGGTCCGATCTCACAGGTGTAGCCGAGGACTGCGATCCTTTTCCTGCCGGGCATGGATTTAATCTTTTGGACGACCTTGTTCAGCTTTTGGAGTGCCGCCGGAGAAAGCCGGTCTGAATCAAATCCAAAAGAGAGGGTGTATTTGATCGGTTTTGATTTCACCTTTGATCTTTTCAAGACGGCCGTTTTGCTTGACCCCTTTTTCGAAGAGGATGCCTTCAAGGCCAGGGGCGGTGCGACGAGATGACGCGCCAGATCCTGTGCTTCCGGACAGTCACAGATGACAAACATTTCTCTTTCTGAAAAGTGAATCGCACTCTCTGATGGGTATTGATACGGTTCCATGATGATCTCCGCCGCAGCGCTTTGCTGAACAAAGCAGAACGTACACATGAGCAACATAAGTTGCGCTGTCTTCCCTCTGAAATTAAAAATGCTGAACACCATTTGTTTGCTCCTCTTGCCAACAGAGCAAACGATAACACCGATTCTCATCCGAAAATCATGTCATTTTTGGCAAAATGACCCCCCTAAAATGCCAAAAACGCCATCTTTTTCGGATGAGAATCGGTTGTATGATTAAGGGAAAATATCTGGAGGCGAAACGATGGGAAACAATCGCATCTATATCGGAAGAAGAAATCTTCTCGGAAAATATCTCTCTTTGGAGGCGCGCTTGGGGCATCTGCTGATCACCCCCTCCAAAGCAGAAGTCACCCGGCGCTTCTGGTTGCACCTGCTTCAAAGGGAGGCGGAACAATGCTGCTCATCCATTGTCTTCACCCATAATCCGGATGTGGTGGAGAGGATCGAAGCGATGACCGCCGATAGCAAGGTCTTCATGCGTTTGAAGCCGAATCATCCTGATTCACTTTCACTCAATCCGCTCTTTCACTCGGATCAGTTGTCACCTGAGTGGTTGGCCGATTTCTTCTTTGGAAAAGAAGAAGCGCGTGGGAATGATCTAAATGCACGGAAGATACTGAAGGCGCTTATTGAGATCGCGATCAACGATCCGGGCAAGGAGGCCACCCTGCCGGGCATCTATCGGCAAGTGGGTCTGGGACTCCGCGCTCTGAAAGAATGGCTCCGCTTTCAGAAAAGCCCTTTGCATCTGGCGCTCTTGGAACAGATCAACTTGCTTTCCAATAATGATCAGGCAGAGGTCCTGCGGGAGATCTATACGCGCTTCTCTTTTTTTCAGGAGACCCGGATTGAGGCGCTCTTTTCCCGCCCCACAGCCTATGCGCCGATCTACCACCACGAGCCAAGCGTCCTGATCGTTTGTCTCCCGATGGAGATTCCCGAATCACGGCGACTATTGCAGCTTGCCTTCCTTTCCATCGCGCATCAGCTTCTTTCTTACCCACCCGGACGCCGGCCCTTGCCGCTCTATTTTCATCTGGAAGAAATCGACCCGCTGCCGGCGGATCTTTTCCCGGCACTAACTGAGCGCCAGGTCGGCCTGACCTGTCTTGCCGAGCGATCAGAGGGGCGTGAAGGGTACGGCATTGAAATCAGGATTGCGGAAGGGATAAGCGAATTGATCCGGGAGGGAGGAGAGGCCTTAGCGTTTCATCCCGCTTTGGAGAAATCGGCGGTAAGTTCGCAACATCAATAATATTGGAGAATGAAGATGAATCAAATCGAATCGATAATGAACAGCGGGCTTTTTTCCGACCAGGTCTTTTTTTTTCTCATCGCCGGTCTTCTTGTTTTTTTGATTGTTGTCGGTGCGGCACGGTCGGGCCGAAGGGGATCCGGCCGTTATGCGGGGGCCTTCGAGTTGCTGCGCCACCTTGGAAATTGGGCCCGCTTTCCGCTCTCACTTTTGTCCTTCTTTCTGATCCTTGCCGTCTTTGTCAGCGCGGCCCTGGGATGGGGGTATCACCTGCATGGCCGGTCTTTATTTTCTGATCCGGGCCGGATCATCCTTGTTCTTGGAGGCGCAATGATCGGGTCGGTACTCCTGTTTTGGATTTTATATGAGTTTGTCTGGGTCCCTCCGGATAAGAACCGATATCTATTGGGGACAAGACGCTTTTTCTTTTCCGTCGTCTTGTCCCTTCCTGAAAAAGACCGGTTTGAACATGTCCGGATCATGGGACGCGCAGGCACCGGCAAGACAACCGGTTTTATCTTTCCGCAACTGATTGAAGATGCTTCAGGGGACTGTTCGTCCATCCTGCTTGATGTGAAATCCCCTGAAGGATACGAAACGATTGCGGGCGCATGGCAGGCACAGGGGAAAAAAGTGATCCTCTTTGATCCCTTTCATCCCCATTGTATCGGTTTTGAGCCACTTGGATCTGCGAGTGAAGACCTCATTTCAGGGATCGAGGAGGTGGTTTATGGGAAGCGGAATACGGACGGGGATGACAGCTCGATCTGGTTTGCGGATCAGGAACGGCGGCTTTTCACGTTGATCTGTCAGTTGATCCAGGGATACAAAAATCGGAGCCAAGTTTGTTTGCCGATGGTCTACCAACTCGTGCTCAGGGGGCTGCCGTCCTTGCAGGCAGCGGTGACCTACTGCGGCAACCCCTCGCTTCAGCAGAAATTCGAACCACTCTTTATCAATAAATATCGGTTGCAGGATGTTTTAAGCGGGATCTTGAATCGCCTTGATCTCTTTTCGGAACCGGAGATCTCAGCCGCGTTCTCCCGGCCGGACCTCGATCTCGATCTCCTTTTCCGTGAACCGACACTCCTGATCATCGCCAGTCCTCACAGCAACCCAAAGGCGCGTCTGGCCGCATCGATCCTGCTCCGCGCCCTGATGATGAAAGTCTATGACAAACCGGTCCGGACAAAAAAAGACGGCCCCTCCCTCTTTTTCTATTTGGATGAATTTTATGCCCTGCATCTGCCCGATATGGCTGATTTTGCAAACACGGCCCGTTCCGCACGGGTTGGCATCGTGACCGGCCTGCAATCGGAGGAGCAGCTCTACCGGTATCAACGACACGAGGTGGCGTCGATTGCCGTCAACACCAAGACAAACATCTATTTGCAGGGATGTGAACTGGTGACGTGCAAACGCTTAAGTGACCAGCTTGGAAAAACCTTGATCAAAGACAAACGGGTTTCTCGATCGATGAAACGCGGTTCGACGACCTCAACCGGATATATCGAAACGCCCCTTGAGACGCCCGATACAATTCAGAACCTGCCGCTCGATCAAGCCCTCATCTTCTCAGGCGGGATGCGCGGGTTTAAGGTCAGACAGCTCTCTTCGTTTAAGACGAGTTGGATAAGAAAAAGGATCGGTCTGCCTGCAAAGGCCTATCGGCCCGTCGATGAACCCCTGGTCGCTCCTTCATATAAAGATCTCGATTTGCCGGAGCTGCCGCCGGAAATGTCTGAGGGCACCCCACCTGCCACTCCGAATCCTGATGATGGAGAAATACTGGGATGGCAATGATGTATGAAGGGATTGTTTGCGGTTGACGGTTGTCAGTTGACGGTTAAAGTTCATGATCGTATTTTGGTCGTTTTTCTATTTTGTTGACCGTCGATCTTCAAGGGGGCTCCGTCAACGAGTGAAAGAAAAGAGAACTCGATTGTGAAAAACATCAACCCTTTTGAAGCGGTCAAGCGCCAGGTGGACATTGTCGAAATCATAGCAAAGTTCACCGGCATGACGGTGACGGGGAGGGGAAATCACCGCCAACTCCCGGAGTGCCCCTTTTGCAAGGGGCATCACTGTTTTTCCATTACCGTCGATAAACAGCTCTTCAACTGCTTTCAGTGTCCGGGTAGGTTGACCGGTGGCGATGTGTTTTCCTTTCTGGCAAAACTGAAAGGGTATGATCTCCGCTCTGCCCTGGAAACCCTTGCATGCGAAGTGGGATATCGACTCCCCGAAGCTTCGAAAAGCACAAAGACAGACATACGTGAAGAGATCATGCGGCAGGCCAAGGCAGACTGGGCCCTGGCGGAGGCAAAGCCATTCTGGGAGTACCTGGTTTCCGAGAGAAAATTATCTGCACAAGTCTTGAGGGGGCATGATGTCGGCTATTTGAGGGACCGCTCAGCCTTGATTTTGCACCTGAAAAAGAAGGGATATGCCTATGATGCAATCAAGGCCTCGGGCATTCTGACTTTAGGATTCGGAGGGCGCTACCGCATTCTTTTTGGCTGGCGTGGTCTTGATGGAAGGATCGAAGGGTTTGTCGGCGCCCTGACAAAACACGCGCTTGCAGTTATTCCCCCTGCAGAAAAAGATAGATATCCGAAATACAAAAAAAGTGCAAATTTTCAGGCCGAATCGCCCTTCAATCTCTTTTATGCCAAGCGCCGGGTTCCGGATGACCGGACACTCGTGATCGTGGAGGGGATTGTCGATTGTCTTCAGCTCTGGTCGGTCGGTATTCATAATGTGATTGCCTTGGGTGGCAGTGCTTTTAAGGAGGTGTTCATCCCGGCCTTGGAGTGCACACGTTTTGAGCGTTTGATTCTTTTGTTTGACAGCGATCGTGCGGGCAGGGAAGGGACGGATCGGGCGATTCGGGTTTTATTGAAAGATGATGCCAAGTTCTCTCTCTATGTGGCGCAGATCGCAGCATGCGATCCGGAGGATGAAACGCGGATCATCAAGGACCCGGATGAACTGATCTGCAAGAAAGGGCCGGAGGTTATCCGGGCCGTTATAGACGCACCGGTCAAGGCCGGACCCTGGATGGTCGGCGCGATGTGGAATCAGAACGACATGAAGAACCCCTTGCACCGGGACAGGGCCTTACAAGGTATCGGCGCCCTATGGCATTGCTTTCCCGATGAGGTGGAGAAAAAGGAGATGCTCATTGTTTTATCCGAGGCCTGCGGCTTGCCGCAAGAAAATATCTTGAAGACGATTGAGCAGTATGGTGCACGTCATAGCAAGACGGCTACGGATAAAAACAAAGAGAAGATTGCTGATCAATCTAAAGGGAACAAGATCGTCGCCCCCTCTGATCAGACGGAAAAATGCCGTGCGCTTCAAGTAAAACTCAAGGCGGAGATCCAGAAAAATAGAGAGCTTGCTCAAATGAATCGGCTGTTATTAAAAGCCTATGCACGTCTTGTCTGTCAGGCGAAGGGGTTGTCTAAAGCGGGGTTACTCTGGCATGTCAATCGCCTGGCAGAAGGTCATACGGTGCTGATCAAGCGGATTCGAAACGATCCGAATAAAGCGAAGGCATTGATCAAGAAGGTGGATGCTATTTTCTCCGCGTCAAGACTGAAAGATCTCGCGCAAATCAAAGCGGACATCGAGCATCTGTCTCAGACTTCGGGACACGACAGGAGCGCTGGACATGATTAAGGGTATGCATCTGACAGATCGGGATATCGAGGTCTTTAAGTATCTGGCATATGGCCCAGCGTTTGAGGACGATCTTCATGTCCGGTTCTTTGTCGGAAAGGGAAAACGGGTGATTCGGAAGGTCCTGCTTCGCAGGATGAAGAAACTCCTCGATGCAAAATTTATCTCTTGTTTACGTCCGAAACGGATGCAGGGAAAGGTAAGCGATCATCGCCCCGTTTATTTTTTGGCTGAAGCGGGCATCAATCTATTGGGGAGTGAGGGGATTATGCCGGCAGGCCGGGTTCGGCATGTTCGATTGGATGCCCGGATTATTTTTCATGAGGTGATCGTGACGCGATTAATCCGGAAAATATATGAGGGAGATCCAACGCGGTATCGTGTGATCAGGCTTTATGATCATCAGGACTTGGCCAAGCTGGTTCACAAGGCCAGAAAGAAGCGGATTCCGGATCTGCGTTTTACCGTACAGCTTCGAAATGGCTCCTATTTCAGCTACATCGTAGAGATCGATGCGGGGACGACGCATATGCCAGAGTTCATCCAGAAATTGATTGTCTTTTTGCAGATCAAAAAAGTATTGGCCCCGGTTGGTACCAAGGAGCCGGTGGGCTTCCTGATCGTGGCGCATACATCCGACCGTATGGCGAGGCTACAGCGTGCGGTTATCGAAAGCCGGCCAATGACAAAGCTTGTTCCTTACTTTCTTTTTAACACGATACAGAATATTGATAACCATCTCGGTTTGTATAATGCCTGGTACCGGGCGGATGGGAGGAAAATCGATTTGATTTTTAAAGGAAAGAGGAGTACCTGATAGTGCCACTTGTGTTATCAATGAACAAGGAATAACGCATGAAGAGGCCGAACTTATATATAAGGCGTCGGCCGTGCTCAAGTCCTAACTATCGCAAGACCGTCATCACCTCCGACAACCTGCCTGCTTACAAACACCATATCTCATGTCAATCAAGTGGCTTTGTCCTGATTCTCTTGTGCAGCACCATGTCTACAGCCTCCTCATATTTGAAACCTTGTATACAACGCGATTATTTCTCCACAGATTTATCTTGTGAGCGTTCTTTAGAAAGAAGTTCTAATTCATACCTCGAAACCAGTTTAAATATATCTGAAAAGAGCGTATCATAATGAATCTTGACCTGATTATCCTTTCTGATTCAAATAGTTAGTGCGAACCATATCATACTAAATCGGCTCAGAATCAGGCCCCCTTTTTCCCGCTTAACGGGACAGCAGTGATTTTGTATCGATGAAGGCTCAAGATGGTGTTGAATGGAAAAATTAATCAATGAGAATATTTGCCCATTTTGTGGGACTAATAATAACTGTATGGCCCACAGTAAAGATCCTTGTTGGTGCTTCAAAGTAACGATCCCCCCGGCACTACAGAATTTGATCCCAGAAAACTCAAAAGGAAAATCTTGTATATGTATTGCCTGTATCAAAGCTTATCAGGAAAGTCCTGATAAATTTATCCTGGACAAAAACCTCTCGACTAACAGGTAGATTTTCTTCGGGCTTTCGTTTTTACGCGTTATATATTTTTATTCCTAAAATACTACATATAGCGAGTATGCACGCGAAAAATGGGGGAAGGATTGCAATATAGTTGGGCGGGCAGTATGATTCGGTGATAGGAGTGTTGCTCAGGATTCCAGTATGTGTAGGAAGGTGAAGTTAGTTGAACCTCCCATCCTCACAGCTAAAAAATAGACTAGATTTTTTTATAAAGGGATAAATGATGGCGGATCCTAACGTTCTTGACATTGAAAAAATAAATGCTTGGGGTCCAATTATTGTTGGGCTTGTTGCGGTATTGGCTAGTTCCATAGCTAACTTTTGTCTTATTAAGTCCCAGCGCCACCAAAACTCAGAACATAATTCTCAAATGCGCGAAAATTTGCGTCTACGACGATCAGAAGATGAGCGTGAAGAGATAAATCGAAAGCTTAAAGACTTCTATGGGCCTCTAAAACAACTACGGATTGAATCAAGGATATTATATGGGAAATTTGTGAAAGATTTAAAAAACGAGCACCCATATGTAAGCCGTCGTTTCTGGACTTTATCGTACCTAATCAAAAATAAAGATAAGGAAGACCTTGGCTTGAAAAGTCATGAGAGGTCCCTCCTTAACCAAATAGTATCCATCGGAAAGCAATCATTAGCATTGATAGAAAACGAGTCTGGAGTGGTTTCTCTGCCAGAGCTTCGTGAACTCTTAGGCCAATGGGGTGCGCATATAAGGTTTCTGAATCTTGCTTTCCAAAGAAAATTATCCCCTCCAGCAGAAGCGTACGATGATATCTTATACCCACGGGCGATTGATGGTGCTCTTGAGAGCGCAATTTTACGTTTAGAAAACCGGTCAAATGCCCTCCTTGGAAAAGGTAATGCAGAACTTATTAAAAGCGCTGATGGTTATCAGAAAGGAAAATATACGTCGATAGCATATTACGATCAACATGCTGAACAATACCGATTAAGGACGGAAAATATTGATTTAGAGACACTCTACAACGAATTCAAAGAAGTGCTTCCTCGAGGAGCACGGATACTAGATGCCGGGTGTGGAACCGGTCGAGATACGCGATATTTTATCGAAAATGGCTTCATTGTTATTTCCTTTGATGCATCTTCGGAAATGGTAGAGCTTTGTCGAGAATACCCTCATGCCTACTGCTTACATAGGAGTTTTAAAGAGATTACTTTTCATGAGGAGTTTGATGGTGTATGGGCACTCGCATCTTTACATCACGAACCAATTATTGAAGCTAAAGAGGCTGTAAAAAATTTAGAGAAAGCACTCAAGCCAGGTGGGTTTATGTTTATTTCTCTGAAATATGGAGATGGAACAAACGACCCAGTAAAGGACCAAGGGCGCTATTTCCAATATTACAATGAAAATACTGTTAAGGAGTTGTACCAAGACAACACTCTTCTTCAACTCCAGAAGTGGGACAAAAGTCCACCAAAAGACCCCCAAGATACAACCGGGAAAAATTGGCTGAACCTCCTTTTAAAAAAAAGGTCACGGTTGGACGAGAAATAGAATAAACCATCAAACTGCAATGACCTAATGGATTATCCAAAATTTCACCAATTAGTTGGAGCATTGCACCTCGGTAAGCAGCTCCCAGACGCTGTTTACCTCCACAAGAGCTTGACCTCTGAGACGTCTCCTGAGCTGGCAATATTTACAGAGGATATCGCCAAGACGCTTAACGTCGATGGTGGAGAATGGAATATTGCCAAATATTTCCGCCGTGGTTTCAAGATCACCCTGCTGAACTACCCGAACTTTGACACCTACGCCTACCCTCCCCTACATCAGAGCTTCACAATTGATCTAACCAAATTATCCGTCCGGAAGGCTGATTATTCCTCCTCTGATAACCCACCCATTCTTCACCGTAAAGAGACGTTTGTTGCCGAAGACTACCCTCTCCGTAGCCTGTTTAAAGCAATTACTCAAGAGGGAGAGGCCATCGGGCTCTATGAGAAACCTCGATCAATTGGCTTTAGGAAATCCTGGAATCGGTTAATTAATAATAAAGGTCATATCCTGGACGAACAGGGCCGACTTCACAAGAAGGAGATCCTTGCCCAGAACAATACACCCGAAATTTCTGGAAATGGTATTGATCGCCACAAGACCGCCATTGACCGGAACAAGCTCTCATCACCCATGCAGGTTTTGGCCCGGCGTAGCTATCTGGATGGGAACTATTCGATACTCGACTACGGCTGTGGCAAAGGGGACGACTTGAGGGAACTTGAGGCGCATGGGATCGATGCCACCGGTTGGGACCCGGCTCATAAACCCGACGGGAAATTACCTGAATCCGATATCGTTAACCTCGGTTATGTACTCAATGTCGTCGAAGATATTGATGAACGGAGAGAGACCTTGATCCGGGCCTTCGGCTATGCCAACAAGCTGCTCATCGTTTCTGTGATGATTGCGGGAGAGAGCATCATCCAGCAGTTTACACCTTATAAGGATGGGGTCATCACCTCCCGCAACACCTTTCAACGTTATTACACCCAGAGCGAAATTAAGACTTATCTCGAAGATTCATTAGAGGAGAGTCCCATTGCGGTGGGACAAGGTGTCTTCATCGTTTTTAAAGATAAACTGGAAGAGCAGCATTTTCTCCTTGAAAGGCAGCACATCCGCCGCAACTGGCGGCAGCTTACCGAGCGTGAAGCGAGGACACAAACAAAGCAGGTCACCAAGGGCCTGATCGATAAACATAAGGAACTATTCACCCATTTTTGGGAGACAATCCTTGACCTTGGTCGAATCCCTGCCAATAACGAGTTTGAATTTTCTGATCGGGTGCGAAGCGTTGCGAGTTCTCACAAAAAAGCGTTCGATGCCCTTGTGGATTATTTCGGCCATGAGACCTTCGAGCAGGCCCGTGTCGCACGCCGGGAAGACCTGCTCGTCTATTTTGCCCTGGATAAATTTGGAAGACGCAAACCCTACAAACAAATGCCGGAGGAGT
This sequence comes from Nitrospirota bacterium, assembly GCA_029261165.1. GTDB lineage: Bacteria > Nitrospirota > Nitrospiria > SBBL01 > JAADHI01 > DUAG01. Next base: position 60,619 of record JAJDBV010000001.1, on the reverse strand, counting down.
TAAAACGGGATATCAAGTTCTTCTTCGACAAATACAGCAACGCCAACGAAGAAGCAATGCGCCTCCTTTTTAGTGTGGGAAACCCAAAAGTTATCGGGGAGAAGGCCGTCCAAGCCTACGAAAAATACAATATCGGTGAATTGAATCAAGGACACTCATGGGTTATCCCGAAAGGACTGCTCCAAGACCTTCCTCCAGAACTTCGTGTCTATGTGGGTTGTGCCTGTCAGCTCTATGGGGATCTTGATGAAATTCACCTGATCAAGATCCACTTTACCTCTGGAAAGGTTTCGCTGATGCGATATGACGATTTTGAAAAAGAGGTTCCGTTATTGATTCAACGGATTAAGATTAAACTGCGTGAATTGCATGTGGACTTTTTTGATTATGGCGGGAAATTTGAGCCGCCTCCATTATTAAAAAAACAGATCTATAATATAGTTCAACTTTCTTAGGTAAAGAGGGAATGGTTTTTAATTGAATAAATGTTTAAATTCGAATATATAGATAGCTAGAATAGGCAAGGTAGTTCTAATGAAGAGGTAGAAATTACTAGTAACTAATATCGGTAGAATGCTAGTATTCTCAAAATAGGTGGATTCGGGCAAGGGGTAACTTTGGAATCTCAAATGCTCAAGGGTTATGAATGGAAGTACGTTTATCGTACCGGAACTGACAACTTACTCACGGATTTCTATATTCCAGCGCTAGCTAGAGCAAAATTTTATAATCGTGCTGTGGGGTTTTTTTCTTCCCATATCCTTTCCGCTGCAGCACAGGGATTATCCTCTCTCATCAAAAATAATGGGAAAATGAGATTGATAATTGGCCACCCTTTGGACGCTGTAGAATACGAAGCAGTTAAAAATGGAAAACAATTAGAAGAATTAGATTTTTCTCCAGCATCGGCATTAAATGAAGCCTTACAATATCCCGCTGGCGATCTAGAAACCTACAGGCTACAACTCCTATGCTGGATGATCGCCTGTCGAAATCTAGAGATCAAATTTGCGTTTCGGAAAAAAGGAATGTACCACGAGAAAATAGGGGTGTTAATCGATGGTAATAATGACAAACTTGTATTCCAAGGCTCTGCAAACGAATCTCTTAATGCTATGCAAGACTTAAACGCCGAATCAATTTCAACTTATCCTAGTTGGGAAAGTGTTTATCAAACACATGGTTTGGAATATGAACGAGCATTCGATCAAGTTTGGAACAGCAAACAACTAGGAACATATTGTGTCCAACTCCCTTCGAAGGATTATAACCGCATTGCTGAGCTTGCCGCAGTGATAGGAAAGCCAAACCTAGATATTGAACTAGATTTTCTCTCTCAAAGAAGAGATCTAGGGTTGTTTGTATCAAATTTAATGACATCCCCTTTTATTCCAAATTCACTACTTGGAAATCCTTTTCAGATAAGAGATCATCAAAGAAAAGCATTAGAGTCTTGGCGAGCTAACGATTACAAAGGGATTTTGAAATTAGCTACCGGTGCTGGAAAAACCATCACTGCAATTTATGGCACTGTAAAAGTGCTTGATGTTTCGGAAAGATTGTTTGTAGTAGTTGCTGTACCCTATATTGAACTTGCTAATCAATGGGTCCAAGTTTTTCGATCGTTCAGAATAAATGCACACAAGTGCTTTATAAAAAAAAGCAACTGGTATGAAAAACTCCAAGCAGATGTTCTTGCATTTAAAACTAGAAGTATCGATTTTTGCTGTTTAGTAGTCGTTAATGCGACCCTGTCTAGTTCAAGTTTTCAAATATTATTAAGAGATCTCCCTAGGAATAAGATTCTCTTCATTGGTGACGAATGTCACCATCATGGGGCAGAAAATATTTCGAATTCTCTGCCGGATACTCACATGAGAATGGGACTATCCGCTACTCCCTACAGGTCAGATGAGGAAGAGATTGAATCACCATTTCCTGATTACGCAAAAGAAAGAATCACAAATTACTACGGTAATGTGGTGTGTGAATATACTCTAAGTGATGCGATAAGCGATGGGGTCCTAACCCCATATAATTATCATATTCACCTTGCGTACCTGACCTCCTGTGAACAAGAAGAATTCAAAGATTTATCAAACGAGATCACCGCGTTAGTGAAATCCGGTCGGAATAATGACGCTGATAGGAAGGTTTTGGTATACTTATGCGGGAAGCGCTCTAGGCTTCTCGGAGCAGCAGAAGAAAAATTTGATCTACTGAAAGATATTGTCGCTCGTGTCGATAGTGCCAACCGGTATCACAGCTTGTTCTACTGTGCTGAGGGCTATCATGATAATGATGAAAGCGAATCTCCAATTCGACAAGTTTCGAGGGTAAGCAAGATCCTAGCCGATGAAGGTTGGCGAACGACACAGTTTACTTGCCTAGAATCAAGTGAAAAGAGAAAACAAATTTTAGATTCGTTTCTTCATGGCGACATCCAAGGACTAGTCTCTATGAAAGTATTGGATGAAGGAATAGACATACCCGCATGCAGTCAAGCATATATTTTAGCGAGTACTAGAAATCCAAGGCAGTACATTCAACGAAGAGGTCGAATACTTCGTAAATTTCCGGGGAAAAAATATGCTGAAATACATGACTTTGTAGTGTTGCCAAACCCTTCAGCTAGAAATGATCCTAGCTCAGAACGACTGAAAACTGCCGAGCTAGAAAGAGTTTACGACTTTTTAGAATTAGCTAGGAACAAGGCCGAAAATCTACAAAAAATTGACGAAATAGGGAATTTTTAATGACCGATAATTATGGACAAATCAAAGACCTTTTAAAAAAAGAATTGAAAAAAGATGATAGTGAGAGTAGGGAAAACTCATATAACCATATTCTTCATGAAATCATCAAGATGGAGAGAAAGTGTCTTTACGGCGAAAAAAGCACTTACGGGAAACGGAAAGAAATTTTACATCTGATCATTTCTCACGCTGATGAAGAGGATGCTTTACAATGATATTAAAGAGCCTAGAACTAAAAAACTTTCGGCAATTCTACGGGACTCAGCATATAAAGTTTTCAGTTGATCCCAATAAGAACATAACGCTGATCCATGCTGAAAACGGTGTGGGCAAAACCGCTCTCTTAAATTCAATACTTTGGTGTTTTTATAAACGTACGACCCCAAATTTCAGTATTCCCACTCAACTCATAAACAATTGGGCAAAAAAAGAAAACAAAAATAGCTTCTATGTCCATGTCGAATTCGAAGAAAACGGACAGACTTTTAGTGTTCAAAGATCTGAAAACAGCTTTCTTATTTTTCGTATCCGCAACGGAAACTATGAATCTGTACGCAATCCTTTTTATTTTCTGAACACCATTATTCCTAATGACATGGCAGACTACTTTTTCTTCCAAGGAGAGGGGATGGGGTCCATTGCTTCAGGAACCCGAAAAAGTGGAATTCGCAACGCAGTAAGAGATATTCTTGGATTTACGGTTGCAGAAAAGGCACTAGAGAGTATCCGCTACGCAAGAACGGAACTTAGGAAAGAGTATCAAAAGTTAGATAAATCTTCTGATCTAAGCAAAATGCAAAAACAGTTGGGTGAACTTGAATCAGAGAAGGAATTCACTCGAAAAGAAATTGAACATTGTGAGAAAGAACAACTGTCCCTCTCTGAAAGGTTAAAAGAAATTGATGAACAACTCAGAAATAGCAATCATGACCTAGTAAAACAAAAACAACTCTTTAGAGATGCGAAGGAAAGGGAAGTTTCTGAGTTATCCTCCTTCGTAAGAAAAGCCCTAGAGGACAAAACAAAATTAGTGAGTGATTTTGCTATTTCTGTTTTCTCACAAAAAATTGTCAAACTAGGGATCGAATTCATCGATGAAAAGGAACTAAAAGGAAAAATTCCGGCACCATATAATGTACAACTTGTCGAGGACATTTTATCTGAAAAAAAGTGTATATGTGGAGCCGATGTTCACCCAGGCTCGACGGCATTTGGTGAAATCCAAAAACTAATGGCAAAAGCTGCTGACTCTTTAGTCGTTAGCAGAGTAACCAGAGCCAGAAGCCAGCTTACCGCGATTAAAAAAGATCTAAGGCGAGCCCCAGATGCATTTAAAAATACATTGAAGTTCTTATCAGACTCACAATCATCCTTAGACCGTGAGCAACAAAAACTTAAAGAAATATCACTTGAAATTAGCGGTATTAACTTCGAAGATATCAAAAATAAAGAGGAATTGCGTCGTCAATTAGATAACCAGCTGAAAGAGACAATTAAACAGCAAGCTGGTTTTAATTATAAATTCAAAGATACGGATAAAAAGATCCAAAAACTAGACGGAGAAGTGAACCGTTTGTCTAAAACTGTACCCCAAGCAGCTAAATTTCAAAAGAGACTCAACTATACTAAGAGTATAGAAGATGCCTTATCCGAGACTCTAGAGAAAACAGAGGAGAGCATCCGTATTAAACTGATATCAGAAATAAATAAGTTTCTGGAAAAATTTGTACGACAAGATTTCAAAGCAACAATTTCTGATAATTATTCATTAGAACTTAAAGATCGAAATAACAATGCTGTGGGAAAAAGTGATGGACAAACCCTCCTCCTTAGCTTAACTTTTATCTCAGCACTCATTAACATCGCAAAACTAAGAGCAAAAGCAAAAGGGAACATTCTTACACCTGGAGCAATAGCACCATTTGTTATTGATGCCCCATTTGGAGTTCTTGACAATACATATAAAGCAAATGTAGCAAAGGAGATCCCAAACTCCGTAGGTCAAGTAATCTTCCTTTTATCCTCTGGTCACTGGGAAGGGACGGTCGAACATGCAATTAGAGAAAAAGTAGGCCATGAATATAATTTGGTACTTGAAATAGCAGGTGATCAAGGAAGAAAAAAAATAGACGCAATAAAAGTGGATGGAAAAACTTATCCAACAAGCCGATACACTTGCGAAGTAGATAAAACGTTAATAGAAGAGATCGGAAGATATGTCTGAGCAACAAAAAAGAGACTGGCGAGGAATAAACGTCAGAAGAAATAGAAAATATGAGCATCTAGTTGATCTATTTTGCACTCGGAGATCAGAAGTGACTGGGCGGCCAATTTTTGAATTTATCAAAGATCTAATGGTCTTTGCAGCAATGGTCGGGTACACCTCTAGTAAGAAAGAACCAGTCTTTGAGAGTTCTATCCAAATAATTCTAGGGACATATGCTAGCGATGAAAAGGATGGATACATCTATCTACTCGGCCTGCTCGAATCTCAGGATGTTTATTCTCTAAAAGACGAATCTCTGATAAACTGCATCAAAGTTTTTGAAGAATACTGTAATGGAGGGTTATCGACGATAGATGATTGGTTAAGTGAAAACCCTCAAGATTTGGAAGGTACTAGCACATTGGTAGATAAAATCGTTGAAGAATTGTCGAAGCTTAAAAAGGACGACGAGGCATTTTCATCTATTACCCCAAAGTTTTGACTTAGTCACAAACTACAGATTAAACAGGCCTGGTCTTCAGGGTCATCGTCATACGATTCACTCTTCAGCAAATCTTGCCATTTCTGTGTACCCTTTGTTTTAGATACCCTCTTTGTTTTTTCCTTCTCTTCTGCTCGAGCCACGATCTCGTCAAGCGTCCCTGATTGATTCCACGTATATCCTTGCCCACACTCTTCAACTTCCCCTTTGACCCAGTCAAACTTTTTTTTCGAGACCTCACGCTCAATCCGTTTCGCTTCCTCAAAAAGATCGGGGTGACGCCGTTTCAGACCCAGCCATTCATCCTGCCGCTGAAAAAAACAAAAATAACATCCAGAGCGGCTTCTCCACTCATAATATTTTGGAATACCTATGGAGTTTTCTAGTTTTTGAAAAACATCCTCTCTGACAATGCCGTCTTCCACAAAAGGAAAGACTGCTTTGATGGTCGGTTTTTTGCTGATGTAGCCTTCCCGGTTTTCGTCTGCGCGAATACCGATATAACTGATAACCGGATCGTCACCGACAAATCTTTCAAAGGGTTTGATTTTCATCATTAAGGTACACCATCGTTCGCGAGGTGAAGGTAGATAATTCCCGTGCATTTTCAACCAATGCTCAAAAGGTTTTCCACTACTCAAACGGGTTATTTCTCTTCCTAAGTAGGCTTCAAGCCTATCGAGGGTTTCATAAACTTCCTGAAGTTCCGATCCCGTATCAGAGAAAAAATACTCCATTTTTTCTGATATCTTCGGATAGTGATCCTTGATATAGATAGCGAGGGCGGCGCTGTCTTTGCCCCCAGAAAGACCTAGGACATGACGAGTATTTTTATCTTCATTGAGTGCGAGTTCGTGCCACTTCATGATGTGTGCCTCAATTAACGTTGCGCAGCCGTCTGCCTTCTTTGAACGTTTCGTTGGCCTTGCCGCTATTCTCATGGCGCTCGGCTAAGACCTCATCGACAACTTCCGCGAGGGCGGCAAGTTCCAAGTCCTGATCACCAAGTTCCTTCAGCCGCTCCTTGATTCCTGTTTTCACCTTGGAGATCACTTCGTGACGTTTTTTATCCACCGCAATGATTTCATCGTAATCGGGAGCACCTTTCTTTATACTCCGAAGGAGGTAAACCTCAAAATCATCATCGCGATTGTGGTCAAATGAATCGTAATGGATACGGAGTTTTTCCAGGTCGTTCAATTTACGGGTAAATTTTGTCAAACGGTACTCCGCAGTATCCCGGTCGGTGTCGTTCCACTTTTCCAAGGGTTTGTGCCCTAGAAACATCAGGATATTGTTGAACCATTGCGCATCACTGCCAACATTGTTGATCAGGCGCAGAATAAAGGCCCGCTGCCCGTCCCGATCAATTGTGTAGCTTTCTAAGCCTGCACACCGCCCATAGAGGGTGTGCCGTAATTCGGAAATATTTGTCTCCTTATCTAATCCAAATGCTTGTGCTAACAGCACCCTCAACTCTTCTTGCAATCCGGCACAACAGTGTTTTAATTCCCGGAGGACTTCAGTCAACCGCTTGGAAAGCGACTTGACTTCTTCGCCATCCCGATGTGCTTTCTTCAGGTTGATATCTAAAGCCCTTGGAATGTCCTCCATTAATAGGTGGACAGGAGACTTTGCTAACTTAAAGGCATCCCGGACATCTTGAGCTTTTTTTGAGACTCCCCGCTTTGTTGTTTTTGTGTATTCCGAAAGTTCTCCCATAAATTCGGCAATAGGGCGTGCAAGCGATAATAGAGATCGGCCTTTTTCATCACCAAATAAAGTTTTTGAATACTCCTGGAAGATCGTGTGATTTAATCCCCTGATTCTAAACCGTTGCAGTGTAAACTCGTCCGGGCGTTTCAGAAATCGTTCGACTTGTTCTTCAGTGAGATAAGGGGCGTAGCGTCGATTCTCGTAGACTGCTAACTCATTCTTATCTGCAATCAGGGCAGTGAGATATAGAATGGGTAAAACCCCTGCTTTCACGCCATAGGGCGGGGCAAGTAGCTCCTGGTTGAGTTCAATAAGAGACTGAGGTTTTTGCTCCGTCCCGTCGAGAAATCCTTCAATGCGTTTCCAAACTGGGTGCAGGTTGTAACGATTTCGTTTAGGAGGCCCCTGAAATCGCCATTGACCATCTTTGCCCTTTACATGCAGCCTTGTCTCTCTTAGGAGAGCCCGATAGATTGCCTTTTCCGAGGGATACTTATCGAATCCGAGGTCTTCTTCGCTTTCATTTTTCAACATCGCGACTACCAGCTTGTTTCGTCCCGCATTAGCCTGGGCTGACGGTTTGTCGCGGTTAATTAATTCATTTTTGATGATCGGAGCGGCGTAGTAAATCATATCTAAAGTAGACGACAATGTTTCTTGCAATGCCCTTTTGCTTCTTATGGAAAGACGGTCCGACTTCCAAGACCAAAGAGACTGAGCTGGTTCATCGGTTAAGCGTGCAAGTAGTTCATCTTCTTTAGCCCCGGCGGCGACAAATCGGTCTTTGAATTCACGTTGGGCGACCGGATCAGAGTTGAGTACTTGAGATTTTTTTTGTACCTCTTCCAGGGCTAAAACCTCTCCAACCCCTTCTCGGAGTTGTTCGCCATTAAAGCAAAGCACCGTGATATCGAGATCGGAGAAATAGCCCCTTACTGAATCTTGGAAACAATCCTCATCATCCTTGCTTTCAGCAAGAAAGAAGATGATACGTGCCTGATCATTCTGTTTTGGGTGCTGTCTGTAGGAGCCCGCATCAATAAAGATCGGAGTGAAGTACCGTAAAGTTCCTTTTTCGATGGTGTGGCGTCGGGCCACAATCGGGAGCAAGCTGTGACGGCTGTTCAGCTTTTCTGCGAGGGGGAATCGTCCGAGCTTACTCCGTTCTTCTTCCACGTGCGCATCAAGGTCAAAATCGCTCCCCTGCCAGACCCGGTATTCCGCGCTGAACTTTCGGTATTGAAGCAGAGATTTCTTGCACAATCGATCAAGCGTATCTCTTACCGCCGCTTTTGTCGGCAAACAGAACTCAACAATCTGCTTGGATGCTTTGAAGTTTCCTTTTGCTCCGATGATATTCAATAGCCCAACCGTTTTCAGGAGTTCTCCCTCCTGCAGAGGGGCATCGCCAAGACGTTCGGTGGCCGATACAACCTCGGCCCAACGGCGGCGTGTGCCGTGATCGGAGAGCATTGCGGGTTGACTCTGAATAAAGTATTCGTAGATTTCCCAGGGATAGATCCAATCGCCCACTTGCTTACATCGCTCCATACCTTCTTGGAATCCATAGGCCTCCCGGCTCCCAAGGTAACTGAAGAGGGTCCGCTCATTTTGTGCGACCCTTTGGCATAGAAGAGGGAGAAGCAGGCTGCTCAGAGGGTGGAGCGGATAACATTGGGAAAATAGTTCTGCAGCCGTGGTCTCATCCATCGTACCCGGAAGTGCTTTGCCCTTTTCAAGAACACGGGCTGCCCGCTTGGCATACTTTAAAATCTTTTCGGATTCTTTCTTATCGAACTCGTGTTCGATGGCTGCCGCTACGATGCGGAGTGTTTGTTCTGCAGATTCAATGAACGGAACCGTTTCAAATCGACCTTGGATCTTTGCCCATTCCTCCTTGAGTGATTTACCTAGATCCTGAGCATACTTGTCGATTGACTGGTGCAGCAGGACGACCAATGAAAACTTAGTCCTGTGGAAAGAAAGGGCATGCTCAGCAAGTGCCTGGAGAAGATAGATATCATTCGCGCCATAGTGACGGGCTTCATATTCTAAAAACTTCCCGAGCTCATCGATCACGAGCATCAATCCATCATATTTTATCTTAGAAAGAGCCTCTTGAAACTCTTTGATGGACTCTAATACTTCGGTTGTCGAGGGTGGGGTTTTTTGTTCTGCGAGATTCGCCAGCTTATGCACGATGGCATTTCTTCGACCTCGTCGCTTTCTCCATATCTCTTCCGCTGTCTCGGCGAGATTATTGATGATTCTCTTACTGAGTGATTCAGGTCTGCCGGTCAGTGATACCGTGCAATAACCCGCTGAACCCTCATGGCTTTCGCATAGGGTTCTAAGCTTTGCAGCCAAGGCGGGATTGCTATTTTCTAAAACTTTACGGGCAACTATTGTGGCATCATACCGAGGATCTCCTAGAAGATGGGAAATAAAGACCGCGAAAGAAGACTTACCCGACCCGTAGGGGCCAACCAATGACCAGGCGCGCGGACTCTCGTCTTCCTTAAGGGAATCCAGGATCTGTTCCAGTGTCCGTAATGCCCGTGATGTCGGAATATAGGACGCTACAACAGAGATCGAATCGGCATCGCGTTCCAGATTGATAGAGCGCGTGTAGTGGGTGTTGACGCTAACCTTGTCTGCTACACTCAAGCCACTTGCTCCTGCGATTGTTCTGCATAGTGGAATTCTAGGAACCTGACAGGATCAACCTGCTCCAGGAGGTAGAGCTGGTGAATGCCCGCTGTCTCACGGATTTCAAATATTCCTGGTAGTTGGTGAATCAATTTTTCAAGTTTGGCAATCAAGGCATTCTCAGTCAGCCTGAAAACTGCTCCAGGGGAAGGATAGTTGTTGTTAGAATACATTAGAGTTTCGATGGGCAAGGCCTGCTCTTCCATTGCGTGATATAGTTCGGCCACAGCGAAACCAAAAATCCCGAGGGGCAATTCCTCACGTTCTGCAGGACGAGAATAATAGGTCGTCCCGTCTGCCTTGGAAATAAGTTTCAGTAGCGACAGAGGAGAGTCGAGAGCCTCCTCAATAGGTGTACGGGTATTGCCCCTGGAGCGGACATACATTCGTAATAGAATAGCCGCATCCTGCTTTACCGTTGTTGCTGAAAACTTTGATTGAATATTCTGCTCGGCAAAATCAAAGAGTGATGTGGCAACTTCCTGAGAAGTAAATTCTGCTTTATGAAAACAGTTGAAGAACCAATACCAGCCTGTTGCCTGTTTTGGGTTTGTCGCAATCAGCCAGTGAATTAGCCAGAGTGTGCCCTCGTCTTCCAAGTAGGGGTCAAAACCTTCGGAGCCAAAAATCCTCTCTCCCAGCGTATTGGGCAGAAACCCCTCTGGACCTGGTTTAATTAAACGCGCCGCTAGAAGCCAATGGCGGATCGCATTGACCATGTTTTTCCCAACCCCCAAAGTAACGGTCGCATCGTCAGATAAGAATATCTTGGGGTCACGAATTAACTCCTGAAATCCTTTAGTCAGCCAACTAAATCTCAGGGGAAATGTTTCGTGGCGGCCGAAAGATCCTTTTTTCGTATCAAACGATGAGATTCTTTCGGTTTCGACTATATTCATGAGCCGATTCTTCTTATCCTTGGAATTAAAGAGACATGTGGAAATAGAAAGTTTTAATGTAAAGGCCAGGCAATGGAGCTCGAAAAGTTAGTGTTATAAATTCATAAACTTAGAACTATTAAGGACATCACCAAGGAACCCTACATTTATGGCATGGGATGATTTGACCATAACCACAATATATATGTAATTTTCCGACATAGTACAACAATATACTGTGCTTTTTCAAGAAAAAATTACCCTAAATATCGACCCTTTTAGTGATAATATACGATGAATTTCCATTCGCCGTGAAGGGTAAAAGTTACCGTATTAAGCCCACATGTTTTAGAGTTGGAGATTGGAATATGAAGACATTACATCACTATCAATAAATTAAATCAATTCGAACTTTCCCGATTGGTGAGCTACGGTTACGGTCTTGTTAACTTCTATTGCTATACAAATAGGTGGTCCATAATATTCTGTTCGACCTCTAATTTAATGTCACTCTTGTTTTATAAGGTTCCATCTGTTTTGACAATCCCGTATTGATCTAATAATATCGAAATCTATTCTTCTAACCTGACAGTGCAGAGAGGTGTAACTTCATGACAAAAAGTGAACTTATCGAGGAAATCTCAAAGTCAGTATCTCACGACGGCCTAAGCAAAAAGACGGTTGAAACGATTATTTCAGGCACTTTCACAGTTATAGGAAAAACGATTAAAAAGTCCGGCCGTTTTAGTTATCCCGGCTTTGGAACATTTACCGTGACAAAACGCGCCGCCAGGAAGGGCCGGAACCCACAGACGGGAGAAGCGATTAAGATCAAGGCCTCAAAGTCGGTCAAGTTCAAACCAGCGCCCGCTTTGAAGGATAAGTTGTAAGGCATTCGGCGCAATATGGTTTAACTCAGACCAATGCAGTCAGAGCGATTCTCTACAATCTTCGGAGGCAGCTTTTCATGCAGGATTCATCTGTTGCAAGCCCGCCTGCAATCCCTTGCTGGGTGAGTTCAACTTTCATGTCTTTTCAAAAAACATCTAATGAACGGATGAACGGAACTGATTTGCCATATCATCTACATATGTATATAATATGAAAAGATTTGAAGAGAAACCGTTAGTATGGATCGGAACGACTTTACAGGATTTAAGGAAATTTCCCAAACAGGTCCGCTGTGAAATCGGCTATGCCTTGGATGTCGCTCAGAATGGAGGAAAAGCAGACCACGTCAAACCCTTGAAGGGGATTGTAACCGGAAGTGGTATTCTGGAAGTGATCGAACGGTTTGACGGCGATACATATCGAGCAGTTTACACGGTTCGTTTGGAAGGGATTGTCTATGCGCTGCATGCCTTTAAAAAGAAATCAAAAAAAGATATTAAAACCCCCAAATCAGAGATCGATCTCATAAAAATGCGATACAAACGTGCTGTCATGGAACACGAAAGGCGTTCAGAAAAATGATGAAGACGGAAAAAATAAAAAAGGACATTCAAGAGATAGAGGTCACTGAAAGCAGCGGAAATGTTTTTGCCGACCTTGGTCTGGACAATCCTGACGAATTAAAGTTGAAAGCAAAAATCGCGGCTTCTATTAACGCAATCATTCAACAACGCGGATTAAAACAAGCGGAAGCTTCAAAAATACTCAATATCTCTCAGCCTCAAATATCTGCATTAAGCCGTGGAAGACTGTATCGCTTCTCTGTAGAGAAGCTGTTTTATCTCCTCAATGCGCTTGATCAAGATATTGACATCATCATTAAAAAACATTCTTCGCGTTCTAAGGAACCTGCCGGAATTCACGTCATGGCCGGTTGATTCGAGGGCCAAAACCCTTTTCGCTGTCCTCCTCTCACACGTTACAGCTCACTTATTCCCCAGTAGTGGGTGTTGTGATTCACTCAAATCGACCCATCCGTTAGATGTCAATCGCAGCTTTTGCTGTGTTATATTTGCAGAGAAAAGGAACCGGACCAGCAACCATGGACTCTTTTATAGCTTTACAAGCCTTCCTTCCTGAATCAGTGGATTTTGAGATGATCCAATCTGTGCAAGGTTTTTATTGGAAACCGATAAAATCTACGCCTGTTTGTTTTATCATTGATGGGGGTATAGCATTTGCGATTTGTCAGCCCTTCCGATATTTTCGCCATAATAATCGCGAAGGAGGCAGGTAGTGAGACAGAATGAGTAATTCTGTCTCATGGGCTGATGCTCATGGTTCTATTTTGAAGATTGCCTATGGTAGAAATAATAAAATTGATTTTAGAAGTTTTATTCGTTACCTTCCTGAACTTGAATACTTAACTCTACATGACGAACAAATTACCAGAACACCGAAACCAATGAACGGTGAATCAAGGGTACAACATGACTACTTCAGAGTTGATTAAACAGCTTTTCTTGTCATTCAATAATAAGGATAACGAAGCCTTTCTCCAGGTAGCAAGGGAGTATATTGACCGAGAAGAACGCAAAAAACATACGATTGTTGCCAGAGAACTAGAAAAAGCTCTATACCAAACAACAGGCGTTTCTAACGGCCAAAAACGTTTCAAGCAAAATCTTCCGATTCCCAGAGATACGGAAAAGGGCTTTCCATTGCTGGAAATCCAGCATTATGAGTATGATTTTGACAGCCTCGTTTTATCCGAAGAAACCAAAACCCACCTGGAACGGATTATCCGAGAATTTAAGGACGCAGATATTTTAGCTACATACAATTTAAACTATAAAAAGAAAATTCTACTCTGTGGTAAACCCGGAACAGGTAAAACTTTTTCAGTACAAATCGTCAGCTCAGTCCTTCAAATACCTTTAGTATATATTCGTTTTGATGCAATCATCTCCTCTTATCTGGGCGAAACAGCGGGCAACTTACGTAAAGTCTTTGATTTTATTGAGAACGGCACTTGGATTGTACTGTTTGATGAATTTGATATTATCGGCAAAAATCGTGATGATAGTCACGAACATGGCGAAATCAAACGAGTGGTGAATAATTTTCTGCAAATGCTGGATAACTTCAAAGGTGATAGTATCCTGTTTGCCGCCACCAACCACCAAAATATGCTAGACAGTGCCATTTGGCGACGCTTCGACGCGGTGATTGATTATGAATTACCCGATGAGGCAGCTCGAAAACAACTCTTTGAACGCTACTTGCAACCACTCAAACGTGATAAAAAAATAAATTTCAGTAAAGCCGCAAAGGACAGTAAGGAATTATCACCTGCGGATATAGAAATGATTGCGGTCGAGGCAATGAAGTCTGCAATTATTGATGCCAGAAACAGTTTATCTATGAATGATTTGGATGCCGCGATAGAGCAATTCATCCACCGGGAAAAGGTCAAGAAACACGAACTCAGGAAAGAATAATGGAAAAACACCAACATCTGAAACTTCCCTTGTTTCAGGGTAACGTAGAGCGGCAAAAACGCGTTGGCGGTGGCGGTTTTAAATCTCCCCCAGATAGAAACAAATCTCAGTTTTCACAACTGGCAACTCAAAAAGCCGAAAATTTAAGCAGTGCATTTTCGGCATTAAAAAACCAGCTTTCCGGTAGAATTGACCCCTCACTAATTTTTGAAATTAAAATCAACCAAGGCGTTTCCCCTGATGGCTTTGAAAAAACACTGGCATCTATGGGCATTCATGTCTTATCCGTTGCTGAGGACAAAAAAGGTTTTTGGGTTGTGTTTAGTGAGGATGAGGACTTAAACCGATTCAAGCAAAAGCTGGTGACCTATGGTTCAGATGAAGGGGCGAAATATGACTTTTTCAATGCCATCGAATCATTTGATGACATTCCGGTGGAGAAAAAAATTGGTGCGCGACTGGCTAATCAGCCTTTGAATGATACAGCTGACTTTATTGATATTGAATTGTGGAAAATGGATGACCCCCAGAAGAATGAGCAATTTATCCAGCAATTAAAAGACGGCTACCCTGATTCTACGCAATTCAGAGTAACCGATAGTCTAATCACAAAATCTTTTGTTTTGCTGAGAGCAAAACTTACTAGAACCGTATTTGATGAAATCATTCAATTAAAAGAAATTGCACGGGCAGACAGACCCGCTATGGTTCAATTTAATCCGTTTGAGATGATGCGACCTGACATAGAAGGCATTGAAATTGACGTACCTGACGAAAATGCCGCTGGAATATTAGTGATTGATTCAGGGATTATCTCCAATCATCCCATGTTGGAAAAATGTATTGGCGATGAAGAGAACTTTCAATCGGGTGAAGCGGAAACACAGGATACCGTAGGACATGGTACGGCAGTGGCAGGTTGTGCCGCTTATGGCGATATTGAAGACAGTCTGAATAGTAAAAAGTTTACCCCTTCAAATTGGCTATTTTCAGCCAAGATAATGTATGCGGAGCAAGTTTTTGACAGTAATATAATCAATGCCGTTTATGACGCAGAAAAACTAATTGAGCATCAGTTTAAAGATGCCGTAGAACACTTTTTGTCCAAGCCTGAGTACCACATCAAAGTCATCAATATTTCGTTGGGTAATAGCAGTGAAATTTGGCATAAACATTATTTTCGCCAATTGCCACTAGCTGCTTTGATTGATGAACTCGCTCTTACCTTCCCACATGTGGTTTTTATAGTATCTGCTGGCAATCAGAACCCACTTGATTTTCATGACTCTATAGCGGATGTGATAGAAAATTATCCACGCTACCTTATCGACAATAAAGATTTTAAAATCATCAACCCCGCCAGTGCCGCATTAGCACTTAGTATTGGCTCCATTGCCGGTGAAGTAAGAATTTCGCAAGAACGCTACGGTTCAGAACAGATCAAAACTCCGATTGCTCAAGCACAGCAACCTTCACCTTTCACTCGAACAGGTCTCGGTATTAATGGCATGATTAAGCCTGAGTTGGTTGAATACGGGGGAAACCTGATTTTATCTGAAAGACATAGTCGTATCGTTGAAGATAACGGTGGAAAACTTTTCCTGTTAAACAATAGGGTAACAAAGAGTATTATTCAATTAGATAGCGGCTCAAGCTTTGCGGCTCCAAAAGTTGCTCATCTTGCCGGGAAAATTGCCAACCAATTCCCTGATAAATCAGCCAATTTCATTAAAAATATGTTGCTTGTAGGAGCAGAATATCCTTTTCTCCCAACCAAAGCATTTTATGGAACAGAGAACAAACCAAAAGCAGAGCAAGACCACTTGTCCGTTTGTGGCTATGGATTGAGTCACCACGAAAGAGCCCTGTATTCCTTCAATAATAGGGCAGTGCTTTGGGATGAAGACCAAATTGCACTCAATCAGATTAAGGTCTATTCACTGCAACTTCCAGAACTGTTTTTTACTGAGGCTGGCAAGAAAAGAATAATCATCACCCTCACCTTTACTACTGAAACCCGTGCAACTCGTGGTGATAGTTATTTAGGTAATCGGATGGAATTTCATCTTTTTCATACGGTTAATCCACAAACCTTAATAGAAAACTACGGCGTGATTAGCAATGATACTGAACAAGTTGATGTACCTCATCCCGTAAAGGACTTTGAGATTGATTTTTTCCCTGGCGCAAACACCCGGAAAGCTGGTTGTCATCAAAAAGCATGGAAGCTATACCAAAGAGAGCCGAAAAACAGACCTACCTCTCCCATATCTTTGGTTCTTCTAAATGTTAATAAATGGATTAGCGATAGTAATAGAATGCAGGATTATTGCATTGCAGTAACATTTGAACACGAAAAAGAAATAGACCTTTATAATACCATTAAAACAAATATCCAAACCCGAACAAGGGTTCGGTGATTACAAAGATAGTTAGAATCACCGAATGCACAATAAAAATACTCCCCTTGAGACAGAATATAGGAAAACTGTCTCATTTTTTCACTGTTTAGGGTCTTTCCAGTCTTGCTTTCCCCCATTTTTTTATTCAATTTGAGGCATTTCCTTTTAACATAGTGTCTAAAATAGGAGTTACGCTTCCTTTCATCCTGGTGAAATCAATGATTTTCAGCGTGTTTGATGTTAAGGAGTAGTAGATGTACTCGATAATTTTATGAAATTAAACTCTTGAGGGTAATAGGTAAAAAAACGTCTACTCAATTTAGTCGAGTCACAGAAAATTTTATTTTTTCCCAAACAAAAAAAGACAAAAAAAAAGAGACCCCACCCTCTTCCGGGGGGCCTCTTTTTTGATTCTTCCCGATTTTAAGCCATCATTTCATCTTGATCTTTCTCCGCTCCATTTGCGTTCCTTACAGCTTACAAGGCAAGGATGTCATAATAACTCGATTGCCGCATATTGATCTCCGACACATTCTGAATCTCCCGCTCCAACAGTTCGATGAAGGATGAGACCGAAATCGTCTTTTCCCCCTTAAGCCAATTCGCATACTGCTCTATTGCCTCCTCAATAGATTTTTTACAAAACCCTTCGACGGTCTTTGCATTGAATACCGGCCTCGTATCGACAAAATGGAAGACCTCCTGATCCGTAAAGAGTCCTGGAAATGCGCGCTGATGTGTTTGCGAAAAGAGAAAGGTGTTGAGCATGTAGGCCTTCCCGTTCTGGATATCCGGGAAGCCCGATATCATCTGAGGCGAGACGATATCAAAGATCTTGACGTTCTCCCGGAGCCGACTTAAATGCTGTAGCACAGGTGAGTCCGGCCGCGTCCTGTTCAATACAGCTTCCATCGATGCAATCTCTTTGTAATGCTGCGGAAAGAGCGGCCGGAGACGTCCCGCCATCTGCATCCTCACCTCGGCGTTGTCCATGCCTTCACTCATAAATCCGTACTGCGTGTAAAACAGGTTGAAGCCCTTCAAGATCGATTTTGTGGTGGCGACCAGGGTCCGTCCCATATTTTCACCCAAGCGATCGAAGGATTCCAACAAGCGATATCTTTCCGACTTCTCCGTCTTTCCCGTCACGGAAAATTCCGCATCGGCGGCAGAAACCAAACTCTGTTGCGAGAAGCGATACCGGCAAGAGATCAAAAGTGGAACTTGATGAGACCGGGTGAGTTCCGCCATTCTGCGCGCATAATTTTCAAAACCGGCACATCGTGAAATGACTAAGCGGATTCTTTCGACATCTCCCTTTTCTATCTTTAGTTTGATGTCGCGCTCCGCTAAGAGCGTGGCCAGACGATGTAGAATCCGGTCCGCAAAACGAAGAACCAAAGGGAAGTTCAATGACTCGGAGGCCTTGAAGATAATCCCGTACTCGGCCAAGGCCTGCGCCAGATCGACATGCTCGGAGCCGATATCATGGAGGACTTCATTAAATCTTTGCGCCTCCAGTCCGATCAGCCCTTTCGCGCTATCTTGCAGGACAGCTAAAGTTGTGCTGAGAAGGATCGGATATTTCGCCAGGATAGAGGGCCGGAAGTGAATCAGTTGATCTTCTTCCATTTCGATTTTATCCAGATCATTTTTGAAAAGTGAAACAAGGTCATGAAACGTCTGTTTTCCCTGTTTGAAACCCAAGGCCACTCCCAGGGTTTCCATGATCATGGCACGTTTTTTCTCGATCTCTTCTTCATCTTGTTCCATCCGGCCACGCTGATGTTCTTGTGATCGCTTCTCCAACAGATTAAGCAACTCAAAATAACGCACCGGCGCAAAGAACTGTGCCAATTCCTCGATCAGCGCATTACCGAGGATCTCTCCCTCGGATAAATCCTCCAGCAGGCCAATCAGGGCCTGCTTTTGATCCGGACGCGCCGCCAAATAGGCATGGGACTCCGTCTCTTCCACAATCTGAAACCCCTTGTGTACTTTTCGTGTGACCTCCTCTTGCTTCGGGATCAAAGGAATGCCATGCATGAAAGCGTAAGTGGCGAGAAATTCCATGCGGAGTTTTCTGCATTCGGCTTCCACCTCCTCTCTCACTACCCACCAGGTCCGGTCGTATGAACGGACCTTCCGAACCAGATTGACAAACATGATGAGATTCAGGAATTGGCGGATCTTCTCCAGGACTTCCAGGTTTGTCACCGCCTCAAGTAGATTCGGCTGGAGTTGCTTGGCATTGATCTGGAAATGGACCTCTTCTTCGGCATTCAACGCCCGGTCGTAGGTCAGGGCTGATGTCATCGCTTTGAGTAAAAGCAGGCAGGGGATCAGGGCGTCCAGGTCCCTTGATCCGGGATGAACCAGGGGTTTCTCCAGGCCGATGAGGGGACGAATCGTCTCTTCAGTCGGCTGTACGATCCGTGTGTAGCCGACGCCCAGTTTCTGCATGATATCGACCAGGGTAGCCTGAATTTCTTTCCCGTCTCTGCTTTCCCCCAGCCACGGCTGAATCGGAAAGAGACCAGCATGAAAGACCGCGTGGTAGTAGCAGCCCAGAACAGCGCCGGCGCAGTCGGTATAGATCAGCTCATGCATGGCTTTTGCCGTCGGTTTTTCATTCACTTCATTGACCTTAGTCGATCCGTTTTTTGATGTTTCGATACGATTAAAATCGATCAGCACGCCGGTGCGTGATCCGCTGGTGTTTAAGAGGTTCAGCAACCGATGTAATGTCAGGCTATTTCTACTGTGGATTCGGTCTTGGAGCGAGGTCAAAACCGACTGCATCCGGCGGGAGATATCGGGATAAGCGAGAAGGAAGGCGCCGACATTGATTTGATTGGACGACAGCAGGTAGAGGAAATCACCTGTATCGTTATTCACTGGTGTGGCCGACAGCCTGTAGTCCACCCGGAGGATCCTCCGTTTTTTCAGATAGCCATAGAGGGTTTCCATCGCCGCAGAAATCCCGCTTTCCGAATTCTTCATGAAGGAAGATTCGTCCGCGACGATCATGAAGTGGAACCCCCTGCGAACGAGGATCTCCAGCGATTGCGTAATGTCCTCCTGTTTCTTTAATCCGACCTCATGGCGGCTCAAGACAATGCAATCGCCATCCTTGACCGCCAGGGAAGGGAGGTCTTTGATTCGGACATGATGCAGCTTCTCTTTCGGAACCCCAATCTCGATCATCGACTTGATCACATTTTCACAAAGATTGGCCTCCGTCAGGTAAAGGGTAATGATTTTGGGAACGTGCCGGCCGCGTTCCGATTCCGCCTTCCCGATCAATTCGGCGAACATCTTCAGGAAGATCGGCGTCGTATAGGTCTTTCCGGCTCCGACCTGGGCGAAGTTGTTCAATCTGTAGAAATCCTTCGGATGCCGTTTTCTTGAGAGGAACGATTGCATGCTCAGATAGGCGTAAAAGAGCGCCTTTTCCTGCATCGCGGTCGGTGATCCGGAAAACCCATCTGCGATTTCCTTGATGAAGCGCTTAAATGCAACAAACCGGTCCCGGTAGATTTCCTGGCCGGATTCACGCAGCATTTCCTTCTCAAGGGCTTTGGCCTGTATGGACACAAAGGTCGATAAAGCAGCCCAGGACGCAATCGAAGACACGAACATGTTGTCGCACAAGGCGGCAAGCTTCTGATATTGCACCAGGGCTTCTCCCAAGTCGGGGCCTGTGATCTTTCGATCTTTCAAAGCGGATAATAGATCGACGATCTTTCCGTTCTCTACCGGGTTCGCTGAGAGGATGGTCCCGATCTCCGTAAGGATTCTTCCCAGCTTGGTGTTGTCCGGAATCGTTGTGTAGAGACACCTGAAGAAGCGAACATCACGGAGAAGGGGATTCTCCTCCTTTTCTACCTTACCCTTTTCCGGAGCAACCGTGCTGCTTTCATTCGCCGCCTTGTGATATGAGAGCTCCAGGTCCCGCAGCCGCTCCATCAGCGTTTTCAAGGGCGAGATTAGATTTCCGAAGCGGGTCACATAGGCTTCCCTGAATGCCTGGGTGTAAGGAAGCAGGAACAGTCCGTCATCATGCGATGCGGCCTTGATCAACGGGGGATTTCTTCGGCTCACTTTCTTCGGGAAAGAGATCTTGATTCCCGGTACTTCCGGGACATGAATGGTCTGAATCGGATCGATCGGCCGAAATTGCCCGATCTCGTCCTCAATCTCCTCTGCCACAATCTCCGGGGAATGGGAAAAGGATGCGACCCTTTGATAAAAATCACGAAGCTGATCTAGTCTTGTTTGTAAGGCTTTTGATAAAAGTTCGTTCATTGCATCTCCTCTCTTGATTTGAAATAGAAAGGCCCGGCTTTCCATATCAGGGAAGCCGGGCCTTCAAAACAATTCACTCCAATTGGTCTTCTGTTACGCCGTTTTCTTTTTCTCAGACGTTTTCCTTCTTGGTTTTCTGACCCCGTATCCGAAGCGTCTCCAACTCTTTGGGTCGACCGGCAAGACGGTCGTGCCCCTCGGCTCAAGACTGATGTATGCCGCAGAATATTCGAGGTAGCCGTACCGCAAGGCCTTCCAGAGCATCTCAACCGCCTCCAGGGCGACCAAGGGGTTGATAAAGAGGTCCTGCTGTTCGATCGCCTCGGCCAGAGAGCAGGAGGGCCCCTGGTCGTCGTCTTCTCCATCGGCCAATTCCGGATAGAGATCGAGAACGGTCGGAAGCCGGTTGATCGTCTTGACTTTGGGTATCTTAGGTTGTTGAACTTTAGCGATGGATCCAAAGACGACCTGTCCCTGACGCCGCATATTCCCGCAATCCAACCAATAAAGAGGATGGACATTTCGGTGGAGGGCGCGGCCGATCATCACTCTTGCGCTTGCGGTATCCACCGCCGTGATCACGATTTTGGGAGAACCGGAATAACTGGCCGGATAGGCGACCGGAATCCCTACCCAGTCGAAGCCGGTGCATTGATTGATTCGGGTGACCAGGACCGACACCTTCGGCAAGCCGATATCCGGTTCATAAAACATCTGCCTTCCGACATTGGCCCAGCTGACAATATCCGAGTCATACATCACGACATGGAGGCCCGGATGGCTCAAGGCCAGGAGGGTCGTATTGAGCTGAACAAGACGGGTTGCGAGGTGGCTTCCCGTCCCCCCGCAACCGACGAGATGGATGAGGATCGGCCTTTGCCCGTTTAGAGAGGTTACATAATGTCGCACATCATCTCCTTTGTAGGATGCTTCCAGAGACTTAGTCCTTCTCCATAGTCAAAGAAAAAACCGGACAGACAGAGCCGGAACGCCGTGTCGAGTTCGGCCAGGGGCCTGCCTGCTCTGCAATGTCCCACTACCAGGGAGAAGTGAGCGGTTCCTTGATCCGAGCCGTCATCTGTTTTCGAGAAGAAGGCAGGTCCCCGGCCATGGCTGTGCATGTCCAGGACGAGGAAAGATTCCGGGGCAAGATCCGGCCAACGAAACTGGACAGAACCACCGGTTTGCCTGAGAATATCCAGTTCCAGATATTCCCAACCCTGTCTTGGACTCCAGACAATCCAAGCGGCCGTTTCAAGACCTTCTTGCCCGGATTCGTTCGCCTGCGTCACAAATCGTTCCAGCAATCGCATCGGAATCGGACCGGTCAATAATTCCACCCGTTTCTTGACGGATCCATAGGGAAGTGGACGGGAACTTTCAAAGATTCTTTTGATAAATGTTCCCCAAGCCGTTTTCGTCTCGATCCATAAGCCGTCCGCTGCCATCAGTAAGCGGGAGCATTTTTCTTGAAGCAAGGGCAGCGGTTCAAAACGCGGCACCATGACTGTTGGAAGATGGTTTTGAAGAAGCAGGTCTTTTCGGTTCATAAAGATCCCTTTCAATCAAAAGCTGCCGTAAGGTCTTGCCGGCGGGTTTTAACAGGTGGTACGGGAAGCGTTTTCTTTGTCCCGAGAGCAGGGCCTGCCAAAATTGCTCAAGCGTGCTCTTGATCAAGAAGTCCCGGTCATTCGCATTGGGATGTGTGAAGGCGCTGTTGTAGAAACTCTCCGCCCAGGCCTCCATATCGCAAGGCCGGCAGCCTGAGGGGGTCTTCGTCTGCCCGATGCAGACGCTGTGATCCGGATAGACGTTCAGGAAAGGGGGGCGTAAAAGCATCGTCTCAAGGCCGGGGCGTTTGTCTCCCTTGACAACATAGACCGACAGCTTTGAAGGCTCCGCAAGCAAGACCATCGACGGCCACCTTACCATGCCGCTTTTTAATCCCGTTCTCTGTCCGAAATAGATCGGTCTGCGTACGGAAGGGCGGAAGAAGATCAGCGGGCCATTGTCCCCGGTACCATAGGCCAGGAGAAAGGGATCGACCCATCCGAGGCGCGTCACCAAAAAAGGAACGACCGCTTTACAAAGCGCCTCTAGCGCTCTATTAGAAACGGATCGTCCGGCTTCCAGATGGGGAACCCCTTTGGCATCGGTCATTACCGGATGAATTTGCCAGTAATGGATGGCGCTGCCATAGCTATTGGAATTTGCGTAGCATAAGAGCGCCGTTTTTAATTCAAGCGTTTCCACCATCATGGTGTTCTTTCCTCCTTCTTTTCCGGTTGGGGTGGATTGGGAAGATGCGAGGCCTTCAGAAAGAGATCGAACCATTCGGAGGACCGTTTCATCAGATGAACACTGTCGCGGACCTCCGCTGCGTTATTGAACGGCAGGATTGAGACCGGCTCACATCCCCCTTGATATTCTGAGTCCATCATTTCCGAGAAATACTCGGTTAAAGGATCCCCTGGAGACCAGAGAAGGGGCGTGAGGCAACCCGGATCGAGGAGGCAGGCATCCGGGAGGAGGTCGTAATGCGGGAAATAAGGAATCGGGTTTTTCCAAGTCAGGCTGGTATCGAAAACCACCCTCGCCCAGTGCCACCATGGATGGGTCCATGCAGATTCCGGTGGGCATTCAGGAAACGGAGGAAAGCCCGGCCGTTCTTTCATCCTGAAAAGGAAGCGGTGGTCTTTTGGAATATGATTCTCGATCCAATGCAGCTCGCTTTTGATCGCTTTCCGCTCATCGGCTTCCAGCCCGGCATCGTTTATTTGTTCTTCACCCCAGTCCTGGTATTGTTCAAAACAATCGTCGTAGGTATAGGTATTCCTGAACCAGGAGAGCATCTGGAGGGCTGCGATGACCACCCTCTCCAGTCTTTTATCCGATGCTCCGATCTTCGGCAGAATGTCGCAGAAAATGACATCGACCTCATACGGATGATGGATCATCAGACAGATGCCATTCGGCTCACCGGTGTCCCCGAGCTTCTCAAGGCTCAGGGTGCAGCCGGATCTTCCCGTGACGCTGGATTCCAGGCTTGAGAGGAGTCTTTCGATCCATGAAACAAGGGCCGTCTTGATCCGGTCCGGATCGGAATTGGAAGCCCAGGGGCCGGGGGGCTTGAGCTCATGATCTTTCACAATATGAGAAATCCAGAGGCCGATCTGAGCAAGTTTTCCGCCGCCGATTCCAATGTTCACATGGTCGAGTCTCGAGGGAATGCCTCCCAACACGGGGAGTGCGATCAAGGCAGGAGCGGAAGTCCTTCGCTCGGCAGAACGATCTCTCCTGCTTGTCCGCTCTGATTGTATTTGCCGAACAGTTGTGTCAGTAGTTTGTGTGGACATGCGCTTCCTCCTTTCTCGGGTTCGCTGTTTGTCTCTTTTGCCTCCCTATACGCCAGCATTTGCACGGTGATGGGGGGCGATTGCCCGCCCCCCTTTGTTCCCACTGCCCGTTTGATTGCGTAAACCAGGCGATCCCCCCGCCGCACCGGTT
Source organism: Nitrospirota bacterium (assembly GCA_029261165.1). Classification (GTDB taxonomy): domain Bacteria; phylum Nitrospirota; class Nitrospiria; order SBBL01; family JAADHI01; genus DUAG01. The sequence continues at coordinate 36,243 of JAJDBV010000001.1, read as the reverse complement.
CCTCTATAACCGCCTGGGACAATTCCGGATAGACGGCGGTGTAGAAGTGTTTGACATCCTCCGGATTCATCGTCGGGTCCGGGTCGTTCAGGCGCATACCGCTGTATTCGAAGATGCGTTCAATCAGTCGTTTTTCCATCGTTTCTCCTTATTGAATGACATTATTCAAAGAGACTGAAGCCTTCCTGCTCTGTCGTGGTATCAGTGGTCTTGGCTTCCGTTTCAGATTTTTTCTCTGTAAGACCTTTTTTTTCCGGTGACGGAGGTGATTTATCCGTCGTCGAAATCGCCTTGTCGATGGCCACTTGCTTGGCCAGAAAGGCCCGTTGGAGATTCCCCTCGGCGGACTCGGTCTCTTCCAGGATCCGGATGAAATCCTGGTTCAGTTCTTCGGGCGAGCCTTCCAGAACCATCGGAACGCGGGCCTGCTGGTAATCCTCTTTTTTTTGCCCGGCCAGATCTTCCAGGGCCGCATAGATCGGTTGAACCAGTACGACCAAGCGGTCGTTCCTGCCGGTCGTGATTGTGAATGCGATTCTTCCTTGTGGGGGGATGAGGGGTGCAATCTTTTTAAAATCAAACATTTGGTTTCTCCTAAAAGTGATGGTTTGAAAAACAAGAAAGCAGGCGGGTGCTAGGACAGGGTGAGGGTTTCCGGCCGAAGCCATGTCGGGAGACGCGTTTGGGAAACGACGCAAGCCAATATCCCTTCGATCAGCTTCTTTTTTGGCCGGCTTGAGAGCTTCTTGAGCGGTAGCCCCCTTTGCTTGAGCAGGGTGTCGAGGCCGAGTTCCTTGGCGGTTGCCTCGATCTCCCTTTTGGTCAGGAGTTCAAGATAGGCCTGGTCGACTGCAAACAGCGCTTCGGGGTCCTTCTTCAGATCGGTGAAGAGCATCTGCTCGACTGTCTCCAGGCACAGCTTCGGGATGACCTGTACCGCCATTTGCCCGGCAAGATGAAAAAGGCCATCGAGGCGTCTGGAACGTGTCCCTTTCAGGAGCCGCCTTTCGAGCGGTTGGCCTCCCTCCGCATCCCCGTTCAGTCCCTTGATGACCGAGTCCACAGCGGCCTCCCGCAGCCATGCGCCGTTTCCCATCGCCATCATTGCGAGCCGAAGCGTATTCTCATCCGTTTCGGTAAAGGATTGCATCAGGCAGTCGTCATAGCGCTTCCGCTTGTACTCCTTGACCCGCTGAGGGGCATTTGAAGGGACCATCTTTTCAACCTGACCGGTCTTTTCTGCATGGCTGGAAGCAGCTTCGGAGTGCGCCTGGGAAGGTGCCGCCGGTCGGTCGCCGGATGAAACCGGGCGCGCGGTCTCGGTTTGTATCGCCCTATAGGCGGCGGCGCGCTCCCGGTAGCAAGTCTTCCGGGTGCAGATGTTCTGTCTGAGCAGATGGCCCATGTTGGAGATGTAGACCACCAGGAAATTACAGCTCTGGCAGTCGATCAGATTGTTTTTCCCCAATTCCGCCTTGTCGTGAATGACCGACGCCGTCGGATCGATGTCGGCCGGCAGTTCCTTGAGGCTGATCTTCAGTTTCTCCGTGATGACCGCCCTGGGGCCCATCGCTTCGATCTCTTTTACGAGCGATTTTGCCTGCTCCCCCTCTTTCTCACGCCAGCAGGAATCGTTGAGACAGCGGCCGAGGCCTGATGTCTCCCGGGCGAAGAGCTCGGGTTGAATCGCGCTGTTGTGGGAGCAGCGGGTGCATCCGTCGGTATCGAAGGGCGCCGTCTGAAGATCCCGGTTGTTTTTCAGAATCAGCAGGTTTGAAAGTTGGACGCCATTCAAGCCCTGCTCCTCCACCATTGCGAGGATCGCCTTTTGCCGCCCTTCCGGAAGACAGGCCAGTTGCTCCGCGATAGAAAGGCTGATTTCTCCCTGCAGCAGTTTGTGGCGGATCGATGGATCAAGCTGCGCCAGTCTCAGCCGCCGACGGATGTAATCGGGACTCCGGTTGATGTAGGCCGAGAGGTCTTCAATGGAACGGGCGGCAAGGAGCCGCGTAAAGGTTTCCGCTTCTTCGACGGGTGAAAGATCGACCCGTTGCAGGTTTTCGGAGAGGAGGATCGCCTCGATTTCCTCCGGGTTCAGGCCGGTTCGGAGACGGGCGGGAATGGTCTCATGCCCAAGGGCCTTGCTGGCCAAAAGCCGTCTTCTTCCCGCAAGACGGTAGTACCCTCCTTCGTCCCTCGGCATTACCGTGATTGGATGGATCAAGCCGATCTCTCCAATATTTTTCTTCAATTCCTGAAGAGAATTCGGATCGATGTAGATCCGAGGTTCGTTCGGGTGGTCATGTATCTCATCGATTTGAATCGCTTTGATTTCCATTGTTTCTGTCTGCTTTGTCTCGTTCATCTCTGTTTCCTTATCTTTATTTCATCATTTTCTTTCATAGGTTCTTTCTATCGCTCCGCCGGATAGCAGATCGTGACGATCCATCCGTCGGGGTGTCGCTCGGGAATTCCCCAGATCTCTCCGGAGGTGTGCTGCACCTTGATGATGCCGGAGGTCCCCTCCATGAACGCCCTCTGCACAGAGGCCGCGATCTCATTGAGTTCCGGCAGGTCTGCGACGGTCCTCGTCGTCACATATCGCGCACACCGCGGCGCGGGTGTGAAATCCCGGTAGGCTTCCGGGAGGGGACAGCCCTTCATCCGAAGAAACCGGAGCATGAACCCGGTCCCCCAGTCGCCGCATTGACCGCAATAGGCCATCCCCGACACGTCATCGCAGGAGGCCAGATAGTCGGCCGCCTCCTCGACGGTCGCAGGGTCTTTGTCGTAGCAGTTCGCACAACAAGGACAGATGGGGTGTTCACACGAAGGGCAGACCGGGAGATCGGCTTTCAGCACTGGTTCCGGATAGCGCACGGTCCCGCCGCAGATCCTGCATTCAAATCCCGTAATCCGGATGAAGGAGAGGACCGTCTCTTTCTCCAGTCGCGTGGCCGCTTTATGGAGGCGGTCGATCTTTTCATCGGCGGTCCTCTCCAGGTTGTCTTTCGGCGGTGGGGAGCCCACATATCGGCCCGTTGTCTTTGCCAGGCGGTTCGCCTGATCCATCAATTCGGAGATCCTGTTGGCGATCTTGGCCGGGATCTGCCGATCGTTTCTGTGTTCGTTGTATCGGCCGTTCTCATCCCTGATTGGAAAGGTGATCAGATTGAAAAACAGGGCGATGGCCGCATCATCGTCCGGATCGATGTGATCCAGATAGAGGGGAACGGAGGCCCCGTCTTTTCCCTTGGTCAATGTCTCGAACTGGAATCTTGTCTCTTCTTCCGCATACCTTTCCCTGAGTTCCTCCTCACGGTCGGGGATGGAATGCTGTAGCAACCATGCGGCAAGGTCTTCGCATTCGGCGTCTTCTTTCATCTCGCGCCATGACTGCGCCGACAGGTCACGCTCGAGCCAATCGATGAAGCAGCTCCGGGAAGCATGACCGATTGCCGCTTCCTCGAAGTAGTGCTTGCTTTCAAGGGCGAATATCGCATCGAAATGATGCTCCTCAAGCGCCTCATATAGATTGGCGCCCGTCCGCCCCGTCAGTTCATATATGAATTTCACATCCATGCCGTCCTCCTGTACTTTTAGTCTGAAAACAAGAAGGCCCTCTTCGGATGCATCCGAAGAGGGCCTTCTAAAGTCGTTTCCGGTTATTCTAAGTTGTCATGTGCCTTGAGAGACTTCGATCTTTCCGTTTGCGGACACAACCGAGAAGCGATGGCCTTTCAACGCGTCGCTGTAAGGGTAAATCGCGTTGGCAATGAGGCCGCAAAGATCTCCCTTCAGGATCGCAATCGTTGCGCGGAAATGCTCCATCGCGTTCTCGAACGAAGCCAAATCGAAATCCTCGGACTCCGTCTGGAAAGTGAAGGCCTGGTCGATCGGGTAGTTGTCGTGCAGCGCTTGATCGAGGATCCAGAAGGTGCCGTTGATGAAGGCGTCCTCTGTAACCTCTTTCGTGCCGTACCCTGCCAGGGTGAGGGAGAAACGTCTACAGAGGACCACACGTTTCCCCCACCAGGTTCCCTCGGCGATGCGTTCCTCGTCTTTCACCAAGACGGAGATCTTCCGGTCATAGAAGGCATCGACCGGCTCGGCGGAGGGGGTTTTCGAGAACCAGTGTTCCGGGTCGTCCCAGCTGTCGAGAATGGGTATTTCAAAGAGATACACGGCAAAGAGATGATCGATCACATCCTCTTCTGAACGTATCCCAATCTCATCCCGGATAAAGCTAAGGCCGTTTTCCGGGGTCGGGATCTTTCTGTCTGGGATCGAACCGATTGCGTAATCGATCTCCTCGGAATCATAATGCGGCAGGTGTACGGATGCCGTCAGCCGAGACCAGCGGCCATTTGAAATGGGGAGGGTGCGGATCGGCGCATGACAGCCCCAGGCAAGGAGGGTTTCAAAATATTTCCCGATCTCCCCCCGGTTGACGATATGTCGTGCCGCGGTTTCCTTGAGGCCCCTCTTAAGTGTCTCGATCTTTTCAGATGTTTCCGTCGATTCATACAGGGCGTTCCGGTCCGGGACGCGGACACGCCATTGGTCCGCATGCAGGTGCATGAAGACCCGCATCCCCCGGCGGCTGAAGTTCGGCCATTGGTAGGAGTGATTTTGTGAATGGGAGATGTCGAGTCCCTGGAGAAATGTGATGCCTTGATTGATGCCAAAAGAATCTTCGGAATCGAGTTCAACCAGCGCCACCCCCTCAGGGAGCTCGAAGCGAAACCCCTCCCAGACATCGAGCGCATGAGGCCGCGGCAATTCGACACCATCCAGAGTGACGGGGAGGGGAAATCCAGAGACGATCTCTTTGAAAAGGGAGTGAATCTCTTCCGGTTTTGGATCGGCCGTTTTTCCCAAGGGCTTTTTGAGCTCGATGATGATCGTCGTCCCGACAGGAGTCTGAGCCGGTTTTGGCTGGATCCTTTCTCCGTGTAGCACCTTGTCGGTCTCGATCAGGAGGCGTTGATTATTTGACCTGATTTCAACCCTATTAGCGGCATAAAGGGTGGCGTAGAATCCCAATCCAAAAGGATTTTCTTTTTCGATCACGGCCGGGTCCCATCCTGAGCCGCCCAGGGTCAGCAATGCTTGAAAGTCAGGAATGCCGCAGCCGTCGTCTTCGATCCGTAAGTAGCATGGATCCAATGGACTGGTAAAAAGGCGAATCCTGGATGCCTTCGCCCTTCTGGCGTTTTGTAGTAGCTCTCGGATCCAGATCTTCTCTCCCGAGAAGACCTCTCCAAAGTTTTTAATCAGAACGGAGAGATTGACATCGACATGCAAGTCCTTCTTTGAATCGATACTTGTCATATTATTCTCCTGAAAAGATGTGATTGATGAGACAAGCCAGCGCCGGGTCGGCTTCAGGAAACGAGATGGAGGGGACGGATCTTCCTGACCGGTCTGGACGGCCCTTTCAGGATCTCGAGGCCCTTCTGTAGTTCGTTTTTCATCGTTTCTGTTTTCACCAGCAGATTCCGGATCTTAAGCGGCGTGACGCTTGTTTCCGAAAAGTTTTGAAGGTAATGCAGGTACTTCTTCTGTTTTTCCAGCAGATCGAGCCCTTCCATCGCTTGATTGATCTGCGTGAGTCCGGGTGCATCCTGCAGAAGGATCGAGCGCATGAGTTGTGATATCGCCTCGCAGAGCGGGTTTCCGGAAAGAAGCAGTGCTGCAACGTGCTCTTTTCCCGGAAGATCCCCCATGCGCAGTGCGTTGTACCATACCTCCCCAAGGATGGTCTTCATCAATCCCTCGGCCTCCCGACTGATCTGGTTGAACATCGGGACATTGTTGTTGAGATCGGCGGATCGAAGCCGCAGTTGACGCAGGATCTGTTTCTGTTCGATCTCCGGGAAGGCTTCCAGGACATCAACGATTTCTCTCTCATTGAGCAGATAGAGGGAAAACGGATAGGGAATGCAACCCAATACCGGATGGTCTGTTTTGAAGCAGGTACCGTTGTACTCCCCGGCGATCCGGCATAGGGCCGCATTCGCCCGGATCGGATGGATCGTTGAGAGGAGATAGAACCGTGAATGGAAGCGGTTGGAGGTCGCCAGGATCGAATGAAAGGCCTTTTTGACTGCGCCCCCAAGCCCGGATGTTTGACGCCGGTTCAGTCGATGGTTCGTGAAGTATTTCCGCAAGGGGTTTTTTCTTAAGAAGACCCCGACGGACTCTTGAAGGGGGATCTGCCATCGCTTCTCAAGCACGCCGATCCAGCCGGACAGCTTTTCGAAGGTCCCGATCTGGTGAAAACGCTTCGCCTGGATCTCCTTCAGAAACCTTTGGTAGCGCTTGGCCCCGGCCGCATCGTATCGTCTCCTGGCCGCCCGGATTTCCGATTCGAGGGAAGCCTGGATCGCCTCTTGATGTTGTAGGAAGATCCGAAGCAGATTGGCAGTTTGGAGCATCTGCATCGACGGCCCCAAGACCTGATGATCCAAGGCACCCCATTGATCTGCATTGAGACAGTGTCGGACGAAGACGGGAAGATCTTCGACATCGAGATGAATGATGTCGCATTCTGAAAAGGGGGACTCCTTGCCGTTTGCGACCCTGCCCGATACCAGGACATTGACCGAGATGAAACATTCCGCTTTCACCTGGCTTTTACCGGAGACCTTTTCCCCGTCGAAGGGGTAGGCCGGCATGGAGATCGGCATCAGTGTTGCGTCATTGAAAGAGAAGGGCTGTCCCGTTAACGCCAGGATCATCACCGGGTGGCTGATCAGCCCTTCGGCATGTCTCACCCGCTTGAAATTCCGCGATCTTGAGGAGGTGATCAAGACCGAAATCCCGCCCTCCCGCAGCTTCATCGGGAGAATCTTTCTTGTAAAAGCGGCCAGAGAGATCCCTTGCGATGTGCCTGTTAAGCCGAGCCTTTTGAATTCCCGTTTTTGCGCCTGCTTTGCCTGGTTGAAAATATAGGGCGGATTGGCGATGAGTAGATCGAACTGATGATCCGGAAATACCTGGTGCAAGTCAAAGGCATGATGCCGGAATACGGCGCAATTGCTCGCCGCAGGGATCGCCCTGCCTTCTTCACAGGCAGATGCCATCACGGAAGGATCGACCTTCGTCGTCAGCTCCGTCACCTCTGCGGAGATTGGGTTGAGATCGTTTGCGAAGATCAGGAAGCCGGGACGGTGAACAAGGGGACGGATGAGACTCCCTTTTCCAATATTCGGTTCCAGGACGTTGATCTCCTGCCCCGAAACGGCGGTCATCGGGATGAGGCGGAGCAGGTGTTGAAACACTTCGGGTGAATAATAGGCTCCGTTCCCCTCATCCGAGCTGAGGGATCGTTTCGAGTTTGAGAATCGGGGATCGCCCTTAGTTGTCTCATCGATTTCGGAAAGCATCTGAAGAAACCGCTCCATGCGCGTCGTGCTGATCTCTCCGGACGACAGCTCCTTGAGTTGCGACTTTAAGGATTCGGTGAGCGGCCTCACGGAGAAGGGAAAGTCGCCTTCAAGATAAGCGTAGAGTCCCGCAAAGAGGAGTTTCCGCTGCTCTGCGGGCGTTTGGTGATCCCGGATAAATAAGAGCTGGGCCTGCGCTAGACTGCCGCTGATCGGAAGCCCCCCCTCGCCGGAATAGCGGCAGTAGAGGGATTGCTGTAGTGCAGCGATTTCCCGCCATTTCTCCGCCAATGAAGAGGCCGGATTATTTCGTGTCTCCTCGATCAGACGATGAAGACGCGTTTGAAATTCGGAGAGCTCTCCTACGGCGTCGATATATTTCCTGGCCCGATCTTCCGTCCCTGAAAACGAAGTCACCCATAATGAGGGGCAGACCGGATAGGATAGATAGTTGAATGTTGTTTCCGTCTCCACAGGGTTTTTCTTTTCTTGACGGAATAGTTCAAGAGGGGCGTCGTTTATCGGTTTATTTTCAAAAAACGAGAACAGGTCGAGCTGATTCGCTTGATTCTTTCCCATAGACTCCTTTCTATAAGTTTGTCATCTCCTTCATTTCCGAATAAAATGGTCTGAATAAAAAGGCCCTCGACGGATTGCTCCGAAGAGGGCCTCATTAATTCAATATTTTTATTTCTCAGAGATGCGGGATTGGTCTTATGAAACAGATAGCTCAGGGTGTTTCATGCGTAGCGATCGGGTTTGCGTCACTTTGATTTCGACATGCATCGATAAACGGTTGAGAACTTCAACCAGGCGGTCGAGGGTGAAGCGGGCCAGATCAGCATTTCGTATGCGTGAAATACCCGCCTCTGTCACGCCCAAGATATCGGCAGCCTTTTTGCCCTTCAGCTTTCATTGATGATCTTGTGGCTATATTGAATGTAGCGAAATAATCATAAGCGTTTTGGGAGCCTTTCACGCCAGACCCCAAACGTGTTTGGTCTCTTGTGGGGGTCGGCCTATATTTCAGTCACTGGATACCGCGGTCAAGCTGCATTATGACGGAAATCTGCGCGCCGCCGCACTCCCATATTATGTTCGCTTTTTCCAATAGTCGGGCTTCCTATTCGATTGCGCGATAGCGATAATAAAAATTTCTTCTCCGGAAATCTGATAAACAACTCCATACGGAAATCGGCTGGTTAAGCATCTTCTGGTATTCTTAGAAAGCATTGACCATGCATCCGGGAAATGAACGATGCGTTGAATCGTTGAAAAAATCTCCTTGACAAACTCCAATCCGAGCCCCGGCCGACACTCCTCATAATAGTCGGTTGCTTCATCGAGTTCTACTCTTGCCAACGGATGAAAGGAATATTTCACTTTGAGAAACGCTGTCGAATATCATCAAAGACCTTCTCTCCAGGAACTGTTTTCACTTTCCCTTTCCTTATTTCATCAACCCGTCTTTCCGCCTCTTCGGCCCAAAGCGCATCAATTCCTTTTTGAGTGGGATTTAAGCTCCGTAGAAGCTTTTCAATGAGCTGTGTCTTAATATCCGTCGGCAATGTGTCAACCATTGATAAAAGAGCATCCGTTTTTATCATCGTAATTACCTCCTACTTCATTATAGGCATATCATTCCCTTTAGATGTAAAGGAAGGTAGGCAAATTTGCCTTGAGGTTGTGTTGATCTTTAGGGATCGTAAGCACAGCAGAATGCGCTGGTGTCTACAAAGACCTTCACCCTGAACCGGCGCCATAGAGATAGGTGTCATGGTGAATGGAGAGGTCAGAATCGGAACAATCCTTTGCAATATCGATTATGCCGTCAAGACTGCCGGCTTGTAATGTAGGATGGTTGGATTCATCCGGAAGAATGATGGTGAGTTTCGTATGCTCTTTCATCTCAATCTTTGTAAGGGGTTTAAAAACACCTTTTTCATATATTGCTTTGATGGTTTTTGACATCTTCGTTGCCTCTATGATATGTAAAAAAGGATATTAAACTATCTGAGATAAGTCAAGGTCTTAACACCCCTTGAATTCTATGAAGGGCACGATCCCCGGGGAAACCCCTCTCCTCGCCATTTAATCATAACACGTACCCCCATTGGCTCTAAAAATGGGGGTATCAATAGACAGCCGCCTATTGATACCCCCGGAAATGAGCATGTCCCCATTCCATCTATACTTGATTCTGTCCTCCACACACCTCCATAAGATGCCTCTCCAACCAGTCCTGTTCCGCGGATAAGGCTTCAGACCGCTTCTGAAACGGTCCAATAAGCGGTCCCCCTACAGGAGAAAGGTCGGCTCGCCAACTCCCTTTTTCTGTCGGCTCGACATGTGAGGCACGGCGATGCGAATAAGATCCGAGATTGCTCAGATCAAACACCTCCGTGTAGACCATGAAGGCCTTCCCCTCAGGCAGAAAGGCGATCTTCACGCACTGCCTCCTTTTCCACATTCAAGCGGATTTTTCTTTTGGGCCGCTCGATCATCATGCCGTCCAGGGCGCCTTGAACCGAAGCGATGTTTTTTGCGATCTCTTTACGGAAGCCCTGGTCGGACCGGAGTGTACTCGGATCGACGCCGGAGAGGATGGACCGGCATCTCTCGACCTGTTCTCCGAGTGCGGCATCGTTGCTAATGTTGAGCTTTTCGAAGTCGTTCAAGAAATCCCTGATGTTGTTGATCATAGAATCACGGAAGACCTTCTTCTCCCCGGAGAGACGATCGACCATATGATCAACCATCTCGGCGAAACGAACCCGCAGGGTCGTCATGGCCAGCTCCTGAAACTCCTTGATCGTCCGCTGAAAGCTCTCCTTTTCACGATTGTAGATTTCAGGTGTCAGGACACCGCTCTTTCCAGGCGCATCGATCACCAGGAAACGCCAGGCGAATGAAAATTTGGCCCGGATATCGGCCGGGTAATCATTCGGGTTGAAAAGGCCGTTCAGCCGGAGTTTGGCGGTATTCATGAAGAGATCGTAATTCTCGGCAAACTCCGTGACCTTATTCTCAAAGACCTTTTGGTAGCCCTGGAATGTTTCGTCCACCTCACCCAGGAGTGACTTGGGTATAAAGAGGACCCCCGGTACCGGAAAGGGAAGCGTCTTGTTGTAGAGAAAGGTCCGGGCCTGATGCCGGACTTCTTCCACCGGCTTGAGGCAGCTCCGGTCGACCAGGTATTTCGTGGCCCGGATGAGCGAAGGGTCGGCATCGACCTGAAGCAGCGTGGAAGGGAGTTTGATCCTTCCACCCCACACGCTGACACTCAACTGCACAAGGCAGCCGTTTTCAAATAGTTTCATACTGGTTTCTCCATGTTTTGGATTGGATTGATTTGTAATGATTTGGGCCATCAATCCTGCTTTTGTTGAAGCAGGTTCTCGGTCTTGTTTTGATAGTAGGCGCTGGTCAATGTCCGGCCTGCTACCGATCCGAGCGCTTTTTCGATAAATGCGGTTGCCGTTTTGCAAGCCTTTCCGGCAAAGCCTTCCGCCTTGATCTCTACCGCTCCATTGACATCAATCGTGATCCGGATCTGCCTCATGCGGCACCTCCGCCGAGTGAGACCTTCAGGGTGATTGCACCGTTTGAATGTCTTGTCTCGTAAAGGGAATAGCCCTTGCGGCGGGCTTCTGACTTGGTCTTTTCAATGCCGTAGGCCTGTTTCAGCAGCCCGGCATTTTTTCCGATCACTTGTTCCAGTCCACCTGATGTCCAACTGTCCCAGAGAAGACGGTAGCGGTTTCCATCCTTGAGAATTCCGATTTCGTAGGAAGCTCCCGGCACCTTGATCGCGTGATCGCATTTCCCAAGATCTTCTACCGCGATTCCTTCCGGAAGGGGGTCGTTACCGACACGGCTCCCGTACCATCGATATGTAAGCTGGTTTTCATTGAATTGAAGGCTCAGACGCTTGCAGGCCGCCTTGAGGGCCGTCAGATCCGTCACCTCGATCTCAATCTTTGTGATATGTGACATGCTGTTTCTCCTATTTTATTATTGACAAAGATCCGATTAGTTCTCCGTGATCCTTGCGGCGATCTTGCGTGTCCGCTCCGGCATGGCCGGGATGGATGCCGGAATCGTCCGGCTTTTCGCCCAGTCCCGCAAAGTCTTTAACTTCTCGCCCATGCTCCTCGACAAGGGCACGACATAACGCGCGGCCTCCTTCAAGGTTGTGCCGGCCATCGCCGAGATCCGGCAGAGCGACTTGATCTCCGCCCCGGACCAGGCCGACATATCCGGAAGATCGGACAGCGTGATGCCATATGTCACTGCATGAATCTTTAAGATCGCCTCTCTTTCTTCTCTCGTTGGAAGATCGACAAAGAAGATGCCGTCCCATCTTTCAGCCCGCAGGAATTCAGCCGGAAGCTGGGAGATATTATTTGTGGTGGCCACTACGAAGACCTGGCTTGTGTGGTCGTTCAGCCAAGTCAAAAACGCGCCGAAGATTCTTGAACCGACACCGCCATCCGATTGGGGGGATGAACCTGTTCCTGACAAGCCCTTGTCGATCTCGTCAATCATCAAGACACACGGCGCCATCGCATCGGCAACCGCCAGGGCCTGGCGTATACGCGCTTCTGATTGCCCGACAAGCGACCCGAAGAGCCGCCCGAAATCGAGCGAGAGGGTCGGCACATCCAACTCTCCCCCCAGGGCCTTGGCGAAGTGGCTTTTCCCGCAGCCCGGCACGCCGAGCAGAAGCAGCCCTCGCGCGAGGGGTGAAGGGGCGATCTGAAGGGCAAAGGTTTTAAGCTGCGCCAGACCACCGAGGGTCTCAAAGCGGTCGCATGATTCAAGGATGTCGATGGAGGCGTTCTTCTTCACCATCTGGGCTTTCTGTGATGAGATGGTACTGACGGAGAAGGGTTTGGAATCGAGCGCCGAAAGGGCGAAGGCATTTTCCGCCTCAAAGGTGGTAAGCCCCTTTGCGGCATCGAGGATTCTGCCGGTCTCTTCGGGCATCGGGAGTGCAGCCGAGGCCGCGACATCTGAAAAGATCGATTGCAAGGCTTCCCGATCGGGAAGCTCAAATTCCATCAGCGTAAAGACCCGTTCCAGCTCCACCGGAATTTTGACCTCCGGCGCCAGGACAACCAGGCATTGTCCTTTTGATTTCCAGTCATCAAGACCGTTCTGGATTGCCTGTATGATCTCGATGGAGTGAAGAAAGTGGTGAAAATTCCAGACAAAGAGCACGGCATTTTCCGGAAAATCGGAAAAGCATTGTAATGCCGCATTCGGATCGGCCTGGTTCGGGATTTTTTCTCCGTTTGATTGGGTCACAACGCCGTTCTGAAGATCCCAGACGAAGGAGATCCCTTGTGCTTCCACGACCTGCTGCGACAAGGTCGCGATGGCACGGGAGGGCTCCAAGGTCTGCACATACAGTGCGGGATAACCCGCTTGCAGGTAGGTTTTAAATTCAGGCATGAATAGACTCCTTCCAATTTTTTCGTTCTCTATTTTCGGTTATGGTTTTTGTTTATCATTCGAATAATCTCATCCGGCAAATCATTTCGTCCGGACAATCAGTACATCCCGTGTTGGATCTCCTTTAAGCGTTTGACATAATCATCAACACAAAGCTTCTCCGCTTCCCGGATGGCGTCCAACCTCCTTCGGCCCTCTCTCTCGGCCTCTTCCCTGTCGTGGTCAAGCCCGCCTCTCGATATCGGAAATCTTGATTCGTTCATGTTCACTCCTTATTGTTGAAAAACAGTCCACTGCATAAAAAAAGGCCCTGGGAAATCCCAGGGCCTTCATTGCACATGCTGCCTATTAACGCGTTATTATTTAATCGATGCGTTTTCTCTGAATATCAAGGAGGGTTCCGCCGAAGACCTTTTTGATCTGATGCATCTTCCGCAAGGTCTCATCCGTCCATTCTCCCTTTTTGATCCGCATCACCTCCTGTGGGAAATAACCCACCTCATCGGGAGGAAGGCCGGACAACATCTCTTTCTTTCCGACAATCCAGATACGCTCGCCTAAGATCTTGCTGTCGATCATGACCTGCAAGCCGTCGAGTGAATGCAAATAGACGCGTACCTCTTCTTCTTTTCCTTCGATTTGTTTTTCCAGATCGGATTTGGATTGTGCTCTCTGTTCCACGTCTTCCCCGGAAGTGGGAAAGGGATCGAGGACGACCACGGCGCCTTGATCCAGAATCGGATCAAAGCCCATGCTCCATGCCTCCGCAATCAGCGGATGGATTTCCTTCAATATTTTTAAGCTCATATACCCCTCTTCGATGTAAGGATATGGATAGACTGAGCTGTGACTCCTCAAAATAAGTCACAGCGCTTGTCAGGATGGTGGGTTTGATTCGATTAGAAGATTACTTAGGGTAGGTAGACAACGCCAGGAAGGCCTTTTAGATCCGAATCGCTGGTGATCAACTCGGCCTTTTCTTCCAGCGAAGTGGCGTATACGATCGCATCGGCCATTGCGAGCCTGTGCTGAAGGCTGATATCGGCTGCAAAAAGCGCGAGTGAATCTGTGAGTGGAATGACCTCTGTGGCGTTCAGTTGTCCTGCAATCACAAGTGCGGTCTCCTCACCTTTTTCCCGCTTGGTGATTTTGTAAACTTCGTAAAGGACGATAGTTGGTGTAATGATCTCCTTCAGGTTTTTGAGATAGGATGCATATTTGTGGGCGAGACGCCCATTAGAAAAGTATTGAATCCATCCGCTTGAATCGATCACGGTTTTCATGGTCGATCCTTTTTCTCGCGAATCTCCTCCATATTCATTCCTTTCAGGGCCCCCCGGAGGCTTGCGAGAGGCACTTCCGGAATTAAAGTAATCACGCCACCCTTCTCAACCACGTGGAGTCGCTGTTTGGGTGCCAAATGCAGTTTCTCTCGAATCCCTTTTGGGATCACAATCTGAAATTTAGATGAAATGGTTGTCTGTGCCATCTGCCCCTCCATTCTACATTTAACCTATCGATAAGGATATCGTAAGAATATTCTAATTGTCAATGGTAGCCCAACTTGGTAGCTCATCCTACCTGAATGACTTCTTCCCTCTGGGTGGAAGGCCGTCCCATTTCGTCAATGAAAAGGGATCTCTGACGGACCTCGTTCCCGACATAACGGGCATGCGTGATAGTGAGCCGCTCTTTTGCACGCGTGATGCCGACATAGAACAGCCTGCGTTCTTCTTCGATATTGCCTTTCAGGTGCGGGATGTTGCCTTGACTCGCTCCCATCAGGAATACGATGCGGAACTCCAGCCCCTTGGCGCCATGCAGGGTGACCAGCCGGATCTCTTTCTGCTCCTTTTGGAGACCGCCCTGGATGGCCGCAATCGCCATTTCATTGATGAAGTTGACCAGGCCGGGTTCTGATTCCAGTTCGAAGCGGTCGGCCATCCGGGCAAGGTCTTTCAGGTGTTGAATCCGTTTTTCGAGACGGGTCTTGCCGCGGGAGATGCTTTGAAGATGTTGCAGATAGTCGAAGGACTTGGCCGTTGCCCGCATGAGATCGGAGATGCAATAGTCGGAGACCTCTGTGCGAAGGGACTCAAATCGCTCGAAGAGCTGTTTGAGTTTCTCCTGCATCTCTTCAGTGACATAGTGATTCTCTACGGAAATTTCAGCCGCGTGATACAGGCTGACATCATTCCGTTCGGCGATGTCTTCCAGCAGCTCGACCACACGGTTGGTGATGCCTTTTTCAATCTTGAGGATTCTTTCAAAGGCCGCTGAGTTTTCCGGCAGTGCGATGACGGTGATGTAGGCGATCATGTCCCGCACTTCCCTGAATTCGAAGAAGGATCTTTCTCCGGTTTTCCGTGTCGGGATCTTCAAGCGTTTCAAGGCCGTTTCCGCCAGTGCAAGCTCTGCATGGCGTCTGGCCAACACGCCGATTTCTTCCGGCGCGATGCCTTGGGTGAGGTGGTTCTGAATCTGAGAAGCCACAAAATCGGCCTCTTCCGCCTCGGAGCCAAAACCAGAGATTGCAAGCTGTCCCCTGGTGTCTTTTGCACAGAGGAGTGCTTTTTCAAACCGGGTCTGATTGTTCTGAATCAAGGCCGATGCCGCCTCCTGGATTGCCCTGGGAAGACGGTAGCTTGTTTTGAGGGTGATGATCTTCGGGCTGAAATCGGCGACGAACATCCGGAGGACTTCAGGGGTGCTCGACCTGAAAGAATAGATGGATTGATCGTCATCTCCGACGGCGACCATGCCTTTCTCACGGCCAATGAGCGAGATGAGGGCATATTGTGAAAGGTCGCAATCCTGAAATTCGTCAATGATCAGATGCCGCCATTGGTCTCTGATCTCGCTTAGAGTCGTCGTATCATCCACACACAATTTCAGTGTCAGAAAAACCAGATCGTCGAAATCGATGCAGCCTTGGGCCTTCATCTTGTCCTGATAGGCAACGAAGATCTCGGCGAGTGTCGAGTCTTCGATCTGTTCAAATGCCGGATTGGGGTCACCTGATGCTTTGATCCCTGCGATCTGCCGGGCAATCTTTGAAGCGTCCCATGAAACCTCTGACAAGCCCTTCTCACGGATAACGGATTTGAGTGTCTTGATCGTAAATTCGGCCGATGCGATTTGAAACGCGTTCGTGTAGCCCAGCTTGTGAATATGGGAACGCAGGATTTGAGCACAGGCTCCGTGGATCGTTTTGATCCATGAGGGCTTTTTACCTGTCAGATTTAAAACCCGCGATTTCATTTCATGTGCCGCTTTGTTCGTAAAGGTGATCGCCAGGATGCAATCCGGGTCTTCTCCCTCTTGAATCAAGGATGAGATCCGTTGAACGATGGTCTCTGTTTTTCCCGTGCCGGGTCCGGCCAGGACAAGGATCGGGAGATCACGGGTTACGACCACTTCACTTTGGTCAGCATTTAGTTTGTCCAATCAAATTCTCCTTTTCTGAAAAATACTGGTTAATGTCCATTCCATGAGGCAAAACAAACCTGGAATGAGTGATGTTGTGGTGGGAAAACCGCTCATAAAACCATTCCGATGCTTTTTCCCATGCAGCGTCATTGTCCAGACAAAGAACCAGGTGTTTGCCGGTAAAGAGTTGAAACCATTCCTCTCTGAAACTGCTGACGCCGGGGATGCCGATGGCCGGATATCCTCTTTGGATCATGGTCAGGGTGTCGATCTCTCCTTCACATAAATAGAGCTTGGACGATGATTTGATGGCATCCTGGTTGTAGAGAATTCCAGCCGGTTCGGTCGCCACGAAGCGGCGGACACCACGTTTATCCGCTTCTTCTTTTGTCAAGAGACATCGGGCCTTGATCAGATGAATCTGTTTTGCCTGCCGGTAAGGAAAGAGCAGAAACGAAAGCCCTCCTTTTGCCAACAGGAAGAAATGACTCAGGCCCGAACGGCGAAGCGCGGATCGGCCGTGCAGCGAGACCAAGACTTTATAGAGGCTTTCATAGGTTTCGGGCCGTAAGAACCCGACACCCAAAGTCATCGAAGTCTTTGGATCAATCCCTCTCTCAATCAGGTAGTGGCGTCCTTCTTGTTCCAAGGGCGCGACCTGAAGGAGGGATTTCAGGATTATGCTTTTATACTCGGGTGTAAGCCTTGTGGTTTGTGTCGTTGGTTTTAAGGAAACCAAATAAGATCTCCAGGGAACAGCTTCTCCGTTATAGAGGCAGAGCTGCTCAACCGCCTCTATAAAGTCGACTCCCCTGACCTGCATGACCAGATCAATGACCGATCCGTGCACCATCGGACAGACAAAACACTTGAAGGTGTTCCTCTGTATGTTGAATACAAGCGACGGATGCCGGTCAGGCAGGTGTGAAAAGCAGTGCGCGGATCGGCCTTTCATGTTGAGGCCCAGCCAATGAGCCACATCAAGAATCGGGATTGCCTTGATTTGTTCAAGGGTCACTTCCTTCCTCCTTAAATGAAAAAAGGGGCCTTGGGAGTTTCCCCCCAAGACCCCTTCAAGCGTTTCAACAGATTTAAAAGATTGAGTCTTCAATTTGTTTCTTCGGCTTTCGCTCGGCTTTGGTTTGCGGCGGGAGATGATCCGTTCTTTTTTTCTGACAATTCATGCAGAATGGGATGCCATAGTGCCTCATCGAATATTCTGCAACCTGGGATGTCAGTGGGGTCTCACAATTTGAACACGATTTCGCCTCGCCTGTTGTCTTGGCCGTCATGACCTTTTGATGAAGCCGCTTGGCTTCTTCCAGGGAAAGTGCGTCGAAACGGGTCTTGTTGACAGAGGCGAGAAAGGTTTCAACGACGACCATCGAAACCGGTCCAATCGGTTCCAACTCGGAAAAGATCGACGTTCGGATCATACTCATCGATCCGGTCTCACCGTTCTCTATGATCTCGTCTTTTTTAATCTCATCCGCTTTCTGTTTAGCTGGGCTTTCTTTTGTATTTCGATTCCCATGACCATTTTTACCGCCTCTCTTGTTTGTCTCGGTTCCCTCACTTTCAGCGTCGTGAGGACGATGGCTGGGACTGTCTTGGTTTTGCATCGGCGCATCGGATGCAGATGCCGTTTCTGTTGTCGGGTGCGCTTTTGAAGTAGTGTTTTCCTTCTCCCGGCTTTCCAAAAGGCGCTTGTCCGCGTCACGTGCCTCTAAGTGAAAAGTTCCCATCTGGACCATGAGATCGGCAAGCGGAAGTTCGGGACAGTCGATCCTGATGATCCATTGTTTATTGCGGACTCTCCCCCGCTCCGGGTCCCATCGGGAGATCTCGGATTCGGCTTTATAGAGTGTAAACGGCATCCCGATGATGCTCTTCCCTTTTTTCGCGAAGGCCTGATTAAAATCATTGAGCTTTTTGTGAATCGCCGCGACGGAGTACATAGAGGTGGTCGGAAGCCGCCAAAGATCACATCCCGGAACACCCAGGATCAGGAAATGGAGGATGCCGGAGAACTGACATCCCCGCGACTGATAGATGGGACATTGGTCGGGTATACAGGGAAGTGTGACCTTTTCTCTTTTGAAGCGCCGTGTTGCATCGTTCTTTTGACCGTCACCCTTTTCCAAGGCAGGGTCTCGTGATGCGATGAGCTTCCCTCCGATCCGTTCGGATGAACAGTAGAGCCCCGACCGGCGAAAGGCCATCAGGTTATGCGGCAGGACTTCCCACCACTTGTCGGAGAGAAAGGTGATCTGAAGCCTATGGATCTCGCCGCGCTCGTTGCCGTAAAGGGACCGGATCAGGTCGGCATGTTCCGGTCTGTTTTTGCATTCGGAGCGATAGACCGAAAAATAGGGAACGTTCTTGGGTCGAAGCATCTTGCCGATTTCCGCCTCAATCTCACGCGGTGATTTTCCCTCTCGTGTTCTTTTTTTGTAGAGGGTCTTCTCTTTTGAGGATAAGCTGTCTTTCCCGTTCTCGAAGGGAACCTTGATCCCAGGCCGCAAGGTTCCAGCGTAAGTCTGCATCCTGCGGTTTGTCAGGATCGATTCCGGTTCGGGAATCAAGTTGTCCGGGTTGTCGGCAACCGCGTCTGAGAGATACGTGATCTTTTGATTTTCATTGAGACTATTGCTCACATCGCCTCCTATTCAATTTTTGCTCTTTCCGGTAAAACCGGATGACTTCTCTTTTCATTGATACCAATCTTCCTTGCAGACGATCAAAGAACTTCGGACGTCTGTGCCTCAAGAGATCCGGAAACGCCGTCTTGGTGATCGCATCTAAGAACAGTCGATCCTCGAAAGTAAGACGGTTCAAATCAGAACAGCCTCTTGTTGATCGCTTGTGAATGTCAGGTTTGATTAAACACTGTTTTTCTTCCATTAAAACCTCTAAGGTGTCGTGGGGATAAGCCTCATCTGCATCGATGAACTGAACGATCTTCCCGTGTGGGGCATTCAAGCTCAGTCCATTCAATAGCCCTCATGACTTCGTCCAAATAAGGACGGACTTTTTTCATATGCTGGTACAGTGTCGCTTCTTTCTTTGGGTTTCCGATGATGGTTTCCATTTTTTCCTCCTTGGAAAATAAAAAGCCCGAAGAGAAAATACCCTTCGGGCCATTAAAACGGTGGATGATTTCTGAAGCTTGTGTCTTGTGGTTTAGTGATTTAGATGTTGAAGCACCGCTTCGGCGAGTTATGTCTTTCCTGATTTACGATGCTTCACAATAGTCAGCTTGGACTGAAAATCAAAACGGTCTGAAAAGACGGCAAGTATCGTTCCCGGACCTGCTGAAGAAGGGGCGATGATGCCTTCAAACCCGGCTTCTCTGGCCGATTCTGCGATTTGCCGTGTGAGGGTATGATCGTTCGGATCTGTCAGATCCTGAAGGGTTATTTTTAGCCTGGAGAGGACCTGAGGATCCGTAAGATCCAAGACCTTGTGGAGATGAACACGAATCGGAACGACCTTGAATTGCGTCCGTTTTACCGGCCCTTCGAACTTCTTTTCAATCTCCGCCCAGCAGGTCTCTTCCTTTTGCCCACAATAAATCGCACCGAATTGGTATGGCGTGTTGTACCTCCCGCCAAGCTTCAGGCTTCCCTCTAAAGACAGGGGCGGAAGTTGAGAGGCAATGACGCGATAGGCATTGATTCGCAGGGTTTTAGATGGCGCCTTTTTGAGGGAAGCAGGCCGGACCTGTTTTGACAAGGCTTAGAAAACTCCCCAGCGGGCCTGATCGAGGTGTTCCCGAACCTGTTGAATGCCCCGGAAGGTGGAGAGGAGATCCAGCGGCTTCTTTCCTGAGAAAGCAACCTTGGGCCTGGAAAACCATAGAGGGATGTCATTCTTCTCCATGATCTCTTCTGAGATGAGCGTCAATTCATGGATCAATTCCAGCCGCTCTTTTTCCAGGGCGGGCGGCGCATCCCCCTCTTTCTCCCACCGTACGATGGTCCGCACCGAGACCTGAAGCACTCGGGCGAAGGCCTCCTGTGAGAGCTGAAGGACGGACCGAATCGATTCGATGGTGGAGGCACACGCAATCTCTTGAATGGTTGCCGGTTTCATAGCCTTTCCTTTGAATGGGTTGTCTGTCTGATAAAAAGGATAACGCAGTAACGCCTAAATAGCAAGATGTTATATCCTGCTAATATAGCGTACTTTATTTCTATAGAGATGTGTTTCCAACGTTTCTTATATGTTGTTTTCCTCGAAACTGAAGTGTTTGCCCTCCCCCAGGATAATGTGATCCAAGACCTGAATCCCCAATATCTTTCCGGCATCCCGTAACTTTTCCGTCATCTTCAAATCCTCTTGACTGGGCTGAATGTCTCCAGAAACATGATTGTGTTATGTGGAGTAGCGGGTTATGTGGTGCGGTATGAATTTTCTCTTCGGATCACCTCGTTAATCCCTGACCCAAGCGGTTCATTACTTCACATAACCTAAGCTTGGTAGACTGTTCCTACCTCCACTAAGAGGGGAGAAAGGAGCGTTACCATGCTTGAATATTATTACAAAGAACGACGGTCTTTGGTTGACTTTCGTCGGGGTCCTATCGGACCCTACTTCGACGAATTTGCCGCTCATCTGAAAGAAAACGGGTATGCCCGTATATACGTAAAAACAATTCTTGGACGGTGTTGTCTGCTCAATACTTACCTCATTGATCAGGGGATCACCACCTGCCAGAGGGTAACCCCCTCCCTCATTGAATCGTTTTTAAATGTCTATCTGCCGAAGTTGCCCAACTTCAGCCGGCAACTCGCAAGGCTCGGAGCCCGCTGCTCAGTGAAGCATCTATCCGCCTACATGGTGGGTATTGGCGCGTTTCCACCAGCACCCTCCAATCCGCCGATGACGCGATACAGCTGGATGCTGGAGCCTTATTTGAAGTATCTGCGCGAGGATTGCGAGAGGTCAGTGAAGACGATTCGGAACTTGCGTGGACAACTTTCGCTGTTTCTAGAAGATCTAGGTGACAAGGCGGAACCACGTGAGATGAAGTCCCTGCGGGCCGATGAGATCGAAGCATACATTAAACGCCATCTATCGGAGAGCCAGAGCAGTCTTCAGCGACTCGCCAGTGCCTTACGCGGGTTTCTCCAGTTCTGCGCCCGTAAGCACTATACAGCCCTCGACCTTTCTGGCGTGATCCCATCGGTTCCCTCCTATCGCATGACGAGCGTCCCCCGGGGGGTGGAGGATTCTGATTTACAGCGCATGCTTGATGTCATTCCGAAAGATACACCGATAGGCTGCCGGGATTACGCGATCGTGCTCTTATTAATGGCCTATGGTATTCGCGGGAAATTGGTTGCCGAGCTTCTACTGGAGGATCTTTGTTGGCATCGGTCAACTATCCGGATCCGGGCAAAAAAAGGCGGGAAAGAAGTTCTGCTCCCCTTGCTCGAAGCCGTGGGTGAGGCGATCGTGGCCTACTTACGCCATCGTCCAGACCGTCCTTACCGAGAGGTGTTTCTCTCGACTCGAGGCCCATTCAAACCTTTAAGTGGCTTGGCCCTCAGCCATATCGTCCGACAATATCTGGATCAGGCGCACATTAAAGTAGCACGTGGCGGTACCAGTACCCTTCGGCATTCCTGGGCGATCCGCGCCTTGGCGCAGGATGTTCCGATGAAGGCCATCGCCGATGTGCTGGGCCACCGATGTCTGGATACGACCTTCATTTATGCCAAAGCGGATCTCAAAGCCCTTCGACAGGTGGCCATGCCTTGGCCGGGAGGGACGTCATGAGTACTTGTCTCTTTCGCAGTCCTCTGGCGGAGCGGCTTTCCGCCTTTTTTGAGATGCGCCACGCCCTGGGCCGGTGTATAAAGTCGGATTACACGCTGTTCCGCTGCATTGATCGGTTCCTGAGCAAAACGCTCAAGCCCGGTCAGCCTATCACGCGGCGGGTGGTGGTGCAGTGGGTTAAAGAAATCGAACCCTTGAGCGTAGGATCCCGGATTAACCGAATGTGTCTGTTTCGGCAGTTCTGCCTCTATTTGAACCACTTCGATCCGCGCACTTACCTGCTCCATCAAAGCTTCTTGCCAAAGAGAATCCGACCGGCTCCTTACATATACACCCTCGAGCAGGTACAGGCCATATTGGTTGCTGCCCGGCAGATCAGCGGACCGCCCAACTCTTTGCATCCTGCCGTGATGGCGACCCTGCTAGGTCTGCTCTACGCCACGGGGCTGCGTGTCGGAGAGGCACGCAAGCTGACTTTGGCCGATGTCGATTTAGAGAATCATGTGCTTCACGTTAGGGAGACCAAGTTCAAAAAATCTCGGGATGTGCCGATCTCTGTCTCGACCTCAAAGGCCCTATCGAGTTTTCTACGCGAGCGCCAGGACGCTGGTTTTTCAATAAACCCTGCCGCTCCCGTGTTCGTTAGTCCGACGGGGCGCACATACGGACCGGGGCGGGTATGTGAGCTTTTTCTGGGAATCGTGCGCAACCTGGGCTTTCGTGGTCCCGTGGGGGAACGAGGGCCGCGGATGCACGATTTCCGCCATACTTTTGCAGTGCAAAGACTCGCCGCCTGGTACAAAGAGGGGGCGGACCTTTCGGTCAAGTTGCCCCTTCTGACAACCTATCTTGGGCACACCTCAGTGGTCTGCACGGAAGTCTATCTGCAGGCCACGGCCGAACTGCTCGAGGAAGCGGGCAAGCGCTTTCACCAGTACAGCGCCATCCCGCTCTCCGGAAAGGAGGATCCTCATGGCTCATAATATCACTAAGCCGGTGCAAAACTTCTTTGAGCAACATCTAGTCACCGAGCGAGGCCTAAGCACCCATACGGTGCTTGCATACCGCGACACGATGAAACTGTTCCTTGAATTTGCCTCGGTGCATTACCGTAAATCCTGCCTGGATCTTACCTTGGAGGATCTCTCTGCAAAGATCGTCCGAAGGTTTCTGATCCATCTGGATCGGACCCGGCACAACACAGTCCGCACTCGAAATGCCCGTTTGGCGGCCCTTCATGCCTTCTTTCGCTACTTGGCAGCGTCGGATCCCCGTTTCTTAGCCATGGCCCAAGCAGTGCTTGGCGTGCCCTTCAAGCGCCAGGCGCATCCGGTCGAGGAATATTTAGAACGGGAGGAGGTGGCCTGCCTGTTTCGTCACATCGATCCTCACAAAACTCGGGCCCGGCGGGATGATGCCATCTTGAGACTGTTGTATAACAGTGGGGCCCGCGCCCAGGAGTTGGTTGATCTGGACGTCCATCACGTTCGCTTCAGCCGTCCGCATTTGGTCCGCATCTACGGCAAAGGGAATAAAGAGCGGACCTGTCCGCTATGGCCGGAGACGATCAGTTCAATAAAGACCTATTTGGGAGAGCGAGGCGTGAGGTTGTCGGATCGGGTGCCACTTTTTAAAAACGCCCGTGGAGAACGGCTCACTCGTTTTGGACTGGGCGACATTATTCGCCATTGCGTCGCTGCTGCTGCCAAGTCAGCGCCGGCGCTGCTCACTCGGAAGATCAGCCCTCACACCTTCCGTCACACCACGGCCATGCATCTGCTACAGTCAGGGGTAGACCTGAACATGATCCGATCCTGGATGGGACACTCCTCCATTGAGACCACGCATCGATATGTCGAATTGGATCTGGAGATGAAACGGAAAACGCTTCAGTCCTGTGAGAAGGTACTCCCAAAATCTGGGAAGAACGGCCCATCCTGGCAACGAAATCCGGACATTTTGGTTTGGCTATCAAGGCTGTAGTTATGTGAAGTACGGGAGACCGATTCTCCCGTACTTCCTATGCTTTTACTGGTTACTGCCGGAACAACACCACATAACCCGCTACTCCACATAACACAATTTATGTTGAGCTTCACATAAATTATGTATCACAATGATTCGCGCGGCATTGCCAAGGATCGCAGGCTTGAATACTTCTCTAGGATGAAAGCTCACTCCGGACAGGCTGCCGGTGGCGACGAGGTTGATGCCGTTGACCCGGTTTTTCTGGTCCAGGATCAGAACCAGAAAATGTTCACGGTCTGTATCGCCCAGGAAGGATCGTGCGATCTTCGCCGCGACACGGCAATTGATGATCTGTTCCTCTCCATAGGGAATTGATCCCTCTTTGACCATCTTTATTTTAATGATCGAGACCGATTGGATCTCTTCTTTCTGCTTCCTTTCATCCATTTTATTGTTCTCCTGTCAATTGTTTCAACACCGGCTCCAGGCGCATCGTGTACAAGAAAAACAGCCTTCCTGCATGCGAAGAGGGGTGCTTCCGCATTCCGGGCAGGGCAGCTTCATACTTGTCCCGCCTGTGATCTGGGAGCTTACGGTTGTAAGGCCTTTGACCAGGGCGAAGGCGTCTGATGTCATCTCTCCGAATTGATCATTCGATTTAATCAGTTGCTCCAAGACCTCTTCGATCGGTGCGCCGGTGCGAAGCAGCTTGCTTCCGAGGCGGCAGACCATGTCGAGCAGTTCCCGGTTTTTCACATGGGGAGAGGGGGAGAGAAAGAGTTCCCGGACACGGCCTTGTTCCCGCAGTGTTGCAAGGATTTGCGAGAGCCCTTCTTCCTGGGTCAGGAATCCGACATGGACATAGGAGTTGCCCCGTTTTGTTTTGACCTTGATCCGTAATTCCGGAATCAGATCGGGCAGGGTTTGTGCTTCATTGCTTTTTTCGCTTTCGGGTTCCTTGTTGGTCCCGGCATTTAAGACTTGATCCGCCCGTGCGCCGTCCCGATAGACCGTGATTCCTTTGCAGCCCAGAAGGTAAGCCAGGAAGTAGGCTTCTTTGACCTCTTGAATGGTTGCGGTCGATGGAAGGTTGATGGTTTTGGAGACGGCGGAGTCGGAGTCCTCCTGAAAGGCCGCCTGCATCCGGACGTGTGACTTATAATCGATGTCATGGGCCGTCACGAATATCTTTTGCCAAAGTTCCGGAACCTGGTCGATGCCGCAAACCGATCCCTTGTTTTTAGTGATTTTCTCCAAGAGATCCTCCGTCCAGAATCCTTCCCATTCGGCAATCTCGATGAAATGCTCAAGCACATAGGGCAGATGCTCGCCGTCCATGACGTTCTTGTGCCAGATGAGCGAGTATTCCGGTTCGCATCCCCCCGAGGTGTCGGCGATCATCGAGAGGGTCCCGGTCGGCGCAATCGTTGTGAGCGTGGCATTGCGGACCCTTTGGTTTTGCTTTTCATGGAGAGAGCCGATCCAGTTTGGATAGACGCCCCGTTGACTGGCCAATCGGGCAGATGCGTCATAGGCGGTCCGGTGGATGAACCCCATCACCTCTTTTGCTGTTTCAATCCCCTTTTCAGAGTTGTAGGGGATTTTGAGTTTAAAAAGCATCCGGGCGAATCCCATGACCCCGAGCCCGATTTTTCGGTTCCCTTTTGTGATCTCTTCAATCTTTTCGATCGGGTAATGGTTCATGTCGATGACATTGTCGAGAAAATGCACGGCTGTCCGGATGCTTTTTTCCAGCGCCGGCCAGTCGATCCGATATTTCCCATTCTTGATGCTGAGGTGCTTCTCCAGATTGATGCTTCCGAGGTTGCAGCTCTCGTAGGGGAGAAGGGGTTGTTCTCCGCAGGGGTTCGTCGCTTCGATCATGCCGATCTGCGGTGTCGCATTGCCTTCATTCGCCCGGTCGATGAAGAAGAGACCCGGCTCTCCGGTCTTATGGGCCTGTTTTGCGATTTCATCCATGACCGCTCTGGCGGAGAGACTTTGTACGGCTGTTCCCGTCCGGGGATTGATCAGATCATAGTCCTGATTCTTTTTATAGGCATTCATGAAAGCATCAGTGATCGCCACGGAGAGATTGAAGTTTGTGATCTCCGATGTGTCCTCCTTGCAGCGGATAAACGCAAGGATGTCCGGGTGGTGGACCGATAAGATCCCCATGTTGGCACCGCGGCGAGTTCCACCCTGCTTGATCGCCTCTGTTGCGTGGTTGAAGACTCTCATGAAGGAAATAGGTCCTGAAGCGATGCCACCAGTTGTGCGGACCCGGTCTCCTTTTGGACGGATTCCGGAGAATGAGAATCCTGTTCCGCCGCCCGTCTGGTGAATGATGGCGGTCTGTTTGATCGTCTCGAAGATCTCTTTAATGGAGTCTCCCACAGGGAGGACAAAACAGGCTGAAAGCTGCTGGAGCTCTCTCCCGGCATTCATCAGCGTCGGTGAATTGGGAAGGAATTTCAGGCCGGACATGAGTTGGAAAAAGTCAGTGCTTGTCGCTGCCAAATCCGCGTTGCTATCATAGATCAGATCGGCCTTTGCGATATTCTCCGCCACCCTCTGAAACATTGCTTCCGGGCTTTCGACGACCTTGCCTTCAGGGTCTTTTTGCAGGTACCGTTTTTTCAAGACACGGAGGGCATTTTCTGAAACGAGGGACTCCTGTGTTTTATTCATCTCTATGCTCCTTTGTGTATCGGGTTTTTCTTACTTTCCCATCCATGGATTTCTCTCTCCTTCTAATACCAGTTTTTCCGTTGAAAGAAGTGACGTATAAACGCGACACTTTTCCTTTTCTTGTTTTTTCCGTCCTCTGAAGATCTCTTTGACAGCATCGGTTTCAGAGGTTTCAATAAGGCATTTGCAAAACGGTTTCTTAACGGCATTTCATTGATCTCCTTCACTTTCAGATATTTCCGAATGTTTTATCGAGCAACATCATGGGTCTTGGTTCTGCAAACTCAAGATACTTGGTAATGGAAGGGGTAGAAGAGATAAGAGAGGAGGCCGGAGAGACCTCCTCTCTTATCAGATGCAAGGTTACCGGACGGCGTGTACTTTGATGCGTGCCTCATCGTTGAAATGAGACGTTTCCGCATATTGATATTTGGTTCGTACGTAGCGAATAATCTCCCTTCTGACGGTTCTGCATGTCCGGATCTTTTCTTGATCGATCCGGCAAACGGAGAGGATGGCAATGGCATCGATCGCCTCTCGTGCCGTGCCATTTGGAAGTGCAACCTCCTGCACCCATGCTTCCATCATCCTGAGAAAGGTGCGGTCTTCTTCACCATTCACCAGATAGATGAAATAAGAGATCCGGTCTGCTTCTCTGAATTTCAGCCCGAACCTTTTGACATAGGACTTGGCTGAGATTCGCCATGCCAGATACCGGTCTCCCCGCGATCTTTTAGGTGCAGGGGCGTGAACGATCTCAAAGGCGCTGTTTCTGAAAGGACGATCTGATTGCTGCTTCTTTTGACGATGATTTATCACCCTCATGACATTCTCCTTTTCAAATGGATTGAATTGATATTGGGTTTGTTTCAGAGGTCTTTTTCTAGAAGGACCAGACCCTGGCGCCGTCTGGATCAAGTGTGTAGACGAGACGGCGGTCTTGGAGTATTTGTCCTTTTTGAAAATACAAGGGTGAGGAATCTCTTCCACGGGGGCCTTCACCCTGCCATTGATTCAGAAACTTTCCACCACGGCTTTGATTTTTCATTTTTTTATTCTCCTTCTGTCTGATGATTTGTTATTGACAAGAAGGCCCCCATTCAATAGACTGATATTTGAAGTTATGGTCTTCGAATGGAGGCCTGCACTTAAGGGGGTCAATCAGTTACAGCTGATTGGTCCCTTTTTATTTGAACGACTTTCCCGCCGCTTGATTTCGTTCCCCGTTTTTCTAAACACACCCCTTCATCCTGATCGATGAGAGATCGCGAAAAGCGGTAAGCCCCTGTAAGAAGCAGACTCGTGATGCCGATCATGAAGAGTGCGACCAGCAGGTTGTTAATTGTTCCGATCGGATGTTCAATGACATGCCCCACGCCGACAGCCAGGAACAGTGCTGTGGCGAATAAAAACGCGAGGGCGGAGGTGACAAATACGCTTGAAAGGGTCAGTGCATAGGTCTTTCTGAACATGTGGATCCTCCTTATTTTGATGGGTTTATTTGTTGGATAGATGGGTATGAACCAGACTGATCTGGTTTTATCTTTGTCGCGCCAGGAGACGGTCTAGGCGGATCTGTCTCAAGTGATATTTGAGGTCATAGCCGACATCGCTTAAATCCTGACTTCCGATTCTTTGTGACTTTGCACCTTGGAATCTGGTTCTTGTTTTCATTGTAAGTTCCTCCTTCAGGTTGGATTATTTTTTGATTTGGGTTCTTTCCCCTTGCTTCTTTACTGCTTGCTTTCTTGATCTTGGAGGCGTCGGCTGAGTCAGTTTTTGTTGACAAGACTCACCTCATCGCTCCTGGTTGAAAGAACACCTTTGGGTGTCCTTGTGATGGCATCACAAAAGATGAGTCAGTGATACCGGAAGACCTTCTTTGGAAATAAAAAAGCCCTTCGAAGATATGGACTCTTCCAAGGGCTTTGGCTTTATGGAGTTTGTTTTGAGATGACCAAAACGTCATCCGTTGAAGAAGTAAACGAACTATCCTTTTGGTTGTTTAAAGGTTATTTCTTGTTGTGGTTTTTATGGCACATGCTACTGATTAAATCGGCACAATAAAGATCAGTAAGAGTACGTACTTTTACTAAGGTATGTCATTGATCATTGTCCTTTCTAATAGCCTCAAAGACTCACATATGCAACCTTGAATTCGGGGAGCTACGAATTAAAACGAAAGGATAAACAAGAAAATGGTTGCGGGTTTCAGTTGATCAAAAAGACAGGGATAAAAGATCTATGGTGTAAAGCGCAGGCGGATAACGATTATTTATGGATCACGAATTTCCATTGAAAAAGGAGAGCGATAGGATCGGCGGTCAACGACATGTGAACGACCAAAATATTTTAGTAAGATGAGGGGAAGATATTAAAAATACTCTGAGAAAACATTGTGATAGGAGAGATTAAAAAGAGATTAAGCGTTAGACATAAAAAACCCCTTCCGCCGGATTAAGTATTTCTAAATAAGCAGAAAGGTCTAAGTTGTTGATATTTCGGGAATTAAATCCCCAAGCACCCAATAGATGAGCATTGCAATTAATATAATGGCTTAATGATTACGCCTTCGGATTCCATCTGTCAAGCAAAAAAACACGTCTATTCACGAATCAAACCCGGTACACACTGGTTGGCGCCGATCGTTGAAATACAGCGACATTTTTTATATGCAATATTAGGGGTAGTCCCTCTTAATTAGTTAGTAAACTCATAGTGTTATGTGAAAGTGCATCACCAGGGTGGAACGAGGGTAAGCGCCGGGGTCAGCACCAGGGTTGTCACCAGAGTGATCGCCACTTTAGGGCCGATTTTCGGCAGACAAAATAATTTTTAAAAATAGTGCAATATTTTTGCTGAGACTGATCGGCCGGGCTGATTTTCAGAGACGGAAGAAAATATTTCGTTGAGAAACCTTGCACAAGATAGACTCCATTAAAAAACAAGGTTACAGGGAAAAAGTGATGATTGTTCTCTTCTTAAGCCAAGGAGAAATGGAAGGTCACGGACTTGAGATGTCCGCATCCACATCTCACCATCGCGGCACAACTTACTTTGGTTGGATCATTGAAGTTGACAATTACTTTGAGGTCATCGCAGTGGCAACTTATGCCCTGATCTCTTATCGACTCTTCGATATGTCGTTTACAGAGATCCCTTGTTTCAGGTTTCAAGGTCTCATCTAAAAAGCGGTAGCTATTTCCCATACTCCCTCCCTACCTGCCCCTCGGAAGGGAAGCTTTCAGCTTTTTGATCTCTTCCAGAACTTCCTCTTTTTTCAGGACCCCCTTTGCATCCAGAAGGTTCATTATCGCTTCTTGAAAGAATATATTGCTCATCATTAATTCATCCAACGAAACCACTTCTTTTGGATCGAGTTTTTCTGCCATATTGATCTCCTACCACAACCCCGGTTGCTTCGTTCCTTCAATCACGGTCTCAACATTATCCTCAATCTCTGAGAGGAAATCGAGTCCAGTGAGGCTTTCTACTTCATCGACGGTAGTGATGTATTTCGGGAGATCGCTCGTCTTGAGCCTCCTGTTTCGCAATACAAAAGTAATCACCTCAACCCTAAGCGGGTCAAAAATTACCTTGAAGAAATGCGTCGGGACTGCAACCTTGTTGTCTCCGATGGTTTTTAAGTTACCCTCAAAGATCGGTCCGGTGACGATGTAAAGCTCTCCTCTTTCAGTGGCCCATTTCCGAACCTTGGTCTCAAGTGATTTCCAAATACCACGATTAAATCCCGCTCCGACCTGGGGAGCCATATTAGACAGAAGAAAACTCTCGCTCATCGCTCGTATTGACCACTTCATTGCTCCAGCCGGTGCCATGTGCCCCCGGTCATAACCGCTTCCTCTGTAGTCCTTCTTCTCAGATCGATCTCCTGGGCTTAAATCCGGGTCGGGCCTGAACCTATCAACACGTGGGTGCGTTCCAGCGACCTTCTCTCTTGTGAGGTGATAGGCCACCCAGTCAGCAACCTTGAGGTCAGCATCATGAGAGAGCGCATAGCCAAGCCGACAAAGGAGAACCGGCTCATTACTTGGCGCTCCAAACTTGAGGTGTTCATCACAACCAGAAAGCCCTTCCGGAAGGATTGGGGCAGAAGAATTGCCAGGTGGTGTTGAACCCCCAGCCAGAGCTTCTTGCATCTCTGCTTTGCTTGCAAATGACCGGCCAGCAAATTGTCCTTTGTGACATTCGTAAATCCCCGCCGTCCGGTTGTTGTGACAACCAAAGGAGTCAAGTCCACCCCGATGGGCAAGGGTAGGGAAGGGAGCCAACAGGATGAAGAATAAGAGGGTCAGGCTTTTCGCTCTCACGGGAAAGATCCTTTTAGGATAAAAAAATGAGGAGGTGCGATGAGGGGTATTATAGTGGAGCATTCAGGAGAAAGAAATAGGGGAGTAGGCCGCCGATTCGCCTGATGATACTGCGTTATCGGTCTTTTTGGCTCCTCACCGTACGGAAGAGTACGCCTTGATCGCCAAAAAGACTGTCTTTCAGACGACTTGCCCGGTTACCAGATCACCGCCGACCTTGGAACATAGAGCTATGAGGGGAGTAGTGAGGATTGATCTTAAAAACCGACAACTTTGTGGATTAGATATTTTGAGGAATTCGAGTCGAAATAAATCATACCTCCTATTTGAGGCACTATATTAAGAGGGATTGTCTCAAATTGAATGGGAAAATCGAAAAAAACAAGACTGGGAAGGCCTTAAAGGGTGAAAAACCAAGACAGTATTCCTAATTCTGTCTCATAGGCATGAATTTCCATATCATATTTTCAAAAAAGTTCTTGAATAGGTTGAATTCCACAAATTGATGTATATTTGTAGTAGAGCACCCACAATATGTTGATCTAAAAATTAAAGGTGAGGAAAAATACCATGAAGAAAAAAGATATCCATGTTGTACCACATAAGGACGGATGGGCAACCAAGAAGGAAGGAGTAAGTCGCGCTGGCTCCCTACACAATACCCAAAAAGATGCTATTTCTCGCGCAAAAGATCAGGCTATTCGAGAAAAAAGTGAAGTCGTAATTCATCGTAAAGATGGAAGGATTCGTGATAGCGACAGCTATGGCAATGACCCCTTCCCTCCGAAAGATAGGAAACATTAATAACAGAGACTCGTATTATAAAAAAGAGAAGTGGACCCTCCCAAAAATAAAAAGGAAAAGTATTATGTGGTCGAGCTGAAACAACGTTATGTTTTTATACTAAACCAGTTACTCATGTGGTGGATTATCTCTGGGATAAGGACTTCGTCAGTAGACTCATGACCATCCTCCTCAACCACTTTGTCATATAGATATGCCTGAAAATCATTGAAGTCATTCCAGACTTTTTTGCCACTAGAACCTCTTTGTAGTTCTTCGGTAATAAACCAGTCTCTTACAGCACAAATAGCTTTGATTGGGTTATCTTCGTGACTTTTTATGTCTGATCCGGAAAGGTCAGATAGTGCTCTTTGAAACCGGAACCTCTCTTTTTCGAGGATCAATATTTTCTTATCTTTCCAGATCCCGCCTTTTAACTTCTGACATCCATAGTCTATACCCAACTCAAAAGGCATATTCATCCTGGAGTGTTCATTCTCCTTAGATGAAATCATTCTGGAGAGGTCATGAATTCCAAATTTTGATTCTGTGATTAAGCTTAGAATTTTTTCAATTCTAGACTCGCCAGAATCTAACCGTTCTAAGGAAAGCCGCGGAATATAATTAAAGTATTTTACAGTAAAGATAATAGCGATAAGTAATTGCCGATAGTCATCGTCAATTGGACTATTTATAAAAACATTTTTTCCGAAGTTGTTGGTGATACAAATAGCCTATTTTTTATCTTTCGGTGGATGTGGATCATTCCCATAACTATCCTTGTTACGTATTTTTCCATCTTTTCCATGAATATAAAATTCAGCTTTTTGGCTTTTAGCAATCTCTCTGCCTCTGCCAATTGCTTCTTCTTGAGTCTTGTAGACCTTAGTAGCTTTAGATGAACCGCCTTTTTTCACAGCCCAACCACCTTTAGTCGTTCTTACTACATGCTGTGTTTTCTTTGCCATAGCCGTCTCCTTAAATAAACATATACTCAACATTCAGTAACGTGTGGGTCTATTTCTTTTTCGTAGACACGATACTCAGTGTAAATATTTGCGCTACTAGAGCTTTTGCAGGGTTGTATTTGCATGTTATTTAGGACGTTCACTAGGTCATCAAGACACCCATCAGAATCTAGTGTGTAGCTTGATCCCCAGCATCGCCAAAACTGCCAACCCACTCTTTCCATCGTTCTCTGTCGTTTCCAGTCTTTCATCCAATTTTCTGGTGGGTGGTATTTATCACCGTCTAGCTCTATTGCTAACCTTCGATCATTTTCACCTTCAACCACCATATCAATTGAGTGAGTCCCAACCTTTACTTGCGGGGTCACGTTATATCCTTTTTCGAGAAGTTTTTTTAAGACATCCCTTTCAAACCCGGAATCACATAATTCCATTGGATTTTCAACCTGATTTTTTTGAGGCATTGGGCTAGAAAAGTGGCGTAAAATCTTCAAGCGCAAGTCAGATTCATTCTTAAGGTCAGATTCTTGGACACTTCTATAGAGATACATCCGGTCTCTTGCTCGGGATAAGGCAACATTCGTTCGTTGTTCATATTCTCTCTTGTTCATTACCGCACCCTGACCTGATCCGACAACCATTGATAAGAACATTATGTCACGCTCTTTACCTTGAAAAGTTGCGGCATCACCACATGCTATTTGATGATCTTGATACGCGTCCTCCCCTATTTCAATAAGCAATTGCTCTTGAATGTATTTTGCTTGTTGAGCGCCGATCAACGACACAACACCTATGCTTCGTCCGTTGAACTTTGAGTCAGAAACCAGTTTTTTAATTTCAGAAATAATCGCCTCTGCTTCAAGCTCATTCACTTTCTTCCTTTCAGTACGATGTCCACCTTTGACATAAACATCAATTAATGGAGGGCTAAGCTTTTCTGATGCTTTTGGAATTCTCAGTGGAATGAGTGTCTCAGTATAAAACTGCATACTGAACCGGATGATTGGTTCAACGCACCTAAAATGCTCCGTCAACATAATACGTTGACCGGGAAATACAGCATTTGCAAGATCATATACAGACACTCCAGGAAGAAGTAATTCTGCAAATGGCTGATTCCCAAGGAAGTTATGCCTAAGTTGGAGTATTTTCTCCTCAGCCAAAAATGCGGCCGTTGGACTCACTTGCTTATCATCACCAACAATGAGTAGTTTTTTTGCCCGTATAATTGCAGGTAATGCCGTTATATCTGATTGTGATGCTTCATCAATAATCACCAAGTCAAATGATCCAAAATCTGAAGGCAGACTTTCACTGACACGCCATGTAGGCATAATCCAGCAAGGAACACCACCGTAACAATCTTGCATTGCTCTATAGGCATCCCTACGATGGCGGGGTGCTCTTATTCCTTTACCTTTTCCTATTCTTGAAACGGCAGAGACAAAGCGCAACAAGGCACCTTGGACGCGATCATTCATATTTCGATGCAAGCCGATATTTGTTTTTATCCGAACCAGTATAGTGGACCCAGTTTTCAAGACAGCAGTTTAAGATGTGCGCGGTCATAAGGGGCAAGCAGAAATGAGCGAAGCAAAGAAGCGGAAAATACACACTCCAGCATTCAAGGCGAAGGTAGGCTTGGAAGCGTTGCGAGGTGTTAAAACGATCAACGATATTGGTCAGGAGTACGGAGTGCATCCCGTGCAGGTTGGGCTGTGGAAGAAGGAAATTCAGGCGCAAGCCAAAACGCTGTTTGAAGGCAAGCGAGGGCCGAAGCCGACAGCCGCGCATCGCGAGCCGGAGCTGCTCTTCAGCGAGATAGGCAAACTGAAGGTTGAACTCGACTGGCTCAAAAAAAAGTCCGGGATGTGCCTGTCATGATACGGCAAGCATGGATCGATAAAGATGATTCGGTAGCGGTGGTGCAGCAATGCGAGCTGGCCGGGGTATCCCGCGCCACCATCTATACGCAGCAAAAGCCGAAACAGGTGGACGAAAGCGACCTGCTGTTCTGTCGTCTGATCGACGAAGAATACACACGGCACCCGTTCTACGGCACTCGCAGGATGGTGGTATTCCTCAAGGTAAATGGCCACATCGTCAACCGCAAACGGGTACAACGCCTGATGCGCCAGATGGGGCTGGCCGGCATGGCACCGGGGCCCAACACCAGCCACGCACACCCCGAGCACAAGGTCTATCCCTACCTGCTACGCGGCGTCGCAGTGGTCAGGCCCAACCAGGTCTGGAGCACGGATATCACCTATATCCGGCTGGCGCGCGGCTTCGCCTACCTGGTGGCGATCATCGACTGGTACTCGCGCCGCGTGCTCGGTTGGCGGATCAGCAACAGCATGGAGGCGACATTTTGTGTCGATTGTCTGGAGGAGGCGATACGCGCCCATGGCAAGCCGGAGATGTTCAACAGCGATCAGGGTTCGCAGTTCACCAGCGATGCCTTTACCGACGTTTTGCAAAGAGAGGACATTGTCATCAGCATGGATGGCCGTGGACGGGCGTTTGATAATATCTTCGTCGAGCGGCTCTGGCGCAGCGTCAAGCATGAGGACGTATATTTGAAGGGGTATGCAACTGTGGGCGAATTGATGGTCGGCCTGACAAAGTATTTCGTCTTCTACAACGGAGAGCGCCCTCATCAGTCACTTGGAAACCAGACGCCAGATGTCGTGTACCGAACCTCGACAGGGGGTGGTGCAATGATCTTGGACAAATACCCACGCAAAGAAGTAACGGCAACATTAGAAACAGCAACACCAGAAGCAAAGGCAAAATCGGGGCAGCGCCGTCCAGCTGCAAGTGAGGTCGAATGTGCAGCTTAAACTCGAGGCATGATTGTCTTGACACAGGGGTCCACTTTACAGCCCAGAAAATGTTCTTTTTAAATCGTGATCAAGCTGAGATCGTTTGCTGGATAATTTTTTAAGCTGTTCCCGTCCGTCGATTTCTCGTAAATACTGCGCACGTCGTTTCCATTGCCATGATTCATACCAGTCTACTGGGGTTAATTCATCATCTGTTGCCAAGAGTGGTTCCGTTTTTAAATCCTCGGCCCATTGAGAAGCTCCTGAATCGGCTATTTTTTCAGCAATATTTTCAACATCATTCAAATAAATCGAGAGCTTACTAAGCCTATCCAACTCAGCTATGAATCCTTGCCATTCTTGGATGACGACATCAGAGGAATGTAATGGATTACCAATAGCATTTTCGATAAATATTCTGATTTTTTTAGATATAGCCCCATCCGATTGCCTTACTTTATCTGTTAAGTCCTGTAATTTTAAACGCTGACCACCAAGGCTTATACGGGATGTATTTAGCTCAATCGCTTGAATCGCTTTTTCAATTTCAGATTTGTTTTTTGATAGTTTGGCAACATCAATTCCATGAGGGAATAGCTCTATTATTTCTTCC